>JBGAGF010000036.1:0-51796 GCA_044226855.1 Aggregatilineales bacterium
CGTATTCCTCGTCATCGGGTGTTTCAAGATGTTGCCCAGCGGGGCAAGAACTCGGTGGATTGGTTCTTTGGCTTCAAACTGCATTTGGTCGTCAATGATCGTGGTCAACTGCTGGCTTGCCGCCTCACCGCTGGCAATGTGGATGACCGCATCCCTGTCCCTCAACTCACAAAATGGTTATGGGGCAAGCTGTTTGGCGACAAAGGTTATCTCTCGCAACCCTTGACCGAACAATTGCTTCAGCGCGGTATTCATCTCGTTACCCGTCTCAAATCGAAGATGAAAAACCGTTTGATCTTGCTGTCAGACAAACTGCTTTTACGCAAGCGCAGCATCTTGGAAACCATCATTGACCAACTCAAGAATATTTCTCAAATCGAACACACCCGCCATCGTAGTCTTGCCAACTTCATGGTCAATGTCGTTTGTGGGTTAATTGCCTATTCTCACAAACCTACTAAACCCTCCCTTGCTCTCGATCTCCCTCAGCTCGAAGCTCTTATCCCGAACTGAGGTTAATGTACCATTTTGTCACGCTCAAAGACAAAAATTACTTGATTGCTTGTTCGTTTTAGATATTCATTACTATCAAGGTAACCATTCGCATTTCCATCTATCTGAGCTAGCTTACCAATAGATGACTCATAATTGCTCAGTACGAATTAAATTATTTCATGTTTTGCTTGATACTTATCCCCTACCTTGCTATAAATAACGTCAATTAGATCCTTCCTCGAAAATAGAATGGATTAGGCGACAAGGGGCTGCAAATGAACCTTATAGCCTAACTGTTCCAAGCGTTTGACAAGAGCCAGCTCGAGGTACGATCGGTCATGCTTATCAAAATAATCTGCACCTCGTTCTTGGTAGTGTGTACCATGCCTCAGCAGATGATAGGCAATCACTAGAATCGAATGAGCCACGGCGACAGCTGCCCGTTTTGAGCCACGCCGTCGGGCCAAACGACGGTATTGTGCACCCAAGTAGTTTTGAGCACTACGCTGGGTATGAGCGGCTTGAACGAGCGCCGCTTTGAGATACTGGTTGCCCTTAGCGGTCTTGTTGGAATAGTTTCGGCCAGCACTTTCATTTTTACCGGGTGTCAAACCAGCCCACGAGGCTGCATGCCCAGCACTTTCAAAACGGGTCATGTCGACGCCCAATTCGGCAATGACAATGTGAGCCGTGTGAAAGCTCAAACCTGGAATCTCGATCAGTCTCGCTACCACATCCGCTTCGTCAAAGGGGACAACCAGCTACTCAATGACTGCCTCCAGACGGGTAATCTGGGCATTAAGATAATCGACATGCTCTAGGTGGAGGCACAGCATCAGACGATGATGATCTTGGACAAAACCGGTCAGGGCTTGTTCCAATTCGTCAATCTTGCTACGTATCCGACCACGTGCCAGTTGAGCCATAACTTGTGGATCATCATTGTCGGTAATCAACTGGGTGAGCATATCACGCGCTGAAGCACCCATCACGTCATTGACCACCCCAGCCAGTTTGATGTTGGCATCTTCCAGTACTTTCTGCACGCGGTTGATTTCGCTACTTCGATCTTGAATCAGTTTGGTGCGATAGCGTACTATGTCACGCAAGCTCCGCTGAGGAGCCTGCGGAATATAACTGGCTTTAAGCAGACCTGTACAGGTTGTCCCACGCGTTCACGCTGTACTATAGACCGTAAAACTGGACGAACCATGACACTCCGCTATCTACCCGAACGGCATGAACTGCTGCAAGTCATGCGTCAACGCCAGAAAATTACGGAGTTTAAAGCCATTTACCAACGGCGAGCGGGTATTGAAGGCACTTTCACGCAGATCATCCGCAACTGTGGCTTACGCCATGCGCGTTACTGGGGACTACAAAAAACATATCTTCAAAATGTGGCCTCATCTGCTGCCACCAATATCTTGCGTTTCGTTTGCTGGCTCAATGAGGTTCCCTTCGCCAAAAACCGAACATCTCGTTTTGCTGTTCTTGTGCCTTCCTAGTTCGCCAACGGTAGCTAACTGACGTTAAACTAATGATCTTCCTCAACCCGCATTAATTTGGTCAACAATTGCTTGTGCTGCTGCGATTAAACTGTCCGCCTGTGGGCTAGTGATTTCCTTGTCGCGCTGGGCTTCAACCTCATTCATAAAGGCTTGTAGGTTGTTGATAGTCCCCCCGTTATCATTGTTGTCAAGGGATTGTGTCGCCGCATCTAGTTTGATAATCAGACTGTTTTCAGTACCTCCGGCCAGGCTGAGACTATGAACATATGCAATAAGGTTGTTGATTTGGTCTCGCAAGTTGGATGAAACTGTAGCTGTAAGCATTGGTGTATTGGTCGGTGTGCTCGTCAGCGTTGCCGAGGCAGTCGCAGTGGGCGTATCGGTTGGTGTCGCGGTCAGGGTGGCGGTGACCGTAGGTGTCGCCGTGCTGGTGGGTGTATTAGTCGCGGTCGGTGTGCTCGTCAGTGGTGTCAATGCAGTGGCAGTCGCAGTGGGCGTATCGGTTGACGTCGCCAAGGGTGTCAAGGTAAGGGTATTGGTTGCTATCGCGGTCAGGGTGGCAGTTGGCGTGCTTGTGTCCGTCGGCGGATTGGTGACGGTAACGGTAGCCGTTGGTGTGTTGGTTATTGTTGCCGAACGTGTATCCGTGGCGGTCGTTTCCGTCACAGATGGTGTCATGCTGGCCATTGGTGTATCCGTTGCTGTAGCGGTATCGCTGCCGACTATAGTCACAATGGATGTTACCGAGGCCACCGGCGTTTGCAGTTCCGCATTCAAGGTTGCCATCCTCGCTTCAACATCAACCTGCGGTGGCTGGTCATCGTGAATCGTATCAGCGATGATACCCCAGCGGAATCCGGGGATTTTGTCTGAGGGCGCGTCTGCGTCATAGTTTGCGCGCAAAGTCGAATGCATCGCAATAGAAACAATCTCCGAAGTGGGTATTTCCCAAGTGTTTTGGGCAAGCCAGAGGTAGAAAACGCCGCACACAGGCAGCAAAAACAACAACAGCCATTGGGGGCGGCGTATACGACGTTTCGGCTGGGATAAAGAAGACAATCGCCCCGTCCTGACATTAGACCAGTTTGAACTGGTTAATCGATAAATCGCCTTCCGTCCCCCAAGACCCATTATCTGAGTCGCTGGGTGCAGGCGGCATCCAGAAACCAAAGACACTCCCCTTACCATAAACGCTTCGAAAAAGCAGTTTGCCCCGATTACGTTCGATCATCTTCTTCGCCAAATGCAAACCCAGTCCCGTGCCGCCGATGGTGCTTGTTTCTTGCGTTTTAACCCGGTAGAACGCCTCAAATAACCGATCCTGCTGGTCTTTCGGGATGCCGCAACCATTATCTTGCACAACAAAAAGAACTTGCTGTGGCTCGTGCTTTATAAGGAGATTAATATAGCCACCTGTTGGCATATATTTGACAGCATTGCTTATCAGATTGAGAACGACGTGCTTAATATCGATCGGATCAGCTTGAATCAGGGTCGGTTGTGCGGGCTTTTCAAAACGAAGCCGCTGATCTTTTTGTTTGGCTTGACCTATGAAGTTATCGAATTCTGCTTGCACGATTTCGTTCAGATCAAACACTTCAGTTGACCGATTGACCTTCATCATTTCGATACGGTCAACTGAGAGAATTTCACTCGTGATTTGTTCCATCTGGTTCGACGCGGCCTCAATACGATTAAGTTTTTCCAAAACCTCTGGTGGCAGCGCTTTGCCATAAACGCGTATGAGCAGATAAAGCGTCATGGATACTGACGTAAGCGGGTTGCGCAAATCATGGGCGGCAACTCGGATTGCCTCGGTTTTGAGTTGATCGGAGTGGCTGACTCGTTCGTATTCCTGCTGCAGGTTCTTGTAGGGCTCTTGCTTTTTGAGCCTCATACTGACCGACTTCAGCAGTTCGGAGCGGGTGTATGGCTTGGGGATGTAGTCGTCCGCACCGCTTTCCATCCCCCGGCGCAAATCTTGACGTTCAATCCTGGAAGTCAGGAAAACAAAGGGAATATTGACTGTGGCAGGGTTGTTTCGAAGCTGATGCAAAACGCCATACCCGTCGAGTCCGGGCATCGAAATGTCACATATAATCAAATCTGGGACAAAGGTCTGGACTGCCTCGATACCTTCCAGCCCGTTTGCAGCCCCCTTGGCAAGGAACCCCTCGGCAGTAAGTGTATCAATGATATTGTCCAGAATGGGGAGATCATCCTCAATAATCAGAACTTTATTCATGTTTGTGCATCCTCCGCTGCAATGCGCGGTATATGGATAAGAAATGTCGTGCCCTGGTCTTTTTGGTTAGCCGTTTGGCGACATGGCTTGCCTTCGACAGCCTGTTTTTGAACAGTTGATGCAGCAAGGTGTTCAACTCATCACCAAACTCAAAACCAATATGAAGGACAAACTAATGGTCATGACCGATAAATTGCTCTTACGAAAGCGTTTAATCATCGAAACGATCAATGACCAACTCTAGAATATTTCTCAGATTGAGCATTCTCGCCTTCGCAGTCCACTTAACTTTTTCGTCAACTTGGTATCCGGTTTGATCGCCTATACTCATCAACCCACCAAACCCTCCCTCAATCTTTTTCTATTTCCCCGTTTGGACGAAGTTGCTTATCCATAACTCGTATTTTAGAAGCAGAGAGAGCAATCTCTCGCTTACAGTCAAACTGCCCAAGATGAGTTTCCATCCATAACTAAGCAAAAAGTTTGGACGTGAGATTAAACCGCTTGGGCAATGATAGGCAAATAGGTCGTACGGTATCGAAAGTCGCTTGCTCGCAAGATCAGCGACATAAGAATGAAGCCTTTCTGCTCAATAACCTGAGTAATGCCGTTTTGGAACAGAAAGATCTGACCCGTGCGGAAGAATTGATGCACAATGGGATAGATGTGGCGCAGGAATTCAAGAATAGCCGAGGTGAAGGGAATTTGTGGGTAACGTTTGGCGAAATTGCGATGGGTGCCGGAGATCGAAGGGGTGCTTACAGGCCTTGTGCCAAAGCGATCGGCGGCATATCGAATTCACTCAAATTGCAAAAAGGATGAACAAGGCCAATGTGGGAGTAGATCTGCGGTATGGGGTGTATTACTGCAGTTTGCTCCACTTACCGGACGGGTCGGTCGCAGTTATGTTCTTTACGCCTAGCAATCATCCTCACTGCATCTCAGCTACAGGTTCTCGCTTCAACGGTAGCTCGATGGTGAAGGTCGTGCCTTTGCCGAGTTGGCTTTCGACAGCGATATGACCTTCATGGCGGTCCACACAGTCTTTCACAATATTCAACCCAAGCCCTGTACCCCCAATGGCACGTACTGAATCGGAGCGATAGAACGGCTCGAAAATACGCGGTAAATCGGCCTCACTGATGCCGAGTCCATGATCAATCACCCGCAGCACAATCCACTCTTCACGCTGACCTAGTTCGAGCGAAACACTTCCCCCTGTTGGTGAAAACTTGATCGCATTCGAGAGCAGATTGAGCAAGATGCGACTGACCAGTGTTTCATCAATCCATGCGGATTGAATACGCCCATCGGTGACAAAGCTGAGATGATGATCGTTTCCAGTGATTTGCTGCACTTCGCCGATAACGATCTGACACAGGGATAAAAGATTCATCACTTTGGGTTTGAAAACACTGTAGCTAAGGCCGCTCTTGACGGTCAATGTCATATCGTTCAGTAGTTCAAAAACGAAATGGAGCTGTCTGCCAATAACCTCCAGTTTTTCTCGTCGTTTGGCTTCATCGATATGGTCAAAATAGTTGACAAGCGTTTCCCTCGTGGTCTCAATTACTGCCAGCGGCGTACGGACATCATGTGACAGCGCCGAAACTGCTTTTCTGACGAGGGCGTTGAATTCTTCTTCCTTTTTCAAACTGGCTTTAAGACGTTCTTGTTCCAATCGAATTTGTTCTGCTTGTTCACGTTCAGTTATGTCTTGCTTGATCGCGATAAAATGCGTGATGGTACCGCTCATATCGCGAACGGGTGTGATCGTTTGTTCCTCGGTGTAAAACCCCCCGTCTTTACGGCGATTGATAAGTCGTCCATGCCAAACTGCTCCGGATACGATTGTATTCCACATGTTCGCATAAAATGCTTTGTTCTGAACACCTGATTTGAGGATGCTAGGACTTTTGCCTCGTACCTCCTCAAATGAATAGCCCGTAAGGGTAGTAAATGCGGGATTCGTCCATTCAATCATACCGCTATGGTCGGTAATCACGATGGCATTGGCAGCAGATTGGAGGGCATTCTCTTGAACTTGCAATTTCTCGCGTACCTGCATGAGTTCAGTAATGTCAAACCCCATACATTGAACTTCGGTAAATGTACCGTCAGCGCCGGTTAGCGCCACAAATTCCCACAATGTCCAAAAGAAGCCACCATTTTGGGTTGGCTTTCGGATGATGACTTGGATGGGTTTGCCCGGCTCTTGAATACAAGCCATGACCGTTTCGAAGACCTTTTGATGATCGACGGGCAATATGGTGTCCATACAGGATGTACCGATGAGGTCATTAATATCCGTATAGGCCCAACAAAACTGGTTAAAGAACGCCTGATTGACGTAGGAATAATTGCCCAGCATATCGGTTCGAATGACATACGCCGTCTGCATCTCGATTATTGACTGCAACCGTGATTCGCTTCGACGTAAGTCCATCTCGAATTGCTTGCGCGTCGTAATATCCTGTCCAATAATCAGCGCGGCGGGTTTCCCTTCATAGGTTATAGGAATGGATGTAGTTTCAACGGATACTGTAGAACCATCCGGCCTGCGCACAGCGATTTCAATCATTGAATTGGGTTTCCCCTCCTCAAGAGATCGAAGCCTTTTGTGGATGATGGGCAAGTATTCAGGGACAATTGTGTCGAGCGCAAGTTTACCGATTAGGTTAGCAGGATTGGCATAACCCAATAGGCTTGCACCAGCTGGATTGGCGAACATATAACGCCCCTCTTGCATGACCAATATTGCAGTCGGCGAGGCTTCGACCAGCGTCCGGTAGCGCTCCTCACTCTCATTGAAGGCTGCTGCTACCCGTTTGCGCTCGGTAATATCCCGCACAACCGCCACAATGACCGAATCGCCGCTGTACTCAGTACGACGGGCATGTAATTCGACTGGAATAATACGTCCATCCTTGGTGCGATGAGCCGATTCGGCCATGACCGTTTCGCCCGCCCATAACCGCTCATGATCGGCTTTGCTGCTGGTATGATAATCCGGATGCACGATGTCAGATGGAATCAGATGCAGCATTTCATCAAGAGTATAGCCTAAGCGATTAAGGGCGAATTGGTTGCAATAGATGAAGCAGCCACTCGATCCACAAATCATGATCGCGTCAGTAACCATCTCGAAAACCTGTTTATGGGAATCGGGGATAATGCCTTGGAATTGTTGAGGGCAAAGTAGTCGAGCCAATAAATCATCCGCTGAACAACCTGACTGTGCAGCGCGTTCGTGGAGTTGGTCTAACAAGTGCTGACTAACTGTTAATGTGCTCATTCTGCTCACGATAAAAATAACATCTCATCTCATTTTATTCGGTACATTTGTAAATAAGCATTAAGAATACTTCTAGCTGTTAAAATTTATTTGAGTGCTATTTATTCGGCGGAAATAGACAATATTGCATAGAAACGCTCATTTTGCTGGTTGCGGATTATGCCGGTGGTGATCAAGGAGTAATGCGCAACTTGCTGAGCGCATTCGGGTTCGCCTATGTCTCGCAATTTTCGGTAATGCCCCGCTAGTGAGTTGGTAAATGAAAAATCGCGAAAATTTCTCCCTCAATTTGAAGTTATTAACTCCGTTCGAGAGCAAGACCAATCGTTCTGGTTCGGTGCAAATAACTTGCCAACCGGCTTGTAGGTAGGCTGCTTTAGCTGCACAGTCTCGCATCCGCCGGTGTGTATGGATGAAACCAGTATGCAGTTAGTCGGAGAGATGTTCCAAACTCTATCGTTGGAAACCGGACCCCCAGCCTTCTAGGATTACGTCTACGTTCGTAAGGGGTTCAACAATCTGTTCATGTTTGTTGAACCTTTAGCACGCAAGCAGTTCGTGACCGTAACTCAACCCCGTACGAAAGTCGATTGAGCACAAGGGGTTCGCAACTTGGTTGACTGCCACTACCCCGATGCAGAGTGCATTACGCCTGTCATGGACAATCTCAACAACCGATTGCTCCGATCCCTCTACGAAGTTTTGACCCCGTCAAAGCCCAACGCATTGCCAGTTATCTCGAAATCCACTATGCCCCGATGAATATGGTCGGCAAACCTTAAGGTTTTGGCTGTCTAGTACGCATTACACTGAAAATATCGCGATCGTATTGTGTCGACAGACTAGTATATAGTCAGGTTAAATGGATTGTACGTTCTTGTTAACTACCCAATCTGTTTATCCTCAACCAACGAATTAGATTTTGTTGGAAATAGGCGCTATATGAACTTGGCGAAAAGGCAATTTATCAACGCCTTTTTGGATGTGATCTGCTTGTTTGATAAGTGTTGTCACGAATTACAACTTAAGGAGTATATCAATGCCAATCGCTGAGATTAATGGACAAGGTATTCATTATGAGGATTCTGGTGGAGATAAACCGGTTGTCATGTTTATGCATGGCTTACTCTTCGACCTGAGCATGTTTGATCCACAGGTCGAATTTCTGAAGACGAAGTATCGTTGCGTTCGCTTTGATGCACGCGCATATGGACAAACTCGATGGGACGGCAAGCCATTTACGCTGTATGACACTGCAGACGATGCTATCGCTTTACTTGATCATTTGGGAATCCAACAGGCAGCCTTTGTAGGCATGTCACAGGGTGGATATGCTCTTGTACGGATCGCCGTACGCAATCCAGAACGGGTTAAGGCAGCGGTATTTCTCAGCACCTATAATGGCATTGACACTGACGACATAAAGGAAATCTATCGCTCAATGCGCGATGCCTTTGCTGGCGATACAAAAATTAATGTCATCACCACAATGGCAAACCTGTTTCTGGGGACAAATCAATCGCTTCATGATTATTGGATTCCTCGCTGGAAGGCAACCCCATCTTTAAATGTTTTTCATGGCATGAATTGCTTGATTGAACGGGATGAAATCCCCGCTGAACGTGTAGCCAAAATCGCTGCACCGTCGTTTGTCATGCATGGTAGTGTGGATGAAGGTATCCCGATAAAAATGGCAGAAAGAACGTTATTTAAGGTTCTGCCTAATGTCAAAGGCTTCTTCAAAATCCCAAACGGTACACATGCTGCCAATTTAGTTAATCCAAATGCAACCAATCTTGCGCTTGAATCTTTTCTGGATGCAAATGTACATCAATTAACTGATGCGCCTATTGTGTGATACTTCATACCCTCCGAGACACTTCGTAGTAGGATCTACGGAAGAACCAGGAGGACGGTATGCATCCGCCCGAGAAGCATTGAACCTAAGGCTTAAGCTCACAGTCCTTGAATATGCAAAATATGTCAGTGTCAGAGAAGCCTGTTGAGAATTCAACGTCCCGCGATCAACCTTTACCGGTGGAAACAGACTTACGAGCAGCAAGGGCGAGCGGGCTTGTATCGCAAGAAGTCCATCGCCCATCACCATCTCCGCAAAACTGCACCCGAGGTGGTTGAAAAAATCTTGGAGCTACGCAGCACCTATCAAGTGGGTGACTTGCGGATCACGATCTACTTGGATCGCTACCACGGGATCAAGACTTCAGAGGCAATAGTGACCCGAGTGTTGCGAGCCCATGGCGTAGGCAAACTGCCTAAGTCTGCTCCTAAACGCACGCTTCATAGCAAACGGTACGTCAAAACGGTTACCGGTCAGCATGTTCAAGTCGATGTCAAGTTCTTGAGCTTGAGGGATCAATCCGGTGAGGCGGTGAAGCGCTATCAATACACCGCAATCGACGACTCAACCTATTGCCGCCGTATTCTCACTCAGCTTAATAGTGGTGAAAGTCTCTTCGATCATGTGGCAGATTATTTCTGCACACCACTTACTTTGCAACCACTACCTCAAAATGTTCCGATCATACGTTCAATCAGTTGACTGTAAAACTCAAACGCAGGTCGGTTATTCAACTGGCGGACAACGGTTCGCTCAATCCGATTGGCAACGAAGGGATAGTACAATTGTTTCCAACCGTGTTGTAACCCTAAAGTTGTGGTCGCTTTGACCCACAGAATCAGGTCTGCATCTTGATAGATTCCATGACTATCGAACAGACGGGGCTTTTGTTGAAAACTCAGTGATCCCGCACTGCCGATATAACGAACCTTGTTCCAGCATTTTCTAAACAATCGGTCGAGGAACGAAGCGACATTATTCGTAAGTCCATCCACGAGTACCAGTACGGTGTGTTGTTGACCTCTGGGAACATTTGGCAAGCCCGACAGGGTAAAACTCGCAGATTTAGACCTGTAACCACACTTGTTCGGCTATTACCGGCAGCAAATCCACCATGACACCCGTTTCAAATCGTTTATTGCAATAAATCAGGCTGGGGAAAATACCACCTGTAATCGGAATCTAGTGTTGCGTGAGCGCGGCCAAAAGTTCTTTCAAGTTGACCGTAGAATGTTCCGCAATGAACAGTAATGTCTGCTCGTCCTCAGCACGTTGAAGATTTGTGATTTGCTCGACTATAGTGACCACTTCCGAATCCTGAAAGTATTTTTCATGTGACACCACTCATATCTTCCTTTGAGTTAACCACACATTACAAAGTGTTAAGTGTTAATTCTAATTAATTTTACAAAATATTGATTTAGCCTCAATAAAAGGCAGAGTTGCTTTTGAACAATGTGTGAGTTTCAGGTAGTGACATGAGATTATCTCGCACCTGCTGGCGGGAAGGCTGGAGTGAGGAGGAGTTCATGAAGCAACCAAACGTAGTCGGTGAGCCCCAGTGGCATTCTAGGCGTTTGGGGTTCGAACTTTTTTAATCGTACACCCGCAGTAGTAGTAGTGGCGCTTCCGTGACTTGTCTGCCCCATAATTGCTCCTTTTGTACTGCGGGAACTGTACCACTATACTTTGGGATCAAACATCTAACAGTCTCCCTCTCAGTATTAGGTTCAGATACTTTGTTTGGGAGGGAGTTCCACCCGATCCTTCAAAATCAATTCGTATGCTTCATCGACGCTGATTACGAAGAATATCCGGTGTTTATACGAACCTTTGCTAAAGAACTTTACAAATATCGAAGCCATTGTCCGTGACCATGCGCTGCGTGTGACGATCACTTGGATTCCAAAATTGGTGGGCAATAGTTGAATTGCGCGGCGTAAGTGAGGGTCAGCACTCCCCTTTGGCATGACAGAGTTGGTATTTGGCGCAACGATCAAGTCAACCCGATGGTTAACAGTTTTCATCATATCTACAGCGGTCTCTACAGCAACATGGAAATCATCCCATGTCCATGTACCACTGTATTCGGTACGGATAATAGTGTGTTCTGAGTCGTGCCAGAGTACAGCTGCGGCGGTCATTGATTTATCTTCTTTCAATTATTCAAATATATTGAATATTATACGCCCTCCACACGTAATCAATCTTAATACTTGTTCTGATCTGCCACTTCTACCGTGTCCGCAAGATCACCGTCCAACTCAAGCAGGATGTGCTGCTGATCAATCATAAGGCGGTAGCACGTCCATGCAGCGGATGGGTTTGCAGGCGATCTATCCCGGACCGAATCTGAGCAAACACGCCCGACAGCACTACATCGCTCTCTTTCAGGATACGCCGGTGCAAATCAGTATGGATGGCAAGGGCGTGCGCTGGACAACATCTTCACTGAGTGGCTATGGCGCACTGTGAAATATGAGGAGGTTAACTTTACTCAGGCTTGAAACCCTAAACATTTGTGCTTTTGGGTGAAAAACGAGTTAAGTTATTCAGTAAAAAACAATCTATGCAAGAAATAATGTGGTTGAACGAGTTTATTTACCATGTGCGCATGACAACATTAACGCGATAGGAACCATGACATGAAAATAACCTGAGTTCGCCAACGGTATACAGTTATGGACAAGAAGATGCCTCAATGGGCGAGATATGATACTCTCGACGGTTAAGCACAACCCAAGAAAGGCATCCAAAGTGAGTTTACTGGAACTATTCTGCCCTGTCGATGATTTCTGCAAAACAGTGGAGGAAGCCCAATCTGGACACTTATTGCCGAGTGGGGCAGCACAACGACAACCAACAGGACAATTGAGTGACAGCGAAGCACTGACGATTAATGTGTAAAAGACAAGATTTCATCTGACAACAGTGACTTAACCGACGGTCTCAACAAGAGGGTCGTCGGGAATGCCTGACATTGGGTCTGATGTTCAAAAAGCGTATCCAATTGTTTGGCCTGTGCCAAGTGCTTTGTCTCACGGAAGGTCTGCAAAGGGGTGCATCCAAAGCAGTATTTGCCCGTGTGGGTACGCTCACGGTTATACCGTTCTATCCAGTTGTCCTGATCGATTTGTAGCTACTCAAGGGTTGTATAAATCTGCTTACGGAAGGCGATAGATGTAGTGGCAATAAAATCTATCCAAATGGTGGATTTTTAAGCAGCACGAAAATAATCGTGAATAATACCGCCCATAATGTCACGCCGTTTGATCTTTCCACTCCCACGCATGCTGGAATTTAGCGGTGGGGCAGGAATTGCCTGTACGATCCCCTGATGTGGTCGCGCTGTGTTGAAGTATCGTTCGTATTCACGCAGCACATAAGCCAGATGATCCTGATTCAAAATGATGATCTGATCGAGACATTCTTCGCGGACAGAGCGCACCCATCGCTCGGCGTAGACGTTGGTGCGTGGTGCTGGAAATGGAGTTCGAACAATTTCAATGCCTTCGGATCTGAACACCGCATCAAAACTGGCTCCGTATTTGCCGTCATTGTCCCGGATGACATGTGTGAAGATAGTTGCCTCGGTCTTCGACATCAAGTGTCGCGCCTGTTGTGTGACCCACTGATGAGTTGGATGGGGTGTGATGCCCATGATATGGACACGCCGGGTAGCAATCTCAATAAAGAAAAAGACATACAGGGTCTGCAAACGAATGGTGTCCACCGTGAAAAAGTCGCATGCCAGGAGCGTTTCTCGATAGTGGTTTAAAAAGGTGCGCCAACTGCTGGTGCCTTTCCGTTCTGGCACAGTGGGAATATGATAGTGTCTGAGCAATTTGCGAATAGCTTCGTCACTAATCGAATAGCCCAACTTCTTCAACTCCCCTTCGATTTTGCGATGACCCCATCGGTTCTCCTGAGCTATTCGCAGAATTAATTGCACGACGTTTGGATCGATAGCGGGTCGTCCCGGAGTTTTCTGGGTATTGGCAAACGTCCACTTCTTCTTTATCAATGCCTGATGCCAGCGGATAAGTGTTTCAGGCTTAAAAACCAGGATTAGCTGTTCAAGCTGTGCTTTGCCTGTTTTACCGATATTACAGAGTCGGTCAAGCAGCGATAGCAGGATGAGTTTTTCACAGAAGCTAATTGACGGTTCGCGTTTTTGATGGCGGCGCAGGACAAGTAACTCAAGCGTTTTGTCGTCAGGCGACAGTCGGCTGAGACGAAAGGCATCCCAGACCAAAGTGGCTAGAACGTATACGAAATACCAGACCATAAACACCGTTCATGTTCAAAGTTTAGTTTTTGGTCTGTATTGTATCAAAGTCGGCGTATAAGATTTATTGCCCCTACAGGTTGCTAAAGCGTCTGCCAAAATACTGAAGGTTATGACGATATTCCCTACTTTGGTCACTAACCACAATATCAATCCGAGAATGGATAACAGTCCACAGATTAGGTCGAATTTGCTTATCTTCCATTCGGCTTTTTTGTTTACGAATGAGGCTATAAACGTGGTCAGGGGCAAGAATCCCGTACTGAAAGTCATTAATGACTCGAGTCCGATGCCTTGTTTTATTTGTGCGGCAAAAGCGATCAATGGGGCAATCGACCAGAGCAGGAACGATACTCGATTTGGTTTGACTTTCCCTCTTACGGTATCGATTAGATAGGCTAATGAGCCAACCGCCCCGATTAAAGCGCCAATGATGACAAAGTTTTGATTGAGCATAGGTGTCGGCCTAGTCGGTACTCTATTTTAAGAGGTTTGATTATGCACGGCACGAGGCTTAAGCGTTTGGGCACTAGTGTAGGTTTTGTTGAGTAGAAGATTTGTGTTTCGTAATCAGTTTAATTGCTGCATCTAGTGTACTTGCAACCCTGATTTTGGTTGTCTGTGATTTTAGGGACAATACCTGACTGAACAATTCAAGGAATCGGATTACAAAAGTATTACCAACAAATACCATGAGCACCTCATTCGGCATATTTTTATCCTCGGAAAGCATCCGCTTTAGATTTGGAAGTGCGGAATGCGAAGGTATACTCGCCCCTTTTCCTTCAAAATACCAGATTGTGTAGATATTCCGCTCAACATTAGCGGCAAGTATACGATTAACCTCCTCCGTTGCAGTATAGGCGTCGTCCCAACTCCAACGATCATAAACACGTACGAGTATAATATTATCGTCGTGATTCCACTCAAATTCGAAACACGATGTTCTAAGCAGTTCATTTTGGATAATAGACATAATATCTCCGTAGAACTAGACCAGTGAATTCAAAAGTGATTGTACTTCGACTACGTATGAACAAAGCATTAAGATCGTGTAAAATCGATTCTTTGATTACTTTTGAAAAAGCTCGTTGAGATAATTTAGGGGTGTGCATAACCCATTATGAACTCTTTTGAGCTTGCCTGTTTGCATGAAAGCGCCTCCAAAGATGATTAGATGTTCCGAAACTTGGCATAAATTCGCCTTTTGTGAAGCTACTGTTGCATCAAATTCTGTACTTTACCTCATCCTTACGAGTACGTTGGCGACTTATGCATACCCCTCAGTTAAATGATGCGTATAAGTCACGACCAAAATATCCCACAGGTTCTTGAATAAATACCACCGATCCGCAATTTGTAGTGCTTGGGGTGCCCCTTGTTGGGCTCCTTCTGCATAAGTGAGCGATCGATCACGGCTAACGACTTGGATTTGTGGTCGTGTGTGTAACCAACTCGCAAATGTAGCAGCTTCGGTGTTTGGCAAAAGATCAACCACTCGTCGCCTCTCTAAATCTACCAGAATTGTCCCATAGCGCTCACCACGGCACATTGCCCAGTCATCAACTCCTAATACCTTAATAGTTTCAGACCTGAATAAAGGATTGCCCCTTACCAAACGCAGAATAGTTGAACGACTAGCCGGAATTTGATAATGGGTAGCTATGCGCTTACCTGCCTGCCCACCCAATTCAAATCCTAGATGGGTGAGTAATTGGCGAACGCGTTGAGTTCTTCTACTATAGCGTTGAGCACATGACGCTAATGGTTCAACGAATGTGTATGATTCTTTTGCATTGAACTCGGAAAAGATTCGCCAACATCGTGGCCGGGAGAAAACGCTGCTTACAAATGGGGGTTGTGAAATCAGAGGATGGTAGCCTAGCGAGGTGACTTCAATGCTTGTTGGCGATCAATCGAACGGGCTTCTTCCAGCATGAGCTTCAAGTACTGACCAAATGCCATTTGTCCTGTCCTTGAACATTGTCCATCGTTTAGGCATAGGGACATCGACCTACATTTCGATACCGATCTTTCCCTCAAAACCCAATGGGCGTTCGCATAAGGGTGTAGGACGATATTGATAGCACAGAATGTAGGATGATGTCCTCGGACATGACACCCCTCTGCACATAATGCGAGCAAGAACCGACAACAAGGCTCATGCAGTGAAAGGGCAATCCTGCCCAGTTATACCCAATGTCGCGATTTAGGTGCGCTCAATGCCATGAAGGGGCGAGTTCTCTAGTGTCAACGCACCGATGTTACGACCACTGTTTTGTCCACTTTCTACGCCCAAATCGCAACTGCTTATCCATATGTCAAAATGATTTTCGTTGTCCAAGACAACTGACCGATCCACGTTCATCCCGATGTATTGGCACGATTGCAAAACCCAATATCACCCTTTTGGCCGCATATTCCGGAAAACTGGCCTTCTCAGCTCGCACGTCGTGCTTTCCATGATACGCTTCCCATCCAATTGATCTTTCTGCCCACCTAGTCCTTTTGGCTTAACCCGATCAAAAAATTATGGGGTTGGCTTCGTCAGCAGATTTTATATCTCCATCGTTTGAGTGATGATTGGGAACAGATCAAACACTATGTGCTTGATTTTATCGCTCAATTTGATCACAACTCACTCGCTTTGGTTCATTGATATCGGCCTTTTATCACCTTAATTTGCCCACCGGGCAAGGGGTACAAACCCCTTGCTTGCCAATCATTCTCATTTTGTTGAACAACTAGATACGTCAAAGCATGAAAGGTTGGAAAATTGCGAGTCATAGACCCTCAGTAAGTTGCACATTACGCCTTGATCACCATTAGCATAATCCGCAAACGCACATCTTGGAGACCATCATTGATCAACCCAAGAATATCTCCCAAATCGAACACACCCGCCATCGCAGTATGGTCAACTTTATGGTCAATATCATTTATGGTCCCATCGCCTACTCTCATCAACCCGCCAAACCTTCCCCTGCTCTTGAACTGCCTCAACTCGAAGTTATAATCCCGAACTAAGGTTATTATACTTGCCCTCGCTAGTGTGTTGGTGCTGCTATTAGGCAAGTGAGATTGTCTTTAGTTTCTCAGCGACCCGCCGTTGTGCCAGCTTCACAGCCGCTTCGTATGTTGGTAACGCACGGATTTCCAAACCGCGACGTCTGCTCAAAAGCCCGAAAATTTTGACGATCTCGGCCACAAACATATTAGCATTCACCACATAAACGCCTAGCACTTGTTGAGGGGTACGTTCCACCATCGCCCGAATCACCGCGAAAGCATTTCCCCCCGGTGGTCTGCTAGCACGCGGACTGGCTGCCGTCTGAATAATCACCACTGGATGATTCATCTCGCGGATGATTTCAAATTCTGGTTCATGTACGGTTGCATAATCTGTCCATGTCCAGCCCTCATGAAATTCCATGTGCAGGATGTGTTTGATTTCGGGATCATGCCACGAAGTCTGAATGAGATTCATGAGTGTGTAATGTCCTTTAATACGTATCGATATATTGAAATATAGTATCATGGACATGCTTAATCTAACAATTAGTGTTTTATTAAGTAGGTTCTCGAAAGTATCAAGCCGACCCCACCCTAGCCCTCCCCATAGTAACCTATGCATTACCCACATCTTTTGAGAGGGAGGGGTGAGAAATAATCCAAGTGTCAAGGATGTCATGGAAGCGAGACCAACCGCGCCACAGGACTTTGACCCCTGGTTCGCCATCGCCCTTACGACCTGTGATACTTCATACCCTCCGAGACACTTCGTACTAGGATCTACAGAAGAACGAGGAGGATTGTATGTACCCAGAAGCCAAAGAAGAATTGAGAAGAAGGCTCAAGCTCACAGTTATTGGATATGCATAACACTTCGGTGTCACAAATATATATTGGGAATTTAACATCCCCCTATCAACAGTGCACCATTGTCGTCATTCGCTGTCCAACCCATATGCTTTGGTGCAACTTTTAACCCGCAGGATAGCACGCCACCCCACCGTTCATACCCGCAAGCGGGTACGGCTATGGGTTTGCCTCGGGCTGGTGCCGCCTTCGGCTCATGGCAAACCCATGCCGCCCGTTGGGTGAAGGTGGGGAACCCCGACGTGCTATTTTCACCTGCGTAAAAGTTGCAGATTACCAAATGCATAAGGGGTTATCGATCAGACGGATGTGCTGTGAAGGCTGCGTGCGCTCGAAAGGGTCACGCTGTAAACACTGCCCAACGCCGATGTGCGTTGACGGTCTCCTATAGATGATCGCGCTGTCCACTGTATGCCAAACGCTCCCGAACCTGTGTTGTGGGACACATCCACTCTGAGGAAAGAGGGGGGTGTTTTGCCAAGCCACACATGGATCAATCGGAGCGCGCAGATCGTCGTGGATGAGGCAGCGAAATAAAGAAGCTGTCTACCGGAACAGCCAACGTCTCGTGGTCACACTCGCGTGTGCCGGGGCGCATCCAGGCGGCAACCTGCGCGGATGAGCGCATTTCGACCTCACAGTCATTCGGCTGTGGGGTCGTTTTATTTTCTAAACCCAACTCATTTTTAAAGGAGGTCAATATGCGAACAGAGTATCGGATCATGATTGCAGGCAGTCGCTATCTATCAGCCAAAGGATTGAACTATGCCCGACGCGCGGTGCAGCGAGCGCATGACCGTGGGTATACCCTCATCGTTGGCGACAATCCCAACGGCGTGGATATGGCGGTGGTGCGGGAATGTCGCCGCTTGAAAGCCCAAGTCGTGGTGGTTGGTATCACCAACTACCCCCGTAATGGCGGGTGTTCGCAGGGTAGTTATGTCAAAGTTGAACGGGATAGCTACCGGGCAGCCGGTGGATCCTTGTTGGAGGGTTTTCAGGTTCGCGACCGCTGGATGGTGGACAATGCCAATCTCGGTTTGTTCATCTGGAATGGTGATAGCAAAGGAACGAAGCAAGGTTTCGATTACATGGTGAGCCGCGACAAAGAAGCGCATCTCATCACCTTTGGGCAGAAGCTGGTGCAGCATGGCAGATAATCTCATTCTGGCCGTACACACCTACGGTTCGCAGCGTGTGAAAAATCCACGAACCAAAGCACCTATCAGCGCCTACAAAATAGGCTATTCCAGTGCCGCCTGTGAAACGCTCTTGAAGCTGTGTGGAACGCGAGCGCGGGATGTGTCATCGCCCCAGGCATCTTACCGTTATGTACAGATTGACGGAGAAACAACCGTACGACACGGGTATCTACTGCTAACGGTATCAGCCGACGCATTGGCGCAGGCAGAGATGGTGACCCGCCGATATCATCGGGCGGCCGTATACCGCTGGCGTGACAAACAGTGGTGGGAACTGCCCAACAATAGCAGTAACGACTACCTCCAACCGACAACCCATTCCGGTCCGAACTTCGATCCATCCGGGTATCGTCCGGTTTCACCCTCCACCGGCGAAAAGGAAGCTGCTCTGGAAGGCATCCATGTGGAGAAAAGCCAGCGCGACCCAACCCAAAAGCCATGGTGGTGGTTGATCGGTGATACCTATCCGCAGCGTGACATTCTCAAACGATATGGCGCACGCTTCAGCACCAAGCGTAGGTGCTGGTATTACGTGGGTTGGGAGTTGCCCGAAGGCATCCAGCGACTCATTACCGAATCGCCCATCGAGGAGGATGCGCCCTGTTCGGATGCAGAAGCTGAAGCCATCTTCGGTATCCGACTTGCGCCTCACCCATCGGACATAATACTACCGAGTGAATCAGACGACAGTGCGTCACCAGTCACTGATGAAAATTGTCAACCATCTGACGCCGCACCGGATAACTCTACACCTGATATTCCTGCTGAACCACCGCATATTCGGGTGTACAAACCACACAGTCTTCCCACAGATGGCACGCCACTCGACGAGGTGCAAACCGCGATTGTTCAGGCGAAAGCACAACCTGCGCCTGTCATACAAACGGATACCATCCGTCAGAAACGTACCCTGGTTCAGATTGGACAAGCCTGTGTCGGAGAATTAACCGGCAGCATCAGTGGTAGTGTGTGGTGTTACGGTTATGCCATCCATGAGGGTATTTGTGTCTACGTCAATCTAGGCGGGCCGCGTATGGCAGTCGAGGCGATTCGGGCGAAGTTCAGTAAAGGCGAGATCGTGAATTGTGTCCCGTGGGATGCACCCGCCATCGAACTGACCGCCGGTGAAGGGAATACGGGAATGTATCACGATTACCTGCAGAACATCCCCGAAGCGAAATTCACCTCCCTCATCCTGTGTCATGATTGGTTGGTGAACCCCAACTATGGCGGCAAGTCCACCACCTTCATTCTGCGCACTGATGAGGCACAGGCACCAACCAAACTCAAACAGCACATCACCGAACTCGTCAATCTGCCGGTGTTCGATGAGTGGGCGGGTTACCTGTATCATGCCGGACAGGCGGCCATGTTGGTGCGTCCAACACGTTCCGCTGGCAGCATCGATTTACTCAGTATCGACCTCGATATTGATGCTTGGACACGGTTGGTTACGGGCGGACTATCGACAGGCACACTCAATCTTCGAGACAGGGGCGTGTAACAGGCTCTCAATGCCAATCTCGTACGTCTCCTCGTCGTGCCTCCTGTGCATAACTGCGCACACCATCAGGAATATTGGGAAACTCAATAAGAAATTGATCAATTATTCGCTCAACCCGTTCTGGATAATGGTAATGCCATAACCCTAATCCATGAAGCCCACCTTTCTGACACAAAGGATGACGTATGGACAAGGTTTTCTGCATAACGGCGAGCATTGCATCGTTGAACTCTAGCTGCGATTGGTCGGATAGTGTACGTGCACGAATTGGGATTAAGTCATACCACGTATAGCATTTCCAACATAAGGATTTTGCTTTTTCTAGAAGCGTCCCGTAAACATCATCCCCACAACGAACTGCAAAGAGTGTTGAAAATAGATCGTAAAACGCCTCGATGCAGCGGATGCGCTTTTCCAACGTGATGGTTGTGTCTCGCAATACGAACATGTAATTTGAAAAGTTAGGACTTGCCAGATACTCCAAGCCGTTACTGACTTTCTGATCGGGGTAAGGCATAAGCAATGCACCTGCATTTTCGAAAAGCCTCGTGAGGTAGTTTAGCACACGCTCGGGTTCAGCTTCGTAATTCCACGGGATATCGTAGTTCGAAGGCGATTCGACACTTTGAGAATGATCAAAGATTAGAACAATCCACTCTTCGAACCCTAATGATTGAACACCATCCATCACGACAACCTCCGTCCTTCATAATCCAAATATTAACAGGAAACTGAATATGGCACGAGCAGAAAGCAAAATGGTCATGGGCTATCTGCCCATCGAAGAGCGGCATTATCCAGCGCTCATTTCATTAGTAGAACCTGCCAATCTTGGAATTAAACTGCTCGACCCGTTTGCCGGAGATGGGCAGTTTCTAGAAGCGGCAGCAGACGCGTGGCAGGTTACGCCATATGCCAATGAGCTAGATGGTGAACGCGCTCAAGCTTGTATCGAGCGCTTTGGACCGACACAAGCGGTGCGTTGTGATGTGGAACGCTTAATTGCCTCCAACAATGCCTTCGGTGTAACCTGGCTCAATCCACCATATGACCACTCAAAGGTCGAAAAAGGCAACAAACGGATTGAATTCGTCTACCTGCGCCATAGTTGGAAATGGTTGCAAGACGGCGGGTTGGCCTTGTGGTGTGTGTATAACCAGCACATCACCGAGGAGAGGTAGAATTCGTTGCCAAATTAAGAGCCTGCTGTTCCGCCTTGTACTCTTCGGTTTCATGCCACTTGATGCGGTAGGGATACTTCTTCACACCTTTGTAATGGGGAATGAAAGACGACCTGCATCCACCATCTCGCGCAATCGTTGGAGTTCTGTCTGCGTCCAATGCTGGCGGAAGTCCCCCCAGCGGAAGCGGACAGATGAAGTCGAACCATCCCGCCAGAAAATTGTCACTTCCCGCTGCACTTCGTCCAGTAGTTTCACGTTGGCATAGGATGCCAGCGCCTCGAACAATTCACGACGACTTACTCCCGGCACATCCGTCCAACGGGCGATAATCTTGTTCAGCACCGGACGCGCATCTTCCAACACCTCGCGCTGGCGTTTGCCCTGCTGCAATTCGGTGAGTTCAGCGCGAAGGCGTTCTATCTCACGCTCGTTGGCAGCATAGCTGGCTTCAAGATTGCGAACCATCTCGGGGTGCTGCAACGTCTTCAGATTTTCGAGAATGGCGGTTTTAGAACGCTCTGCACCTCGAATTTCGCTTTCAATCCGGCGCAGTTCGCTGTGACCATCTTCCTGAGTGCTGGCTAAGGCTGCCTGCCATGCTGTTTCATCAATCGTAGTCGCTTTCAGCCGCTCCAGCAGCAAAGTGTCGATGCTCGAATCCATCCGGCTGGCTTTCACGCTGAATAGGACTGTCCCACGTCGATCCCGTAAAGCATACTGGTAGACCTTGTTATGACTGTTCCAGTGTGTATGCAACCGCCGGTGGGGATAATCTGGTGAAGCATCCGAGAAAACCACACCCCCATACACCGGTGATGATTCCGTTCGCGTTTTCGCGTCATGTCGGATGTAAGTGCGGTAGGGCTGATACGCCGGGTTCGAGTCGCCATAAAAATCCAATGGAGATAGCGCGTTGAACGCGAACATAAACAGGTCTTCGTCCACGATGGGTTCATGGTTGTAAAAGCGGGTAATCGCACCTTGATGTACCCAATGCCCCATGTAAACCACATTGGTCAGCAACTTGTCAATCCCGGAGAGCGACGGCACAATCCGTCCCGTAAACATCGAACGATGATCCATCCGCATATCCGTGCGGAAGCCTTCCGGGGTCAGGTGTGCGATTTCCTCCGATTCAGGGAGAAACGGTCCGTGCTCCTCAATGTATTCCCATGTCTTCTGCATGTTGCGATTGAAGCGTTTGAACAACTCAAAGTAGACGCGGATTACATCAGCACATGGAGTGAAAGGCACATAGCGACGGCGGTTCGGATTCGGAGTGCCATCGGGCAGCTTCGGGCGTAAGTCCACCATATAGCCCACGATTACCGCTCGGCCTGCCCACAATCCCTGCTCATGCAGATAGGCACGACTCTTGTGCAATCGTCCTTTGATATGGTATTCGAGAAAGTCCGCCGCGTGCTGCGCTTCCTCACGGAATATTTTCATGTGGTAAGCACCCATCATCGGGTGATTGAAATCATACACCATGCGCGGAGTCATGACGCGCACGTTGTTGCGTTTACAGGCATCAATGAACAGGTTGGTCTGAATTTGCGTCACATCGCGGAAGAAACGATCCACTTCCTGCGCCGCGACCAAGCTGATTTGCCCGCTCTCGATCAATGCCATCAATCTTGACATCCCTTTGCGGTCAGCCAGTTTGGTTGTCCCACTTACACCAGCATCCATATCAATCATCTCAATGCTGTCCCGCGCCCAACCCTGCCGGACGAGATGTTCAAACATATCGACAGTTTGCAGTGTCGTGTTGATATTGCCGATTTGAGCGTCGGTGGACTGGCGGTAGTAAATGGCACAGGGACGATTCACCGGCAGCGGTTCAAACCGATATGGATCAATGATGGTCTGGTCGGGGCGCTTATATTTGGTTGCCATCGCCAATACTCCCTTCCAAAAGAAAACGCCCTGCTCCCGCCAAAGTGATACGGCAAGAGCAAGGCGCATAATGTACAATGCATCCTAGCCCTGCGATGTGCCAACATCACCCGCGGGGTCAGCCAGATCGGGGTGTTTCAGCACTTCGGTCTGGCGCAACAACGAATTACCCTCAGTGTACTCACTTTCTTCAAGACGCGCAACTATGCGAAGCATCGAACGATACACCGACAGCAGATTGATGCCATCGTTTTCGGTAGTATGTGGTTGTTCATCGGGCAGACGCTCAGGCTTCAACGGTTACCTCCTGTGTCATCTGGTTCTTGTGGTGTTGGACTGCCTCCAAAATGAAGTGACGCGCCATAAACGAACAGGGTAGATTGAGCCGCTTTGCCAGCGCATCAATCTCGCCTTGTTCCGTTTCGGTGAGCCGGATGCTGAACATCAAGTCTCGTTTCACGTGTTGTTGCGGTAGGGTCGAATTCAATTGGGTAGTCATGAGTAAGTCTCCTCGTCATACTGACAAGTTCAGACTATCACACTAACCTCGACCAACTTGAGTAAAATTACAGTTTCGACACGGTAATTTTGACAATCGAACGGTAAAAATTGCACGGAAAACTGTAGAACTAAAGATGTAGTCAATCCATTCGGAGATGCCATAGGCGATCTGAAGCCAGAATAGCGAACCCCAATCCTCAGATGACGCCGTAATTCCGATCCAGTAGCTCGTTGAGCGCGAGCAGCGCGGCAATACGCCGGGCAATATGCATGAACTCACGGGCTTCCTCTGGTTTGAGCGGACGACCCAGCACCGCTGTTTCGCGGTAGCTCAACCACTTCTTTAATACCTGATAGCCGCCGAGTGTGTATTCCCACACATCAGGAGGGATACCGCGCTAGTACGTTGGATGGGACTCTGAAGAGTAACAGTGAGTATGTCCGAGCAAAATGAAAGGTGGCTGGTTTAACGTCTCAGCCAGGACGGTTGTCATAAGGCATAAGCTGCCGACAGCATCCGCGCAGCACGCTTCATGTACTTAGGAAACGTATTGGGATTGCGCCCGATGTCCAGCGCCGCTTGACGGTAGGTCTTGCCGTCAATCTGCGCCCGAATTGCCCCGGCGATGCAAACCGTGTGCCGATACTGCTCCAACAGAGTCGCGGCGGGTGTGGTGTTCCCGCTCTGATACTGTTCGCGCCATTCCCGATAGGGTGAAATGAACCGCCCATTATTTGGACGTTCGGCGGGCTGCTTCTCCGGCAGCATGTAATTATGGCGTTCCAGAAACACCTGTGCAAACTCGTACTGCACCTCTTGCACCATCGGTTCGGCATAGGTCTTGTGCCAGTTCCAGGGTGTGACACCCGCCAGCGCTGCTGCATCTTTGCGCGTAACCTGTGTCGTCACCGCGTACAGCGCGACCAGATGCTTGAACGAGTCAGCGTACTTCTCCGCCAACTTCTGCATAATTTTCTCAACATCAATGCGGATGTCGATGTCAGTCGCCCAGGTTGCCCACTGCTCCACTGAGTTCCACCACCCGCTCGGCGCTGAAAACCCGGTGATAGTGTGTTCATCCCAGGTGTTGCGCCAGTCATAGCTCATCAGCGCTTCAAGGCTGTCGTATTTGTCGTCGTAGTAGCGCAGGGTGGAAATCTTGCACCGCGCCAGAATAAAAAACACCGCCTGCTGGCGGGTTTTCTGTGCGAGGAAATCCTTGTTTTCTGAGAGTTCAAGCCAGAGCGCCATAAACCCGTGCTGGATGCAGTCCGGGAGGTAGTTGGTGCGATGAATTCCCTTGCCTTTCATGACATTGGTGACGTAATGCGCTAGATCATCGTAAAGCCGCTGGAAGGTCAGCGAACCTGCCCATGAAGTCGGATAGGTCGCAACACGCGGAAATGGACGAATTTGATCTTTAATGCTTTTGCGAATAGTTGAATCGTGCATGAGGTTACTCCCTCTGCTACTGCTGGATACGCCAGCGCGCTGAGCACAACGCTCAACCATTCGGGACAACGCAACAGGGGGGACCGTCAAGCAATCTGCGAAGCAGATAGGCGGGCGGTTCGGTGGTACTGCCTGAAAGGTAGTGCCAGCGTACCTGCCCGACGGTACTTGATGGTGGGTGTCCCTTGCGTTGTAAAATAGCCGCGCTGCGGTGTGCGAGAGGAAGATATTCAAATCAGTGTTAGTAAAGAAATTACCTTTGAAGCTAGAAAACTGCTGGAGGAACGATTGGTGAGAGTTTCGTAGAATTGTTATTTTGAAACTGTGATTGCCATACATGTAGGTTAAAGACAATATAGGGCGATGCCGATGAGTTGGATTTTTTATCTGTATATCGGTAAGTGTTTGTCTATGATGCTGCACCGATAGCATCTAAAATAGGAAGAATCTAATTCTTGAAATACGATAGGTTAGCGTCCTTGAGATGATCACAATCCAAAATTACATAAAATCTATTACCTACTTTGAAGGTATCGCTGAAGATGAACTCATGCGCATCACGGACAATTCTGTGCTGCGGACTTTCTCTGCTGGTGAGATGATTTTCCTGGAAGGTGAACCAGCCGACGGATTGTGGATTGTCGAAAAAGGAAATGTCAAAATCTTCAAACTCAACCCAGATGGCGGTGAGCACATCCTGCATTTGTGTGGAGCAGGCAAAACCTTTAATGACATCGGCGCACTTGATGGCCGTAATAATCCGGCAAGTGCCGCAGCTTTGAGTTCAGAAGTTCTTGTCTGGTTGGTGTCATCCGAGGTCATCAAGTATGTGCTGACCCATAACCCACAGGTCGCATTAAATGTCATCCAGTTGTTGGCGGATCGCGTCCGGTCACTGGTCGGGCAAATCGAAGACCTGGCGCTGTATTCGGTCACTGTCAGGTTGGCGCGATTTTTACTCAAACAGGCTGAAGACCCAGCGCTCAGCGGCCCCGGTATAACCCGTACCGCTATTGCCGCGCATATCAACACCATCCCTCAAACCATTAGCAATGTGCTGCGTGTATTAGAAGAGGCCGGGGCAATCGAGTTTGATCGCCACCGAATTGTTATTGTGAACGAACGTATTCTGCGTTCTAATGCCATGCTCTAAGCCCATGAAAATATCACATCCAGGGATGTGATTTATATAGCGCTCCGTCCCCAGTTTTTAATCCAGCTTAAATACAAAGTACCCACGATGCTTTATCCTGAAGTTGTCATACGGGCAGCCAGTATCCGATTAGAACGAACTGGCCGCGAATCATTTGAGAAAGCGCTGGTCTCATGGCTTCGAAATGGATGCCTCAAATCGACCACATCAAGTGTACTGGTTGTGGCGACTGCATCGCCGTTTGTCCAACTGACGCATTGGGCTTGCAAACGGGCAAAGCCGTTCTGCTTCAGCCTGAGCTTTGCAGCTACTGCGCCGCCTGTGAGGATGTTTGCCCGGTTAATGCTATCGAACTTCCCTACTTAATCATGAAATACGAACCACGTGGGGAAGCGACAGATGTATAAACAGCTCAATTTCGTCTTTGTAGCGAAAAGACGCTACAGCAAACGGTTCTGGGCTGAGACTTTTCAGATTTCGTAAGTTTTCAAATACAGGAGAAAGCTCATGACACAACTTGATGTTCGTACTATCCAACCCCGTGATCGTCACCCGATGATTTTCAACACCTTTGATAACCTGAAACCGGGTGAGTCATTTGAACTCGTCAACGACCATGCCCCTATCCCGCTGTATTATCAGTTCTTGCACGAACGCACTGCTTTGTTCGAGTGGGATAATGTGGAAGAAGGCCCTGAAACGTGGCGTGTTCGCATTACACGTAGAGCGAATGAGGGATAATCGAGTGGAGCAGGATTACACATTCATCGAAGACCTGGCGAGTTTGATTGACGCGATTCAACCAGAGAGCATCATCAGCCGCACGTTCTACAAAAATGACAGTATGAAAGCCATCGTGTTCGGGTTTGACAGCGGGGAGGAGCTATCCGAACACACATCCAACCAAACAGCGATTATCCAGATTGTCCGGGGAGAAGCCACCCTCACATTAGGCGCGGACAAACACGAAGTAAAAGCCGGGAGTTGGGTGCATATGCCGCCTCACCTGAAACACAGCGTTTATGCCAAAACCCCGTTGATTATGCTGCTGCTGATGCTCGGTGCAGACTGAAAGTGTATCAATGAAGACCGTACAGCTTCTCCCCCGCGCTTTGATGCTGCTGACGGTAGCGGTTGCTCTGTTGGGGGGCTTAGGATCAGGGCTTGCTCGACTGGGCTGGCGCATGGACTCACTCAGCCAGAATTGGATACTCGTACACGGCCCGTTGATGATCTGCGGTTTTTTGGGCACGCTCATCTGCATTGAGCGTGCCGTCGCACTGGCCGCGCGATACCGTTGGAGCATGATCGTTCCCTTGATTAATGCGGCTGGAGCTGTCGGCTTGCTTCTGTCACGAGATGCTATTCTGGCAAAACTCTTGCTGACCGCAGGCAGTCTGGGCTTGCTCATCCTGTTCGCGTTGATGCTGCGACTGCGCCCTTCGCGCGATATAGTCATCATGGCTTCAGGCACAGCCTGTTGGGTAGCTGGTAATGGTTTGTGGCTTGCCGGACAACCTGTGTATCAGGTGGTTCATCTGTGGACAGCTTTCCTCATCCTGACCATCGTCGGGGAGCGTTTAGAATTATCACGAGTGCGCTGCCTGACACGCAGCAGCGAATACCTGCTGATAGGTACGGTTGCCGTCTATCTGGCAGGTGTTATGTTCACCATTATCAATCTGGATTTGGGCATTCGCCTATTAGGGATTTGGGCAATACTCGTAGTAGCATGGCTGCTGCGTTATGACATCGCCCGCCGTACCATTCAGCAGACTGGGTTGCCACGTTATATTGCTGCTTGCTTACTCATTGGTTATGTATGGTTAGGCGTAGGCGGTGTGATTGGCATCTGGCAGGGCGGGCTGTATGCAGGGCCAGTTTATGCGGCGATGCTGCACGCTTTTCTGCTCGGCTTTGTCTTTTCTATGATCTTTGGACATGCGCCGATTATCTTGCCAACCGTTACGGGTTTGCGCTTGAATTACACGCCTCTATTATATGGGCACCTAATTCTGCTGCATACCACACTCGTCTATCGTATGTATGGCACCTTGTACCGGATTTCACCGCCCAGCGGTGGAGCGGATTGTTCAACGTCGTCGCTGTGCTGTTATTTCTTGTGGTGACAATATTTACCATTTTCCGCTCAAATGTGACTCTGGAAGTGGCAACAGATATCCGTCAACTTTAAAAGAGGAATATCACCATTGGAACTGTCGAAATCACCCACAACCCATATCCGCTGGCGTTCGGTGGCACTACCCACCGAACATGGTGGTTGGAGTTTTATCAGTGAGCCGATACTGTTGGGCTTGTTACTTGCGCCGAGTTCAGGCGGGATTGCCTTAGGAGTTGCCGCGTTGGGCGTGTTCTTGCTGCGCCAGCCGTTCAAAATATTCGTCAAGGATGTTCGCAGCGGACGTCGGGTAGCGCGCACACATACTGCCAGACAATTCATCCTGGTCTATGCCGTGCTGACCGCTGCTGCAGGTCTGATGATTTTGCTGCTGATGCCCTCACCTGAAACGCTGCTACCATTGTTGTTTGCCTTGCCGCTGTTTGCTATTCAATTGACATACGACATTAGCAATCAGAGTCGCAGCATTGTTGCCGAGATTACCGGATCACTGGCGACAGGCGCGCTGGCGTCATTGATTGTGCTGATGCAAGGCTGGTCTATGCTTCCAGCCTTGGGGTTATGGCTGGTCATGGCGTTGAAAGCGACTACAGCGATTCTGTATGTGCGATTACGGTTGCGCATGGGATCGCTTGCGTCCTGCTCCTAGTTGCTAACCATTACGGGATGACTCCCTGGACTGCACCTGTAGCAATGGGCATATTGACCGGTCGCGTAACTTTGGGTTTATCCAAATGGCGTACACGCGCCCACCAAAAATTATCGGAATGCAAGAATTAGTTTATGGACTGGGATTCGTGCTACTCGTTGCTATTGGCTACAAACTGGGGTGACACTAAAATAGTGGTTGTCACAATCGGATGCGAGTATACTATTGGAGAGATAACCTCTTATGCTGGATTAAGTTATTACGGTCACTAGAATATGATCGCAAGTCATCTTCCAATTAAAATTAATGAACTCCAACAAATCCCGGCGTTCAAGGAAATGCAAGCCAATCAGCTTGCCCACCTTGCCGCGATTATGGTGCGCCAAACCTATACTCCCGGACAGATTATTTTCATGGAAGGTGAGCCATCCCGATCACTGTGGTTTGTTTTTGAAGGGCGTGTCAAAATCATCAAGCAGTCCCTTAATGGACGCATTCAAGGGCTGTGCATGATGAATAGAGGCAAATGCTTCGGAAGCTGCCCTCTGTTTGATATGGCAAAGAATCCGGCGACGGCGCAGGCGCTCGACAATGTAATCTTGTTCATTCTACCAGAGGATGCGCTCCAGCAGCTAAAAGAACGTGATTCCCACCTAGTCAAAGCGCTCCTGTATATCTACAGTCAACGCCTGGAACATCTCGCGCATGTGAGCGAGGTTCTGGGTGTATGGACGGTCGCAGATCGCATCAACGACTGCCTGCTCACCTACGCCAATCAAACTGAACATCAGCCTGCCGTTGACCTCACACACGAGCGATTGGCTGCACTTTCAGGAACCGTACGTGAAGTGGTTACACGCCATCTGATTGATCTGGAAAAAGAGGGCATCGTCCAATACCAGATGGGACGCATCATTCTCCTGAACCCCGATGCGCTGCTCCCCCCCTGTGCTTATGAAAGTCAAAATACACCTGTTTGACGTGATTTAGGTCACATCATGCCGTTGTTTCTTCCCCTACACTGACAGCATGGCAACTTATGATAATGGTCGTTGCAAGATGGTCATCCCAGACTCGTTATCCAAAATTCAACTATTTAATGTGCTCAGCCCACGCACCCGTCGCTGCATTGCAGAAAAAGCGATGCTAGTTGAATATCCTCTAGGGGTAAATCTTTACTGTCAGGGCGATTCGCCAACCGGGTTATTTGCGCTGCAATCGGGTCGGGTCAAGTTATATCGCCAGTCGAAAGAGAAATGTCAGATTCTGGCGCTGCCGATGCCGGGCGATTGTCTCGGCGCAGAGTCACTGCCAACGGGCGCACCCAGCCCTTACGCCGCGACCGCGCTCACAGTTGTCGCTGCCATCCACCTGCCGCCAGACATACTGCAATCGCTGCTGGACGAACACTCCGATTTCCAAGATGTTTTTCTCCAACTCATAACGAACCGGCTCAAACAGTTCGTCACCCTAGTACATGACCTGGCCTTTCGGGATGTCACTTCGCGCCTGGCAACCGTTCTGATAATCCGCGCCGAGATTGAAGGACAATCACACGACGATGGCATCATCTTTGACCGACTGCTGTCCCAACAGGAGTTTGCCGATATGGTGGGAACAGCGCGTGAAGTGGTCTATCGTACCTTCAAGAAGTTTGAAGATGCGGGACTGGTTCGCATGACCCACAGCAGCATCCTTATCCGCGATCTTGACGCACTCCGCAATATTGCCCTTCAAGAAGCCCGTTAGTTCCCTCGTTCGTGAAAACTATCACGCGATGTGACTTGGGTCACATCTGACTTTGTTGTTTCGTTCCATCATGAGGTTAAAGAAGTGCTGCTTCAGGCAGCACACAACACACTTTTCGTATTAATTCTGATAAGGAGCTTGAACAAGAGATGATTCCTCGACGAATATCCTCAAAATTACTTCTCATTGGGACTGTTCTGGTTGTTGCAGTTGTTCTGGCGGTGACGATTGCACCGAAAGCAATCACCAGTGCGCAGGGCAGCGCTACAGACTGGCAGACCATCGCTGAACAGCGTGGGCTGACTGAAGCTGACTTGCGGGCCGCCGCTATGACCTATACACCCAGCGGCGTTTTGGATGAGTACGTCATGTTCGCATCCGGGGGACAGAGCGGTCAGGTGCTGGCGATTGGCATGCCGTCAATGCGCCTGCTGCGTTTGATTTCGGTCTTCACGCCGGAACCCTGGCAAGGCTATGGCTATGGGGCTGGCAACGAGGTGCTGGAACAAGGATTCATCGATGGGCAGGAAATTACGTGGGGCGATACCCATCACCCGGCGTTGAGCGAAACCAACGGTGAGTATGATGGCCAGTGGTTATTCATCGGTGACAAAGCCAACGGGCGCGTGGCCGTGATCGACCTGCGCGACTTCGAAACCAAGCAAATCGTCCACAATCCTGCCTTCCTCGGCGATCATGGCGGCACCTTTGTGACCCCCAACACCGAATACATCGTCGAGGGTGGTCAGTATGGCCTGCCGCTAGGCGGCGACTATGCGCCGATTGAGGATTACCAGAATTCCTACAGCGGCATGATCACTTTCTGGAAGTTTGATCGAGAGGCCGGACAGATTGACATGGCGCAGTCATTCGCGATGGAACTACCCCCTTACTGGCAAGACCTGTGCGACTCTGGCAAGCTGGTTTCAGAGGGTTGGGTGTTCTGCAATTCGTTCAATGCCGAAATGGCAACCGGTGGCATCGAAGAAGGCAATCCGCCATTTGAAGCCGGTGTGAGCAAAGGCGCGGTGGATTATCTGCACATCATCAATTTGGACGCGGCTGAGGCAGTCTTCCAGTCCGGTGGAGCAGTGGATGTCAGTGGTTTCAAGGTGATCCCGCTCGAAACCGTGATTGAGAACAACCTGCTGTACCTGGCGCCGGAACCCCGCAGCCCGCATGGTGCGGACGTGATGCCGCATGGCGATTTCGTTACCATCGGCGGCAAGCTCGACCCGCATGTGTCGGTCTACAGTTTCCAGAAGATTCAGGACGCTATCGCCGCTGGAGCGCCTGAGAAAGATGTGTTCGGCGTTCCTGTGTTGGCGTTGGAAAGCGTGCTCGAAGCTCAGGTTGAACTGGGACTTGGGCCGCTGCATACCGTGTATGACGATCAGGGTTATGCCTATACCAGTTTGTTCCTCGACAGCGCGGTCGCTCGTTGGAGCATCGGCGCAGAGGGATATCGCCCGCAGGATGGCTGGAAACTCATCAACAAGACGCCCGTTCAATATAATGTGGGGCATGTGGCGGCTGCCGAAGGCGATACAACTTCACCTGATGGGCGATTCTTAGTCGCGCTGGACAAATGGTCAATTGACCGCTTCCTGAGTACCGGCCCGCTGCTGCCGCAAAATCTCCAGTTGATCGACATTTCGCAACCCGGCGACCAGACTCAGATTCTCTACGATATGCCGATTTCTGGGGCTGAACCGCACTATGCCCAGATCATCAAAGCCGACAAACTGCACGCCTGGGAAGTCTATCCTGAGGTTGGCTGGAACCCGGTCACGCAATCGGTTGATCCGAACGCCGTGACACAGGGGACAGAAAGCGTGACCCGCGATGGTCAGAATGTCACCGTGCGCATGACAGCCGTTCGCAGCCACATGACACCCGAGCATGTCAATATCGAAGTAGGCGACCATGTGACTTGGACGATCACCAACGTTGAACGCGCCCGCGACGCTACACACGGCTTTGCCATCCCGTTCTACAACATCAACCTGAGCATTGAACCGGGTGAATCGATCACCTTCGAATTCGACGCGACACGCTCTGGAGTGTTCAGTTTCTACTGCACGGAATTCTGTTCCGCGCTCCACCTCGAAATGATGGGTTACATGATGGTTAAGCCGAAATAGCATAAAACATGCCGGCCGGGTGGCAGGGATACCTATCCCTGCCACCTACACCCAAAGCTGTAGAAGAGGTCTGATATGACTACGAAGGTAATGTCTCCGACAGGATCAAATGCAAATAACCGCACTTCACTGACGGCTTCACGCCGCTGGGTGAAATGGCTACCGTCTGCGTTTTTCCTTGTCGCTGCTGTCCTGCTCATTGTTTCCATCGCTGTGCCTTATTGGGGTCTCGTCTTGGAGGCTCCGCAGTATCCCGGCGGATTACGAGTACGTGTTTTTGTCAACTATATGACCGGCGACGAAGACCCGAAGCTCGACGAAGTCCACGAAATCGACGGACTAAATCACTACATCGGTATGCAATCGCTGTATGAGGCCGCCAAGTTTGAGCGTTCAATTGCCATTCCGGCGGTCATCGCCATGATCATTCTGCTGGTGGTGGCGGCCTTGTGGCGACGACGCTGGACGTGGCTGCTCGCGATACCGGCACTGTCTTTTCCGGTTGTATTTCTGGTCGATCTGGGTTTCTGGATGAATTACTACGGTCAGAATCTTGATCCAAGTGCGCCGCTTTCCAGCGCCATCCATCCGTTTTCGCCGCCTGTCCTCGGCGAAGGTGTGATCGGGCAGTTCAAGACGATTGCCTACGTGGACACCGGCTGGTATATCATCGTCGTGGGAAGCATCTTGATCGCCACTGCTCTGCTGATCAAATTGGTCAGCAATAGGACGGCGCAGGCGAAAGGGTGAGCGGAGAATGAACTTGCATCTGTTTAAGACCGCAAGCCGCGCGATCATGCTCACTGCGCTGGTCATCTTTATGAGTGCGCTGTTTGTGCCGGTTCATGCACAGGATGTGCTGATCGTTTCTCTAGATGGCCCCTACACTACGATTCAAGCGGCTTTGGCGGCGGCGAATACGGGAGATGTCATCGAAGTACATGGCGGCGTTTATGCTGCGCCCCTGATCGTAGACAAAACCGTTTCGCTCATTGGGATTGACCAACCGGTCATTGACGGACAGGAGACGGGCAGCCTTGTCTTGATTAATGCGTCGCAAGTGGTTTTTAGTGGTTTTATCCTGCGTTCCACTGGGCAAAGCTTGGCGCATGAAGACACGGCTATAGTTATTCAGGGGTCTCAGGTAACGGTCAGCGACAATCTATTAGAAGATGTGATGTTTGGCATCTACTTCGCCAATGCATCGGAAGGGTTGGCTCAGAACAATATCATCCGGGGGAAGCCATTGGACGAAAGTATGCGCGGCGATGGTATCCGGGTATGGTACAGCGACCATGTCCAGCTTATCGGCAACGACATTACTTCCGGACGCGATACCCTCATCTGGTACGCCGATAACATCACGATCCGCGATAACCGTATCCACGACAACCGCTATGGTTTGCACTTCATGTACAACGAAAACGCGGTCGTCGAAAACAACATTATCGAAAACAACGCCGTCGGCGCGTATATGATGTATTCCGCCGGCCTGGTAATGACGGGTAATCAGTTCATCCATAACCGGGGGGCGAGCGGTTACGGGATTGCCTTGAAGGATATGGATCACGCCCATGTCACCGATAACAGATTCATCGGCAATGTGGCAGCGATCTACCTAGACAATTCTCCCTCGGTCTATGATGTATATAATAACTTCAGCCAGAACTTCATTGCGTACAATGATATAGGGCTGATGGGACTTCCCTCCGTCCAGCGCAACATCTTTCAGAACAACACCTTCCTCGAAAACTATCAGCAAATCAGTGTGCAGGGACGCGGCAATCTCCTAGGCAATCTCTGGAATCAGGATGGTACAGGGAACTACTGGAGCAATTACGTGGGCTATGACCGTGACGGCGACGGCGTTGGTGATATGCCGTTCCGCGCCGAAAAATTGTTTGAAAGTCTGGCCGACAGCGAACCCGTTCTCCGATTGTTTACCTTTAGTCCGGCTAGCCAGGCCATTGATTTCGCTGCTTCTGCGTTTCCATCGTTACGCCCTGATCCGAAAGTGATCGACGAAGCCCCCCGGATGCATTACGTCATGCCCGCTGGTGTCACCGAGGCATCTCAGGGTGTATCGCTGCCATTTCTCGCCGCCTCGCTACTGCTGTCGGGAATGGGCGTGGCGATAGGTATTGTCTCCCTGCGCGGTTCTGGGCTGCGGCGCAGTTCAACACTTGAACGTCCGAAATCTGTTCGGGCAAGCACATAAGCAGGGAAAGGGATAACCATGATTGTTGCGAAGAACTTAACCAAACACTACGGCAAAATCGCCGCGCTCAACAATGTTTCGTTCACCATCGAAGCTGGTGAAGCGGTCGCATTATGGGGCGCGAATGGAGCGGGTAAAACCACGACCCTGCGCTGTCTGCTCGGCGTTCAAGGCTTTGAGGGCGAGCTAACGGTCAACGGCATCAACGTGAGCCGCAATGGCAAGGCGGCACGGGCGGCTATCGGCTATGTGCCGCAGGAAGCGGCCTTCTACGATATGACGGTTCTGGAAACGCTGCATTTTTATGCCAGCCTCAAAAAGACTGATCCGCAGCGCGTGAAGGCGGTGCTGGAACAGGTGGATTTAATCGCTCATGACAGCAAGCGCGTGAACATGCTGTCTGGCGGTATGAAACAACGGCTGGCGCTGGCGGTGGCGCTGCTGGCCGATCCGCCCGTGCTGGTGCTGGACGAGCCAACCGCAAGCCTAGATGTCAAGGCGCAGCGCGATTTTATTCACACCGTGCAGATGCTCAACCAATCCGGTAAAACCATTGTCTTCTCGTCGCACCGTCTCGATGAAGTCATCGCACTGGGCACTCGCGTGCTCGTGTTATCCGATGGCGGTTTGGTGCTGGAATGCCAACCACACGAACTGGCGGGAAAACTGGGCTTGCACCGCTGGCTGCGAATCTGGGTCGCGGCGCAGCACAAAGAAAACACGTTGAAGATTCTCGATGAACAGGGTTTCACGTATATGCCGAATGGCCGCAGTGTCTACGTCCAGGTCAATCTGGGCGGCAAAATTGCCCCCCTGCGTTTGCTGGAAATGGCAAGTATTCCAGTTGAAGATTTTGACTTGATAGATGGTGAACTGGTCGTACAGGGGGAGAGTCATGATTGATTTTGCCAACATACGGGCGATTACCGGAAAAGAACTCCGTGATGCGTTCCGAAATCGCTGGTTTATTGTGTTTACCCTTGCATTCGCCGGGCTTGCCCTGGCCTTATCGGCACTCATGCATCCGAGCGGAACATCCCTGCGCACGATGAGCTACAGCCGCACGGCTGCCAGCCTGATAAATCTTGTGCTGCTGTTTGTGCCGCTGATCGGTCTGACCCTCGGTTCGGCCAATCTGACAGGCGACCGTGAGACGGGCGCACTGGTCTATCTGCTGGCGCAGCCCGTCAGCCGGGTGGAAGTGCTCCTGGGCAAATACTTGGGCATGGCGGGCGCGCTGCTGGCGACCCTGACATTGGGCTTTGGGGTGGCCGGTGTAGCGTTAGCGCTGCAAGGCAGTATCCAGGACGCGGGCAGCTATTTATTGACGGTCATGCTGGCCTATCTGCTCGCGCTGGCGATGCTCAGCCTGGGTTTTCTCATGTCCACTATCGCCCAGAAGACGACGGCAGCCCTAGGCGGCGCGCTGTTCCTGTGGCTGTTCCTGGTGTTCATTGGCGATTTAGGCATCATGGGGACAGCGCTCTCAACGCAAATGCCCATTCAGGCCGTGTTCTTTATCGCGGTGTTGAACCCTCTTCAGATGTTCAAAATTGCGTCGATCCTGACGATCCAGGCCAATCTGGAAGTGCTGGGGCCAGCGGGGTTGTATGCAACCGACCAGTTTGGCGGGCTGCTGTTGCCGCTGCTGCTGCTGGGACTGGTCATCTGGATTGTCGTCCCGCTGCTGTGTGCCCTGGGTCTTTTCTCGCGCCAGGAGAAATTCATCCTGAAAGAGAGTTCGCGATGAAAAACATACTACTCCTTTTTATCGCCGGATTCATACTCCTGATCCTGACCGCCTGCGGCCAGCCAAGCGCCGCGATGACAGTTCCGGTTGATGTCGATATTGCCGTGCGCGTTGAGCCGGGGCCGCTGGCGGTGGGTGAAACCACCCTTATTGTCACCCTCACCAATGGCAGCGGTTCCCATATTGATGGGGCAAAACTTCAGGTTCACGGCAATATGGATCACGCGGGTATGATGCCGGTGGATCGCGAAGTGAACGAAAGCGCCAACGGTGAATACCGTGTGCCGTTTGAGTGGACGATGGGCGGCGGTTGGATCGTGACCGTCACGGCGCAACTACCCAACAACGGCGGCGAGGTCAGCAAAACCTTTGAGTATTTTGTCGAGGCGGTATCGAGTGAGAGCATTATCAACCAGTCCGGCGGCATTGATATGACCGCAGAGGCCACGTCCGACAGCGTCGCGAACACGGCTGATACGGATGTGAATATCGCCTATTCGCCGGATCATAATCCGGCGATAGTTGGCAAAGACAGCGTGACCATCACCCTGACGGATGCCAATGGTCAACCAATAACTGATGCTGTTGTCGAGGTCGTGGGCGATATGGCTCACGCAGGCATGATGCCCATATCCGGCAAAGGTACACACACGGAAAACGGTCAATATACTGTCCCACTGCATTGGACAATGACCGGTGCGTGGCAGGTGACCGTAAAAGCCACACTTGGAGAGGGCCGCCAATTCGAACAGATTTTTGACCAATCAGTCACAATGCCGTAACCACGCGGAAATGTCTATGAACGATGTCTAGGGATAACCTGAGTGTCCCGGATGCTTCTATGGAGAACAAAATGTCGGAGCACCAACAAGCGCAGAATACAACCCAGTTGAACGCCAACCTGGTTGCCTTCATCTTCATCTTCACCTTTACGATAATTGGGATTTTCATCATCTCGAACATGAAACCCCATGCGCCACAAAGCCAGGAGGGTGCCAGTGCTGAAGTAGCTCTGGCAGAGTCAACCGCATCGGTTGAGCCGTCTAATTCACCCGTGCCTCCAACATCAACGTCAGCGCCGCTGCCGACTAACACAACTATGCCAACTTCCCCAGCGGCGACACCTGCTACGAACACCACACCGCAGACGGTCGCGGATGCAGGACAAGCTGGCGGCGGGAATACGGCGGTCAGTTACGACCCCGCTCTAGTCACCAAAGGCGAGCAGCTTTTCCTGACGTGTTCCGCGTGTCATGGGGCCGATGCGCTTGGCCTGCCCAACCTGGGCAAGAATCTTGTTGACAGCGAATTTACCCACTCCCTGAGCGATCAGGATTTGCTGACTTTTGTCAAAACGGGTCGTCCCAGTTGGGATGCATTGAACACGTCTGGCATTGATATGCCTCCCAAAGGCGGTAATCCAGCCTTCACGGACGAAGACATTCTGGCAATCATCGCCTATATCCGGACATTATCGGCAAGTGAGGGCTAATTGTGGCTGCTTCTTGAAAGTGTATTGATGGGGGAGTCGGGTGAATGCATACCTCACTCCACACTTGGTCAAGGCACAGTCTCAGTTGATAAATTATAGTGCCAATACCAATGGCACAGGCAGAGTATTTTGTGCATCTTATGACTACCTTATTTGGAGACAGTGATGAGAATTTTGTTGGTTAATCCCCCCAGCGGCGATTTAACTGTCGGGCTGAAATATCTGGCAAAGGTCGAACCTTTGGGATTGGAGATTATCGGAGCAGCCGTCCCTGACCACGACGTTGAACTCCTTGATATGGAACTAGATACCGATATACAGGAGGCGCTGCGGCGCTTCCAACCCGATATTGTAGGGGCAAGCGCGCAGATTGTACAAACGTATACTGTACAACGGGTTTTCAAGGCCGCCAAGGCGTTCAACCCAGCTATTCTGACGGTCGTCGGCGGACATCATGTGACGTTATGTCCACATGAATTCGATTCGCCCCTAATTGATGTCGTTGTCATAGGGGAGGGTGTACCCGCCTTTAGGGAAATTGTTGCGCGCTGGAATAGCAGTAAAGTCCTAGATTTCGAAGACATTCTAGGGCTGGGTCTTCGGCGAGATAGCAAATTTTATCTCACGGCACCGCGCCCACTTCCCCCCAATCTTGACCATATGCCAAAGCCTAACCGTTCACTGACGGATAAGTATCGTTCGCGCTATTACTATCTGTTTGAAAATTCGGTTGCATCAATCCAGACATCGCTGGGCTGTACTTTTCCCTGCAATTTTTGCTCGTGTCAGCACTTTACTGGGAGGCGGTTCATCACCCGTTCGCCTGAACTCATCATGGAAGATCTTAAAACAATCAAAGAAGATTTCATCCTGTTCTGTGACGATCACACCTTTATTGACGTGAAACGCATGGAACGGTTGCATGACCTGATAGTGGAAGCGGGGATTAAGAAACGGTATTTCGCTTATACGCGCACCGATTGTGTGGTAAAAAATCCAGACATATTTGCAAAGTGGGCCAAGATTGGGCTGATGATGGTGATGACGGGCTTAGAGGCGATTGACGATACACGCATCAATCAGGTCAACAAGAAAACGAGTATCGAGATCAACGAGCAAGCTATTGAAATTCTGGCGCGGAATGGTATTGCTTTGAGCGCCGGATTTTTGATTATGCCCGATTATACCGAAGACGATTTCAAACGGATCGATGCGTATGTCAGGCGGTATCCCAACATCGCCCTGACCGAACTCACCCCCCTCACCCCTTTGCCGGGTACGGGTTTTCATCAAGAGATGAAAGACAAGGTTACGACCCACCATCGTGAAGTCTATGATTTGGCACATTTTGTAATCCCCACGACGAAATTATCGCAACCAGAAATGTACCGGCTGATTCAAAAATATTATGTCAGGGTGCTGTTCCGGGCGATCATGCGCCTGAAGCTCTACCGCCCGCAGATTGTCTTCAAACGCCACATTCCGCGTTTGCTGCTTGGTGCGGCGCGTAACAGCGGCTTGATTAAGCGAATGCATATCAGTACAGCCATAGCGGCTCCGACCGAGATTCGATGATGTCACAGATGCATAAGAATTAGCACTCATCAATGCCAAATGACTTTTAATAATCGGGTAGATGAGCGCATATTGAAAAAAGGTAGGCTATAACATGACGGAGCTAATTCATTACGCCGTTGTTGGCGCAGGTCGCCAGGGTGTGGCCGCTGCCTATGACATGGCGAAGTGGGGCAACGCTGCCAGCGTTATCCTAGCTGATGCGAATGGTGACCTAGCAGCGCGCGCTGCCGAGCGCATCAATCACTTGATTGGGCGTACGATTGCCACTGCTACACAGGTTGACGCACGCAATTACAATGCTCTGGTTGAACTGCTCAAGCCTGTTGATGTATTCATATGCGCTGTGCCTTTCAAGTTTATCCTCGATTGTACCCGCGCCGCTGTTGAAGCGCGTACGAGCATGGTTGATTTAGGCGGACACACCGACACGGTACTCAAGCAGTTAGCAATGAACGATGAGGCGCGCGCCGCCGGTATTACAGTTGTCCCTGACTGCGGTATGGGGCCGGGGATGAACAACACGCTGGGAGTCTATGCCGTCGAGCAGTTGCAGGCGCGCGGCGGAACTCCACGCGAGGTGCGGTTGTGGGATGGTGGACTGCCCCAAAACCCGCCCGAACCGTGGGGTTATCAATGTTCATTTCACATCAACGGTCTGACCAACGAATATGACGGACAAGCACTCTTTCTAAGGGGTGGGGTAGTCACTCCAGTGGATACGCTGACTGAACTGGAAACCCTTGAGTTCGACGGCATCGGCACTCTAGAAGCATTTGTCACCTCTGGTGGCACATCGACTATACCCTATACCTATGAAGGTATTTTGCAAGTTTACGAGAACAAGACCCTACGCTATCCAAGCCATTATCTTCAATTCAAAGCCTTCAAAGACCTCGGACTCTTCCGAGAGGAACCGTTAGCGGTTTCACCCGGCATAACTGTTAGCCCACGTCAGGTGTATCACACATTAGTGGGTTCAAGCATCGAGACTGACCGGGTGATTGACATTTGCCTGATGCGTGCCAAAGGTATCGCGGACAAGGACGGTAAAGACCTCTCGCTGGTGATTGACCTGATTGACCGCTATGACGAGGTCACAGGCTTCACGGCGATGGAGCGTTTGACTGGCTGGCACGCGGCCATCATGGCGCAATTCATCGCACGCCGCGAGATTTCGCCCGGTGTCTTGCCGCTGGAAAAAGCCATATCAGCGACGCGCTTTCTGGACGAGGTGCGCCGTCGTGGTTTTCATATTACGGAGCGCTGGTCGGAATCAGCTATCCCCGTGCCGAACTGATCGTCTCTGGCATTTCAACTCGAAGTAATTAAGCTGATGACGAAGGAATGAAATCATGCAGATTCACTACTTTGGCTGGTCGGGAATCGCCCTACGCCATAAGAACACCCTGATCGGTTTTGACCTGTTCGGCGATGCAGTAACATGGGACGCGCTGAAGGGAAATCAGACCATGTTATTTTGTCTGACACATGGGCATCCCGAACATGCCGGTTCTTTACAGATGTTTCTGGAAGCACCGGAAGCCCGTCCATACCTGCCGAACATCCATCTGATTTCGTCACCGGATGTCATCCAGCACATCAACCGACATGGTGTACTCACACCAGAAAATGTGCATCCGGTCAAAGATAGCGAGAGTGTGACGATAGAAGGCGTGAAGGTTACGGTATTCACTTGGGTACACATGCCGCTATTGCCACCCGGTCTGCGTGAAAAAGTAGAATATATCTTTCAACTGCTTATTCATCCGATTGATTTGATCCGCATTGGAACAATGGGATTGCGTTTACCTGCGAATGCGCCGCAGCTTGGATTCCATGTCACTTATCCTGACGGCACAACCGCCCTGAATTATTCGGAAGGCGTACATCGCCTCACAAGCGCCAAAGAAGTTGAGCAAATTGCTAGGAATTATCCTGCGGACATGCTCTTCTTTGCGGTTGAGCCAGATGATGCAGCGACCATCCCACGCTGGGTGGAGATGCTTTCCCCCAAAGAAGTTTATATCTACGAAGCTCACCGTCCCTGGCGTGATCTATTCCACTTGCCATTTATCGCTCTGAATGAGTATGCCAGTGAACTGTCAGACCACTTTCAGAAGATGAAGTTTAATGCATTGACAAAGGTGGGTCAGGTGGTCACAAGAAATAATGTCTAATGCCAGATATAGACTTACTGCCTGAAAAACTGTTAAAACATATTATAGTATTGATAGAGATGCTACACGGTCTTAGGTAAGAACAGTCACAAATTATGCTGGTTGATGACCATACTAAAAGTACCATACTTAGACCACTTCCAGCCTTCCAAGAGACGATATCAGGCATAATCTATAGATGCACAAACCCGGCTTCCTCAAATCAGTACGACGATAATCGGCTTTTTCGCCGCTTAAGCGAGGAATTCTGATTCATCCATAGCACCTCACTATCGAATGGCAACCATCGCAGCAGACGTGTGTAGGTATCATGTGCCAGTTGACCATACACTCTCAGGATAACTGCGGACTGCATCAATCACACTAAAGATCTGCTGTGCCACGATAAGGGAGTTGATATAGTCGTGTTCAGTGTATTTGGGTGAGTTCATGCGCCAGATTTTACTCAACTGCGTAACGTCTATTATTTATCAAGACCCGCTTTGGCTTCCAAGCCCTTGTAGTCGAGGATTTTAATCTGGTGTCGTTCGACATGAATCAGATTGTCCTTTGCAAAATTGCGTAATGCCCTACTAAGCACATCAGGGACTGTGCCGAGCCGGTTTGCCATTTCTGCTTGGGTGGCCCAACGGGGTCGTTGCAAGTATTCAGCAGTTGATTGTTCGATGAGATAGCGTGCCAAACGGGCTTCAATCGTTCGCAGTGACAAATCCTCGACCATATGAATGAGCTGCTGCACACGTTCAGCCATGCGCTGGATGATAACGCGCCCAAGTTCTGGATGCTGGTCAAGCAGCTTCAGCATGGCATTTTGCTGGATGACCCACACCGTTGTTGATTCGAGAGCGATGACTGTCGCCGGGTTTGTGGGCTCAACGAAAACGCCAATCGCATTAAAAACCTCACCCGGGCCGATGAAATGTAATACCTGTTCGCGTCCATCAGGTGATGTCTTAACCGCTTTTAGCCAGCCTGCACGGACAATATACAGGGCTACGTCTTGTTCACCTTCGAGGAACACAACCTGCCCTGTGTCATATTGTTGAACCTTCATCTGTTGGGCAATGGTTTCGATCAGCGCGATGTCAAGATTAGCAAAGTAAGGGACGGTTGAGAGGGTACTTTTTATCTGATTAATTGCATCATCTGTGGACATAACTTCTATTTCTACATTCCTTTGATCACACTGTCAGTGTTTGTCTTTCCCGCTTATTGTGAAACAAATCAACCAGACAAGCAATCTTTCATGGCGAAACTCGACAAAAGTCGAAGATTTGTCTGTGCAAATGACGGAGACTGTATTCAAGCAACAATCATCGGTGAAGGCAAAGTGGTTAGACGGCGATGGAGTATTTTCCATATGACAAAAAGGCAACTAACGCTTCCAGTGCCGCTCATTGATGCCAGTTGTTGTACCGGCTGTGGGTTATGCGTTCGGGTATGCCCCAACCATGCACTGATCATAAAAGATGGCATCGCTGTTGTAGCAAATCCTCAAGCCTGTCGCTATGACGGTTACTGCGAACGAATCTGTCCGCTGCACGCCATTAGCCTACCCTTTCAGATCATATTATCCCCTAAGGAGAAAAATCAGTGAAATCCATGTTTTATCCAGATTGGCAGGAAAAGGTCGTTTTTTCGCCCGGAGGCCCACAGCCGCAGATATTGGCGGAGAACGAGAAGCTGAAAGTCATCATCGGTAGCCTTGAAATCGGTCAAAAGATTCCAGCGCATCCGGAGGCGCTGGCGGTGTACCACTTTCTCGAAGGAACGGGGTGGATGAGCGTGGATGATGAGCGGTATCCCGTTCGTCCGGGCGCGACAGTGATCACAGCGGAAGGTGCTAAACGCGGTGTAGAAGCTGAAACCCGATTGGTATTCCTTGCAACCCGAATCGCCTGAATTGATTAATAACTAGGAGAAGTAACATGACATTCGTGACATTTATGACCAGTAGCCAGGGACGCATAATGCGCGTTATCGCGGGCATCGTTCTGATGTCCATAGGCTTATTTGTTATCAAGGATACGCTGGGAACGATTCTCGCCCTCATCGCCCTAGTACCCATTGCGGGCGGGGTGCTGGATTTTTGCGTAGCAGGAGTCCTGATGGGATACCCGTTCCGTGGGGCAAAAGCCCGTGAACAGCTTGCGCAGAAACAACACAGATAGGGAGCCGCATTACAGATACTTCGCAGCTTCAAAAACATTGACGGACAAGAGGAGAAGAATCGTGCTCAATCCCTATTTTCTTGTGGTTTTCCTGTATATCGCGCTGGCCGTACTGGGGGCGTTGGATGCTTCGCTGATCAACTTCGAACTGCTTCCTAGTTTTGCAGGGCTGCGCTGGATGCGGGTGCATTTCATCACGCTGGGTGCGCTGACGGAGTTCGCCTTTGGCATCTTACCGATCCTTGTCGCGGCACGGGTCGGGCTGCCGCGACCTAAAATCCGGTGGGACATCTGGCTGACGTTGAATTTGGGGCTGCTCATCCTGCTGATGGGTATTCCGCCGATCAACGCCGTACTCATCACCACCGGCGGCACGCTGATCTTCATTGCGGCTACATTGCTCATGATTCAACTGGGAAAAATGCGCGCTACCGATACGGCCCAAAATTCCGAAGGCCGCAAATTCTATGTGGTGGGATTGGCATATCTACTGCTGGGCATCCTGGTCGGCACAGGATTGTGGCAGGGTTGGAGCACGTGGCTGCAAATAAAAGTGCCGATTGAAGTTCATATTCACGCCAACAACTGGGGCTTCATGTCACTGGTATTCGCCGGACTGCTGGTTGATCTGTATCCGGGTTTTGCCGGACGTTCGCTGGCTTGGCCGCGCTCGATCACACCGATTTTTTGGATGATGAGCTTTGGCGCGTTGGGATTGGTGTTGGGGCCGTGGTTTCAGTCGAATCTGTTTTCAGTACCCGGTCTGATCTTGCACCTCAGCGCAACGATCTGGCTGCTGCTGAACGTGATTAAACCGCTGCTGGGTGATCCCAAACTGCGAACAGCGGGGATGCTGCACCTGATTACATCCTATGTGTGGATTATGGCACCCGTATTGGTTGCCCCTCTCATTATCCTGAAAGTGCCGGGATTTCCCGGTGCAGGTATTGAACAAAATGCCCCGCAAGCCTTGATCTACGGTTGGGTACTCCAATTCGGCTATGCAATCATTCCGCTGATTTTCAAGCGCATCTTCCAGCCCGACGCACCACCAAAACTGGGCGGCAATCGGTTCAGTCTGATTGCCGTGCATCTGGGTGGAGTTTTCCTGTGGGTTGGAATTTTTCTCCACGAGTACCAGCCAATGTTACACGGCATAGCCTACGGGTTGTGGTTTGTTTCATTGCTGCCGATTGCCTATGAACTATGGCAAATTATCCGAAGCGCGATGAATAACTCACAGGACAAAAACGCAGTTCCTGCCGTAGCAGAGGTGGGCGACTGAGTTCAGTTTGGAGGAACGAACAATGGACATCACAAAAGAAACACAGGTCTCGGACATTCTGGAGGAGTATGGTGATATTGCTGAGGTCATGGAGTTATTCGGTGTCAAGCGGGTAGGGCGCTACTCGCTGCGCGCGCTGGTAGCCAAAGCCCTCACGGTCGAGTGGGCGGCACGCATTCATCGCGTGCCACTGGATATGTTCCTGAAAATTCTACAACAGGCTGTGGAATCTAAAAGTCAACCGGATGAGCCGAACTCGGCTTAGGGTGTGAAATCCTCAATCGGCTATGGGGTATATTTTCCCAGCTAACTATGCTCAGACCGCTTCGTCGCTTACTCCAACTGGTTCATGGTCTCGGAACACTTTAGTACAACACAAGAAGTGGACAACAAATCGCGGAGCATAGGGTGCCAGACTCACCGTTTTATGTGATTATTCTCAAGTGGCGCAGAATGTTCGCTGGATGCGATGAACAAGAACAGGAATATGGAACTCATTCATTGATGGGCTTTATGCGGGGTGAACCCCATACTGTCCGAGACTTGGATGATGAGTTGATTTTCATCAGCTTTTTACAGGGTTCAGACAGCATTCGACCGAATCGAACTGGTGGCGAAATCAGGCATGAGTAGTTCGAGACGGCGATGCTTTTATGACTCCACAATGGATACCTCAGATTGATCAAGAGGAGAAATTGAGGTAAATATTATATTGATTGTCTCAGGAGTCTCAACTGGCTCAACCCCACTTTACGAACTCATATACCATCTTTGATGGAGGTGATTTGTTGTAAATTCAGTAAAAATCAATGTCTCAACCTGAGCCACCTGTGCCGTCTGAGACACAAGGCTTCTGGAATAATGGTTCCACAAAAGAAAAGAGACTCTCTGAACATCAAAGAGTCTCAAGTGTCTCAACTACTTCAACTTACTTTCTGGCACTCATGACATCAATTTTGCGGGCTATCTGCTTTCCGTCTCAGGCGTCTCAACTGTCTCACCAAATGATTCGGAGGTAAGCTGCCAGAATCGCACCCTGCTGCCCCGGACGCGCTTCTGGGTGCTGAGGTTGTTCGGTCCCGGTATCAAGATGCCGTCTTCGCGTAACTGCATCCCAATGGCGGTGACGGTAAAGCGCAGCGGCTGCACCCGGTTGACTTCCCGGTGGGCTATCTCTGGCAGCAGATACACAAACCCCTCATCCTTATAACCGATAACGGTTACGCCCGGTGGATACTCGCGCGGGTTCTTCATATCATGGTCAATCACCACCTGTCCACCAGCAATCAACTGCCCCAGAATGTCGAGAAAAACCTCGCTGGCACGTTCCTGGCGCAGGGTGCGGACACTCTCGACGATGGCATCTTTCCATGCAGGAGGCAGATAGTTCTCATCCATCTCGGACAGAAACCGCGAAAGCATTTGGTAGACCGTCACCAACACTACCCAGTTCTGGATCACACGGCCAGTATTGGATTGTCCGCCGATCTCAGCGGCGAGCTTCTCGCGGTAGCCACGCATGTTGCTGCTGAAACGGTTAGCGATGTCGGTTTTCAAATCACCCTGCTCAAGCTGCTTTGCTACCCATGAGGCAAAGTGTGCAGTGAAACCTGCCAGGTGTTCGCGTAAGTGTTCCGCCTGTGCCAATGCCTGCCCACCCGGATCGCGCTTCTCCCAGGGCGGGATTTCCAGCACGAGCATACGCGCCACAACGGACATTTCACCTTCGATGGTGGTCTCACCTGTTGAGAGGATCAAGCCTCGACAGGGTTTCTCGTGCCGGACTTTGGCTTCACGGGTCAGTCGTCCGCGTCCCATGCCTCGTGAGTAGGACTGCAAGAAACGGGTGAAGGTTTTCTCGTCGGCATAGATGCTTTTGTAGTCGTCCACCCAGAACAGACTATCCGCCAGCGGATAACCGAGCGTCTCAACTGTATTGATGGTATCACCCCATTGCGCCGGTGGCGTATCACGGCTGAACTGCCCGTAGAAGCTGCTCAAGAGCGAGGCAATCTCCGACTTGCCACTGCCCGATGTGCCGACCAGATGCACAGCAGGTCGCGGTGCTGCTGTCGGGAAAAACCGCTGAAGTATGGGCAGAAGCGCGAAAGCAATCAGTGATGAAGCAAGTTTAGGCGGCAGCACTTTCGTAACCGCATCGAACGCTACGAGGCTTTCTTGCCAGTCTGTCGCCTGCAAGCCGTAATCGCGCAGGCGGTGGTCGAGTTCAACCGATGGCGGTTCACTTAATTTACCCTGCGCGGTGATGCAATCCTGCGGCGACACATACACCCATCTGCCATCAAGCTGCATCCAGCCCATGAAATTGTAGTGCTGATGGGTGGGAAACTCACCGGATAACTGCACAATCGCGGGAACAAGATGCTTCGACATCCCGGCGCGTACAACATATTGCGATCCGGCGTTAGCACCAATGAAGCGGCGCAGCGCTACATCATCTACGAACACATCCCCCGGCACATCCAGCTTCTTGACCGCTTCACCCTTCCGCAGTTCAAGCGCGGTGGTGTGAGCTTCTTTGCCGTCATCGTCAACCTGACAGGTCTGGTAGAGTGCGGTGGCTGTCCAGTCTACGACGGTCTTTTCCAGCGTGCCACGATAAGTCTCCTTGCGATAGATGATCTTTCCGTCACGCAGCAGGTAACTCTCGGTATCGAGATACTCCTGCTCCCGCTGCTGGAAGTTGGCGCGTTTCTTTTCTTTATAGAGACGGTCAATATCACCGATTTTCAAGCCATCGCCACACACGGATTTGAGACGCTGGCGTTCTTCCGCCCATTCCACCGGATTGAGATGGATGCAGGCTTCGACAGCGGCGACAATCTGCCCGGTAGTTGGTCGTTCGGCTTTCTGCTCAACCGCAAATTGACTCACCAATTGGTTAACCTGCTGATGTGCTTGCTCTCGTGGTGCGAAGATGGGATCGCGTGCCGGGCGGCTGTAGGCGCTCTTGATGGTCGCTAGCGCTTCGCGCTCACTGCTGCCGCTGGCAAGGTGACGTGGGATGAGTTCTAGCTCCGCATCAGATTGACTGTATCCAGCATCGCGCAGTTGGCAAGCTGCCCCGAATAATTCGGTGTTGCGTATACCATCCGTCGCGCCGAATGCCAGATAGGTTTCAGTGCGCGGCGGCAGCCGGTGGTGTCCCGTTCCATTCAGCGTCACCACCTTCAACCCGTCAAAGGTCGTTTGAGGAGGCTGGCTCTCCAGCCAGGTGAAGGTATCCAGTGTGTAGCGTCGTTCAGGGTGACATTCGAGAATACTTACCACCACGCCGGCTCGATCTGGCTTGGTGTTCACCGAATCGGGGAGTCTCATAATGCCTGCAACCGTTTTCACGTATTCCGGATCGCCGCCCAATGCGGTGAATAATCCACGCAGGATATCAGCAGCTTTCTGCCGATCAGCGTCACTTTGAAGCAGAAATGGTTCATCCAATAACCAATAGCCATGCCAACCGCCTCCACTATCGAGGACAAAAGATGGTGCGGGTTCGAATTTACGTAACTTCGTCAACGCGTTTTCGCGTTTGTGCCCATCATCGTCGCAATCGATGTCAATCCATAGCGATGACATCAGCACGGCTGTTTCCGCTTTGCCCTGCTTCGCCTTACGCAAGCACGGGGCGAAGTACAGTCCAAAGCCTTCACGGTTGAGGACTTCTGCCTGCTTGAGCGCGGCTGACAGCTCGCGTTTATTCCCCATCTGTCCCCACAAGGAACGTGCCTCGCCTGTGGTTGGATGGATGCAGCGTAGTTCGAGATAGAGTTTATCTGGGCTCCCTTTATACAGCGCTGCTAAGAACTCTCGCCGCCCGGCGCTGGGTGTGTCTAACGTATCCGTCTTGTTGACGATTCCATTTTGTGTCATACTCTTTTTATTCCTATTAGGTACACAGGGGTTTGGAGCGCTTGCGTTTGGCGACGGTGGGCGCTGCTCATCCCTGTGTGCTTTCTCGGTCACAGTTCAAATTCAGGCAATACATCCGGTGATTCATATCGTCCTATCTTCTGAATGAGTACATCTCGTTGCTGAACACTCATCCCGCTGATTATTTCCGTAAGTTCTTTCAGGTTGTTCATCTCTCCATTCATTTCCTGTGCGAAATTCTGAGCGAAGAAGTCTGCCTGTTCATGCGGCAGTCCTGACACCAGTGGGCGAAATTCCAACCGGAGCGCATCCGGGTTGTCTTCTGTTGGTGCAGGAAAATACCGGTAGTAGCCGACAGCACTGGTCTCTTCATCCGTCCGCCGCATCCCGCACCAGATGTTCCAGCTTTCACCTTTGTCGTCGAGCACCATCCCATGCGGCTCACTTTCGACAATCTGACATTCTTGCTCTCGCACTCCAACCAAGTCGTCATAACGCTGTTCCCAGTCGGGACCAACATAGCGCTCCATCTGCTTGACCATCACCCGCTCGGTCATGTCATGCAGTAGGTCAATGTGGTTAACCTTCCTATTCCGACTGAAGAACAGTGGTACACGCTGCCCATGTTCCTCGTCATACACTGTCCCCGGCAGCACCACATGGCTATGAGGATCGTGCAATCCCGGCGCTTGTAGATCATCCGTCAAACGATGGTGTATCACCCATGAAAATTCGATTCCTGTATCCAACCCTCGCTCGTCAAAGAAATCTTCAATTACGTTTTCCGTCAATTCGCCTACAAACTGCTCACGCTGCTCTGGCGCGACCATACCCATTAAATCCGGTGACGGATTAATCACCAACGAAAAAGTCAGCACATGTTCACTCTTGAGATCGTCGCAGCGCTGCACAATGTCAGCCACTGAATCACCCATGCCATGATCGACCCAACGTTCATGACCGGCGACATGTCGCGCTGCCTCATCCCTGCTTTCTCTGTACGTCAAGTAGCGCAGTAGGTTTTTCGACTGCTTTGCACCCTCGTCGGATGGTTTCTTATACTGCACATTAGCGATACACATCTGTTTGCGATCCATCTACTGCCCCTCACGACGACGGCGGATGCTGTTTACAAAGTCGGTGAACTGCGTGGACAACGCTTCGACTTTGGCATCCAATACATCCACTTTTGACTCGATGCCTTTGGCGATGGCTCGCCGCGATCCCGGCAGGTCTTCCTGAGAAGCTAGATAATAGTTGACCGCATCGCGCAGGAGGTCGTTCTTGCTCACGAAATTGCCGACACGGTTGCGGACGTTTCGGAGTTCTTCCAACTGACGCATCTGATTGGGGCTAAGATTGACCGTCATCCGTTCGCTGTAGGGATTGGGTTTTTTCTTCACTCTGCTTTTCCTTCCTTTATATAGGCAGCTTCAATTGCCTGACGGAACTTAGCCGTTAGGCGGAAGCGAACGTAAATGCGTTTCAAGGTATTTGGCGCAGCGGAACCGTGTAACTGCTGAAGGCGCTGTCTGACAGAGCCACCAACGCGGAATGTCTGCACCTCTACCACCAGCTTGCCCAGATTGGCAACGGTCACACTATGCTCGGGTTGAGCCAACTCATCGAGCCATAGTTCCGTCATGACTGCTAACACTTCTGCTACGTCGCGCCGTTTCAGGCGTGGCAGGCGTTTACTGATTTCGGCGATTGTCTGACGATGATTCATCTTTCCTGTTCTCCCTATCTTGCAGCCGACACGGACTGCATATCGCCTGAACAAATTTGATGCAAATTTCGACCGCATTCCGGGGGCGGTGCGTTCGGTGGATGCGATGTGTCGCGTCCACGAGTGCGGCGGTATCTCTGCACCGCCGCACTCGTGCAGGGGCGACAGCCGCTGCATCAGCCCCCACGGCGCATGAGTGGCGAGCGGATTTAGCTCGCTTGCTACTCTGGAGGCACAGGGACGTACACGACCACCTGTGAAGTAGGCGGCAGTGTCACACTGCAAAGCCTCCAGAGTAGCGTCTGGTCGTGCCCGGCCTCTGCCGGTCACTTTGGTAGCACAGCTCGGCGGACTAC
>JBGAGF010000037.1:0-49567 GCA_044226855.1 Aggregatilineales bacterium
TCCGATTGGGGACAATATACTCGTCTAGCCGCCACAATGGCAGCTTACAACATCGGTCTTTTTATTAACCGCCTTTTAGGTCGCTCATTCGGTGCTCTTGAAACCCTTCTTTGTTGAGTACCGGACAACGCTCTTTAGGGTACTTCCCACCGGAAAATGGAGCCGGATGGCTTTAGCCTCTGGCGGGATAACGCAAGTCATTTCATCCAAATTAACAGGATTCCATCAACCCACTTGACATAGTGATAAAATAACTAGTATAATGATGACTATGACACGAAAATTCAAACGCTCACCCTTAGCTTTAGCTGTCCTTGTGCTCCTTCACGAGTCACCGATGCACCCTTATCAAATGCAGCGGCTCATCAAAGAACGAGGCAAGGATCAGGTCATCAACGTTCAGCAGCGCGCCAGTCTTTACCAGACCATCGACCAACTGCTGAAAGCGGATCTCATCACGTTCTGGGAAACTGCCCGTCATGAAGGCTTCCCTGAACGCACCGTCTATAAGTTGACCGATAAGGGCCACGATACCGCCGCCGATTGGCTGCGCGAGATGGTGTCTACGCCCGCGCAGGATTTTCCGGATTTTCCGGCTGCGGTTTCGTTGCTCCCACTGCTCACGCCCGATGATGCCTTGCATCAAATGGAACAGCGTGAAGCCAGACTGACTGATCAAATCGCAGCCATCAACAAGGAGATTCAGGCCGTCGATCTCCCTCGGCTTTTCCTGCTCGAATCCGAATACATGCGAACCGTGCTGGATGCCGAGTTGCAGTGGGTTCGTTCCGTCATCGCCGATCTACGCAGCGGTCAACTGACATGGCATCAAGATTGGATGCATCCGTCCGCGCCGCCTGAAACGGACACATAAAGCATCATTGTCCGTAAGCGAACATCAATAGAAGAAAGAGCATCTCAAATGGCAGTCAAGACCTTGGATACGTCATTGCCCGTCACCGCCAAACCGTATACGGCCGGTTCCGTGACCTGCAAAGATGGCACGGTCATCCACTACCGTCAGTTGGGGCAGGGACCGGGATTGGTCATGCTGCATGGTGCGATGGAATCGGCACAAAGTCACATGCATCTGGCACAGGCCATGTCGGATGCCTACACCGTTTACCTACCAGAGCGGCGTGGACACAACCTCCCCGGCCCATTTCGCAACGACTACAATATGCAAAAGGAAGTTGATGATCTCGAAGCGTTGCTCACTAAAACCGATACACATTACGTCTTTGGTGTCAGCGCCGGTGGCCTGATTGGTTTGCAGGCCGTGCTCAAGCGATTACCCATACGCAAACTTACTGTTTACGAACCCGCGCTCGTCGTCAATCACGCCATACCACTGGACTTTTCGCGCTATGACAGCGATATCCAGCAGGGCAAGATTGCCTCAGCGCTGGTTTCGGGGATGCTCGCAGGCCATCTAGGGCCGGACTTCTTTAATAAGCTGCCCCGCTGGTTCATGGAATTCATGACGCGCATGTCCGTTCGCAGCGAGGACAAAAACGCCAAACCCGGCGATGTCACGATGCGAATGCTGGCACCGACCCTGCATTATGATTTCAGTCTGGTCAATGAAATGGCAGAGAAACACACGACCTTCAATGACATCGATATTGAAGTGCTGCTGCTCGGTGGCAGCGCCAGCCCCACATGGCTAAAGCGTGCCCTCGACGCGCTGGAAAAGATCATCCCGCACGTCCAGCGCATCGAATTTCCCGGCTTCAATCACGGTGCATCCAGCGACCTCAGCGCCACCAACCGTGACAGCCATCCGCAGGAAATCGCTCAGGCGATGCGCCGCTTTTTTGCTGGCAAATAACAATTAGATGAGTATGGTCTGAGCCACTTCCTGAATAGCTTGTCATGCATACCAGAGTGTGTTAGCATAAAAAATCTAGCATCTATTGGCTAGTTTTTGACCACTTTTTGCAGACAACAGGCCGTGCGGTATGAATGTTCTAAATCTTGCTTCTGCCAGCGATGAGCCGCTCTATAACATCGGTATTGTCTCCCGCATGACAGGTATTCCTGTGGCGACTTTGCGCGTTTGGGAACGCCGCTACGGTTTTCCCAAGGCCACACGGACTGCCGGTGGTCACCGCCTGTGTTCCGAGCGCGAAGTCATGCGTCTGCGCTGGGTGAAAGCCCGCGTCGACGACGGGATGCAGACCGGACAGGCCATCCGCGCCCTTCAACACATGGAGCAGGAAGGCCGCTTCTCCGAAATCACGCCCGCGCCAACCGTTCGCCCGCCTATGATGGATACCTCGTTAATGGCCTTCCATCATCGGCTTCTGGAACTGATGATCAACAGCGATCTCCAGCAAGCTGACCAAATGTTGGGCGAGGTGCTGACGCTTTATCCCGTTGAAGATCTCATTTTGGATGTGATGGCACCCACGCTCCAATCCATCGGCGAAGCGTGGCGCGAAGACCGGATTAGCGTCGCCACTGAACATTTAGCGACCAATTACCTGCGTCAGCACTTGTTGGTGTGGATGGTCACCGGCCCTTCCGCCTATGACCGTGTGCCGCCGGTCGTCTTGGCCTGTGCCCCCGATGAATGGCATGAAGGCAGCCTCTTAATCATGAGCATTTTGCTGCGCCGCCGCCGCTGGCCGGTCGCCTATTTGGGACAGGCCGTTCCCTTGCCGGATTTAGCCGACTTGGTACGGCGTATGCATTCTCCGGCTGTGCTGATCGTTGCCTCGTTGGAGCAAGCCGCCGAAAATATGCGCGAGTGGCCGAAATATCTGCCCGAAGCGCTCGAAACAGGCCGCCCGATTGTCGTCTTTGGTGGACAAATCTTTAGTGATCAACCCGAATGGCGTAATAAGATGCCCGGCATCTTCTTGGGCGAAACCCTGCGTGAAGGAGTCGATAAACTCGACGACCTTTTGCATACCATGTTCACACCCGAAGCCTGACCACATCTCATTAATAATTCTTGACCCGAACTAAATTTTATTTGATAGAGGGTTTTGATGTTTATTACTCATAACGATGCACAGCTTTATACCGTCTCGTTCGGCAGCAGCATCCGCACACTGTTAGGCTTGGGCGGATGGGCTGGCAGTTGGGAATTGTGGACGAATCCCTTTGCCGATTTAAGCCGTTCATGGCGCACGGTTGCTTATGACCATCGGGGAACAGGTGCGACCATCGTGCCAGCAGAGTCCATTAGCCTTGAGACGATGGTTAGTGACGTTTTCGCGGTAATGGACCCCCAACGTTTTAGTGGACTTGTTCTCATTGATGGCATGTACTTCTGGCCGCCAGCGAATGCCGATGACCCGTTCCTTGCCGGTCTGCAAAACAATTACCCCGCGACCATCAGTCAATTTGTCGATAACTGCCTAACCGAAGCGGATAGTGATGCGGTTCGCCGTTGGGGCAATCAAATCTTGATGCGTTCTCCACAGGAGTCTGCCATCCAACTCTACACATGCATGGCCGGTGTCGATCTACGTCCTCAACTGAACCAGATTCTGCATCCCACGCTCATCCTGCATGGCGAAGCCGATAAAATTGTCCCGCTGGCTTCCTCAAAATGGCTTTCCACCCAGTTGGTTGATTGTCATCTGCATGTAGTCAAAGGGGCCGGCCATGTCCCGACCGTCACCCATCCTCAGGAAGTGGCGCAGCAAATCAACCGCTTTTTTGAACAGCACCTAATCTGATTAATTTTGACGTGGAATGTTTGGTTGTAGGGGAGGATTGATGTATCCTCCCGTATCTTCGGCGGTCAATACTACGCGATAATCTCCGCGCCGTTGGTCGCCTTACACACATAAATCGCTGGCGTCAACCCCGTGCTGTTTTGATAAGTGACCGCCACCGCCGTTGCGAAGTGTTCGGCTTCATCCGCCTTGACCAATGCCACTGCGCAGCCCGCGAATCCACCACCTGTCATCCGTGCCCCGTAACAGGCCGGTTCACGCCGTGCCGCGTCCACAATCGCGTTCAGCGCATCGCCCGAAATTTCAAAGTCGTCGCGCATACTGACGTGGCTTTCGTCCATCAGTTTGCCTAATGCCTCCGCATCGCCGCGCTTCATCGCGTCTGCCGCTGCCAGCGTGCGCGTATTCTCCGTGATGACGTGCCGCGCCCGCCGCCGTGTGACGGGATCAAGCTGGCTGGCCTTATCCTCGAACTGCTCAATCGTCACATCCCGCAGCGCCTTGACCGCGAAGAAGTGAGCTGCCTTTTCGCAGCTTTCACGCCGCTCGTTATACGACGAGTCCACCAGCCCGCGTCGTGTCGATGTGTCCAACACCACAATCACTGTGCCCGGGGGCAGGGGATACAACTGGCATTCCAGCGAACGGCAGTCAATCAGCAGCGCGTGATCTTCCTTGCCCGCTGCCGAAATCATCTGATCCATAATGCCGGTCTTCGCGCCGACCCAATTGTTTTCAGCCTTCTGCCCGATCTTCGCCATCGTCGCGGGATCCCACTCGAAACCAGACGTCACCGAAAGCGCCCGTGCCGTCGCCATTTCAATCGCCGCCGATGACGATAACCCCGCGCCCACCGGCACATCGCTGGCGATCACACCGTCCCATCCTTTGAGCGCATAGCCTTCTTTAGCCAGCACCCATGCCACGCCGCGTAAATACTCGACCCAACCGTCTTTCGCCGTCTCGAAATCATCCAGCGAAAAGGTAATCGTCTGTTCGAAGTATGTCGAATAGATCGCGACTTGGCCGTCGTCACGTGGTCTGAGCGCGATCCACGCCGCCCGATCAATCGCCATCGGCAGCACAAAACCGTCGTTGTAATCCGTATGTTCCCCGATGATATTCACACGCCCCGGTGCGCGGACGACATGCGTCGGTTGGGAGCCATATAAACGGCTGAATTCACGGGTAACAGTTTCTTGGAGTGACATGAAAAACCTTTTTCGAAATGAATATGCATCTCAAATGAAATCGTGTAGGGGCGCAAGGCTTTGCGCCCTGAATTATTGCGCTCTATTCACAAAAGATGCCCGTATACAATATGTCCTCCATTGTACCCGTTGGCGACATAAGAGCAATCCGAGTCCTCTTGAGTTTGGCTCAGTGAATCGAAGTGACATGTAAGCAAATAGCTATTCTTAGACAGCATTTTCAAAATTCACTGAACTATTGGGGGTATTCGTCGCTTCCACTTGAATAGTCAATTTAATGAGTCCTATAGTAGAACTGTCATTCCACACAATGAAGGAGAATACGATGCAGCGCCGTTTAGGGTTTTTGATCGCATTTTTACTGGTGTCAGTGCTGGCAGTGCCGGTGGCTGCTCAGACTCCTACTCCCCTTGAATTTAACTCGCAGTATGATCCGGTGTCTTTAGTTGGCTCGTATTACAACGCCATCACTTTAGGCGACTATCACCGTGCCTATACCTATTGGCAGAGTGCTCCCGGTGGCGTAAGCGAAGCGCGTTTTGCGCAGGGTTTTTCGGATACCACCAATGTCTACACGCTGGTCCGCTTGCCGATTATTGAGGATGCTGGCGCTGGCAATGTGTATGCCGCAGTTCCGACGTTAGTCACCGCCACGCATCGCGACGGTACCACTGTGACCTATGCGGGTTGCTTCATAACCCATCGGACGAATGTGCCAGTGGGCAACGCCACCGAACCCGACCCCAATTGGTATTTGCAAAGCGGCAGACTCAAGCAGCAGTCTTCATATAATTTGGCTGCTTTGGATGATGCATGTAGCCAGTTTACAAGCGGTAGCGCGGTTCAGCCCAGCCAGCTTAATCCCATCCTGACCGTTCAGTCCTATTTCACTGACCTTGCCACAGGCGGTATCATCACCACCTATTGGGAAGACCCCTCTGCTGATCTGGTTTATCAAACCTACGGGAAAGAGTTGATTCATCAGTTGAGCTTGGATATTCAGGTCAATCCGGTTGTCATACAGGAAGGTGCGGCAGGCAGCACTTATGCGACGGTTGCCGCTCTCATCACGCTTAACGCGCCCGATAACAACAAATCCTATCTCACCGCCTGCTTCACCTTGCGTAAATCCAATGTGCCGGTAGGCAACGCCACCGAACCCGATCCCAATTGGCGTTTTACCAATGTGGTGGTCAACGGCCTTGATACCAATGTCATGGATGCCTTCAACAAAACATTCTTTAGCTGTAGCGTATAGGCTCAGCTAAAACACCAACGGGGTGCACTCTCGAATGCGCCCCATTGGTTATTATGGGTCAGGTTTATTTTCGGTTAACCCGATAAACTAATCTCTAACCTCTAATCAACTTCTGCATCACCGATCCTCCCTCAAAACGGTTAGTGTCATCCTCACGAATCAGTTACAAAATGTTCTTCCAAATGGTAACCCGTTCGCGCTTGCATTCCCGTACAATAGAAGCAGGATGACCTGTAGGGACTTGCAGCGGCAAATCCTTGTGTCACCTGTACGCACCTTAACAAACACCAATTGTTGTAAATGTGACAAAAACCACCGATTCACAACTGCAATTTTTTCAACATTTGCCACATTTGGCATGCCGATTTTGCTGCCTTTGCTGCCAATATTGCCAAGGTCAATGCCGCCGCCACTGCCGCCATAAAAATACTGTTTGGTGTCGCCGTCAACGACAGCGCCGACACATAGCCACCTTCCGCTGTGTATGAGGCTGATGACTGGCTGCTGATAGCTGACGACGAGGACGACATTTCCGACATAAAGCGCTCTGGCAACTGATAGCAGACAACGGTGAACGGTCGATTTTCTGTGCGCTTCAGCGCCCTTTATTCACTCAGGCAGTGGCTTGAGCCACTAACGGCCTGACTTCCAAAATCATCTGCATATGTTTGGAACTAACCGCCAACCGCCAAAAGCCATATTGAATCTGAAGAATTTGAAGAAATTTACGAACATTCGGCGCTTGGCTCCCTCAAATCCGCCGTTTAGATCATGCGTCGCAGATGCAGTGTTTGCGGTTTTTGCAGTATTTCGAATCTTGACGCCCGAAACACATCCGCTCTTGCCTTGGTACTCCCCAATATTCTCTAGCCATATGGAGAACCGACCTGTAGAATATATTTTCTTTGGTAAAGACTGGGGAAGAAACGATCAAACGGAAACAGACGGCAGCGCGACCTCCCGCGCTGGATGCCACCTTCAAGCCTCACGACGAAAAGCTGTCACCGGACTTCGAGTTGACTTGGGAATGCCCCAATTGTGGACAGCACGTTTTCGGCAAGCATCCCCCCGATGTCTGCGATTACTGTGGTGACTTCACCACGTGGCGTTTGGTGGTGAAGTCGTCCGATTAGGGTAGGGATATTACTGGCTCGTAGTAGCCTGTTCAGGCTTCGTCAGCGGATCACCAAACTTATTGCTAAATACGAATTCGTTCCAATGTTTGCGGCTGCGGTCTAGTGTCTCGCGCTGCTGTAAATCGTCGGGTAGCTGTTCGAGTGAACCAAAATAGCCAATCGCGATCACCGTCAGCGGATCATAGCCTTCTGGAATTTCAAAAATCGCCCGAACTTGCTGGGCATCAAATCCCGCCATCTGATGAACGCGCAGTCCGGCTGACTCCGCTTGAATGCTCATGTGCGCGACCGCTTGCCCGACATCGTAGGACGCATAGGGGTTCGGTGTACCATCGGCGCGTGTTTTCTTGCCGACACTGACAATCAAGATTGGCGCATTACCTGCCCATTTTTGATTGTTCCCGCTTAGAGCACTCACCAGCTTATCAAAAGCCACATCGCCTTTGCGGGTCACGATAAATGACCAAGGCTGTGAGTTGCCCCCGGATGGTGACCAGCGCGCGGCTTCCAACAAGCTCCACAGCTTTTCATCTTCGACAGGTTTTGCGTCATAAGCGCGAGGACTCCAACGTTCCTTCAGAACATCGAGAATAGGAAATTCAGAAGTAGCAGTTTTACGCATGATAATCTCCGTTATGGTGGTTGCATGAAATAGATGCAGCGTGCTCGGTCACAATTACTTCCGTGCTGCTCATTTAGTCAGCATTCTCATTGTCGATTTAAGTCTGATCTGTTCGTCGTATAGGTATAGACACGAAATTACTCGTGCTAGGTCGACCACAGGAGAATAAACCATGTTTGATATGCCCCAAATCACGCCAGAAAGCCTGATCGCCGTTCTGGACAATTTGAAAACAGAGTACGGTGCAGTCATCGACCAGCTTGACCCTAACAGTCCTGCGCCGGGTGTCGGTGAATGGAATGTACGTCAGGTACTTTCACACATCATTGGCAGCTTGAACCGTGTGCCTGTACATGCCGGTTATTTTCTTGCCGGTGCGTCCTATGTTCCTGTTGTCTTCAGTGATCCCTATTGGATCGATGTGTGGCACGATGCCCCGATTGATTCCTTCAAAGCAGCGTTCGAGGCTGCGATTGAAGGCAACAAAGGGCTTGTTCGCAGCTTAGCTCCTCAATCCTTTGGAAGCACCGTGGCCATGCCCGGCTTTGGCGACATGCCGTTGGATGTTTTCCTGATGGTGAATTACAACAACCACATCAAGGATCAGCATCTTCACCAACTACGCGCATTTGTTGGCGCAGCGCAGCCCGCCTAATCACCTGTTCAACCGAACTGCGTCAGATAATTTTATCTATCCGGCGCAGTTGATTGTTACAGACTGGCCGCTGTCGCTTCAATCACATTTTTCACCTGCTCAAGCGAGGCTACCACACCACCCCCTTGTGCGAAATTGGGTTGACCGCCGCCGCGTCCGCCCAATTTACCAACCGCTTCTTTGAGCAGCGCGCCCATATTAAACGCGAGATCGGCACTGCGGGCGAACAACAGTTGCGCTTTCTCGCCGGTGGTTCCCATCAGCACAACCACCCCCTGATTGGCTGCTAACCGTGAAACCAAGAGCCGCAGTTCGCCTGCATCCCGCCCATCAAAGCTCGCTGTAATCAGCTTGTAGTCATTTTTCTGCGTCGCTTCGGCTAGAAGTTTTGCCGCTTCGTACTCGATGAGCTGTTCGCGCAGTTCCTTTAAAGCCGTTTGTGTAGTCTTTAATTCAGCTCGCAGTTTGGTGACATTATCCGGCACTTCAGGAAAGCGGCAGTTCATCTCGTTGGCTAATGCACTGATAACACGGTGTTTGTCGCTGTAATCAGCCAGCGCCCGCCCTCCGCAGCGAAATTCGAGGCGCATTTTATCGCCACGTTTCTCTAGTTTGATGACCTTGATCAAGCCAATTTCGCCGGTTCGGGCAACGTGTGTTCCACCGCAGGCCGTGGTGTCAAACCCCTCGATTTCCACAACGCGCAGGCCATCAGTCACAATGTGCTTGGGCATCTTTCGCATCCGTATGCCGTCTTGATCGCCTGCTTCCCGTATCGTGGCCGTAACAGCTTTATCGCTTTGAACCACCTCATTCGCAAGCTTTTCGGCAGCCTCGATTTGAGCGTCGGACAGAGCATTAACATCAAGATCAATCGTTATGCTGTCAGGACTTAGATGAAAGCCGACTGTTTTCGCTCCGCTTGTCTGTATAAAGGCCTGCGTCAAAATATGCTGTCCTGTGTGCTGCTGCATATGGTCAAATCGCCGTGCCCAATCAATTGTACAGGTCACACTTTGTCCTACAAGCGATGGGGCAGGGCTGCTTAAGACGTGCAAAATCTCGCCGTCTTCATCCTTAACCATCACATCGGCGACTAGAATATCACCAATTGTGCCTAGGTCATTCGGCTGACCCCCGCTGCTGGGGTAAAAATAGGTCTGGTTGAGTATGATGGCGGGTTTGCCTTCATAGATAATGTGCTCGGTTACAACAGCTTCGAAACGTGTGGTATAAGAGTCGGCATAGTACAGACGATTAGTCATTTGATGTTCTCATGAGTGTTTAATATCAAGAAGAGCCTTATTTTACCAATGCTGATCATAAAGGAAATTTCCTTTTACATCTGTTTAATTGCTACCTGCAAATATCAAAATTAGCAAAATCAACCTTCTCGCTTAAGCATGAGGTTCAGTTTGTCAACTTGGAAGATTCGTGTAGTTTGCACAAACTTCAATAATGAGTAATTAAATGACCTTCTTGACAAACGCTTAAACAAAGCGGTATGCTTTATTGAAATTCTGGGAGCGCTCCCATTTATGAGCGCAAATTAAATCTTTGTTTGTAACGGTGATTGATGAAATTAGAGGATATTGCGAAAAAGGTAGGAGTTTCACGGTCTACCGTTTCGCGTGTGATTAATAATCAGCCTTACGTGGGTGAGAAAACTCGCCAACGTGTTTTGAAGGTTATTGAGCAGGAACAGTTTCAGCCTGATCCGGCGGCTCGTGCATTGGTTACTGGTCGTACTGAAATTATTGGTGTTGCCATCCCGCAAACAAGCAACGTCTTTTTCGGCGATAACTCTTATTTCCCGATGCTTCTACAAGGTATTGCAGAAACCACCATCAAACGTGACTATGCCATGCTCGTGTGGTTAGGACGTTCTCAGGAAGATCGAAGTAACTTCTCAGAACGAGTATCAAAAAATCGCCAACCTGACGGATTAATTATCGCATCAGTCACGGAAAACGATCCACTTTTCAGCCGCTTAATTGCGATGAAGCGCACTTTTGTGATGGTGGAATCACCGCCCCGTTTTGAGGACACAGTGAATTATGTGTCTATCGACAATGTACGTGCTACAGAACAAGCGGTGGAGCATCTCGCCAGCCTCGGCTACCATCGGATTGCGACCATTACCGGTCAACTCGATATTCGTGATGGCTCGGATCGTTTGAAGGGTTTTAAGAGTGGCATGGAAAGGGTAGGGCTGCCGGTTGATCCAGCGCTCATTTACCCCGGACTGTTCAGCCGCGATTATGGATATTCAGGCATGAAGCATCTGCTACCCTATAAACCTGATGCGGTCGTCTGTGGTGGCGATACGATTGCGATCGGTGCGATTGAAGCCATACACGAAGCTGGCTTACGCGTTCCTGATGATGTTGCGATTATCGGATTCGATGATTTGGATGTTGCTCTCGAGTCCAATCCGCCTCTCACCACTATTCGTCATTCCGTCCAGCGAGTTGGGGAAGTTGCTGCCCAACTGCTGATTGATCTCATTGAAGGAAAAGTCCAAGCCCCTCATCACATCGTGCTACCAACTGAACTAGTTGTTCGGCAATCGAGTGATCCTAACGCCTTGAAGGAGGTGATGTACCCGATAGGAGATTAACAACTAAATAACGTAATATCCGTTCGTTTTACAATCTCTCGTGCGAAAGATTGTTCAATATTAGAAGAGGAAAGAGAATGTCCAAAAAGTCCCTATTTGTAGTTCTTCTTATTGGCCTGCTGGCGGCTCTGATTGTTGCGCCGACCGCCGCACAGGACAAAGTGACCATCACTTGGTTCGTTGGTCTGGGTACCGGTACCAATGAACAGCAAATTGCTGCTGAAAACCAAGTAGTTGAAGATTTCAACAAGAGCCAAGACAAGATTGAACTCGTTGTCAATATTGCTTCGGCAAACGAAGCTGCTGACGATCTGTTCACCACTTTGTTGGCTGGCGGTACGCCTCCCGATATCGTTGGCCCCGTGGGTGTCGGTGGTTCCAACCGCTACACTGATCAATGGGCAGACCTGCAACCATTGGTTGAGAAGAACAAGTATGACCTGAGCGCCTACGATCCTGCTTTGGTTGACCTGTATAAGACCTCCGATGGCAAGCTTCTGGGTATTCCGTTCGCCGTATTCCCCAGCGTGACTTACTACAACCCCGGTCTGTTCGACGAAGCTGGACTGAGCTATCCTCCCCAGAAATTCGACGAAAAGTACAAGATGCCCGATGGCACCGAAGTACCGTGGAACTATGAAACTGTGGCCAACATCGCTAAGCTCCTGACCGTTGACTCCAATGGTAACGATGCGACCAGCGCTGACTTTGACCCGACCAAGATTGAACAGTTCGGTATGAACTTCCAATGGGCACGTATGCGCCTGATGTGGACCGACATTCAGCCAGAAGACTGGTATGATGAAGCCACCAACAAGATCGCCATTCCGGATAGCTGGCGCAAGGCCACCGAGTGGATCCATGACGGTGTGTGGAAGTCACATTTCATTCCGAACGCCACCTACGATGCGAGCGAACTGTTTGGCAGCGGCAATGCTTACCAGTCTGGTAAGCTGGCAATGGCTATCACCCCTCTGTGGTACACCTGCTGCTTGGCTGAATCGGTTGGCAAGTTCAAGTGGGACTTCGCAGTTGTTCCCCAGAGCTTGGATGGCAAGTACCATGTTGCGACCGATGCGGACACCTTCCGTATGGTCAAGAGCAGCGCTCATCCAGACGAAGCTTTCACCGTTCTGAGCTACCTGCTGAACGAAGCCGTCCCGACTTTGGCTCCTGTTTATGGTGCGTTCCCCGCTCGTCCAGAATACCAACAAGCATGGATCGACGCGAAGGACAAGCAGTTCGACTGGGGTATTAACTGGCAAGTCGCAGTTGACAGCCTTGCCTACAATAACCCGGGCAACATGCATCATGAATCCAACACACCGAACTACGGCAAGACCACCGATACCGTCTTCGCCTTCCAGACTAACCTGTTCAGTGATGCTGGCGAAAAGATGGATGTCAATGCAGAACTCGATAAGCTCCAAACCGAGCTTCAGGCGATTGTCGACACAAAGTAGTTGACTAGCAACTGAGTTCTAATTCGGATAGGGTAGGGGAAACCTTACCCTATCCGGTGACGAATAGACGTTTGATGCATAGCTCCTTCCACGACCAATCAAAATTAGAAAAAACTCTTTACCATAAAGAAAAATTACGTTTTTTACGGAAAATTTGTTACAACTGAAATCATGGGTATCAACGGGCTGTAGTTAAGACCCTGAGTTACTTCTGGCTTCACTCAATCGTTCGGACTTAAGGAGTGAGTGTTATGGCGACCGTAAATACATCTGTGGTGATAAGCTCACCGCAACCTGCATTACAGCGCATGAGCATTGAACGGCGACAGCGCTTGTGGGGGTGGTTGTTTCTTTCCCCTTGGATTATTGGGTTCGCAGTTTTTACCGCAGCCCCGATTATTGCTTCGCTCATTTTTACTTTTACGGATTTCAATTTAGCGAGCAGCGAAATACATTTCGTTGGGCTGAAAAATTGGCAGAAACTTTTCACAGATCCGCTAGCATTAACCTCCTTAACAACAACCATTAAGTTTGCGCTCTTCGCCCTTCCAATCGGTATTCTTATTCCGCTGGGTCTGGCTGCACTACTTAACTCCAAATCATTGTTCGGGAAACGGCTGTGGAGAACACTTTTCTACATGCCATATATGGTTCCTGCGGTTTCGGGCATTTTTGTGTGGTTAAGCTTCCTCAACGGCCAGACAGGTTGGCTGAACCGCATATTACAAGCGGTAGGAGTGGTCGATCCGCCGAACTGGTTACAGGATGAGACATGGATTTTACAAGCCTTCGTTATCATGGGGTTGTGGGGCATCGGAAATGCGATGCTAACCATGTTAGCCACGATGCAAGGTGTGCCTACTGAACTCTACGAAGCGGCTGATGTCGATGGCGCGAATGGCATGACGAAATTTCTGCGCATTACATTACCGATGATTTCTCCGGTCATCTTTTATAACGTTGTCTTGAGCGTTATCGGCCTCATGCAGTACTTCGAAACCCCATATGTCGCCACGCGCGGTACGGGTCACCCGGGTACTGCGGCATATTTCTTTAATATGCATCTGTATAAGACCGCCTTTACCTTTTTCGATATGGGGTACGGCGCCACACTCGCATGGTTAATGTTTATTATCGCTCTTGCTCTGACCATTGCGCTTTTCGCAACCTCGCGGCGCTGGGTTTATTATTCTAACGGAGACTAATTATGGCTGCTGCCACTTATTCTAAGTCGGTCAATACATCGCCTTTCTACAGCTTACAACTACGCCGTTTTGGAACAACAGCCATATTGACACTGTTTACCTTTGTATTGGCGGTTGGTTTCTTGCTGCCCTTTGCCAATATGGCTTTGCTATCTGTCAAAACGAAGGATCAGATTGCGGCAAGCCAGAATGGTTCTGTATTACCGATGGAACCAGAGGTTTTCAACTATAAGGGTGAAGATTACCCGGTATACAACGTTCCCTTTGAAGATGGTTCTACCCGACAATTGGCATTGGTCAAAAAGGGGCGCCAAGCCAGTCAATTTGTTGATCCTACCAATGCTGATGCCGGAACTATCGATTGGAAAGGGAATTGGCGAACCCTGAGCCAAGTTACGGCGCTGACTCCTCATTTCGAGAACTTCGGTATTGCGTGGGAAGCGATCAATTTTCCCCGTTTGTTTGGCAATACCATTGGGATTGCAGTAATCGGTCTTGTTGGGACGCTGCTTTCTTCGATTGCGGTTGGATACGCTTTCGCACGCTTTCCAATACCCGGTAAGAATATTCTGTTCATCATTCTCATTGGTACCATTATTTTGCCACGCCAAGTGACTCTTATTCCAACCTATGCTTTCTTTGCAAAGATTGGTTGGACCGGTACGTGGCTGCCTCTCACCGTGCCGCATTTCTTCGCGAATGCCTATAACGTATTCTTGCTGCGTCAGTTCTTTATGACTTTGCCGCGGGAATTGGACGAAGCAGCAATGATTGATGGTGCTAATCCGTTCACGGTATTGATACGTATCATCATTCCACAATCATGGCCTGCGATTATCTCGGTTGGTTTGTTCCATTTCATTTTTGCGTGGAACGATTATTTTGGCCCCCTGCTGTATTTGTTGGGCAAGCCTGAATTGCAACCGATTTCGGTGGGTGTACAGGTCTTCAACTTCCAATATGGTTCTCGCCCCGAACTGGTACAGGCGACTTCGCTGATGGCAATGGTTCTGCCTCTGGTGATCTTCTTCTTCGCTCAGAAGATATTCATGCGCGGTGTGGTCATTACCGGCGTGGAGAAATAACCCTAATCATTATGTTCAGGGTGTGCTTGTTCATGCCCTGAACATTTAGGCTGATAGTGACTAACAAGTTCCTTCGCAAAGAACCCCATACTTTTTTGTTATGAATTCATTCATGAGAAGAACTATGAACCGTAAATTCTTCTGGTTAGCATTGTTGTTACTGCTCGTCACGGGCCGTGTTTTCTCGCAGGACTCGGGTCTGCAAGTTGATGCAAGCCAAGATTTAGGGCCAATCAGCCCTTATCTTTTTGGGGCAAATGCTCAGCAGTCGGTTATTACACCCGATAATATGCCAACAGCCCAAGCGATGGGGTTGAAAATCCTGCGTCTGGGTGGTGGCCCTAGCGACCAAAGTGATCTCAGTAAACCTGCAGTCGATTTCTTTATCGTTCAAGCTCGCCAACTCGGCGCAGAGCCGTTGGTAACTGTGCGCCTCTTGAACGGTTCTCCAGAAAAAGCGGCTGAGATGGTGCGCTATGCCAACATCACGAAAAAGTACAACATCCGGTATTGGAGCATTGGTAACGAGCCAAACTTTTTCGTAGCGGTTTTGAAGGCAAAATCCTATACCACTGAGGATCTCACCAAGAACTGGCGGGCAATCGCGGAAGCCATGAAAGCTGTCGATCCGAATATCGTTCTGGTTGGCCCTGATATTAGCCAATATGTGGTGTTGAACGCCGATTCCGGTCCGATCCAATATTTGGAGGGGAACGGCGGGGGCGACCCTACAGACGACTTGGGAAGAGATTGGATGCAGGAATTCCTGAAGGCGAATGGTGACTTGATTGGAGTAGTGTCTATCCATCGCTATCCGTATCCGGGAGGGAAACCCACGAATACTGCCACGATTGATGGCCTGCGAGCGAACAGCCGCGAGTGGGAAACGATTATCCCTAATTTACGAAAGATTATTAAGCTTTCTGCCGGACGCGATATACCGATTGCCTTAACGGAATTTAACTCGAATTCCAGCAACAATATGGGGGGAGAAGCTAGCTTAGACTCGCATTACAATGGGATATGGACGGCTGATGTTCTCGGGCATCTCATTCGCCAAAAAGTCGATATGGCGTTGTATTGGAACATTCAAACCAAGGGGAACGGCTTCGGGCTGATCGGTAACGGCACGCTGAGACCTTCGTATTATGCCTATGTTATGTACAGCCATCTGGGGACCGAACTCGTGGCTTCCGAGTCAGCAGATCAAGATGTGACAATAACGGCTGCCAAAACATCTGACGGCAAGTTAACTTTGATGGTGATTAATCTCGCTTCTGCAGAGAAGAAGATTTCTTTGAACCTCAAGGGGCAAAGCCTGCCGAAAGAGGCCGAAGTTTGGTTATTTGATAAAGATCATCATGCTGAGAATATTGGCGTGCAAGATTTAACCGGTGGTGTTTTAACACTGCCAGCCGAGTCGGCTACGCTTTACGTTATTTCTGGCATTGAATAGGGCAAGGCATTTCATTGACTTCATCGTTGCAACCTCGTCGAAACTCGCTTAAAAACCTCGTTCTGATCTGGCTGGCTTGGGCGTTGATCGTGGTGGCTTTTCAAGGCATCGTCAACGCCCGTTATCAGCCGAACCGTCCCGATTATTCGACTGAATGGACACAATACGAAACGGGCAAAAACAGTCAAAAGGGCAAAGATTTTCTGACCGAGCCTTTCATGAACTTTCAGGTGGCGTGGGACTCGGAATTCTATGTTGGCATCGCGGTGGGCGGCTATGATGACCCGCGTATTACCACCGGTGAACTGCGCGACGGAACCAAGATGCCTTTGAGCTATGCCTTCTTTCCGTTTTATCCGGCTGCGATGTCCGTGGTGGCCGCGCCGATACGTTTATTGGGGTTGAATCCCATCGCGGCGGCGTCTTTAGCAGGCGTGATCGTTTCTCTGCTGGGAACGTTGTTGGGCATGGTCAGCCTGTATGAACTGACGCGAGCTGAATTGGGAGAAGAAGGTGGGCTGCGGGCTGCTTTTTATATGCTGATCTTTCCGACAGGATTCTTTCTCGCCCAAGTGTACACGGAAGGGTTGTTCATCGGGCTGGCGCTGAGCTGCTTGGCGCTGATTTATCACAAGCGCTTTTTCTGGGCAGCAGTCTTAGCGACCTTGGCGACCTTGACCAAAGCCATCGGCTTAGCCTTAGTCTTTCCCTTGTTCTTGGGATGGGCAGCGACGGTCGATTGGCGCAGTGTGACGAAAAATGGCATCGGGACTGTCCGGTCAAATCTGGCGGGTTTTCATTTGAGTAGTCTACTGGTGATTATCCTTCCGATTATCGCCTATCTGTTGTGGGATTATTTTCTGGGCGCGAAGGCCTTTGCGATTGAGCGTGATCACTTCGGGCGGGGGTTGTTCAATTGGGAGCAGCTTGGGCGCGGACTGAAGATGATGTTCAACAGCTTTCAAGACGGCAGCAATTCCCAGATGACAACCTACTATGGCATCGAAGCGTTCGGGGTAGTGCTGGCGGTGATTGCCTGTCTGTTCACGGCCAAGCGTTATCCCGGTTTGACCCTGTTCAGCGCCTTGGCGTTGATCCTTCCGGCAACAGGTTCGGCTCCGCAAAGCATCATCCGGTATGTGCTCTGCATTCCAGCAGTCTTTATCTTCTTAGCGCGGTTGGGGCGCAACACGGTGTTTGACAGGGCTTGGACAATCTTTAGTTTACTCATGATGGGCATGTTGCTCTCCCTCTTTACCTTTAATATGTGGGTGGCTTAGAGTTAAGAGCATCTTTTCGTAACTTTTCAATATCAGCGAGGAATCGGATCTATGGCATTTCCGAATGATTTTCTCTGGGGCGCGGCGACCGCCAGTTACCAGATTGAAGGGGCGGCGCTGGAAGATGGGCGTGGCGAATGTATCTGGACACGCTTTTCACACGTGCCGGGGAACGTTCTAAATGGCGATACGGGCGATGTGGCGGATGACCACTATCATCGTTACGCGGAAGATGTGGCCTTGATGAAGGACGTGGGCTTAAAGGCTTACCGGTATTCGCTCTCATGGCCCCGTATTCTTCCATTGGGAACCGGAGAAACGAACCCAAAGGGCTTGGATTTTTACGACCGGCTGACCGATGAACTGTTAAAGGCAGGCATCCAGCCATGGGTCACGCTGTATCATTGGGATTTGCCACAAGCTTTGGAAGATCGAGGCGGTTGGGCGAGTCGTGATATTGTGGACTGGTTCACGGACTATACCGATTTGGTGACCAAGCGGTTGGGCGACCGTGTGAAGCATTGGATCACATTGAATGAGCCTTGGTGCTCAGCCAATCTGGGCTATCTTTACGGCAACCACGCGCCGGGAGTTAAAGATCCGGTGAAGGCTTTCGCGGCGGCGCATCACTTGCTCCTTTCACACGGGGCGGCGATGAAAGTGATCCGGCAAAATATCGCGGACGCACAGGCAGGGATCACGCTCAATTTGGCCGGTCAAATTCCAGCGACGGATCATCCCGATGACATTCGCGTGGCGCGGCGGGCAGATGGCTTCTTGAACCGGTGGTATCTCGACCCGATTTTTAAGGGGCAGTATCCCCCTGATACGATTGAAGAAATTATGGGGCAGGGCGGCCTCGTGGGGATTGATCTGACGGAAGTGCAAGAGGCGAAACAGCCCATGGATTTCCTCGGGGTCAATTATTATATGCGCTGGGTGCTGGCCCATGTACCCGGCAATCCAGATGAGTCAAAGCCCGCGTTCCCCAAAGACGCCGAGTTCACGGATATGGAGTGGGAAGTGAACGGGCCAGCAATGGCGGATTTGTTGGTGCGGGTTCAGAAGGACTACAACCCGAAGGCCATCTACATCACCGAGAACGGCGCGGCGTACCCCGAACCGGAGACGGTTTCTGAGCCGGTTCTGGAAGACCCGAAACGCGAGGCTTTCCTTAAACAATATTTTGAAGCGGCGGAAGACGCGATCCAACGGGGAGCCAAGCTAAAGGGCTATTTCGTGTGGAGCTTCCTCGATAACTTTGAGTGGGCATTCGGGTACTCCAAGCGCTTCGGATTGGTACATATGGATTATAAATCCTTGAAGCGTACCCGTAAGCGCAGTTCGTATTTCTTGAGCGATGTGATCCGCAACAACGGGGTTTAGATCAAATCCTCATCCCCACGTCAGCAAAATGGGAGCGCACACAAGCGCTCTCTTACAATCCAAGTGTTTGAAGACTCCGCATTTGATTCGCTTTTACTGCACAATTTGCATTTTGTGCAATACTTCCGCCGAAATGACCGGCGGGAAGCTCGGCTGATGCCACCGAATTGACATTTATGGCAGGCGGTTGGCTCGGCTAATGCCGCTGAATTGGCGCATTTGCAGCGGATTGCTCCCGTAATGCCACCGCTGTGCAATTTGTGCACTGCCGCTGCTGTGGTTGTGAATATGTTTCAAGATGCCACATCTACACAGGGCGGGTCAAAGACTACGCCCCTACACGAAGACTCTATATGTGTTCGGATGTTCATCAATGCAACTAATCCTTGATCATGCCGCCGTGATAGAGCAATTCGTAGACCTGCTGGCCTTGGCGGGTGATCCATTCTTTGCCGCTGAAAGATGCCGGTGTGCCCTCATTGGTATCGGTGTAAAGGCTGTCGCCGACCGCGTGTTCAAAGCCGCCTAGAAAACGGCGGAACGAGAATCCTGCCATAGTAATTCATGGCCCATAGGGGCTGCCCATGATAATAGACCACTTCCTGACCGATGAAATCTGTCCCACCAAAATAGCTATCCAAATAGGCGAAGTCATTTTCTTGGAACTGGATGTCATGCGAAAAGGGACGATAGGAGAGGCTTTTAGGCGCACTGCCAACATAGCTGTTGGCTTTAGCGCGAACAATAAAGGTGTTCAAGGTATCCAGCGATGGTGTTTCGATGTTCACGATGCCTCAAGGTGTGGCAATCTGTGGAGGACAGAGTAGGGTCAATTTACTCCAATTTATACTCAATTATAGAACAAAAGTTTGTATCAGTCAATGCGATTCGGTTCGAGTTTTCTAACTTTAGAGATGGGTTAATTGAAAGATATAAGGTGATCGCTCAATTGGCTTACTTGAATGGCGGGAGCATCCTCATATACACTGTATGAACCTGTTTTGCCTATTTAGAAAAAGATGAAAAATAACATGACTGTTGCTGACATTTATGCCAAAATTACGCACCCGACTCTGCTGCTGGATGAGGCGCGCTGCCGTGCCAATATCAAGCGGATGGCTGACCATGCCAAGGCCAGCGGGGTGAACTTCCGTCCCCACTTCAAGACACATCAATCGGCCAAGATCGGGGAGTGGATAAGAGCGGAAGGGGTGACGGCGATTGCCTGTTCGTCGCTGCGAATGGCGGCTTATTTTGCGGACGCAGGTTGGGACGATATTGTGGTGGCGTTTCCGGCGAACTGGCGAGAAATTGACTTGATTAACCGGCTGGCGGCGCGGATCAACTTGGGGCTAATTGTCGAGTCGCGGGAGACCGTGCGCTTCCTCGGCGCGAATTTGCAGCATCCGGTGGATATTTGGCTGGATGTGGATACAGGCTATCACCGGACGGGGATCGATTGGCAGGCCAACAGCGAGGCAATTGCACTGGCGACACTGATCACGGCGGCACCGATGCTGCGTTTGCGCGGGATGCTGACGCATTCGGGACATTCGTATAAGAGCCGGACGCCAGAGGAAATTCAGGCAGTATTTGACGAGACGGTCAACCACTTCAACAGTCTGCGGACACATTTGGCGGTGGGCGGGCTTGCTCAACTTGAAACGTCGCTGGGGGATACGCCAAGCTGCTCGCTGGTCACGGATTTGAGCGCCGTGAATGAAATCCGCCCCGGCAATTTCGTGTACTACGATTGGATGCAGGTGATTATCGGCTCGTGCGCGGTGGAGGATGTAGCGGTGGCACTGGCGTGTCCGGTGGTGACGAAGAACGCGGCACGGAACCAGATTGTGGTGTACGGCGGCGGGGTGCATCTGTCGAAGGATTCATTTGTGGATCGCAAGGGGCGGACCACTTTCGGGGCGGTATGCCTGCCAACCGAAACGGGATGGTCAGCGCCGTTTGAGGATACGTATGTGGCATCGCTGTCACAGGAACATGGGGTATTACAGGTCGCGCCGGAGGACTTCAACCGCATACAGATCGGGGAGTTGGTGTGCATCCTGCCGGTTCATTCGTGCATGACAGCGGATTTGTTGAAGACGGTGGTGACGCTCAACGGTGAGGAAATCGGCATGCTGCATCTAGAGGCGTTATAAAGACAATACAATTGAACCGCTGAGATGCAGAGAATGCCAAGAGTTTGAATACAAACACGCAAACCGTGATGCTGTATGTGGAGAGGTTTTGAGTCTATAATGAGTGTTATCAGGCATTAAATGGAGTGCATGCCATGACTGTGCTCGAACGATTTTATACGGTTGAAGATTTGTGGGCGCTTTCGCATCAACCCGAAAATGATATGCGCCGTTTTGAACTCAGCGAAGGGATGCTGATTGAAATGACACCCGCAGGCGCAGAGCACGGCAAATATGCTTTGAAATTTGGCCGCCGTATCGGCAACTTTGTTGAGGATAATAAACTCGGCGAAACCACTGCTGCTGAAACAGGCTATGTCCTTTTCAAGAATCCAGTTGGAAAAGATACCGTTCGTGCGCCGGATGTAGGCTTTATTTCTGCGGCACGCATTCCCAAAGGTGGTTTGCCAAATGGTTATTTTCCCGGTGCGCCTGATTTAGCTGTTGAAGTCATTTCGCCGAATGATGAAGCGGATGATGTTCAACTGCGCGTAACCCAGTTTTTGAAGTACGGGACGCGCATGGTAGTGCTGGTGTATCCAAAATCGCGGACAGTGGTTGTACATACGCCAACAGGTTCATTTACCCTCGATATTGAGGATGAATTTGATGGCGGTGATGTGCTGCCGGGGTTTAAAGTTGCGGTGCAGGATATATTTGCCTGATTAAATAAACTTGGAATAGACGATGAGTGCTTGGATAGAAGGCGACAGGAAGTTACGAGATAATGATCTTGTTGGGGCTATCGAGACTTTCAGCCAAGGCATAAGGGAAGAAGCTCGTCAAATTCGAAATTATTTAGGACGCGCCAAAGCATATCGCTTAAAAGGCGATCTTAATGCAGCAATAGCGGATTTGACAGAAGTTGTCCGAATTTGGCCTGAAGTTAGCAGTGGATATTATGATCGTGCTCAAATCTACTGTAGTGCATCAGGCCAGTATGACCCTGAAAAAGCAATTGTTGATTATACCCGTGCTCTTGACATCTACCCTTACGATCATCATTCCTACCTTCATCGCGCAATGGCTTTCGCTTATTCGGGGTACTTCGGTAAGGCTGTAAGCGATATGCAGAAATATCTTGCTGTCGCGGAAAAATGGCACCCGATTCTGACCAAAGCGGTGCCCATGTTTATTGCTGAGCTTGAGAAAAGGGATGTGAAAGATTGGTACCGTGTTTGGGAGCGTGTCAAACATGATGCGGGCCCGATTGACGCGCTGGTGATGCAGTTGTGGGAGGTAGATGATGACAAGTGCCAACAAGCTGTCGACACACTCGTCCAAATTGGCGAACCGGCTATACCAATCCTGTTAGCTGCACTCGAAAAAGATGACCGCAATTCTGAGGTCATCGAGTACGAAAATGAGTGGTTAAGAAGCGCGATTGTCGCCCTTGGAAAACCCGCAATTATCGCATTATCAAATGGATTGTATTCAAAGACAAAATTAGCAAGAGCATCTGCAAAAACTCTTTCGCGATTCGATGATCCGTTAGCAAAAGAGTCTTTGCAGACCGCTCTAACATCGCCTGATGTGATGGAACACCTGAGAAAATACTATATACCCGAATCGCTGCAAATGATTGAATATAAAAGCAAGCACCCTAAGTCGAAATGACCATCGATTGTTTTTATTTCCCTCGCGTTTGCTTGTAGTAGTTGATGAGGCCGTTGGTCGAGGGGTCATGTGATGAGACGACTGCCGTGCCCTTCAATTCGGGTTCGATGGCCTTCGCCAACTGTTTGCCGAGTTCGACGCCCCATTGATCAAACGAGTTGATGTCCCAGATGATGCCCTGCGTAAAAATCTTGTGCTCGTAGAGGGCGATGAGGGAGCCGAGCGTTTGCGGATCAAGCGATTTGTAGAGGAAAGAATTGGATGGTTTGTTGCCGGCGAAGGTCTTGGCGGCGACCAGCAAGTCTGAAGGATTCTTATCACCAGCGGCAACCAATTCGGCGCGGGCTTCATCGGCGGTCTTGCCCTTCATCAGCGCTTCGGTTTGCGCGAGGAAGTTGGCGATCAAGATTTCGTGGTGACTGCCGAGCGGGTTATGGGTTTCGACCGAGGCGAGGAAGTCACAGGGGATGAGCTTCGTGCCTTGGTGAATCAATTGGTAGAAAGCATGCTGACCATTGGTTCCCGGTTCGCCCCAGATGATCGGGCCGGTGCTGTAGTCGATTTTCTCACCGCTGGACGTGACGCTCTTACCGTTGCTTTCCATGTCGCCCTGCTGGAAGTAAGCAGGGAAGCGCGAGAGATATTGATCGTAGGGCAGGATGGCCTGCGTTTGGGCACCGAAGAAGTTGTTGTACCAGACGCCGAGCAGCGCCATGATGACCGGAATGTTTTTGTCAAAAGGTGTTGTGCGGAAGTGCTGATCAACTTTGTGTGCACCGCTGAGCAGGGCTTCGAAGTTGTCATAACCGACTGCGATGGCAATCGATAGGCCGATGGCCGACCAGAGCGAATAGCGCCCGCCGACCCAATCCCAGAATTCGAACATGTTGGCCGGATCGATGCCAAACTGCTTGACCTTCTCGGTGTTGGTGGAGAGGGCGACGAAGTGCTTGGCAACTGCCGATTCGTCTTTGGCGGTGGCGAGGAACCAACTGCGCGCTGAAAGGGCGTTGGTCATGGTTTCTTGGGTGGTGAAGGTCTTGGAGGCGATGAGGAACAGGGTCGTCTCCGGATTGAGCAGCTTGAGCGTCTCAGCCATATCGGTGCCATCGACATTCGAGACAAAGTGCGAACGCAGGTTTGGATTGGTGTAATGGGCGAGCGCCAGAGTCACCATCTTGGGACCCAAGTCCGAGCCGCCGATGCCGACGTTGACCACATCGGTGATGGCTTTGCCAGTGTAGCCTTTCCATGCGCCGGAACGTACGCGTTCGCTGAAGTCCCGCATCTTGGCCAACACGCGGTTGACTTCGGGCATGACATCGACACCATCCACGAGAATGGGCGTGTTGGAGCGGTTGCGGAGCGCGACATGCAGCACAGCGCGGTCTTCGGTGCGGTTGATCTTTTGGCCGGTGAACATGGCCTCGATCTTATCTTTGAGGTTGACCTGCTTGGGGAGTTCCAGCAGCAGCTTGAGCGTGTCCGGTGTGACGCGATTTTTGGAGAAGTCGAAAAGAAGATCGTCAAGATGGAGTGAGAAACGGTTGAAACGATCCGGGTCATGAACGAACAAGTCACGCATTTGAACGTTGTGGACAGCCTGATAATGCTGTTCAAGTTGTGCCCAAATCGGGGTATTGGTTATGGTTGACATGGATTTACCTCCTGAGGGAAGAAGGATAACCCACGCACACTCAATTTGCTATGTGATGATTTGCATGTGACATAAAAAGTTCATCCATCGGGTGCTCATTAACGGTATTTTTAAATGTAGGGGCGCAAAGCTTGCGCCCCTACTGAAAACAAGTGATTCACAGCAGACTGGAATTATCGCCGCTTAAGACCCAAGATACCGAGCAGACCACGCGTTAATTCACGGGTGACTTCGCGGCCAATTTGCTTGGCCAGCGGATTCTTGCTGATCTCTTCGAGCAGGGACGGATCGTCTTTCTGGCGCTTAGCGGACTGCTTGTCCTCTTTTGCGGCAGCAGACGCTTGTGCAGCACCTTCGATCTTCTTGGTCAGCATTTCGTAGGCGCTGTCACGATCTACGACAGTGTTGTATTTGCTCTTGATAGCCGACTTACTGATATTGTCCAGCAGTTCGCCGTCGGTAATGGTATCCATACGCGATTCGGGTGCACCGAGCATGGTATGGGCGAGCGGGGTAGGGATGCCTTTCTCATTAAGGAGGCTGATAAAGGCTTCGCCCGTTCCCAGTTGGGTCAGCATATCTTCGACGGCGTAAAACTCACTTTCGGGATAGTTCTGGGCGGCGAGTTTGATGGCTTTGCGGTCGTTGGCGGTGAAGGCACGGAGCGCGTGTTGAATCTTCAAGCCAAGCTGCGAGAGGATTGACGCTGGAATATCAACCGGATTTTGGGTGCAGAAGTAGATGCCGACACCTTTGGAGCGGATGAGTTTGATGATGGTTTCAATCTGGTCGAGCAGGGCTTTCGAGGCCTCGTCAAATATGAGGTGTGCTTCATCAATGATGAAGATCAGCTTGGGCTTCTCGATGTCGCCCTCTTCGGGGAACTTCTCGTAAATTTCGGCCATCAGGCAGAGCATAAAGGTCGAGAACAGCTTGGGTTTGCTCTGGAGATCGGCGAGGCGCAGCACACTGATGTAGCCATAACCGCTGCTGTCTGTCCGGCATAAGTCTTCGACATCGAACGAAGTTTCGCCGAAGAACTGTTCCGCGCCCTGCTGTTCCAGCTCGATGACTTTTCGCATGATGGCGCTGGTCGAGGCTGGACTGATAGCGCCGTAGCTCTGGGTGATTTCGGCTTTGCCCTCGTTGGTCAGGAATTGCAGCGTTTTCTTGAAGTCTTTCAGGTCAAGCAGGGGTAGTTTGTTGTCATCACAATACTTGAAGATTAGTGCGACGACACTTTCCTGCGTATCGTTGAGTTCGAGGATTTTGCTGAAGAGCACCGGCCCAAACTCGGAAACGGTGGCGCGAAGCTGAACGCCTTTGTCGCCGGAAAGCGTCAGGAAGTCCACCGGAAACTGCTTGGCGCTCCATGACATGCCGATCTTTTGCTGGCGTTCGTCGATCTTGGGATTGGGTGTGCCGGGCTGTGAGATGCCGCTGACATCGCCTTTAATATCCATGATTAAGACGGAGACGCCATTTTGAGAGAGATTTTCCGCTAATTTTTGCAGAGTCTTGGTCTTGCCTGTGCCGGTAGCGCCAGCGACCAAACCGTGACGGTTGAGGGTGGAGAGCGGCGCTTTGATGAACGTCCCTGCTACCGGCGCACCATCGAGCATGGCGACACCGAAGTTGATGCTGCCAGTTTTGATGTCATAGCCTGCTTGCATCGCTTGAACAAACGCTTCTTGATTAGCCATAGTTGTATCCCCCGAAGACTGTAATGTTTGTTATATATCGCTCTACCTTAGCATAGTCTCCCTTAATTTCCAAACGCTGAACTCATATATGGTTGATAATATCAAGTTAAGTAGTTGACATAAGCAACTAAATTGATTTATGATGGTGACAAAGCCAATGAATGAGATTAAGACTATGTCATCTAATGAGCTTCCTGCACAGATTGAGGCGATCCGGCGTTTCAACCGATTTTATACGCGGCAGATCGGTGTCCTTGAAGAAGGGCTGCTGCAAAGCCCATACTCCCTGACTGAAGCACGAGTCATTTATGAACTGGCGCATCAGGAGCAAACGACGGCGGCGGAACTGGCGAATGAATTGAAGTTGGACGCCGGTTATCTGAGCCGCATGTTGCGCGACTTTGACAAGCGCGGCCTGATTGATAAGCAGCCTTCGGAAAAGGACGGACGACAAACGGTGCTGCGTTTATCAGCGGCAGGGCAGGCGGCTTTTGCGCTGCTGAACAGCCGGTCACGCAACCAGATTGAGGCGATGTTGAGTGGGCTGTCGCCAACTGATCAAACGCGGCTGACGGACTCGATGACCACCATCGAGAAGTTGTTGGGCAGCATGCCGGAACGCTCGGTGCCGTATTTGCTGCGGCCTCATCAGCCGGGGGATATGGGCTGGGTGGTGCAGCGGCACGGAGTTTTATACAACACGGAATACGGGTTTGATGAGACGTTTGAAGCGCTGGTCGCCGGAATTGTGGCGGAATTCATCAAGAACTTTGATCCAAAACGCGAACGCTGCTGGATGGCAGAGGCTAATGGCGAGATCGTCGGGTCAGTGTTTTTGGTGAAGAAAACGGATGAGGTTGCCAAGCTGCGGCTGCTAATCGTCGATCCCAAAGCGCGCGGGTTGGGGATCGGGAAGCGGCTGGTCGAGGAGTGCATTCGCTTCGGGCGGCAGGTGGGTTATAAAAAGATTACGCTGTGGACAAATAACGTGCTGCTGGCGGCACGGCATATTTACCAATCGGCGGGATTCCAACTGGTAGACGAAGACCCCCACCACAGCTTCGGGCATGATCTGGTGGGGGAGACATGGGAGCTGGATTTGACTTAATGCATTGCTTCAGCAACTAGATATTCACTTAAACTGGGTTCCAGCAGCGCCAACACTTGGTCTGTGAACTGCTCTGGGGAAGCTGTTTTCGTCATTCCTACTTCAATGTTTGCGCCGAAGAGTGCCCAACTGACAACGGTTGCGGCGAAATCCATATTCTCGTGGCTTGATTGCATGGGCGTGCGGCGCATCCAATCCCGAATGGTATTGAACAGTTCACGATGCACCTGCTGCATCATGAGGGCTTCATCGGTTTTGAAGGCGGCTCTGGCACAATGCGTGTCAAAGTTAGTGAGGTATTGATGAGTGGCTAAGGACAGAATACGCAGATTCGATATTGTAAACAGCGGATTTTCAGGCAGTTGTTCCTGCAGCAAACTTTGGAAGGAATCGCGTATCAGCATATTCAGCAGTTGGTATTTATCGTCAAAATGCGCGTAGAATGTGGCGCGGTTGACTTCAGCCTTGGCCGTAATATCCTGAACCGAGATTTCATGAAACTTCTTCTCGGTCATCAATTCCGATAACGCTGTTTGTAACAAGCGGCGTGTGCGCTTGCTTCGCAAATCGTTTTTATATTCTCTTTCCAACACTTTCCCTCTTCTGTTGCCTAAACAACACTCTCGTGTTTTTGTTGGTTGTTTCATTTGAGTGATATTTATATCATAAGCAACATGTGTGGTTTAGTCAACAAGTGTTCGTTATATCGTAATTTAAGGATGGGAATGATGAATGTGGTGGTGTGGGTGGTTCAGGTATTGTTAGCGGTGGCTTTTGGTGGCGCGGGTTTTATGAAGCTGTCACAACCACGCGAAAAATTGCAGGTGAACATGAAGTGGGTTGAGGATTTTGCATCCAACACTATTAAAGGGATTGGTGTTCTCGAACTGCTTGGCGCACTGGGCTTGATCCTGCCATTCTTGACAGGGATTTTGCCGGTTCTCACTCCGGTGGCGGCAGTTGGTTTAATCATCGTGATGCTGGGCGCGATTGTGACCCATCTGCGCCGGGGCGAAACCCCGATGGCTGCCATTAACGTGGTGCTCCTACTGCTGGCGGCGTTTGTGGCCTATGGTCGGTTTGTCGCTACGCCCTACGGTGCGGCATAACGTCTCTCGTTTATTCATCGCTCTAAACAATCACAACACGAAAGGAAATGCGCCGTATACAACGGACGCGAGGTGAATCATGTCAAACCGAACTGCAACCATTGATTACACTGAATTGGCAACCGCAGAACAAGTCCAACGCACGACTCAGGCTGTGCAGGCTCGCGGCATCAAAGTTCATGTGGTCGATACACCCTCACAGGCACTCGCAAAAGTTCATGATCTGCTTCCAGTAGGGGCGGAGATCATGACCGGTGGCTCACAGTCTTTGCGTGAAATCGGCTTTGAAGATGTTCTGATCAACAAGACGCACGAATGGGTTAACTTAAAAGACGGCATCCTTGCTGAGAATAATCCTGAAAAACAAGGGAAACTTCGTGCGCAAAGCACATTAGCCCAATACTTTCTGGGCAGCGTTCATGCGATTGCAGAAACCGGGGAGATCATAATCGCAAGTGGTTCGGGCAGCCAAATCCCGTCCTATGCTTTTTCCAGCCGGAATGTTATCTGGGTGGCAGGCACACAGAAGATCGCGCCCAGCTTTGATGCCGCGATGAAGCGGGTGCGTGAATATGCACTGCCGCGCGAGGATGCCCGTATGAAGAGCCTTGGCTATCCCGGCAGCGCGATTACCAAGCTGCTGATTGTTGAGGCAGAACCACCGATGCTGCAGCGCAACGTCAACCTGATATTGGTGAATCATCTGGTCGGCGTTTAGTAGAAAACCGATGTGAAAGATTTAAAAGGCCATCGAAAAGATGGCCTTTTGCAGTAATACAGCGTTATTTATTGACTGAGCTAATAATATTTCGTCAATTATAAGTCAATGTTCCTACCGAAAACCAGCCACTTTTCCTATGCAGAACTTGAACACATTAAGTATTTTAGTCCTATAGTATGAAGCTGTAATATTAGGGTTATGTCTTCATCTATTACGAGAAATATTTAGAGGAGGACAGAATGGCAGACTTGAGGTTTGGTGGTTCGGTATGGTGCAATCTTGATATTGCGCTGCGAAACATTGATGAAGTCTATAAACACGAAACCAAGGAACTCAACTTGGCCGTAATTGAATGGTATATTTTGCGTGTGCTGTACGAACAAGACGGGCAAATGGCAAGCCACCTCGCCAAAGCGGTGGGACGCGCGGCGACTTCCTTCACACCGATATTGGATCAACTGGAAAAGAAGGGGCTGATTGAACGTCGTATGCATCCATCAGACCGGCGCGGCGTGCAAATCTTTTTGACTACAAAGGGAAACTCCTTACGCCCAAAGGTGCAGGCCATCGCCGAGCGTGTTGAGAAGAAGATTTCGGCACGCATCCCCGAAAAAGATTGGCAGAGTTACCAGCAGGTGGTTGCCAATTTCCAGAATATGGGTACCTGATAGCGCTCTAACACCCTTCATCATCTGATTTTGCTATTATAGGTCATCTAACCAGATGGCCTTTTTGTTTTTACCATTACCTCATTTATGTAAGAAGCAGTTATCCGGCCTTCTCTAAAAGTGACTTACTCAATTGCTATGACGAGGCGTCGAAATGACTTCACCAATCATCGAGTTCCGCGTGGCACTGACCGCGCAAGACTATAACAAGCTGGTGGCTTTTTATGAGGATGCGCTGGGCTTAGAGGCGGCTGACATCTGGACACAGGCGGATAACAAAGGCGTGCTCTATAACATGGGACGGGCGACGCTGGAAATTCTGGATGAAAACAGCGCGGCGACGGTTGACCAAATCGAAGCCGGAAAGCGTGTCAGCGGACAGATCCGCTTCGCTCTTGAAGTGCCAGATGTGGATATCGCACTCGAACGGTCACTTGCAAAAGGTGCGACGTTGGTTCATGAATCGATTGTCACGCCTTGGGGACATCGTAATGTGCGGTTGCAAGCGCCGGATGGCATGCAGATCACGTTATTCCAAGTCCTGCACGACGAAACCTAAGGGCTTTATGCAACATTCCTTTCGCGCGTTTGTAATGGCGTACGCGGGACATCTGCTTTTTGCCTGCCCAGATTGAAGCGGGCTCGATAGCGTGCCAATATCAACAGCACCAGCGTCAGTAAGAGACTGTCCAAGACCACTGAGAACTGGTTGAAATAGAACGATAAGGTGTTGCTGATCGTGAGCGACAGGATCAAGGCTGTCGAACTGATCTGAATAGCAATACGATCGCGATGCGTGAGAAAGCCGAGAACGGCAACGACGTATAAGACACCGATGATGCTTTCAACGGTCAGCAGCACCACATACCAGTTGAAGCTGTACACCCCTCGGATGAGCGGATTGTCCTCTAACAGATTGGCGAGGGCAGGGCTGTTTAACGTGTGTTGATCGGTCACAATGCTCAAGAGCACTACGATCTTAAACAGCGAAATTGCACCGAGCAGCGTGAAAGCCGCAATCAACAATCGGCGCACGAGGGCTTTGGGCAGCCAACGCTCTTCGAGGCGCGTTAATACATCGAGCAGGTGACTCCAGTAGGTGGGCTTGGGCGGTTTTATGTTGATCTGCTGCGACGTGAGGAATTGGCGCAGCGTTCCGGCAAAAGCCGTCAAATCAGCGCGGTCACTCTCACCGATGGCTTGTTCCAGCCGGTCGAGCAGACTGCGGTGAGTGCGCTCATCGAGATTGTCGTCCAGCAGCATTTCCAAGTCTTCGAGCACGCCGTAAAGTGTGGCCCGTGTATCTTCGGTGCGATGTCGACGCGTGTACAGGAAGGCGAATACAAATAGGATAAACGCCGTGTAGATGATGGGCGCGGCCAGCGGAAAGAAGTAGTCATTGGTCTGGGTGATGAATTTGCCGATCTCATCAATGAAGAGACCGATTCCAACTCCGGCAAGGATGGCGGCCAGCGAGAATACCCACTCGTTCAAATAAAGGAGCAGGAGCATACAGGCAATGACCTGTAACAAACCTCCCCACAGCGCATGCGCAAAATGAAAGGTGGAATTGCCCAACTGCGGATAACCCGCGATGTCCAAATATAAGCGCGTGCCGACCACCGTGATGGCGAAAGCGATGACCATCGTCAGCATATACCACGCGGCATTGCGGCCGGTGACCACACGCCGATAAGCCCGATGCGAATTCTTCATAATAGCCTGTCCTATCGTTTGGCCGGATTATACCTCGCTCATGATTTGCCTAGCGCCATGCGGGTGCGCAGGTGGCGGTAGAAAAAGAAAATTTGTAGCGGAGGGCCATCGAACATGAGGCGGCTGAATAGGCCAGCCAAGCCCTGTTTGTGTTCCAATGTGACATGATCCGTGAGTTCGACGCCTTCCGGCACTTCGCGGAAAATATGCTGATGTTCCCAATAAGCCATTGGCCCAACAATCTGACGGTCCATAAAGGAGGTCGGGGTAGGGCCGGGTAGATGTTGGGCAATCCAATGCAGGGGGATTGGCCCCAACCACATGGTGAAATCAACGGTTCCATCTGTCAAGGACTTCAGTTTATTCTCGCGCATCTGGATGAAAATGGGGGGCGGTGTCAGCTTGGCGAAGGCGTCGGCTTGGGCATGAAAATCCCAGAGCTGCTGAACTGTGCCCTTCATGATTGATTTTTTCTCGAATACTTTACGTGCCATCTTATTCCCTTTAACAATAAACGCCGGTTACGCATGTTGAGCTTGATAGCCTGTATGACCCGTTATTTGTGTCCAGTGTTCCCATGACAAGCTCAACGGAACATGTTATCCCACTTATATTAATGAAACGGTAGATTTGCCAGCAATAAGCCATTAAAGACAGTGGCTTTCATCCCCTCGTTCATTTTTCATCCTCATGGCTGGAATTTTACCGGAAGATCGACCATCCCTTTTGATGTTGTCGGTAGTCATTTGTATTCATGAGTTTTCTAAACAGGAGGATCAGAAAGTGAAGCATCGCCTTTCTACGACGTTTTTATTAGTATTTATATTACTGTTGTGTCTTGTGCCGTTATCCAGCACTTTGGCTCAAAGTGTCCTTCCTATTCAATACGGCTCGGCATCCGTCAATAACCTCGCCACATCAGACAGTTCGATCATCTATGTTTTTGATGGCACCCTCGGTGATCTGGTGACGATCCGCGCTACCGGAACTTCCCCGGGATCTGATCCGAAGCTGGCGCTGGCAGGGCCAAACCAAAACCTGCTGGTCAGTAACGATAATATGCTCTCTTATCCGGCGACTACGACTGCCGAGATTGTCTTTCGTGTCCAAGAAACAGGACAGCATTTTATCATCGTGAGTGGTCCACCCGGCGATTTCCTGCTGACGTTGGACAGCCGTCCTGCAGTGGCTTTGACGCAGTTAGAGTTCAATAAACCGCTCACCGTTAACTTCCCTCTGGTGGACTCCTCACAAGCCTACATCTTTAATACTGATCCCATTTCGGCGACGACACTGTTTATCGAAGCGCTGCCTTCCAGCTTCGACGCTTACGTGGAACTGCGTGACGGAACTGGCGAGGTGATTACGACACTGCGGACAAATCTTGCCAGCACCTGTTTGAGTCTTGGAGTCGGCGATCAACTGATGGAACTGAGCATTGTCACTTCGCCGGATGTCACCGGCACAGTTAACCTAACACTGAGCAATGCGCCCTGTGCGCTGGGAACGGCTCCGGCCCAGCCGCCGCCAACCCCGACGCTACAATTTACCCCTGCGGTTGTCGAGGGTGTGTGCGTCGCTAGCAGTTCGCATAACGTTAACTTGCGCAGCGGGCCGGGTACGAATTATGCACGGTTGGCTTTGCTGCAAGCGCGGGAAACGATTCAAGTCGTCGGGCAGAGCGATAACGGTCAATGGTTCGTCGTTCAAAACGATACTACACAGGGATGGGTATCGGCCTTTGTAGTCAGCGTCACAGGGCCATGCGCTCAACTGCCGGTTGTCGCCGCGCCGCCGCTGCCTGCCGCTTCGCCGACTCCGGGCTTCCCGGTTGTTGTTGTTCAACCGCCTGCGGTCATCACCGTAACGCCGGGAGTGGTGGTGATTACGGCGACTCCAGTTCAAGTGACACCGCCGATCACGCTGCCGCCTCCACCTGCCGCGACCGCTACACCACCCGCGCCGACGGTTCCGATACCGACCGCTATCCCAGCAACGGCGACCGCAACAATTACCATGACCGTGACACCATAAGCAAAGCTGATTAGGTACACAAAAGGGACGATGCAAGAGCACCGTCCCTTTTCATTTATGCGGTTATTCTGACCGCAGTTTTCTATGGCTGATAAGCCGTTCGTTTAGCCTGAGCAGTTGATCGTGGCTTGCGGCTGGCTCTGGCCGGGGTGACCGGTTTGTTGGTCAGCTTCGAGCGTGACCGTTCCACCGCCGCTGTACGTGATTTGTGTCGATGAACCACCCTTCAGCAGTACTGAGCCGGTTTCGACAACCACACCGTCGACGATGATGCGGTATTGGGTCGAGCTGATCATATCGCCTTCGCCCGCTTTACCCGTGTTACGCACAGTGAACACCGCGACACCGTCTTGACAGGTCGCCGTCACTTGGAGGCTGGAGCAGTCCTTACGGTCGGGATTGTTCTTCTGACAGCCCAGCGTACCCGTTTGCGTCGGGGTAGGCGTTGGTGTAAAGGTTTGGGTTGGCTCGACCGTCGGCGTGACTTCTTCTGTCGGTTCGACAGTTGGTGTGACTTCATCGGTCGGCACTGCTGTCGGTGTCACTTCCTGCGTGGGTTCGCTGGTTGGCGTGACTTCCGGTGTTGGCGGGATACATTCGGCATCCTGCGCAATAACCAAACTGCCCATGGTGAAGGTCAAGGTTGGGAATCCCCAATATTGGAGACTGGTTGATTCACCGGCCATTAATTGCAGCCAACCGTCCCCGGCCAATATGCCATTCGGATCGGTAACTGAGAAGTACGAGGCGGCAGGCATCGAGTCGCCGTTGTTGCTGATGGTAAAGAGGATTGAACCATCGCCGAGGCAGGTGACACTGCCCACCAAGATGGAGTTATCAACGGGCGGTGTAACCTCTATTGTCGGTTCAGGTGTCGATGTGCCGCAGTAAAGGCTGTTGATCACCAGATTACCCATCGTGAGCGTTAAGCTTGCGTATCCAGCGTAGTACAGCGGGAAGGATTCTGCAGCCGCCACCTGAGCTTCTCCCTCGTCGACAATCACGCCGTAACTGTCGGTAACAATGTAATGTTCGGGGTCGAGCATATCGCCGCCGTAGTTATACAGCATGAACAGAATGGTGCCGTCCATTTGACAGGACGACTCACCGGCTAGATCAGGCCCTAAGGTCGGTTCGACGGTCGGGGTTACATCGGGTGTCGAGGTGGACGTGACCTCTGGTGTGGATGGCGTACAGCTTGGGTCAGAGACGATAACCAGATCGCCGACCGTAAAGATCAAGCCTACGCTGCTCCAGTATTGGAAGAAAGCCTGTGTGCCTGCGTCAAGCTGCAGCGAGCCGTTGTCGATCAGGTTGCTATTGGTATCCGCCACCGTGTAATCAGCCGCGGTGAGCATATCGCCGCCGTTGTTGGTGATGACGAAGAGGGTAGAACCATCTTCTTGGCAGAAGGCTTCACCCGTCAGAATTGGCTCAGCAAGGGTCGCTGTTTCGGTGGGAGTTGGCGTCGGGGTGAATTCCTCAGTCGGTTCGGCTGTTTCAGTTGCCGCGGGGCCGCAGTCCAGCGTGACGCGCGGATGGCTGTTGCCGGGATGTCCGACCTGTTGATCAACTTCCAGTGTGACCGATCCACCACCGCTGTAGGTCACAAGACCGCTCGCACCGCCTGCTAATTGGACAGAGCCGGTTTCAACAATGACACCATCTACAATCAGACGATACTGAGTCGGGGTGCGCATATCGCCATCGCCGGGGGAACCGCTGTTGTGGATGATGAACTGCGCGGTCGAGCCGTCGCAAATGCCTTTGACGTCCAAGCTCGAACAGTCGAGGCGGCTGGGATTATTCTTCTGGCAGCCCAACAAGCCATCCGTCGATTGAGGAACAGTCGTGGCCTCCTGATTAACTGTCGATGACTGCTGCACGGTTGAGGCATCCGTGTTTTTATCGGATTGTCCGTTACTGCCTCCATTGCCAACACCATTACCGTTGTTGCCACCGCCGCGATGATTGCCGTTATCACCGTTCTGTGTCGGCTGGACAGCCGCGGCACTGTTGCTGTTGCCATTCCCATTATTATTTCCATTTCCATTGTTGCCATTCCCTTTGCCATGACCATTATTGTCTTGGGCGAGAATGGTGCTCATTGCCAATAAAGAGATAAGACCGATCAGCAAGAAGAGCAAAAAACGTTTCGAATGTTTCATTGCAAACCTCCAAATAATGATGCTTACAATGAATAAAACGTTTAGGAAGTGTCAATGTTACAAGCTGAGTTAATGAATAAAGTAAATAATGTCATTCATTGAGATTGGCTGTTTGTCACAGACGCATCTTTGCTTTACGTTGTGTCTTGTGGTAATTTTGTGTGAACGGTCACACATTGACTTTTTGTGAATAGTTTTACGATCAAAGGATTGTTTTCATATGTATACCATTGGTGTCGATTTCGGTACGGAGTCGGGGCGCGCCTTACTGGTGGATGTCAAGGATGGGCGCGAAGTCGCTACCGCTGTACATCCTTACGGTGACGGCGTCATTGACCAGCACCTTCCCGGCAGTGATAAGCCGCTGCCGCCGGATTGGGCGCTGCAAAATCCCTATGACTATATTGAAGTGTTCAAAAAGGCTGTTCCGGCAGTGCTCAAGCAGTCGGGCGTGAAGCCGGAAGAAATCGTCGGCATCGGCATTGACTTCACCGCCTGCACGATGATGCCCACCAAGCGAGATGGCACGCCACTCTGCGGGCTTGACGAGTGGCGTAACAACCCGCATAGCTGGGTCAAACTGTGGAAGCACCACGCCGCCCAACCCGAAGCCGACCTTATCAACGAGACTGCCCGCAAGATGGGGCAGGGCTGGCTCCAGCGCTACGGCGGCAAGATTTCCTCCGAGTGGTTTTTCAGCAAGTCGCTGCAAATCCTGAACGAAGCGCCGGAAGTCTACGCGGCGGCTGACCGTCTGATCGAAGCCTGCGACTGGGTCATCTGGCAGCTTACGGGCGTCGAAACCCGTAACGCTTGTACCGCCGGTTATAAAGCGATGGTACAGGAAGAAGGCTATCCGGATCGTTCGTACTTTGGAGCGTTGAATCCAGCGTTCGCGGACGTGGTTGATAGCAAGATGTCGCGCGTGTTCGCGGAACTCGGTTCGAAGGCCGGTGGACTCACCGCGCAGGCCGCGGCATGGACGGGCTTGAAGGAAGGCACAGCAGTGGCCGTCGCCAACGTTGACGCCCATGTGACCTATCCGGCGGTCAAGGCCAAGAGCGGCACGATGGTCATGATTATGGGTACCTCGACCTGCCACATTCTCAATGGCGACAAGCTGCAAACGGTTGAGGGCATGTGCGGTGTCGTGCGCGGTGGCATCACTCCCGGTTACTACGGCTACGAGGCAGGGCAGAGCGGCGTCGGTGATATTTTCGCATGGTTTGTGAATAATGCCGTGCCGCCGGAATACCATGAAGCGGCCAAAGCTGCTGGCATGGATGTTCACCAATATCTGGAGCAGGAAGCTTCCAAGCAGAAGGTTGGCGAACATGGCCTGATCGCCCTCGACTGGTGGAACGGCAACCGCTCGACGCTGGTCGATGTTGACCTCACTGGTTTGTTGGTCGGTGGGACGCTGGCCACCCGTGCGCCAGATATTTACCGCGCTTTGATCGAAGCGACCGCTTTCGGCACACGCGTCATCATCGAAGCCTTTGAGAAGCAGGGCGTACCTGTAACACAGTTGGTATGCGCAGGCGGTTTGCCGGATAAGAACGCGATGCTGCGCCAAATTTATGCCGATGTTACCGGACGTACGCTGCGCTTGGCGGGTTCGTCACAAGCGCCTGCTCTGGGTTCAGCCATGCATGCGGCGGTTGCGGCGGGTGTCTATCCCAACATCGACGCAGCAGCCGATGTCATGGGCAAGCTCAAGGATACCGTCGTCGAACCGATTGCTGCCAACAAAGTCATCTACGACCAACTGTATGCCGACTATAAGACCTTGTACGACTACTTCGGACGGGGTACGAATGATGTGATGAAGCGCCTGAAGAAGATTCGTCGTGAGGCGCGTGGGGAATAAAAGGACACGAACAGAATATCTGTAGGGAGAAGGCTTCCTTTTCCCTACAAATTTTGCAAAACCGTCTCAGAAATGGATTCGCGTTACAAGTAACGTGACAAGTAAAATCTTGTAACGCTTTTAACAAGCATATGCTAAAGACTTTTATAAGGAGTTTTCAAAATGGTTCTTGCTCAATCTCAATTGACCCCAGCCTCGGCGCTCAATGCGCGTCCGGTCACGCTGGCAGTCATCGTCGGTAATCGTGGTTTCTTCCCCGCCCATCTGGCAGGCGAAGGCCGCCGTACAATTCTCGAACTGCTGGCTAAGGCCGGTATCAATGTCATCATCACCCCCGAAGCCGACACCAACAATGGCGCCATTGAGTCGCTCAAGGAAGCACAGTTGTGTGCGGAATTGTTCCGCCAGCATCGCGACGAAATTGACGGCGTACTGGTGACACTGCCCAACTTCGGTGACGAACGCGCTATCGCCAATTCCATTCGCATGTCCGGCCTCGATGTTCCGGTGCTGATTCACGCCTTCCCTGATGACGCCACCAAGATGGACATCAATTGGCGTCGCGACAGCTTCTGCGGCAAGATGAGCGCCTGTAACAACCTGCGCCAGTACAACATCAAGTATTCCATCACCAGCAACCACACCATGGATCCCAACTCACCGGAATTCATGCGTGACCTGCAAGCTTTCGTCGGTGTGTGCCGCATCGTGCGCGGGATGCGCAGCGCTCGCCTCGGCATGATGGGTGCGCGTCCGGAAGCCTTCAAGACCGTGCGCTTTAGCGAAAAGCTCCTCGAAAATTCTGGTATCAGCGTCGAAACGCTCGACCTTTCGGAAGTTTTTGGCCGTATCAACCGCCTACAGGACAATGATCCAGTGGTGCAGGCCAAGATGGGTGCCATTCGCGGCTATGCTCGCACTGCCAACATCCCTGAATTGTCACTGTACCGCATGGCGAAGTTCGGTGTCGTGCTCGATGGTTGGATGGACGATAACGCGCTCGATGCGACCGCCATTCAGTGCTGGACGTCAATGGAAGAATATTTTGGCGTCGTGCCCTGTACGCTGATGAGCATGAGCAGCAATAAGCTCAACCCCGCCGCCTGCGAAACCGATATTGTCGGTGCGTTGGCAATGCTGGCGCTGCAGCTTGGTTCAGGCCGTCCGTCGGCGTTGGTCGATTGGAACAACAACTACGGTGAAGATCCCGACAAGGGTGTGGTTTTCCATTGCTCGAATCTGCCCAAGGACGTGTTCATTGAAGATATTCCGGTGATGGACTATCAGGAAATTATCTCCAAGACCGTCGGCAAGGAGAACACCTACGGCACGATTTACGGTCGCGTCAAGGAAAGCCCCTTCAGCTATCTGCGCCTCTCCACGGATGACTTCAGCGGTAAGATCGTGGCCTATACGGGCGAAGGCAATTTCACCAATGACCCGATTGATACCTTCGGCGGTTACGGCGTGGTGCAAGTCCCGCGCTTCCAAGAACTGCTGGCCTACATTTGCGAAAATGGTTTCGAACACCACGTGTCCGTTAACCAATCACATGTTGCTGGCATGATCAACGAAACCTTCAATAAGTATCTGGGTTGGCCGACCTACTTCCACAAGTAAGCTGCGTCTGAAATCCGATTTTGATTGTAGGGAAGGCTCTTAGGGCTTTCCCTTTTTTATTGTCCAATTGGCAGCGTGATGGTGAAGGTGCTGCCGACGCCGATGGTACTTTCCGCTTCGATAGTGCCGCCGTGCATTTCGACAATTCGCCGTGCGATGGAAAGTCCCAAGCCCGTTCCGCCTTGTCCGCTGGGACGCGCTTCATTCCCCTTATAGAACCGTTCAAAAATATGTGGCAGAGTTTGCGGTTCGATGCCGATGCCCGAATCTTTGACAATGATCTTGACCATTGAGTCCGGCGTTTGCAGGGTGTCCATGCGAATCGTCCCGCCAACCGGTGTGTATTGAATAGCGTTTTTGACCACATTGGTGATGACTTTGCCCAGCATGAACTGGTCAGCCAGAATAAACGGATTGCCTTCGGTTGGCGTGAACATAATCTTTTGATTCTTCGCGCTGGCGCTGTTTTCCAGCGTCACCAACAGATCCCGCATCAAGCCGTTGATGTCGATGCGAATAGGTGTCAGTTCAGCCGAGTCGTCGTCCAGCTTGGACATGTCGAGCATATCCTCGACCACCCGCTGCATGTGAACGGTTTGTTTTTCCAGCGCGTCCAGATAACGATTGTCACCCTCTGCTTCACCCAATTTATGCCGCAGCAGATAGAGCGACGTGTTCATAATGGAAAGAGGCGTTCGTAAATCATGCGATACGCCGGTTAGGAATCCCTTGAGCATTTCCACCGTGCGAACCTTCAACATTAAGTCGAGTGCCTGCTGTTCAGCTTGCAATCGTTCGCGAATATCGGTGATTGTTCCGCCAATGCCGATGGCCTGCCCATCGACGTTATAGACTTGCTGGATATGGATTTCGGCTGGAATATGTGTTTGATCCTCTTTGAGGATCAAAATCTGACCCCGAACACCGCTTTGAGCACCGCTGAGCAAAAGTTCGGCCAACGCCTTCGATTGATCGCGCCCTTCAGAAGGGATGAAGATCGAGAAGTGTTTGCCGATACTCTCGTCCAAGCTGTAACCCGTTAACTGGACCCACGAGTCATTCAAGAAGGTGACGAGTCCGTTCGAGTCCAGTTGGAAAATGACCTCGAAAATGTTGTTCACCACGATCTGGTATTTCTGATTGCTTTCCACAACTTCGGTGTAAAGCTGCGCCCGTTCGACCGCAATCGTGACGTGTTCGCTCAGTGATATCATCAAGTTGAGATCGGACTCAGTCAGCATCTTGGTCTTCGACTCGACATTCATGATGCCGATGACCTTGCCGTGATTGAGCAGGGGAACACAGACTTCCGAAGTCACCTGATACATGGCGTTCACAAAATCGGGATCATTCTGGGTGTCTTGCACCAGCGCCGGAATGCCTGTTCGCGCGACCCGTCCGGATACCCCCACCGAAATATCGACCGGATCAAATAGGATTTCGTAACCGACTTGATGTTGAAGATGGAGAATGTTCCCTTCTAGTAAGTACACGCTGACCAGATCGTAACCGAAAGCTTCGGCAGTTGCTTCGACAATCGTGCGTATCGTATCTTTCAGATCAAGCTTGCTGGCAATGGCGGCCCGTACCTGTACCAGCAGATTCAATTCCTGTTCTTTTTCTTGCACTTGGATGCGGTCGCTAATATCAGCGGCAGTGCCTCCAACGCCAATCAGATTACCTTCAACATCATAAATGCGCTGAAGCTGGACTTCGATGGGGATACGGACGTTCCGGTTGTTGATGACACTGGACTTAAAGACAACGTATGGCTGAGGCGAAACAATCACTTCTGCGCCCTTTAGCCGGACAAATTCGAGTTGGTCAGGTGGCGTATAGTTGGTGAACTGTTTCCCCATACATTCATCAATCGAAAAACCTGTAACCCGTTCCCATGCCTTGCTCAAAAAGACGATCTTGCCCGTTAAATCTGTCTGGAAGATCACTTCGCGGACGTTATCCACCACCATCTGATATTTGTGATTGCTTTCTTGAATGGCAGTGTAGAACTGCGCCCGTTCAACGGCGACGCTGACTTGTTCGCCCAGCGTACTGAGCATGTTCAGATCGGATTGGGTGAATTTTTCTGCCTCGCGTGTTTCGACACTTAACGTGCCAATCACTTCGCCTTTGCTCATCAAGGGAACGCATATTTCGGATGTGATTTCTTGCTCGGCAAACAGGAAATCGGGATCAAGAGCCGCACTTTCGATCAAGACAGGCTGCTTGGTACGCAAGACGCGGCCTGTAATGCCCTGTGTTATTGGAATTTCCTTGATGATATTCTTGTAACCGACTTGGTACTGGAGCACCATCATTTCACTCTGTCGCAGATAGATACTGACCAACTCGTAGCTGAAGGTTTCGGCGGTCGTTTCCACGACACTTTGGATCATCTCCTTAAGCCCCAATTGGCTCGAAATCGTTTCTTGAACCCGCACCAGCAGGCGCATCTCACGCGCCTGTTTTTCGGCTTGTAAGCGGTCACTGATATCCATGATGGTGCCGCCCCAGCCCATTGGCGTTCCATCGGGGCTGTGGATTTGTTGGAGGTGTGTCTCAATTGGCACCAAGCGGCCATCCGGTCTTACCAGCACCGTTTGCAAACGGATATCACTTTGAGGAGTCGTTAGAGTTTGGTTGCGCTGCGCTTCGTACAGACGCCGGACTTCTTCTTGATGGATGAATTTGGAAAAATGCTGGCCGAGGCTTTCTTCAACCGTATAGCCGCACAACGGATACCAAGCCTGATTCAAGAAGCTGAATTTGCCTTGCAAATCCACTTGGAAAATCGCTTCTCGAATGTTGTTGACCACCATCTCATATTTCTGGTTGCTTTCTTGAATGGCGGTGTACAGCTCGGCGCGTTCCATTGCAATGCCCACATGCTCACTGAGTGTGGTCATCATTTCCAAATCGTTGGAGGTCAGCTTTTGTGGAGCGGCGGTTTCCACATTCAAAACGCCGACCACATTCCCCGTTTGGAAGATTGGTACGCAGACTTCCGAAATGAGGTCATCTTGGGCAGGAATATAATCCGGATGACTGCGGCAGTCTTCGGCCAGTATGGGCTGTGCGGTGCGGGCGACCAAGCCGATGATGCCTTTACTGATCGGCATTTCTTTGATGATGTGGTCATATCCGACTTGATGCTGTAAATAAAGCGTTTCATTCTTGAGGAGATAAACACTTACTAAGGCATAACCAAAGGACTCAGCCGTGGCTTCGACGACCGTGCGAATCAGGGATTTGAGGTCCAGTTTATTGGCCAGCGCTTCACGCACCCTGACCATCAAGCTCAACTCTTGCGCCTGCCGCCATGTCGAGTTATAGAGATCCTCGTAAAGAATTTCACTCTGGCGTAAATCTATTTCAGTAGTCTGATAATCCGTATAGATACGGCTGATTTTGGTGAGTAAACTTGTCCACTGTTCCGGGGTAGGGGGCTGAGCAATATCAATATCCAGCTCTAATAATTGATGTTCGAGCAGTGGATTTAACATGACCGATTTTTCCGACATGAGACTCTAACAACCATCCCAATTTGCTTTACTACGGTGTAACGACTCATCGATATAGTTATTTTAATGTTCACACATCATCTTAACATTATTTGCAACCTTGTAATCTCAACTTTTAGTCCAAATTGGCTTCTGCTCTGTCTTTTCCTCCTATCCATCTGATAGAATAGCTCAGTTGTAACCATTTCTACATCTCCTGATCGCATTCATTTCTATCATTTATTGTTCTGCTCCCAATAAGCAGCATGCGACAAGCAGGGGTTATGTAGGAAAATCCCACTGAAAACTAGCCCGTTGATAGGAATGTATCGTGACGCAAGTAAGAAATGACATCCGTAATATCGCCATTATTGCCCACGTTGACCACGGTAAAACCACCTTGGTTGACGGCATGCTCAAGCAATCCCATGTTTTCCGAGAAGGGGCTGTATCAGTTGAGCGCATAATGGACTCCAATGATCTTGAACGTGAACGCGGCATCACTATTCTAGCCAAGAACACCGCAGTCCATTGGCATAATACGAAGATCAACATCGTCGACACCCCCGGCCATGCCGACTTCGGTGGCGAGGTCGAGCGCGTCCTCAACATGGTAGACGGTGCGCTGTTGCTGGTCGACGCGGTAGAAGGCCCGATGCCTCAAACTCGCTTCGTGCTCCGTAAAGCCCTCGGCTTAGGCTTGCGTGTCATCGTCGTCATCAACAAAGTCGATCGCCCGTTTGCGAATCCCGACCAAGCCTTGAACGACACATTTGACCTGTTCATCGAACTCGGTGCGAATGATCATCAAGCTGAATTTCCGGTGGTGTACGCCATCGGTCTGGTCGGCAAGGCGGGCTATGCGCCTGCGGGTTTGCACAGTGATCTCACGCCGCTCTTTGAAACCATTATCAAAGAAGTGCCTGCGCCCGATGTCGATTTAGACGCGCCGGCCAAGATGCTGGTCACCACCCTCGAATACGACACTTACAAAGGACAAATCGGCATTGGCCGTTTGCTCTCCGGTCGGATGCGTAAAGGGATGCCTGCCGTTCGCTTGACCACGCAGGGCGAACGCATTGCTGGTCGCATTGAATACCTGTTCACTTTCCGCAACCTAACCAAAGATGAAGTGGATGAAGTGTTGGCCGGCGATATTCTGGCCTTTGGTGGTTTTGATCCGCTCGGCATCAGCGACACCATTGCTGATCCCGCTGTTACGGAAGCTTTACCTCCCATCAGTGTCGAAGAACCTACCGTTCGGATGACCTTCGGCGTCAACACCTCGCCATTGGCGGGCCGCGAAGGCAAGACCGGTTGGGGTACATCTCGCCGTCTGCGCCAGCGTCTTTATGATGAAATTCGCCACAACGTTGCCCTGCGCGTTGGTGATGGCGAATCACCCGATAAATTCATTGTCAGCGGACGCGGTGAACTCCACTTGGGCATCTTGATCGAAACCATGCGCCGTGAAGGTTATGAATTCGAGGTCAGCAAGCCGGAAGTCATCTTCCGTGTTGATCCTGAAACAGAAGAAACGCTGGAACCGATTGAAGAAGTGCATATCGAAATCACCGAAAACTTGGTCGGCACCGTCGTCGAAATGCTCGGTGGACGTCGCGGTCAGATGACCGATATGCGTACTGAAAGCGGTACAACTTACATTAAATATCTGGTTCCGACGCGCGGTATGCTCGGTTTCCGTGCCAACTTCATGCGTGCCACCAGCGGCATGGGACAAATCCACAGCCTGCATCATGGATATGACCCCCTCGTCGGTGAAATCCCCGGTCGTCAGTTTGGCAGCTTGGTCGCCAGCGATCAAGGTGTTGCCACGCCTTACGCCATGGTCAACGTCCAAGCGCGCGGCACCTATTTCATCAGCCCCGGTGTAGAAGTCTACGAAGGCATGGTCGTGGGCGAACATATCCGCCCCGGCGACATGGATTTGAATGTCGTCAAGGAAAAGCAACTTAACAACTTCCGTGCCAAGCCCAGCGAAACCACCTCCGGCTTGAACACGCCCCGTGACATGAGCCTCGATGACTGGATCGAATTCATGGCCGCCGACGAGCTGCTGGAAGTTACGCCGCAAAATCTGCGCCTGCGTAAGCGCATCCTCAACCAAGAGGAACGCCTCAAGGATCGCAAGCGCCGTGAAAAGTTGCTCGAAAACGCGTAACTGCGGATTAGGTTGAATAGTAGAGTAGGGATGTATCTTTATCGATACATCCCTATTTTTGTTATAATCCTTATATTGACCACTATTGTCCAATAATTCTGCTGAGGGATATGATGGTCGCACAACCTCAATTTCACACAATTTCGCCTTCCGAGTTTGATCGTTTCGCCCTTTTACCCGAAAACCGTAACCGATTGTTTGAATTTATTGCCGGGGAGATTGTTGAAGTGGTTTCGAACCCTCAATCGAGCAACATTGCCGCTATTATCAGTGCCTTTCTGAGTATATTTGTTATGCAGCATAATTTGGGACATGTGACTGGCGCAGATGGCGGATATAAGGTTGGAGGCGAACGATATATTCCTGACGTTGCTTTCATCAGTTACAAACGGCAACGCATCCTAAACCATAATGACGGCTATACCTCGAGTGCACCAAACCTCGCTGTTGAAGTGCTTTCACCCGGCAATTTAGACGTGGATATGGATGTTAAGATTGCCAACTATCTCGCAGCCGGAACGGTTGTCTGGCGTGTCAAACCACAGGAGCAGCAGATCGCAGTCTTTGTCCCGGGTGCTCCAGTTGTGATACTCGGCATCACAGATGTGCTAGATGGTGGTGATGTGCTCCCCGGTTTTAATCTGCCACTTAAAATATTTTCCGAATCCCACCCGAAATTTGAACATGCATAGGGGCGTATCCATCACTGGTACGCCCTTACTAGTTAGCCGCACGCCCCCTTAGTCGACACGAAGTCCGCGCTCAGCCACCCATCGACCGCCCCATAAGTGATGTGATACCACCCTGTAACCTGCTCAATCGCTTGGAAGGTTAGGGCATGCGGCACGACCGCTAGAACCGAACTGGCCGTGTTGGGTTCCGTGCGCAGTCGGACATCGCGTGTGGTCGTCACTTGGCAAATACCGACTGATGTTGCGGCTGTCGTGAGCTCGACAAATTCATAGGCGCCAATATCACATTTTGCACCTTGAGGCCGTGTCGTTCCGCGTTGATCAAGCCCGCTGGCAGGGCATTCACTCGCTGCATCCACCGCGTTGCTATCCGAGGCAATGGCGACCGTTTGCGTCAGCCCACCATTATTGCTGAGCGATGCCACGCCAGCAGCCGCATTATCTCCACATCCCGCATCTGATAGATTGCTAGACGCCTTAATTTCGCCCATTTTGACTTGGTTATCACAGTCGTTGGCAATCGTATCAGCCGTGTTCTGGCTGAACAGACTGTTGCTGATCGTGATTGTCCCGCCCTCAATATACAGTGCGCCGCCCCAAACATCGGTGCTGTTACCAACAAAGCTGCTGAACTGGATAGTCGTTTGACCCTGATTATCATTGCGGATGGCCGCGCCGCTGTGTCCGGCGGTGTTCTGGGCAAAGGTGCTGTTCACAACATCCAATACCCCTTCGCCGCTGTTCCAAATCGCGCCGCCCCATCCGAATCGCCCCTGCGAATCATTCATAGTAAAGGTGCTGCTTGTAATCGTCATCTTGCCAACGTTGTAGATCGCGCCGCCTCCGCTGTTACTCAAACTTTGATTAGTCGTGAAGGTGCTGTCGCTGATGGTCACCTCAGCTTTCGCCGCGTTGTAGATTGCACCTCCCCCGCCGAAGGTTTCATTATGTGAAAAAAGGCTGCTGTTGATGGTTGCCTTTCCGCCATCATTGTTATAAATCGCCGCCCCCGGCGCACCGTCATTGTTGTCGAAAACCACGTTGGTCACAATCAACGTCCCTTCGTTCGCGATGCCTCCGCCCAATTCATTGTCATTACCCTTCAGGGTGATGTCCTCCAATATCAGCGTAACGCCCGTGTTCACCACGAAGGCACGGCCTTTGAGCGCTTGCAGGCTGACCTTGCGCCCCTCAGCAGATTTGATAAAGGTGTCCACCGTAATCGTAAGTGGCTTATTCGTCCAGATTTCGATGTTCCGGTCACAATCGAGGATGATACTTCCACCAGCAGTAACCGCCTTGCTGATGTGCTGATAATCGCATTCGGTAATCGTTGTATCAGCCTGCGCGTAAACGGCCTGCAAACTGACGAGCACGACCAACAGTATAATGATCCCGCTGAACTGGCGTTTCATAGGCATCCCCCTCTGGTGTTGAAATCCGTACTCTCTCCATCCTACTCGCTTTTTCACTCTGGTTCTTTACCACCCCTGTACTATGATCGTACGCATGGGGCTTCAACAGGCGGCGGACTTGGATTAACTTTTAATGAGTTAAATGACGCAAATTTGAGGAAATTCGTTATTTCCAACCTGACATTAGGGACAAATAGATGACCACATCTTCGTCGGAAAAAGCCCAAGAGGCGAATGGCCCCGTTATTCCACACAGTGAACCGGCTGGCGGAACCGGATCATTGGAAGCAGCCATCGAAAATGAACCGAATCGTATCAAGCGCTTCCTGAAGATACTCGGTCCCGGCTTGGTGACCGGCGCATCGGATGACGATCCTTCCGGAATCGGCACCTATGTCAGTGCGGGCGCTTCCCTCGGCTTTACCACCATCTGGATGGCTTTGTTCACCTTCCCGCTCATGTCGGCTGTTCAATTCATCTGCGCCAAAATCGGCATGGTCAGTGGCAAAGGCGTTGCCGGTGTCCTGCGTGAGAACTATTCGCGAAAACTGCTTTTTCCCGTCATCTTTTTTCTGGTGGTCGCCAATGTGGTGAACGCTGGTGTCGATATTGGCGCGATTGCTGCCGCCATCAATTTGGTTATTCCTATTCCGATCACCGTCCTGATTATTCCGATCACCGTGGTGATTCTGGTGCTCCAAATTTGGGGATCATACAAACTCATCGCCAATGTCTTTAAGTGGCTGACCTTGGCGCTCTTTGCCTATATCGGTGCGGCCTTTTTCGCCAAACCGGATTGGAGCGAAGTCCTCCGCAGCACCTTCATTCCGACCTTTAGTTTTGATAGCACTTTTCTGGCAACCTTTGTCGCCATCTTGGGCACCAGCATTTCGCCTTATCTCTTCTTCTGGCAGGCCAGTCAAGAGGTTGAAGAAGAAGTCAGCATGGGGCGCAAGAAGCTCTGGCAGCGCAAAGGCGCCAGCGACAATGAACTCAAGTATGCCTTTTGGGATGTCAACATCGGTATGCTACTCTCCAATTTGGTCATGTACTTTATCATCCTGACGACCGCCGCCACCCTCTTTAAAAGTGGAAAAACCGATGTCCAGTCCGCCACGGACGCTGCCGAAGCGCTGCGCCCCCTCGCCGGAGATGCCGCCCGCTTTTTGCTCGCCATTGGCCTCATTGGGGCAGGGGTGTTAGCTGTGCCAGTATTAACCGGATCAGCCGCCTACGCCGTATCTGAAGCCTTCGGTTGGAAGTACGGCCTTGATGAAAAGCCCCACCGTGCCAAACAGTTCTACGCCGTCATCGTCGCTTCAACCGTGGTCGGGATGCTCATTAACTTTCTTGGCATCAACCCCATTACTGCGCTCTTTTGGACAGCCGTTCTCAATGGCTTCCTCGCGCCGCCTTTGCTGATTGTCATCATGCTCATCGCCAACAACCCGAAGATCATGGGCAAGCGCGTCAATGGCCGCTGGTTGAATATCTTGGGCTGGCTGACGGCTGCCGTCATGTCCCTCGCCGCCATCGCCATGGTCGTTACATCGCTCAAGGGCAGTTAACTTTCACTATTCTCATAAGCTCTATAAAGTCTTTTATTGACGTAAAGTGTTTCAGATTTATACTAATATTAGGTGGGCTCATGTAGAGAGTATATTTACCCTCTCTTTCTCTGAACAACAGTGAAATTGCTACGCTCAAGACAAAGTACTTATTCAACACCTTCATATCCATAAATAATGTGGATATACCTACAAGTAGATCCTATATTGTGGGTTTGTCTTGAGAATGTGAAGCAGTTACTTATTGCATCACAGATTTTAGGAATATGTTAACGTGCCTAGTGACTTATCAAGCGCTAGCCAGCAGGTGAGCCAAAAATCGCACGTTGCACTCCTTCCATAACGTATCAGTAACTCCAATCGTTGGAAGGATGGATCATGAAAACCCTCGCTCTTTTGATTGACGGTGATAACGCTCAACTCAGCTCCATAAAATATGTACTTCAGTTCTGTGAAGCTTTTGGCACGCTCAAAGTAAAAAACGCATATGGTGACTGGGAACAACCCCCATTGTCTTCATCCTCCCAAGGTGAATCAATAGCTCAACTTGGCATTCAGCTTGTACAACAGAACCGAGTAGCGAAAAATGCGACCGATTTCAGGCTGGCAATGGACGTTGCTGTGATGCTTGATAAAGGGAAGGTGGATATATACTTCATTGTCTCAAGTGACGGTCATTTCACTGCGGTTTGTGAGCAGATAAATCAAAAAGGGGCGAAGGTCATAGGGATTAGCGGTAGCCACAGTGCTTCTGGTGAATTGAGAAAAGCCTGTGATATATTTTTTGACTTAGAAGAAATTGTCGAAAATCAAAGTAAGTTGCTTGGAAATGTAGTTTCCGCACCCAAGCCTCCCATAGTGACTGAAATTGTGGATAGAGTTTCTCCAAAAGCGTCTAGTGTTCCAACGCTCAAGACACCTGCAATGTTTAAATTGTTGAGTAAACCCTCCA
>JBGAGF010000038.1:0-50085 GCA_044226855.1 Aggregatilineales bacterium
CCGTCGATGCTTTTCCCCACTTTGTAGCTGCTCTGCCTCCCACTGTTGGGCAAAGCCCAGCCAGAAATCATCGACATGACAGAATAGTTCCAGTAAACTCATTTTGGATGCCTCTCTGGTTGTGGTTAACCTTGAGAGTAGCTTATCTCTCTTTGAGAGGCATCCCCTTATCCCGAACTCAGGTTACATTATGAGTAGCACAGGGCATAATGTAGTTTCAGTGTTTTGGAACGCTGCAACAGCAATTGAAAGTAATAGTCAACATTAATTGAAGTCGAAAATAGCAATATGTACAGATTAGAGAGCTTATTACTGATTGGTTTGAATGGGCAAACTAATTATTGCAGATGAGCCTGACGGTGAATTGTTACGTATCAAAATCGAACCTTGCATTCGTTCAACTATTAGTTTAGCAATTGGCAGTCCCAGTCCATGCCCTGCATTTTGCGGACGATACGCTTCTCCACGAAATAAAGGTTCAGAAACGCGAGACATAATTTCCTCTGGAATGCCCAATCCATCATCTGATACAGTAATCTGTAATTCAGAGGCCGACTGTGTAAATGAGACCGTGATGGAAGTTGTTGCATAACGGAGCGAATTGTCAATAATGTTTCCAAGTGCAGTAGCTAAATACCCAAGATGAAGACGGAAGAATACTTTCTTGGTGTCCTCAATAGTGTTAATGATTTGAAGATTAATATGACTAACATCTAATTTCGAAAATATTCGAAAGTCAAGATAGTTTTGCAGTTCATATAATGATTGCGTTGAGAGGTCGAAATCTGTTACCTGATTGTGACGTAATTGAGTAATAAACATTACTTGACGAATTTTTCGCTCAAGATTTTTTGCACTTGTTTCTATTTGGTTGATCTTTTGCGCCCTACCAGTAGGATCTGCAATCCTTTGAAGTAGACTAGCTGCTGACATGATTGTAGTCACTGGCGTGAGAAAGTCATGTGATGTATCCGTAAGAAAGTCAAATAGCGCCTCTGTACGTGCTTGTGCAATTAATGCCTTTTCTTTATCTAATGCTTCTTGATTGATTAATGATAAATTTTCAAGAAAACGATTCTGAAACGTTTGGATAAGCCGTGACATATAAAGCTGATTGCCGAGAAACTTCCCCAAATGCCTTACGATATCAAGTCGCACCGTATTCGCTTGGTCATGTTGTGCCTCAATCACCCAAACACCTATCTGATCCTCATAGATCTTGATTGGAAGTGCAATAAACATGCCAGAAGCAATGGTTGTGTATTCGATGCGGGGAGTTTGATTGAAAATTCCCATTACATAATCCGAGATGGGTGGATTTTCTGTCGCGTCAATAAGAGGCCAAGAGGTAGTTAAAACAAGATTGTCAGCGATTTTCTCGTAATAGTATTGTTGTTGAATAGGATATAGATCAGCAAAAGACCTAAGCAGTTCCCGACAAATAATCTGTGCATCGACTAACAACGATAACTTATTTACAATTCCAAAGGCTTCAGTCCACTGCTGATTTGATGACGGCTCACTAACCATACTCTTTGTTTCCATATTCGATTCCGCTTAATCATCACCAACTAAATGCTGTTATTTACTAAGGCGTGTCAGTACCGACAACAACCATTCTAAGGCTGCGTCGTGTTGTGAAAAGACATTAAACGAAATGTATTCTTCTGTTCGTCGATGCGCTTCCAATTGAGCGAACGTATTAGTGATATGACCTGAAAATTGTACTGATACAACCACCGCGACATTTGCCCTAAATGCATTGCCCTCAAGGATAGACTGAATAGCGTGTGTTCCCTCTTCGGTAATGCCGGGAAGGAGGATATTCTTATTAGCCGTCGAGTAGCGAAGCGCGACACCGGGAGATGACAAATCATGCAAAGCTAAATAGGGTTTCGCGTGATCCCAATCTTGAATAGTTGCACTGGCAATTTCCCCCCAGTTAGCGATAGTCTCTTGATTTGCCTCAAGTAATTTGTATGCCACGATTTGCTTATCTGCATACCATAAACGATGGAGTTTGTCCGAAATGATGTCTACGCTTTCAGGCGACGTGTACTTGAGAGGCGTAATTGACATATAATTAGTAACCTTCATATTTTCAACCAGCGATTGACTTACACGAGTAATTCTTTGTGTTTCTGATGAATTGGTCAACAAAGAATTGCATATACCAAATTATACAGTCAGTGACCATTTATTGCATTGTGGATAAATGAAGAATGTACATACTATACGGTTAATTCTGATACAAAGATTTACCATATATACTGTAATTATTCTAGTGAGGATTGTAATGAACTTGAATAGTTTAATCTGGTTTTAAGGAATTCGAAATGACTACCGAATTCGAAATTAACTCTCTATACCGTCTTGGTGATTCGTTAGGTATGGGGCAGGTTTTTCGCGCTTTTGATCGACTGACCGCATAGGAACATTCGCAAAGCCTGTTCAGGTCGTCGTGAGATATTGTTTTTGTAAGACTGATGGAATATCACTCTCGCCTCAAGGGTATCCGAAGGGTCAATATTGTATACTTTATAAAAGCACTACCCATCTTGAGGAGTATTTATCATGGAAACCACCCGCATCTATCCGGGTATCGAGCGCAGTGTTTTAGACAACGGTGCCATCGTCAGTTACAGCATTACTCAGATTGGCCCAAGCAGCTTGATACCTTGGCGTGAATCGATCCTGAAATCGCTCAAAAGCTGGCCAGATGAGCTCCCCTATCTGGCGCTGCATGACCTCTCCTCCAAAGGAGTCAGTGTCAGCTTTCTGTGCCTTAGTGGCCGGGAAATCTTCAACATTGGCATTACCCAAATGGGACAGGTGCAAATTGAGAAGCTGCTCGCCGAAAGACCTAAACTGAACGTCAGGCTGGCGCTAGTCGTCTCCTCCGAACATTCAGGACAGATTACCGCACGCACAGGCATGTCTCACCTTCGCTCTTCTCACCCGCAGATCGAAACTGAATTGTTCTTCGAGCCTGACGAAGCCTTGAACTGGCTTCACGAGATCTTTCCCCAAACAATACCCCCCTTGCAAGACCCGGAGTAAAAGACAATGTTCGATCAGGTTCAGACCTCACTGCCGATCCTCGGCCACCGCTACCGCTGCCATGAAGAACTCGGCTCCGGTGGCATGGGTATTGTGTCCCGAGCGTATGACCGCCTGACCGGTCAGATGGTGGCGGTCAAGCTTATCAACGTCCCGCCCGAATACTTTGAATTCATGAGCCGAGCCACCACCAGCAATCTGCTGGTTCCGCTAGCACGGGAGTTCCAGACACTTGCTAGTCTGCGCCATCCGAACATCATCAGCGTGTTGGACTATGGCTTCGCTGGGGCGGATCAACCCTTCCTAGTGATGGAACTGCTGGAGAATGCCCGTGAACTGTCGGCAGCGGGAGGGGATCAGTCGCTGGAGATGCAGATGAGGCTGATTGAGCAGGTGCTGCAGGCATTGAAGTACCTGCATCGTCACAGGATTGTCCACTGCGATTTGAAGCCGAGCAATGTGCTGGTGAGTGGGCAGGGTGTGGCGCGGGTGCTGGACTTCGGATTGGCGCTGCGACAGGGACAGGAGGCCGAGAGCGGCGGGACGCTGAGCTATATGTCGCCGGAGGTGATGGCAGGGGGACGAGCCACCCCGCTCTCCGACCTGTACGCAGTGGGGGTGATGGCTTACGAACTGCTTGTTGGCAGGCTGCCGCATTATCATGCCAGCCTAGAAAAGATGGCGAAAGCCATTCTGGAAACGCCAACCGATCTCGACCCACTCCCGGCAGAGTGGAGGGAGTTCGTCGGGAGGCTGTTGGAGAAGCAGCCGACGGCACGCTACGCCAGCGCTGGCGAGGCACTGGCTGCCTTGCAACGGACAATGGGACAGCCTGAAACAGAGAGCATTTCTATCCGCGAGAGCTACCTCCAAGGCGCACCGTTCATCGGGCGAGAGACGGAACGGGAAACGCTTACCGCCGCGTTGAACCGGGCGAAGGAGGGGCATGGCTCAAGCTGGCTGGTGAGTGGAGAGAGCGGCGTGGGCAAGTCGCGACTGTTGGATGAGCTCCGCACCCAAGCACAGGTGGATGGTTTTCTGGTACTGCGCGGTCAGGCGGTCGAGGGTGCCGGTCTGCCCTATCAACTCTGGCGCGAACCGCTGCGTCGCCTCATCCTCCCGGTCGAACTAGGCGACCTCGAAGCCGGCGTCCTCAAACCCGTCGTGCCGGATATCGACCGTTTGTTGGAACGCCCCATCACCGAGGCTCCTGAATTGCCCGGTGAGGACGGGCAGCAGCGTTTAATTTCGACCATTGTTGATCTCGTTAAGCGCCAAACAGAAGCTATCGTCTTAATCCTCGAAGATTTGCAGTGGGCAAGTGAAAGTCTCACAGTGCTCAAACAACTCAACCACTTCGTTGCGGATCTGCCGCTGTTGATTCTCGGTAACTACCGTGATGACGAGAGGCCAAATCTCCCCGACGAACTGCCCGAGATGAAGGTCTTATCCCTTAAACGATTGAGTCAAACGGAGATCGCCACCCTCAGCCAATCTATGCTGGGGGAAGCCGGTAGACAGGAGCCGATCGTCAATTTGCTCCAGCGAGAGACTGAGGGTAATGTCTTCTTTTTAGTGGAAGTAGTGCGTGCGCTGGCCGAAGCGAGTGGCAGTCTGGCGCAGATCGGGATGATGACCTTGCCCGCGCATATCTTCGCTGGTGGCGTGCGTAAGGTTGTACAGCGGCGCTTGGGACGGATGCCAGAGTGGGCACAGCCGCTCTTGAAATTGACTGCACTAGCAGGACGGCAGCTTGACTTGGCCGTGTTGCAGACCCTATTAAGTGAGGGGGACGGCGGTTTCACGGCGGAACGATTAGAAGAATGGTTGAGTCTAGGGTTGGATGGAGCGGTGCTGGATTTTCAGGACGGACAATGGCGTTTTGCTCACGACAAGTTACGCGAGGCGCTTCTGACAGACCTAATACCAGTTGCTGTGGGCAATATGCATCGGGCGGTGGCAAAGGCAGTTGAAAAAGTACATAGTGATGACGAAGCATACGCAGAGGCTCTTGCTGACCACTGGGGCGCGGCAGGCGAAAACGAAAGGGCTCTCCCCTATTTACTGATAGCAATCAAGAACCTTGTCGAAATCACAACCGATTACCCACGCGCTGAGAAATTAGTGGAGCGCGGTCTGGCCTACAACAGTCCCACCTATCAGGCCGCACTACAGATGTGGTATGGGGAAGTTGCCAATAAGCTAAGCAATTACGAGCTTGCGATCAGCCGATTTCATGAGGCCTTGGCTGACGTTGGTGACGACTGGGCGTTGCGTGCCCAAACGCTGAACTATCTAGGGACTTCCATGTGGCGCATAAGCCGCTACCCAGAGGCTCGCACCTATATTAGCCAAGCGCTTGAGATTGCACAGAGGTTGGGGGATACCCGTCAAAGTGCACGGTGTCTGTGGGGTCTGTCTAGGGTGTCAGAATTGACTGGCGATCTCGAGGCATCTCAAGAGTACTCAGAACAAGCACTGGTTCTCTTCCGTGATCTTGATGATTGGTTGGGGATATCAAGGGCATTGAACAGTCTGGGTATTGTGGTGGAAAAAAGGGGGGATTATGCCAAAGCTGAGACGCTGTACCTAGAAAGTATTGAGATCGCCACAAAGATGCGTTTCCGATCAAGAGTTGCTTATACCTTGATTAACCTTGGTATTGTGGCGGAATACAGGGAAGACTACGAGCGAGCCTGTACTTATTATGATCAAGCCGTGGCCACCTTTCGGGATCTTGGTGATCGACTCGGTATTGCCACCTGCCTGCTGAACAAAGGGAATGCGCTGTTCGGTCTGGGACAGTTGGATCGCGCGCGTGAACTCGCTGAGGAATCGATGCATATGGTTCAGCAGATTGGAGCCCGATATTTGATTGGCTACTGTCATGGGCTGCTGGGCGATATTGCACAAGAACAAGGAGATTACCTCGGCGCAAAGACCCATTACCAAAGTGCGCAGTCCATCTTTGCCGATATCGGCACATCGCAGGAAGGTGTCGAGTACCAGTCAGATTTAGTCATCGTACTGCTCCGTTTGGGCAACCGGATAGCATCTCTTCCTTTACTTGCCGAGGCCATTAGAGGAGCTTTTGAAATCAATGCTCCCCCGACCTTGATGCGCGTCTTGCGTGCGGTCATTTACTTGGCTTATGTGGATGGCAAGTTTCACGAGAGCGCCGTCTGGCTCGGACTGTTCATGAACGCACAAAACAAGGGGGTGAAAGCGAACTTATCTCGTAGGGAGTTATCTGAGAAACTGGGGGGAGTCCTTGGCGCAGATCGCTTTGCCGAACTGGTCGAGCAGGGCAAAGCGTTGCAACCTAAATCGGTGTTGAATCAGGTACTTGCTGAGCTAACATCAGAGACAAAGGGATGATGGCAATGGATATCAACTCGCGTTATCGACTTGGCGATTCGTTGGGTATGGGGGGAATGGGGCAGGTGTTCCGAGCGCTGGATCGGCTTACCGGACAGGAAGTGGCTCTCAAACGACTGTACCTGAGCGCTGAAAAAACCATCATGACGACCCAGATGCTCACTACGGGTGCCGAGGACGACCTCAGCCTGACACTGGCGCGCGAGTTTCATACCCTTGCCAGCCTGCGCCATCGTCATATCGTCGATGTCCGTGACTACGGTTTCGATGACGCGGGTCAGCCCTTCTATACCATGTCGCTGCTGGAACAACCGCGTACCCTGCTTGAAGCTGGTAGGGGGCAACCTCTGGCTGAGCAGATTCGGATGATCGGTGAAGTGTTGCTGGCCTTAGCCTATCTGCATCGCAGAGGTATCCTGCACCGTGACTTGAAACCGGACAATGTGCTAGTGACACCCCAAGGCATCGTCAAGGTAGTGGATTTTGGCTTGGCGGTGGAAGTGGGCAAAGCCAAAGAGAGCATGGGGACACTCACCTATGCCGCGCCAGAAATCTTGGGTGGAGGGGCTCCGAGCCAACAATCGGATTTGTATGCCGTTGGCTTAATGGCATTTGAGATGCTGGGTGGACTATACCCGTTTGAGACAGGTAGTCTCACAGATATGATCCGGCTTATTGCTGAGCAGACAATTGACTTCACTGCACTCGAATCGGCTTTAAGGCAGCAAGGCTTAACGCCAGATCAGTCCACATCTTTGACCGCCGTGACTCAGAAGATGATGCATCGTGATCCGGCAGCGCGGTATGCTACCGCGACAGAATCCCTGATCGCTCTGTATGGGACTGCTAAACTCTCCCCGCCAGCGGAAAGTGCGGAATTGAGGGAGAGTTTTTTGCAAGCGGCACAGTTCGTCGGGCGCGAAACTGAACTCAACCAGTTGAAGCAGGCATTGACCGAGGTGCAAAAGGGCACAGGGAGCGCATGGCTGATTGGCGGCGAGAGCGGTGTAGGCAAATCGCGTCTGTTGGACGAAATCCGCACGCGGGCACTGGTTAATGGTGCGCTGGTGCTGCGTGGCCAGGCGGTGGAAGGCGGCGGTCTACCTTATCAACTGTGGCGCGAGGTCTTGCGGCGGCTGATATTGGGGAGTGACTTGAGTAACTTGGAAGCCGGTATTCTGAAAGAAATTGTACCAGACATCGATAAACTGATCGAACGTCCTGTGGCTGACGCTCCTAAACTAACTGGTGAAGCTGGGCGGCAGCGCCTAGCGCTGACCATAGTCGATCTATTTAAACGTCAAACTCAGCCCATCGTCTTGATCTTAGAAGACTTACAGTGGAGCACCGAGAGCTTGCTGCCGCTTAAGCAGCTTAACCGCTTCGTTGCTGAATTACATATGCTCATCCTTGGCAATTATCGTGACGATGAGCGTCCCGAACTGCCTGCAGAATTGCCTGACATGCGCGTGCTGCAGCTCAAGCGCATGAGTGAAGCAGAAGTGGCTGAACTCAGCCTGTCAATGCTGGGCAAGGCTGGCACACAAGCTCCCGTTCTCCATCTGCTTCAAAGCGAAACCGAAGGTAATGTCTTTTTCCTAGTAGAGGTTGTACGGGCACTGGCCGAGGCTAGCGGCAGCTTAGCGCAGATTGGTGCGATGACTTTACCTAGTCATGTATTTGCAGGTGGAGTGCGTCAAATTGTCCAGCGGCGGTTGGAGCGTGTTCCGGCTTGGGGGCAAAAACTCCTCTATTTCGCCGCTTTGGTCGGGCGAGAACTAGAATTACCGATTCTCAAAGTATTGACAGAAAATGGGCAAGCTGATCTGGACAATCATACTCTTGAATCATGGCTCATTTTATGCAGTGATCTAGCGGTGTTGGATATTCAAGGTGATACTTGGCGCTTCAGTCATGATAAGCTTCGAGAGCATCTACAGGGAGAGTTGGCTTCTACTCCCCATGCGATGTTACATAAAGCATTGGCCGAAGCCATCGAACAAGTCTATCCTGCGGATGATACCCAAGCGGCACGTTTGTCCGATCATTGGTTGGCAGCAGGCGATACTAATAAAGCCGGACAGTATGCTGAATCAGCAGGGTATCAAAGGATAAAATCTGCTGCCTATGCCAGTGCCGTCCAGTTCTTTGAACGAGCGCTGCAACCACTTCCCAAGGACAAACCAAACGCACGGCAAGGCAGCTTATTGATCGAACTCGCATCCGTTTTGCGTGAAGTTGGTGAAGTTGACCGCTCCAATAGGATTCTGGAAAGTGTGCTCAAAATTGCTAGTGACTTGCAAGATCGTCTATTACGTATAAAAGCTTTGAATGAATTGGGGAGCAATGATCGTTGGGCAAGCAACTCCATTTTAGCCGAACAACACTGTGTTGAAGCGGCACAATTGGCCGAGATGCTTCAAAACCGCCCATTAATGATGAAAACGCTCCATAACTATGCGCGGGTGCAGGCGCTTCAAGCGAAGTATACGGATAGTCGAGCAACTCTATTACGTGTTTTGGAGTTGGCGCAAGAACTGGATGACAAAATCAGCATTGCTGACTGTCATCATGAAATTGCCAATGCAGATATGCACCTTGGGCAATCAGAGGCGGCTATTGCAGGGTTCATTCAAGCAATAGCAGATTTTGAACGCTTGGGAAACGTCGGACAAGCGATTTTTGTGTTAAGCAACCTAGGCACAATTTATTTTACTCTACAACAGATGGATCTTGCCGCCCATTATTATGAGCGAGAATTGACACTGGCACGTAAGCTAGGCTCGCCAAGCGGTTTGATCAACGCACTTAGCGATTGTTCGCTACTGCCAATTATTCAGGAACGTTATGAAGAAGCTGAAAAACTGGTTTACGAGGCATTGGATATTTCCCGAAAAACCCAATATGCACTTGGTATTATTCGAAACCTAAACAACTTGAGTGAAATCAAGCGAATGCAGAAAGACTATAACACTTCCAAAACGTTGATTGCTGAATCACTCGACCTTGCGCTTGACCGTGGTGTCGGTTGGGCAGTTCAATTCATACCAGGAGTCGTTGCGGTGATGATGCTTGAGACCGGCAAGTTGCAGCTGGGTTATGAGATCTATGATTACATTAAGCATGATCCCAAAACTTCGCTGAGTGATTTCACTCAGATTGAACCTGATTTTGTGAAGAATGAACATCTATTGAGCGAAGAAATTCGTGCTGAAATCCGCCAACGCAACAGCGAGCGCACGATGAACGATATCATCTCTATTGTCCAAGCCTATTTGGCAAATAGGAACTGGATGTGACATTGATGGTTACATAACGTGAGTTTGATACCGTTGGCGAACTAGGAAGGCACAAGAGCAACAAAACGAGATGTTCGGGTTTTGGCGAAGGGAACCTCATTGAGCCAGCAAACGAAACGCAAGATATTGGTGGCAGCAGCTGAGGCCACATTTTGAAGATGAGTTTTTCGTAGTCCCCAGTAACGCGTATGGCGTAAGCCACAGTTGCGGATGACCTGCGTGAAAGTGCCTTCAATGCCCGCTCGCCGTTGGTAAACGGCTTTAAACTCCGTAGTTTTCTGGCGTTGACGCATGACTTGCAGCAGTTCATGCCGTTCGGGTGGATAGCGGAGTGTCATGCTTCGTCCAGTTTTTCGGGCTGTAGTACAGTGTGAACGCATGAGACAACCTGTACAGGTCTGCATGGCAAAGAGAACCTGCACAACACTTTCGCCTTTAGAATCTTGGCTTACATTTCAACTCGAACTCTGTTGCCCAGTCGGACAGATAACTCGCTTGGCTTCCCCGTACCGTGTAAAAATTCGATTGTAGGGAAGGGTGCCTCCTGCTAAGCGGCCTCACAACTATAATCGTTGATCAGTCCACCGAGTAACTCACGACGATAAACCGCTCCTGTATTGACTGGTTCAAATGAACCTTCTGGAGACTTTTGACTTATTCCCTGATGGGGTCGCCTGGTGTTGTAGTAATCCACATATTCCTCCAGTACCGCATTCAAATGCCGTTCATTGACGATGATGAGGTGATCGAGGCACTCTTGACGGACAGAGCGAACCCAGCGTTCTGCATAAGCATTGGCATTCGGAGCACGTATCGGCGTATGAATAACTTTGATGTTCTGCGCAGCAAAAACCTGATCAAAGGTCCAGGTGAACTTCGCGTCCCGATCGTGAAGGAAGTAGCGAAACATTGATCCACTGTCTGCAAACGTCCAACATAGTTGACGTGCCTGTTGCGTGATCCAGTGGGAAGTGGGATGCTCCGTACAACCCGCGATGTGGACTCTACGGGTACCCAATTCAATGACAAAGAACACGTAGACTGTCTTTAGCCAGAGCGTTTCGACGGTGAAAAAATCACCCGCCAACATAGAATGCTGATAATGACGTAGGAAGGTGCGCCAAGTGCTTTTGGGCTGTCGCTTCGGCGCTGGTAGAAGTCGATGGCGCTTGAGGAGATTACGGATGGTCGATCGGTCGATGGTATAGCCAAGTTTGAGCAGTTCACCTTCAATACGATCATAACCCCAACGACTGTTCTCCCGAGCCAACTGAAGCACAAGTGTTTCGAGTTCGGGTGTAACCTTCGGACGTCCCGGAGAGGCTTTTCGTCGAAACGTCCATTTGCGCCGAACCAATTCACGATGCCAACGCAAAACAGTATCTGGGCTGAAGATCAGTATCGGTTGGACCTGTGCAGGGAAATCGCTCGCCACCCGCCTCAGCTTGGCAACGAGAACAGCCAGCAGCATCTTTTCAAGCCGAGAAAAACGCTTCGGCTGGCGTACCTTCCGTTGCAGCACACGAACTTGCTGTCGCAACAACAAAATCTGGATGTCTTTTTGAACGTCAGGCGACTGGCGTAGAGTGATGAGATCGACTACTGATGAAAACAAATGACCGAGTGCGAACCAAAACATAAGAACACCCCTTACTCATGAGAGTGTCCATTGTAAGGCAGATTCTTTCTCCTATGTTTTTAGATGACGCAGTTTTTACACGGTACGGGTTTTAGCTGAATTAATTGGGTCATTTTCACCCAACGAATTGGGTTGATTGTACCCATTGGATTGGCCAGAATCAGCCGCTTGAGATGGGTCGGATTGACCATCCTGATTGGGTGGTTCTGGTCACATCCACGCAGTGATTCGAATGGGAATGATTTCCAAGAACTCGGCGAGTTTCTGAATCAATCGGCTCTCATCCGCACATTTGGCATCCTATATGATGCAATGCACAACAAGAAGTTTTGCGAATTATCTTGCCATCGTTCTACAGTTGACATTGGTAATTCGCATTGAGAATAATAACAGATGACTGACGAGTATTGCTAAGCCATCCATTTCATAAGAATTTTTCCACTCACCTCTGACAGGAATAAAGCAACCTCACGCACGAACAACACGCAATCCAAGTTTTTCAAAAGACTCGACTTGTTCATTAGGCGTGAGTTGATCCGTAATTAACACATCAACTTTATTGGCATCACATATCACTGCGCGCGCTGTTACTCCAATTTTGGTGTGATCCGCCACAACAATTTTTTGTTTAGCCTGTTGGATCATTGTGCGGACAATTGTTGCTTCGTCCACATAATGGGAGGTCAATCCACTCGCAATATCAATACCATTAACCCCGATAAAAACTCTATCAAAATAAAGTGACTTGATAGCTTGCACAGCTGCGTCACCTACTAATGAAAACCAACCGGTACTTAGGTAGCCTCCCGTCACAAACAAAGTGATATCTTGGCGTTGGCTGAGTTCCATTGCCACATTGACGGTATTAGTTACCAAAGTAATGTTCTTAACGTGAGCCAAATATCGCGTGATTTGTGTTGTGGTCGTACCAGCAGTGAATGCAACCGTTTCGCCAGATTGAATCATCTCGGCAGCAGCTTTCGCGATTCGTCGCTTTTCATCCGAATTGACCATTTCTTGATTGTTGAAATTGATGCTGTACCGAAATGGCTCATATAACAGGGGCTGAATTAGCTCGGCACCACCGTGAAAACGACGTAGCAAACCGTGACTTTCCATCTCAGTCAAATCACGACGAATCGTCGAAGGAGATACATCAAGCAAAATAGCTAAGTTGTCTACCAAAACCTGTCCATTTTGGTTTAAGTGTTGCAAGATTTGTTCATGACGCTGTTGTGTCGATAAATCAGATTTGGACATTAGACTTCTCTCAACCCAAGTCTCCATTGTTTTACTGATTATCAGCGTTACAGCCACATTATTCAACGTCCTAATTGAAGATGGTCTAACACAAAGATGGCTTACTTTTGTGGAGTTGGAAGAGCTAAAGTCACCTGTACTTTTTTCACTAAGTCTTTTACTAAGTCCCCTGGGCAGTCCGGTACGCCGTAAGTTCCCAATGTTGCGGTTGAAGAAGCAGCTCCCCAACATGCACTCTCTAGAACATCTTGGGTTTGGGCGTAGGCGTACGAAAAACCGCCCACTAGTGCATCTCCACAGCCGATAGTATTAACTGCATTTGTATTAGGTAAAGTTACGCCATGATTTGGAATGGTCAAATGCCAAATCTGTTCCGAAGTACCGACCAATAAGCCGTTCTTTCCTAGAGACAGTAAAACAACATCTGCGTATATTCCTGCCACGCGACTTAATGCTGAAATTTGTTCGTTAAGCGTTGGAGTTGCTGCCCCGATGATTTGCTGAAACTCTATTAAATTTGGCTTAATCGCCCAAGGATGTTCCTTTAGCGCATGTTTCATGGGTTCTGAATGAGCATCAACAAGTGTTTTGACACCATGTTGTTGAGCTAATCGCAGCGCTTGTGCATAGAAATCATCCCGTATACCCGGTGGCAAACTACCTGACAAAATCAGCACGGCAGTTTTATCAAGGTATTGTTCGAGATGTTCTAGTAACTGTGTGCCACACTTGGCTTCTACCCGTGGTCCCGGATCAATTACTTCGGCGATGTTTCCTTGTTTGTTATCTAATAAAACAAATGAAGAACGATTGGGAGAATCAATTTCGACGTAATCATACTGCATCCGTTGTTGGTGAGCAGCAGCAATCCAACGGTCGCGGTTGTAACCACCTAAAACAACTAATGAACAGGCAGCGCCTCCTAGTTGATGCACGACACCAGTAGCATGAGCTCCTGATCCACCCGCTTGATCAAAACTGAGAATTGTCCGTGACGGTTCACCGGGAATGAAATTCTCCACAACGGAAACACGATCAGTTGATGTATTGGGTGAAACACTTACAACCAGTGATTTCATTCCCTTATATTCCTTCACTTTAACAATAATGTTACTGCATACGACAGCAACTCTTGGGTTATTTCGCCTCTTCGGCCTTGATGATTTCGGATGCAGTTTTTCCCTGATGCACAATACTTAGGAACGTGTCTAAAGTTGCCTTCGGATTCTGACTCTGGTAAATGTTACGACCATACATTAATCCTGCCGCCCCTGCTCGAATACAGTTTTCTGCCACCTGGTAGGCTTCGTGAGGATTGGTCTTTCGTGCACCACCTGCTACAAGTATTGGGGCAGGACATTCTTCAATGATCTGCTGCATTTTTGCAGCGTCATCTGGATAAATACACTTCACAATGTCAGCACCGATTTCGGCGGACATGCGGCAATACATGCTCATAACCTCAACATTAGATTTATCTTCTGGTTGGTATTTCTCACGCGCGCTACGTGGCTCAATAATCAAAACCAAACCTAATCTGTCACAGGCCCGTGCTAAACGTGCATTACGTTCAATTTCCAATTTCTCTTTTTCAGGATCACGATGCCCAACATACAAATATGTCATCAGCGCATCCGCACCTGCTTGCACCAAATCTTCCACCTGGGCGAGTTCAACAACTGAGCCTTCTTCATATGGAATCGTGTTGCGACTAAAACTTTGCCAATCCATATGAATAACCAAACTGGGGCGGTCTTTACCAACGAAAAAATCCTCTAGGTGTTTAACCATCCCCGGTGTAATCATCAAGCCATTGGCACGACGCATCGCGTCAACACTGGTTCTCATTTCGGCCAATGTTCGCATCCCAGTACTAGCCCCCATCAACACACCGTGTGAATAGGCCAGAATTAAGCTACGGTGGCTTGAAGTATCGAAAAGCCTCCCCATGCGAATTTTCTTTCCAGTACGTGAGTCCATAACAATATCACTCCAGTTGTTTTTGCGTGAACTGGGTCAAATATACCATATATTTGCTCAATATGCGATATTTTAAAAGTATTGTTGCTCATATTGGTCAAATATGAGCAAAGTTCATTGACAGCCAAGTATCAAGTGTGTAATATTGATCCGTAAAGGAAAGGTGTTAATAAGTTGATTCAATTACATGAACAATTGGTTGAACTCTTAGGGGCAGACCGTGTCTTATCTGAAGAAGCATGTATTAATTATGCTTATGATTGGTGGCCAGTAGCTGCCAAATGGCGTAATCAGGGGAAAACTCCTCTACGCCCTGATGTCGCTGTACGTCCACTAAATGTGGATGATATTCAAAAATTACTGCGATGGGCAAATACAACAGGTGTGTCAATTACCCCTTGGGGAGCAGGATCTTCAGTAACTGGAGCTCCATTACCACTCAATGGTGGCATTACAATTGACCTATCTGGTCTGAATCGTACTATTGACATCAATACTCACAATTTAACTGTAACTGTTGAGACTGGCAAGATGGGGCACATCCTCGAAGCCGAACTTAATCAACAGGGTTACACGCTCAATCACTCACCACAATCACTGGATCGCTCAACCGCAGGCGGATGGCTTAGTACTCGCGCTACTGGACAATTTTCATCCAAGTGGGGAGGTATCGAACAGTTAGTTGTCGGATTTGATGTTGTTCTTCCAGATGGTCAATTGGTGAATTTTCACTCCGGACCACGAATGGCAGTTGGTCCTGATTTACGACACATATTCATTGGTGCCGAAGGCACAATGGGCATAATCACAAGTGTCACTCTTCAAATTTTTCAGCAATCCAAACATCGGATTTTTGAAGCACTCGCGTTTGACAACATGGATGATGGTGTCACCGTGATGCGTGAACTCATGCAGAGAGGTCTTAAACCATTTCTTCTTCGCTTCTACAATCCTGCCGAGTCGCGCTATGCACTGAAGGATAACTCATTCACTAAATGTGCAATGTTTGTTGGTTTTGAAGGTGAACAAGTAATTGCAGAGGCTGAATTTCAGGTCTGCAAAACAATATGGCAACAATATCCAGTTCAGGTACTAGGTAGTGCACCAGTTGAACGCTGGATGCAACATCGTTTTGACTTTTCAACTGTAGAGAACATCCTTCGGCGTCCCGGTGGATTAGCAGAAACTATTGAAATTGCCCATTTTTGGGATGGCATTCAAAACACGTATGATCGGCTAATGGAAGCACTTGCACCTTTTGGCATAGAGCAGTTGGCTCATTTCTCCCACGCATATCCTCAGGGAACATCACTTTACATGATCTTGCTAGGAGAACGCATAGATGATGCGGAAGCTGAAGCCACGTTACTCCAAATTTGGCAAGTTGCCATGCGAGTAACACTTGAAACCGGAGCAGTTCTTTCACATCACCATGGTGTTGGGGTAGTTCGTAAAGATTTCGTACGGGAAGCACTTGGCTCAAGCATGACCGTGCTAGAACAAATCAAAAGCATTCTTGATCCACAATGTGTCCTTAGCCCCGGTAAGCTCGGGCTCACAATAAAGTGAAAGCCCACATCTAGCCCAAGGATAATTGGACAATCTCAAGGAGGAAGCCTATAGCATCAAAGCCGAGAGCAACCACCTATTTCTTAATTCGTTAGATATTGCCTATTTGGAGATGTAAGATGAAATTTAAAGGAATGTTACTGCTATTCGTGATCTTGCTACTTTCAGTAAGTCATATGGTAGCTCAAAATGAAGTCACAATTGGTGCACTATGGTTGGATGCGAGTGAATTCTATACTGGCGTAGCGCGTGGTATCGACCAAGGTGCAGCAGCCAATAAAGATGTGAAGATCAATATCCTCGGTAACAACAGTCAAGGTGATGCTGCAGTTGAAGCTGAACAAATGCAAACCCTGATTGGCGCAAAAGTCAACGCGATTATCTTATCTGCTGTTTCAGAAACTTCGTCTGTCGCCTTAATCGAAGAAGCCCACAAACAGGGTATTCCAGTAATTTGCTATAACACCTGTATCGCCAAAGCAGACGCGGAACGCCTCGTTTACTCATGGGTTACCGGTGATCACTTCCAACAAGGTGGTGGAGTTGGTAAAGCGATGGGTGAATACTTCGTCGCCAACAAGATCACCGATCCAGTCATTGGTGTCATTTCTTGTGAGCGTTATGGTGCTTGCCAACAACGTATTGCTGGTTTCACTGAAGAACTCATGAAGCTTGTCCCCGGTGCTAAGATCGTTGACAACCAAGAAGCACTCGAAGTTGACAAGGCTACCGAAATTGCCACAAACATGCTCACCGCACATCCTGAAATCACAGCCTTCTATGGTGAAGCTGGCAACATGGTTGCTGGTGCAGCAGTTGCCATTGATCTGGCTGGCTTGACCGGCAAGGTCGTCGTTTTCGGTCATGATATTTCGCCGACTACTGCCAAACTATTGTTGGACGGCAAAGTAGTCAAATACATCAACGCGATGGTTGCTGAAGACTTCGGCAAGACCGCCCTACAATTGGCTCTCGACGCCATTAATGGCAAACCTAGCCCCGGAGTCATCTACAATATGACCCCTGTGGATTTCTTCGCCAGCGATCCTGCCAAAGTTCAGGCTTGGGTCGATGGACAAGGGAAGTAAGTAGCGCCTTAAAATGTTTATTGTTGGTCTCTGCTAGCAGAGACCAACACCTTCTTGATGTTATGCTGAATGATCGCAATTTATGATAAATAGTCTCATGACTGAATTAGAAACTGATCAGATACCTCAAACTCCAGCGCTCGAACTGAAGAATATCCACAAATCTTACCCGGGTGTAACGGCGCTCGAGCAAGTTGATTTTGCCATTAACCCGGGAGAAATTCGGGCTTTAGTTGGTAAGAACGGCGCAGGTAAATCTACGCTAATTCGAATTGCCTGTGGATTAGAAAAGCCAGACCAAGGGACAATCACCATTCGGGGACAACAAGTTCGTTTACACAGTCCCGGGGAAGCAAGAAGCCTTGGCATAGAGATCGTAAGCCAAGAGTTGAACCTCGTACCTTGGATGGATGTAGCAGAGAATATTGGATTAGGGCGATGGGTTAAACGCAGTGGAGGAATTGATTACCGCGAATTACAGCGAAAGGCGGTTTCTGCGCTTGCCCGACTGGATGTAGAAATTGATCCTACGATCCCAGTTGCTCGACTAAGTCCTGCCCAACAACAGTTGGTTGAAATTGCCAAAGCACTTTCGCGTGAACCATCTGTTTTACTACTAGATGAGCCAACTTCCAGCCTGCCACTCACTGAAGTCTCAGCGCTGTTGACCACAGTAAAACGAATCGCTAGCCAGGGGGTAGCGATAATTTATGTTTCGCACCGCCTATCTGAAATTGCCGAAGTCGCGAACTCGGTAACAGTGTTGCGAAATGGCAAACTCATTAGCACTTCTCTGCTTAAAAACCTAACTGAACAAGATATTGTCACTCAGATGGTCGGCACTGATGTTGATTTAAGAGAAATCGATGCTAAAGATTTAGGCTCCCAGCCAGTTGTTTTACATGTCGAAGACTTAACCATTCCGCAGCGAATCGAGAATGTCACGTTTGATTTGCGCAAAGGCGAAGTACTGGGTCTGGCCGGTTTGCTTGGCACAGGTCGCAGTGAGATTCTTCGCACAATCGCCGGTTTTAACCGTGTCCAACATGGGCAGATTACGTTAGCATTCGGTGGAACTCATAAAGCTAATATCCCACATATGATTGCTCAGGGCGTGGCATTAGTCGCCGAGAACCGCCGTGAAGAAGGCATAATTCCCTTTCTCGGGATTCATGAGAATGTCGCTATGGGGCGTTGGAAACAAGTCACCCAGACAGGAGTTATCTCGTGGAATCGAGTGCGCTCAGTAATGGCTGATCTGATCCAGAAACTCTCAATCAAAACACCAACATTAGAGACACCGGTGATGAATTTGTCGGGCGGCAATCAACAGAAAGTTGTGATTGGACGCTGGTTGGAAGTGGCTGACCGTGTTTTATTACTGGATGAACCGACTCGTGGCGTGGATGTTGAAGCCAAAGGACAAATCTACGACATCATTCGCCAAGCTGCCCAGCGCGGTGTAGGAATTCTGGTTGTTACCAGCGAGCTAGAGGAACTACTCTGGTGCTGTGACTCGATTATTTTTTTGCATAACGGTAAAGCTTCACGGAAATACGCTCGAACAGAACTCAACATAGATGTTCTTAACTCGTTAGTTAACGGGGGAAAGCTATAACAATGATGAATCAGAGTATAGCAAACAGCGCTGCCACTCGTGCAAAACCTGTGACCCGACTAACAACCCTTATTCGTAAGAATCTCAATGAAATCACCTTGTTGATTGGTTTATTAGTTGTTGGCGCTTATATAAGCTTCAATTCAGCAGCGTTCCTAACCCCTGCAAATCTCATCAATGTGTTACGGTCGGCAGCATTTCTTGGCATCGTCACATGGGGTATGACATTTGTGATTATTGCTGGAGAAATTGATGTCAGTGTTGGGCCTGCCGTGGCCTTTAGCGCCGTCTTCTTCGGGTGGTTAGTCACTAATCATGGCATTCCTCTACCTATAGGAGTAATAGTAGTCCTCGTGGCGGTAACATTGGTTGGCTATCTAGCAGGATATATCCGCGCCAAGTTTAATGTTCCTTCCTTTGTGACTTCGTTGGCGTTGTGGAGTATTTATGATGGGTTGAAACAAGTATTGTCCAACAATATTCCTATTCCAGTTTCAGACGAGACATTTCGTATGTGGGGGCGAGATGATTTACTAGGTATTCCCTACCCTGTAGTCATAGGTGCCATCTTATTTCTTGTATTTCGATACATTTCTAAAAATACAGTTTACGGACGATCTATTTATGCTATTGGTGGCAACGCTAAGGCATCTTTTGCTGCAGGGATTAATGTCTTACGCATAAGAGCTTCTGTATTCGCAATCACGGGTGCATTAGCCGCCTTAACTGGCCTACTACAAGTTTCGCGGCTAGGATCTGCCACCGGTCAAGTTGCAAGCGGCCTGGAATTTTCCGCGATTGCAGCAGTTGTTATTGGCGGCACCTCACTTTCTGGTGGGCGTGGGACGATGATCGGTTCACTGATTGGAGTGTTGTTCATTTCTGTTATCGGCAATGGTCTAGTGTTAATGGGTGTTAATTCGCAAGTCCAGAATGTTGTCCGTGGTGTACTCATTCTCATAGCAGTTCTCGTGAATGTGGTTTTCAAACAGCAGAATAAAGAGATTTAGGCTCAAAAGCGATCATATGCATATGGAGTCATAATGAAGTGCTTTTTGGGCATTGATGTTGGCACATCCAGTCTTAAAATAGGGTTATGGCGCGACGATGGGCACTTGCTTGCCAATGCTAGTCGCCCGTATTCAACTCAGCGTCTTGCGCCAACATGGGCACAACAAAATCCTCTAGATTGGTGGAAAGCACTACGTGAGACAGTTCAACAAGTTCTACACAGTAGTGGAATACACAGTAATGAAATTGCTGGAATTGGTCTTGACAGTACTGGCTGGACATTCGTGCCCGTTAATCAAGCGGGGGAGCCGCTATACGACGCTTTGCTGTGGCAAGATAGGCGAGCCATAGCTGAAGCAGTGGCTCTTCGAAATCATCAATCTGCTGAACAATTGATCCACCTCAGTGCTAACCCGCTGGATGAAGCCTACGCAACTGCTAAGATTCAATGGTTAAAAACACATCAATCTGACGTTTACAGACAAACTGACAAATTTCTGGTTTCATCCAGTTTCCTAATTCGTAAATTAACTGGATGCAACTCTTGCGACTACACACAAGCTTATGCTTTCCACTGCTTCGATATGCGGTCTTTGCAGTGGGATGAAGCAGCAGCAAGCACACTCGGCATAGACCTTGCTAAACTTCCACCTTTATTCCAGTCGTGCGCTGTTGTTGGCGAGGTCACAACTAATGCTGCAGCAGACTTAGGTCTCGTCTCAGGCATTCCCGTTATCGCCGGTGGATTAGATGCAGCGGTTGGTGCATTCGGAAGTGGGATTACTCGCACAGGCCAAACTGCTGATCAAGGCGGCACTGCATTCGGACTTTCGATTGCTGTTGATCACGTCATCGTTGAACCAAGACTAATCTTCTCCCCGCACGTTATATCGGGATTGTACTTGCTCCAAGGTGGAACAGTGGGCGGCGGAACATTGAGTTGGTTTCGTCAGCAATTCGGTCAAGCCGAGCAAATGGTAGCTGATCTTCTAGACCGAGATGTGTATTCAATTATGACCGCTGAGGCTGACCACTCTCCCCTGGGAGCCAATGGCCTAATTTTCTTACCCTATCTAGCTGGCGAGCGCTCACCAATATGGGATAGCAATGCGCGGGGTGTCTTTTGTGGGTTGAGCTATAGTACCAAACGATCTGACATCATTCGGGCAATGATGGAAGGCTGTGTATTTGCCGTTTACCACAATATGCAGGTGGCCACATCTGCAAGCGCACAAGTCAACGAATGGATTGGTATCGGTGGCGCCTCCAATAGTGCTAGTTGGTGTCAACTCAAGGCTGATATTACTAACCGCCCATTCACCGTTACCCGTCGCTCCAATGACGGACAGGGTGACAATACTCTTGGATTAGCGGTTATGGCAGGTTATGGTGTAGGGCACTATGCGGACTTGGCTGTAACCATTGATCAATTCCTGCCAAAGCGAATAACCTACCAACCGAATTTAGCGCACCATGCCCGTTACCAAGAATTGTTTTCGATATATAAACGACTTTATGAGCAATTAGTACTCACATTTTCTGATCTTGCAGCATTTGCAGCCCCAGAAGTCAGTTAGATAAAACAAGGAATGATGATATGCAGACAACTCCTGATTCAATGAACGCTGTTGTCCTCACGGCACCACAGCAAATTAGCTATCAATCAATTCCGACACCAATGTTAGAATCAGGTTGGGTTTTGCTAAAAGTTGGTTCTGCGTCAATCTGTGGTTCAGATGTGTTACGCGTGTGGCACGGGCATGCCAGAGTATTGCCGATTGTATTAGGTCACGAATGTGCAGGAACAGTTGTTGCAGTGGGGCACGGAGTCGCTGCAGACCTTATTGGGCGACGGTTTGCGCTGATCCCCCTAATTCCAAATCTGGAATCACCCATTAGCGCAATGGGATTCTACTCATCATCTCCCGGTTATTCCTTTATTGGATCACGTATCAATGGTGGCTTTGCTGAATATGTAGCGGTTCCAGTGACCAATATCATGGAACTTCCAAACAATGTATCTATGGAAATGGGTGCCTTACTTGAGCCCTGTACAGTTGCTTACCATGCTTTAAACCGTGGCGGGGGAGTTGCGGGTAAGACAGTAGTTGTTTTTGGTGCGGGGTCAATAGGCTTGCTCACAATTCAAGTTGCGCAAGCTCTTGGAGCAACTCGAATAATCGCTGTTGACCTTTCCGATTCGCATTTACAGTCTGCCGCTCAGTTTGGGGCACATATTACTCTAAATCCTCAAACATCGAATATTGTGGATACAATCATGGCAATAACTACCTACGGAGCTGATCTTGTTATCGAAGTTGCGGGTGTGCCAGCAACATTAATGCAATCAGTATTAAGTGCTCGTGCGGGTGGAGATGTAGTACTAGTAGGTAATCAACCTGTCAATAAACAAATCTCACTTGATCTTGTTGAGCAACTAATGCGGCGCCAATTGAATATTCATGGTTCATGGATGTCGTATTCTGCACCATTTCCCGGTCGAGAATGGTCAGGTGCGCTTGCACTCATGGATGCACATAAACTAGCACTCGACGCGATTATTTCGCATCGAATTCAGTTACCTGAATTACCTGCAATGTTCGAACGTATACACCAAGGAGACTTTGATTACTGCAAAATAATGGTAAACCTTTGTTAGTAACAGACGTTCGTTGCCAAATCCATAATTATGTCCATTTTTCTTATCCTGCAATCGTTTCTCATCCTTATGAATAAAGCCAAACAAGTTGGGTTATCTATTCAAATGGTTCCTATTTAATTAAAATCGGCTATCATTCTGTGTCTCCAAAGAATGTACTCTGAGCGACGTTGTAAGCATAAAATTAGCTACAATTTGCTTGTGAATACAAGTCCTGCAGTTTGTAGCAGGGAACGATCAAACATCCTCCTATGAACTTAATGCTCGATAAACGATGCGTACTTTCCCGTGATGTAGGCACTTCCATCACCCCAACCGTAATCTTCCTTTTCCGGCGTTGAGTGGAATGTCCAATTGTCCGCCAACGCGCGGATGACATATCCCGCTGGATTGTTGCGATGTTGATCTTCTGCGTGGTTCACAACTTCAAGTACCCGTTTGGCGCCGTATTTCTGAATGAGTTGATTGGCCTTAAGTGAACTGATACCGAGTCTTCCTAGTGCCTGAATAACTTCATCGGGGTTTCGTTTTTGATTATCCACAACAACAGCAGAATACTTGTTATGTTGTCTATCCTGATGTGGAGTGTGTTGTTGTGTTTGTGAGGGAGAGTCTGTTATGGATTGGGCGGTTTTAGCCGAATTCATTGGGTCATTTTCACCTAACGAATTGGGTTGATTGCGCCCATTGAATTGGTCTGAATCAGCTGCTTGAGATGGGGCGGATTGACCATCCTGATTGGGTGGTTCCGGCCACATCCATGCTGTGATGCGGATCGGAATGATTTCCAAAAACTCGGCAAGCTTCTGAATCAAGCGGTTCTCGTCCAGACGATAGTGGACTGTCGGAGTACCGTTGGCTTTCATGATGGCGCGTTCAATACCGATGCCTTCGAGTAGCCCTTTGCCGTGGACTCGTTTGACCTGTGCCTGTGACAAGTTGCATTCGGCATTCCAGTCGCGCCACGATTTGTAGACCCAGCCACCTAGCTTCTTGGCTTTGGGGAACCAGTGGAGCAGTCGAACTGCCATCATGGCTGCCTGTTGATCGCCCATTGCCTTGCCGATGAGAGCGGAAACGGTGCGGATGTCAGGCCGATTGAGTTGTCGAACCACATTGTGTAGACGTGCGAGTAGATCAGGCTGGTTCTCAAAAGTACCAGCTACAGTGTTGTCATTCATGAGTACCTCCAAGCAAAGCTGAACAGAAGTCGAGTTCATAAAACAGGACTGAAAGGCGGATATTCAGTTGCAGGGGAGGGAGGACTGTGATACATTGTTGCTACCACACAAACAATGTATCCGTATCAGTCCGTCACCCACCTGCACATTTTCGTCGGTGGGTTTTGTTTTCTAGGGTGGCGCTCGGCTGTTTTTCACCACGCTTTGTTCGCAAAAGGTCGCCCCAGGGCGACCTTTTCTAACGATCCAAATACTTTTCGACATCATCTAATAGGCCTTTCATGGTCTGAAGACGAGCACGTGCAACGTTTACATCTTTCTCTTGATCAACCAAGGCTTTTGCTAAGCTGTATGCATCAGGCAGATTGTTCGGTTTCATAAGCTTTGCGAGTTGCGTTACTTGCCGAGTAGCTAACACATTTTCGTCGTCAGACTGATTGTTGTGTCCGTCATTTTCTATCAGTGCTTTCACTTGAACTCGCGTAAGTCCCAATTGGACAATTTGTGTTATCACCTCGACTTGATCCATCGGTTCGAGTTCGATTACGTAACGTAAGAGACCTTCCTGTATATTGTGGCGATCTGCTAGTTCAATAGCATCGTCACCAAGATGAAGTAAGCCTTTGAATCGGCTAAACTGACGTTTATCAAGTCCTCCCATTGCAGATAAGATTTCTGCTGTATATTCACGTTTACCTCTCAAATCGAGTTCCAGTGCCTGCCGATAGAAGTCATGTGTCACGGGTCCATCGGGGATTTCGTAGCCATGTACATACAACAACAGCAGCGCTGCTTGCCGAGCCATCGCAATCGCGGACAATCCGGTGCGAGCAGTGTTCTCCTTGGCTTGCCGGAAGGCAGATGCCCGTTCGGATGGGATGATGATGCAGGGGATCATGCCGTCGCTCTCGTATCCGGGGATGAAATCCCTCAGCAACCATGTCGCCCAATAACGGCGCTCGCCAGTCTCGATGCGATACAACCGTGTCACCCCTTGCGTGGCATCGACTACGGTGAGTGGGTTCACTTGTCCGTCGTCCCGAATGGTCACGGCGAGGTTCACCAAGTCTCGGACAAGCTGCTCTTCGGGTGAAAGTTGAGGTGCTTCTGCTTCACTTTCGTCATCTGGATTACCGAGTAGATCGAGTACGTTGCTGAAGGGTCGTCCATTCTGTCGCGCAGCCAGTTGTGCGGTTTGGATCAGTTCGCGGAGCGCCTGCGTCGGTGTCATCCGGTTGGCGTGAAAGGCTTGGTAGATGCGTTCCGGCAACACGCGACGGGGTTGCACCGGATCGGGTCGTACCATTTCGAGCAAGAGTCGTTCGACCCGCAAACTGTTGTCCTGCATCAAATCAAAACCACCGCCACCCAGCATGTCAGCCGTGATGGTGTCGAGTAGTCCCGTGTTGGCTTGTCGCTTCTTGCCGTTCATGAGGCTGCCACTTTCGGGTTGGTGATCTGACGCACTAGCTTGCTGATCATCTGGGCATAGGCTTTGCTGGCTGAGGCTTTTGGATCGTAGTTGAAGACGCTCAAGTGGTGATGATGCGAGTAGGAGACCGCTTCGTTAGCGGGGATCACCCCACAAACCAATTGTCCCAAGACACTGTGCGACTTGAGTTCATCGAGGAGTTGTTTGTGTCCTTTGACACGGCTATCCATCTTGGTGACGAGGATGCCACTGACATGCAGATGGGGATGACGCCAACCTTCCCGAATGTCATTGATCTTGGAGATCACCGACAACAACCCGACCGTTTCAAGATAGCGTGGCTCAACTGGCACGATGGCATCGGTGGCAGCCAACAATCCCATTTCGGTCATGAGGGAGAAGGATGGTCGGGTATCAATCACAATCGCGGCATAATGATTGGCGATGCGGCTAAGCGGTTCAGCCAGTCGATAGGGTGCTCCCGCCACGCCCATCAATTCCCGTTCAGCCCCTTCCAACATGGACGAGGCAGGCAGCACATGCAGATCCTCATCCCATGTGCTCTGCACCAGACAATTCGCCAGCACATTCGATGCCTCTTTCCGATCCGCCATCAGGACGGTGTACAGACTGTTGTCCGCACCATAATCCTTGTGACCGGTGGTGACCAGTGAGGCATGAGCCTGACTGTCGGTATCCACCAACAGCACACGACAATTCGCCGCACCGGATCGTCTGAGCAATCCCACCAAGCCATAGGCGATATTGGTGGCGGATGTCGATTTCCCGACACCCCCTTTGTGATTGGTCAGTACAAATACACGTGTCATTTCCCATTTCCTCCGTCAAATAAAGAGTGATTGAACAAAACCGCATCCGCATTCAAGGTCTCCACAAGTCATGCTAGACTGGTGAGCAGGAGTACCGTGAACCTCCGAAGCGGTACTTCAAGGTGGTTAGGGGAGGGTAAGCTCTCCCTAGTCACCGCAAAGTTCAAACTAGGTTTTATTCGACAGGAAAGTCAGCGCTTGGCGTTGGGGAAACGCAATATGTTGAAAGAAAGCCGTCTTTTCTCCCTCAGATAGATGTTCGATTTGTGTCCAATCTGGTTCACACACGCGAAGAAGCGCTCTTAAGGCGCTTTTTTCTCGCCTAGAAATGTTCGAACTCAATTAGGGTGTTAGCAAGATTTGTCAATTTGGGTTGAGACTACAACCGTTATTCATTGTTCAGATGTGTTCGAATCCTACCTCCCCAGTTTCTCCCTTAACAACACCCTTTGGGTGTTTTTTGTTCCCTCAAATATGTTCGACTCCTGTCAGGGTATCGTCGCAAAGAATTAATAATTAAGCATCAAGCAATTCTATCTTGCGATATTCTCCCTCATTTCATGCTTCAAAGAATTGACACTTAATAGATTGTCGTTTTATAGGAGCTGTTCACATCTTCCACGTTTATCTCCGCATCGGCACTGTGTTCATTGTCCGCAATTATGTTATCTGACTACTTGATTGGGACAAATATTAGGACACCAGCCCCAAGACGCATATTTCACAATCACCTATAATATCCGAAACAAAACTGTAGGATGCAATAAGTGATATGCGATTGAATTACACGGCGATTTCATTCTTGCGCATGTATCGCAAAGCATTGATTATCATATGGGTTGCCATAGTTACACTTCTTATTGGCGTACTCTTGTATCAGAAAATTGATCGTAGCATGGTTGAAGAGGCAACCTATCGTTCCATTACCTTGAGTGTCGATCATCAATATTCACTTGAATGGACATTCGTATGGTTGGGATTGCGTTACTTTTCATGGGCCTCATTTGCTGCTCTATTTTTTTTAACTGGGACACTGGTGTTTATTCGTAGGCCAGATAGTGGGATTGCCGTTTACCTTGCGATTGTCTTTATTTCATTAGCAGTTGGACAGTTAACAGGTAATAGGCATTTCTTTGAAGAGCCGACTTTAGCCAATTGGATTTATCGACTGATGGATGTAATCAGCGTTTTCTCGGCGGTGGTTCTATTTTATGTGATGCCGGACGGCCGGTTTGTCCCTTCATGGACGCCATTTGCCTCTATTATTTGGACAATCATTACTGCTCTTTGGACTGTTTTCCCGAATTTACCATTTAATCCGTTAAATAATCGTAGTTTTAACGCAACGCCGACCCTCTCGGTAATTGTGCTGCTTATTCCCATCTCAACCGGGATATATGGGCAAATTTACCGCTGGCGAACGGCAAAAAGCGAAGAGGCAAGGCAGCAAGTTCGGTGGGTGTTTACTGGAATGTTCCTGATGATATTGTCTGGAATTATTCTATATGCTTTTTCCTATACAACCGTGTCACGTATGATCCGAGAAATCATCAGTGTCATATTAGCTGCTGGTTTCCCAATTTGTCTTTCGATTGCAGTTACTAAGCATCGTCTATGGGAATTAAACAGCATCATCAACCAGGCACTGGTTTGGCTAGTAATGACAGCAATAGTAATTCTGACATTTGTTTTGGTTGTCGGTGGAATTGGTAACTTATTGAACTCACCTTCCAATCCTATTCTGTCAGCCAGTGCAACTGCGCTGGTCGCTATTTTCTTTCAACCGGCTAGGCAACGTACTCAAAAAGCAATTGATCGCTATCTGTTTGGAATGCGTGACGATCCGCTCACCGTCATATCTTTGATCGGAGAACGCAATCAAAGTGGTTTTGGGCCAGACCGATTGATGGTTGAAACAATCGAAACCGTCGCGCAGTTGCTCAAATTACCATATATCAACGTAGAACTGCTGAACGGTGATCAATCATATACAGCTGCCACATTTGGTTCTGTGGTCGTTGATAGTATAAGGTTGCCACTTATGTACCAGAGCAAGTCGATTGGCTACCTCATTGTGGGTCCACGCGCACCGGGAGAATCATTCAATTCGGATGACATGCGTTTATTAGAAACAATATCTTGGCAAGTTGCTGCACTAGGACATATTTTACAGCTCAATGCAGACTTACAACGGTCGCGAGAGCGACTCGTTATCGTTGCAGAAAAAGAACGTCAAAGACTTCAGCGTGATCTTCATGATGGATTGGGGACCGAGCTATCAGCTCAGATGATAAAAATTGGTACCGCGCGCGCACAAGTATATCGTGAACCTGACCGAGCCGATGAACTCCTGATGGATGTTGAGCAGAAACTCGTCGATGCAGTTGGAGAAGTGCGTCGCCTTATCCATAACCTGCGCCCACCCGTATTAGAACAACTTGGATTTTTTAAAACGCTACAGATATTGGCTGAAGAGCACCGAATGCGTGATTTCAATATCACGCTGCAACTCCCCGAAACAACGTATCGAATACCGCCGGCTGTTGAAATCGCTGCCTATCGTATTGTTCAAGAAGCCATTACCAACGTCATAAAACATGCTCATGCTACTAATTGTCATATTGATGTTGTACTTGGTGACAGCCTTGAGCTACGTGTGAGCGATAGCGGCATTGGAATTCCAGAAGCACTTACACGCGGTGTCGGGCTGGGGTCAATGCGAGAACGAGCAGAAGAGCTAGGTGGTACATTGGACGTTGGCCGCCGTCCTGAAGGTGGAACATTGATACGAGCGTCTCTGCCCTTGAATAGCAAATTTCTAGCACAAAAGGAGTAGTGATTGATGGACCTTATTCGTCTTTTGATAGCGGATGATCGGGCTGGGTTCCGTGATTCGATAAAGCTCTTAGTTGAATCTGAGGCCGATATTGAGCTGGTTGGTGATGCAAGCACCATCAACGAAGCGATTGAGATGGCTCAAACACTTCAGCCTGATGTCATATTGATGGACATTGAATTTAGAGACGACCCATCAACGCTGAATGGAATTGATGCAGTCAGACACATTATTCGCAACAGTCCATATTTATTCGTCATTATGTTGACCATATTAGATGATGACCTAGCTATCTTTGAAGCTATTCGTGCGGGAGCACGGGGCTATATTATCAAAGGCGCTGCTAAGCGAGCCGATATTCTCAGACATATTCGCACAGTGGCTAGCGGAGAATTTATTCTCAGTCCCGGTATCGCCAGTCGCCTACAATCTTTTTTCTCAAATATCCCAGCTACTGTTGTGCCAGATGTATTCCCTGAACTGAGTGCACGGGAACGTGAGGTGTTGACATTGATGACACAAGGATATACGAGGAATGAGCAGCTTGCAGAATACATGACGCTCAGTTCAAAGACCATACGAAACTATGTTTCAAGCATTTTGAGCAAGCTCCAAGTAGCAGATCGAGCCCAAGCCATACTTCGGGCTAAGAATGCCGGATTAACTTAAGCAACAAATAGGTTGCATTTGAAGATCAAGTGAAAGATGAGAAGCATGCAACATTCAAATCCATTTTTTAATCGCAATAGTATTGTTCATCCACGTCATTTTTATAATCGGACCGAAACAGTGAGCAAAGTGCTGGATCTGCTTTATAAGGGAGTGTGTGTCACTGTAACGGGTCCGCGACGCATCGGGCGAAGTTCTTTTTTACGTTACTTGAGTGAGATATCGACCCACTTGGAGTATGGATTTTCGCCCGTTTTCCACCGACTATTTGTTTATGTGGACTGTACGCCTTGCCAAGAACAAGCACGCCAGAATTTCTACGTGACGGTGATAAATCGTTTACGGAGCGCTATGTTAAAGGCGAATCTCGATGTCAGCATGTTACCGTCAGGGTCTGTTAGTGTAGACAGCGATTCGTTTGTTGAAGTTTTGAGCTGTGTTTCCGATCAATATGGACAAATCGTATTGCTTCTAGATGAATTTGATTATATTTATAGCAATTCACAACTTGATGAATCTTTCTTCTCGTTCTTGCGTAGTTTGAACACACAAGGCATCGCAACCTTTTGCAATGCCCTAGCCAACACAACACAAACGAATCCGAAAGTCACACGTTACACCTCTACTGCTGCATTTAACGGTATCTTCATACGTTTCCCGCTAACGCTTTTTGCCCCAAATGAGTCGAGGCAATTGATTGAGCATCAGTTAGCCAATCAATTAGGTTTCAATAAGGATTTGATCGGCTATATTGTAGAAGAATTGGCAGGCAATCACCCTTATCTACTGCAAATAGCAGCTTATGAGGCATTTGAAATGGCGGTGATTAGCGAAGGTTTTTTGACTGTGCGGCGCTTAGAGGAATTGTATAATCGCTTTTATGACCAAGCATCGTACTATTGGGGATCCCAGTTTAGCCAACTAACACTCATTGAACAGCGAGCGTTAATTTTACTCAACATCGGCATTCAACCTCCAGCGGAAGTTGGGGCAAGCCTGCAATACGCGGGTCTTCTGGTAAAGCATGAAGACCGGTGGAATTTTCCTTCACCAACATTCCAGAAGTTTGTTCAATCGCAACGAGTAGAGGGATTGATTCAGATTTTTCTGCAAACCCAGCACTCCCGCTCTGATGAAGGTCATTTGTTAGTCGACCAATTGGAAAATTGCGCTTATCTGGATCGCATCCGGTTGGTGCTTTCACCACTTCCACAGCAACTCTTACATTGTTTGGCCGAACGTCCAAATCAAATCGTAACTATCCAAGAAATAGAAATGCGGTTGTGGCCAGGTGACAAATTTTACGATGGGTCTGAAGAGCGAATCAAGCCGCACATTCGCTTGCTGCGTGACGCATTAGCCAATGCAACTTCTATCCAAAATCACCGAGGGTTAGGCTACGCACTTGTGACTAGGTGAGGCAGACTTGCGCTCAATTTCACTTTACATCCTCTAAATTTCACCCAATTTCACTTTTTATATCCCTATATTTAGACCGCCCTGCACTGACTTGGCAGTGAGGTTTCTTATATATTGCATTTATCCGTGCAGCAGTGCATCGATTTTGGTTATAGGCAACTGTTCATGTAATTAGGAGGAACCGAATGAGCGATACCATTCAGCTCGAGTTCGACCAACTGCGGTCAATATCACAGAAACTCAATCGCGAGCAGCAAGACATTCAGAAGTTGTTAACACGCTTGAGCGGTCAACTGGAAGTCTTGCGTGGAGGCAAGTGGAAAGCGGATGCTGCGACCCAGTTCTATGGTGACATGGACAATGATGTTATTCCACGCCTCAAAAAGATGATCCATGCTTTGCAACTGACACAAGATGGCATTTCCCAAACCATTAACCATATCCGCCAAGCGGACGAAGCCAACCAGAGTTTGTTCTAGTCAATCACCTCAACTATAGGAGTACAAAACAGATGAGTATTTTTCAAAACATGTTCAAGATAACCCCAGGAAACGTCAACAAAATCGTCATGGATGTGAATGAGATGGAGCGAATCATTCAACTCCTGTCTCAAACGGCGCAACGGGTTGAACAAAGTGGTCAATTAGTTCTTGAAACAACCAAACATTTGGAAGCCGGAGCAATGTTGGGACAATCCGGCACGGCACTGAGCGATGGCTTAAAGCAGCGGCTTGCCCCTTCAATCGCATCACTGGCAGATACATTGCGGACAGCCGAACGCTACTGCCGTACTGAGGTTGTCGATATGCAGCAAGCCATTCAACAAAATAAACAGCGTCATCAGTAAACATCAGGAGATAAATCATGAGCATTTTTAGCAAGATTGGAAAGATTGCTAAATCGACCTTCAAACTCTCTGTTGGGTCGGTTGCAGGGTTTTTGCTAGGCGGTACATTGGGCGGCGTTGTTGGTAGTTTGCTGGGTGGCGGCGGTAGCGGACAAGGAGGTGGCGGCGGAATCCTCGGCGAAGTCATGCGTTACGGCAAAATGATTCAGGATATGGTGGAAAGTCCCATTAAAGCCGCTCTCGATCAAATCAAAACGGGGGCATGGCAAGGCGAAGACGCGGATGCCTTCGTCAATGAGATGCAGCGAGATTTATTGCCCAAAGTAGCCGAGTTGATAGCTTCTATTTTCGGAATTAGCACCAACATCACCAAAGCTGTGACCAATGTGATAGATGCTGACAAAAAAGGTCTTTCGATCGTGTCACAGGCCGTTGATGGGTTCAAATTCTAACCGGATTTTATGAGGAGAAATCACCAAAATGGCAACCAAATATATGGATCCTGGGAAAGTTCGTAACATCGCAAAAAGCTTTGATACGGCCTCAGACATCTTGAAGAAAGTCAACATTGGTCTGGAAGCGGCGATGACAGCGCTGGCAGTGACAACATTCATCAGCCTCGGCTCGACGGCGTGGCTGGCAAAGTACGTCGCCAACATCAAACCTAAAGTCGTGGCTGTACAAAAAGAATGTGCCCAATTGGCTGTAAAGCTGCGGCAAGATGTTAAGACTTGGGAACAAGCTCAAAAACGCGGCAATAGTATCTAAAGCATCATGAACCAAGTTTGTACGACCTGCGAACGTTTCTCGGCGGACGGCAATTTGTGGTGTGAACGCGCAACCTGTCCAATTGACGAACTCCATCCCATTTTTAGTTATGGAGAACAGTTTGGAGAGTTCAAAATCATCCGATTGGTCAGGTTGCTGCCTACCACAATGCTGTATGAAGCCAACCATCAAGGCGAAAATGTGCTTTTGAAGATTGCCCATTTTGGTCAAGAAGATTATGTGAAGCGGGAAGCCGGGTTAAGCGCAAAATTGGCTGGTCGTGACGCGGGGTTTCTCCAACTCCGCCCAGCCTATAAAGTCAGCACGACTACGGCGCATCCTTATGGCAAGGCTGTTTTTGACCGACGGACATACTATTACGCTGTCTACAATCACATTCAAGGGGAATTTCTTGAAGATATGCTCATCAAGAACCCTATGCCATGGTACCGCGACGCGGCTTGGATAGTTATTCAGACAGCGCGATTGATCGCAATTCTCCATGAACAAGGTCGCGTTATTCAAGGTGTTCCTTTGCGTCCGTTACTCTTAATTCGTTTTGACCACAATCAAATCCCACGTCCCACAGTGGTCGATTTTGGCAAGATGCTGGAGATCAATTCCCGAATCGAACCGCTAATTGAAATACCAAAAACATATCCTCCTGAACTTCGAGAAAAAGCCAGCAAAGCAACCCCTGCCACGGATGTCTACAGTCTGGCTTACTTACTTAGCGAAATGTTAGCCGGTCGCAATCAGCAGGACATGACGAACAGTTCGTCGGACAGTAATCGGACATTGATCGACATGTTTGATCGTGCCGATTTGCCGCAGAATACCCAGGTTCGAACGATTATGCAGCAAGCGCTTGCCCGTGATCCAAATCAGCGGCAGCAGTCGATAGCTGAATTCGCTGTACAGATTGTCTCCATTTTCGGTAAACCACCTTCCTATGTTCGACCCGGATTGTTGAATCGCACAAAGTTGAAAGCCGACTGGGGAACAATCACGTTCGGGAGCATGTTCGCGTTCTTATTAATTATCATCATGATTTTAGCAGTTAGTCGTTAAGAGGTCTGTCATGCCGTCAATCAAGGACTACGTCGAACGGCCACCACGTTTGCAACCCGTACTCCCAAAAGGTGTTGTGGATATTCCGGCTCCACCTCCTAAGGACTCCAACGATCAATCCCTTGTGCGCTTGGTTGCACTGCCGCTCATTACTGTTGGCGGATTTCTGTTAGTGAGTTTATTGGGCGGCCAAGGCGGGGGGAGTTCCTTATTGCGTATGCTCACCATCTTGCCAATGGGGTTGGCAGCAGTGGTGACTTCCACAATTGCTTGGAAGGATTGGCGTAAAAAGCAGCGGGATGACCAACAACGTACTGAAAATTACCTCTTACAGTTAAGTGATTTGCGACGACAGATGCAGCTTCAGCATCAACAACAGCGTGAATATTATCTATATAACTATCCTAATCCTGAAGTTACACTCGGCATCTTAACAGACGAAGACTCTAGCCTGAATAGTCGTTTGTGGGAACGGCGTAGTACAGACTCCGATTTTGGATCGCTTCGATTAGGATTTGGCAATCGAACGAGCACTGTAATTTATCAAGTCCAGAATGCAAATGCTGCTGATTCAGATCATTTGACTCAAGAGGCGCAGCGGTTAGCTCATGATTCGCAAACCTTAAGCCATGTCCCCATTTTACTAAACCTATTTCAACATTCAGAAGCTGAATCGGGTCAAAAATCTAGCCATCAACAAGAAAAGGTTAATTTTTCAGACCTTGTTTTTCATGCCATTGGAATATCCGGCAAAGCACAAGAAGTCTATCCTGCCATTAACACAATGCTGACTGAATTGGTTGCATTCCATTCTCCGGCTGAAGCGAATCTCTTGTTAGTCGCACCTTCCTCAGCTTCAAATGCGTGGTCTTGGATACGCCCACTACCACATTGCCCACCTGCCCGACGGCGCGACCAACGTTTGTCTTATCCCATCTGTATTGAGGAAGTGCCGCTGTCGTCAGGAAACAGTCGGGTTAAATCCTTCTGGCGTTACTTGCGAGATGAACTTGAACGCCGTGAAATGCGACTTCAAGATCAGGATGCGAAGTTCAATCGCTTACCGTTTCTGCTTATAGTTGTCGATTTGTTGGATGTTACCGATCCCTTGAATTCAGACGTTGCTAACTCAGCATTAAAAGACTTAGAAAGTGAAGCGGCTATTGAAAAACTGATCCAGTCAGGAAACGCATTGGGCGCAGCAGTCATATTTTTAGCATCGGATCGAGTTGGACTGCCGAGCCAATGCCAGGTTGTTCTCGAAATTGCCAATACGACTACTGACACTTCGCCTTCTTTTAGATTGGCCGTAGTTGGGAATGACTCTATACGACTACGCGGACATTCAGACCAAATCGATATGACAAAACTAGCTCAGTATGCACTTAGTCTGAGCAAACTGAATGTGCGTCTGGCTTATGGGCAAGATATACCTGCTGGATACGGGTTTATGGAAATGTTTGGAGGACAGACACTCGATGATCTTCAAATTTCCTCAAATTGGGAAAAAAGCCTTGAACCAGAAACGGCAGATTGGATGGCGGGGTTAGTTGGGGTTATGTCGGGCGGTGAAGTGAGAGAATTGCGGTATTCAGCGGATCGAGATGGGGTTCATGGAATGGTAGCCGGCAGCACCGGCTCTGGTAAATCCGAATTGCTCATGACACTCATTTTGGGATTAGCTGTACGTCATGACCCAAGTGTAATCAATTTCGTGCTGGTGGATTTCAAAGGTGGCGCGGCTTTCGAGCCATTCCGTAATCTACCGCATTGCGTTGACATCGTAACCAATTTGGAAGGTAATGCGGTCGAACGAATGTTTGCGGCCATCAATGCCGAATTAAACCGGCGACAAGAGATCAACCGCCGGGACGAAGTAAAACACATTGTCCAGTATCGTCAAAAAGGCTATCACCTAGACCCTAATCGACCACCTTATCCACATCTTTTCATCTTTATTGATGAATTTGCTGAAATGATTGCTGGCAACGCGGAATACAAGCAGCAACTAGACAGTATCACTCGCTTAGGACGTGCTTTAGGTGTGTCCTTGATTTTGGCAGCACAACGTCCAACCGGTGTCACCGATCAGATGCGAGCCAATATCAAATTCCGTATTTGTTTGCGGGTTGAAACACGGGAAGAAAGTGGCGAGATGCTTCGTAGGCCAGAAGCAGCCTATCTACCTGCCGGGGTTGCCGGGCGTGGATACTTGCAAATCGGCAACGAAAACATCGAGATGATACAGGTTGCATACAGCGGTGAAGACTATCTCCACAATTTGAGCGATGAAGAGATGCCAAATGACCAAGCCGCAGCACTAGATCGAGATGTTGTTTGGCTCAAGCGCTTAGGACAGAAATTTCAGGCTCCGAAGTTATTTGAAGTTCTAGTAGTAGAGATGAATCGACTTGTTCGAGAATCAGGCGCAGCCCCACAAAAGAAACCATGGCCGAGTCCTTTACCCAAAGTGCTGGGGTTGGCTGATGTTATTCCTGAAACAGAATATATTCCTTCTTCCGATTTGAGCTTCATTGAAGGCAATAAAGGGGTATCCAATGCGTACTTTCATGAGACTATTCGCAATTGGCTAGACGGAGCAAAGCCAACATGGCAAGTAACCGATTGGTCAAAAAAGGCAATGCACGCTGTTATAGGACTTATTGACGATCCTTTCAATGCTGCGTATCGCATGCTCAGGATGAACTTGCAAACCGGTCATATTGCTGTATTCGGGACTTCGGGATCTGGCAAGTCTACTTTGTTGCGTACCATTGCTTTAGGTTTGGCTACCGTACATACTCCCGAAACACTGCATTTGTACTTAGTGGACTTTGGCAACCGATCTCTTGATGTTCTCAATATACTACCTCATACCGGCGCGTTTATCACAGCGAATGAACAAGAACGGTTACAACGCCTATTACATTTTTTGACTGAGACGATTGAAAAGCGCAAACAAATTCTGGCCGCCGCGCGGGTCAACAGCCTGTACAGTTATAATCAAACCAATCCACATCAAGCGCTGCCCTCGATATTAGTGTTCATTGATAATTTTGCCGAGTTCAAAGAGTCATTTGAGGATTACCTCGTCACACTCACTTCACTCATTCGAGATGGCCTCGCAAACGGTATCCATTTTATAGTTACAGCCGAACAGACCAGCGCAATTCCTGCCAAAGTACTCTCCCTTTTTACTGAACGTTTTGCTCTTAAACTATCCGAAATTGGTGAATATGGAAATATAGTTGGGCGCGGTGTTACCGCGATTACAGATGCCCCCGGACGAGGGTACTTATCATATGAGGGGCGACCATTGGAATTCCAAGCTCTTTTGCCGGTTGTAACTACGGAAAAGCAGCGGGCGTCTGGTATCGACGAAACCAAAGCACTAGCAGAGTTTGCAGAGCAAATTAAAGCAGCATGGATCGTGGGACAATCGAGTAATTCAAGCAAAATGCCAGCGCCTATTCATGTACTACCTCCACTGGTAACTCTGGAGTCAATCTTGCTTAATGATGAAATGGACGCCAAGAGATTTTCCGTCCCAATTGGCATTGATGATCGATCTTTACAACCATTGATAATCGATCTTTCTCAGGTCATTCATGCGGTAGTCTCTGGATCACAACTCTCAGGTAAAACAAGCACCTTGTGGACATGGATAATGGGTTTGACACACCAATTTTCACCTGATGAACTAGGAATAGTGTTAATAGACAGTATAGGATTTCTCAGCAATTACCGAGGACAGCACACACTAGGCAATCTACCTCACGTACTGCAGACTGTGACCGAACCAAGCCAAATGAAAACACTTACGTCACATTTGGCTTATGAATATGAAACACTCACAGCAGACGAAACACAACAACGCGAACTATTTGTTTTCATTGATAACTTCGATGACTTCAGTGACTTAGACCCAGATATCGAGTTACTGACGCGCTTAACCCGCAATAAACCCGGACGGAAACCGATTCATTTTATTGTCTGTGGCACTCCGATGGGCCTGCAGGGTGGGAATGATTTTTTACGAAGAATCACGCAAAGCAGATTTGGCATTGCCTGTAATCTAGATGCAGTATCGGAAACACCTCACAATGCCAATGTTCCACGTAGTTTGCGCGATGCCGAGTTACCGATTGGGCGTGGGTTCACCATCCGGTCGGGGACAGTTAGTGTCGTACAACTGGCATTACCTTATTCCATAGATGATCGTGTTGAGAATGGTATCGATATATGGGTAGAACGCATTCAAGATCGTTGGCTAAATGTATCCAAGGCTGAATGGTTAACTCTACCTGAAGATTACGATGCAGGGGAAACCCCGCTGTCAAACAATGAAGATGAGAGCGAGAGCACCGACAACCTCCCCCCTACTCCCGCACAACTTGAAGCGGCTAAGGCTGCTCTTGAGCCTATCCTAGACTCAGCAATATTGAGCCATTTGCCTCCAAGTGAGTTGGTAGAACTCGCGCGTTCATATGGATTACTAGATGACATGGAGGTTCAAACTCATGAGTAACAATTCCCTCCAACTACGAATTAGCATTTTTGATGCGCTGGAGCCAGTTCTACTTCGCTCAACCGTGACGGTTGAGCAACTTTTGCAAGACATTTTGCGCGAGTTTAGAAATGAACTAGATCTAAATCAACGTTATGGTCTTTTTTACAACGGTCAATCATTACCGCTGAGTGCAGCATTTGGGGTGCTTGAAATCCCTGCTGACTCAATAATTAGCTTGAATTACCGCGCAGGGAATCTAGTACAAGAATCCCCCATTAAATCTGTTGTTCCTACCGACGGTAACAAGTCTGCTATCCATTTACGCGACCTAAGAACCGGAAAAGTGTTTGCGATCCAGTCTTTACCTGCACTAATTGGGCGTTACAGCCAACGCGATCAGCAGATTGTCGATGTCGATCTATCCGAACTGCCAGGAGCGGACACCGTATCACGTCGTCATGCCCGCCTCACATTTAGTGATAACTCTTATTTCATTACTCGTCTGGAAAACAGCAATCTGCTCACAATCAATGGATTCGAACTTGCAGCAGGAGTGATTCATCCACTGAGTAAAGCAGACTTGGTTGATCTAGGCGAAGTTAAGTTGCAATTCGACAGCAATGAACCTAAATAAGATTATTGACTCCGTATGGTCATCCATAGGTTGCAAACGGGATGTGTTACTAGTGAAAACGAATTTTCGTACAAAAGATATCAAAACCCATGAACTGTTAGCCGGAAGATATAAGGTCGAAGGACGTATTGCGACCGGTGGCATGGGCAAAATCTATCGCGCATTGCAAGGTGAGTTTGATCGACAAGTTGCTGTCAAAATAATCGACATGGATCAACTGACACCTGAAATGCAAGCTCGTTTTCGCCGCGAAATGAAAACACTGATAGATCTTGATGTACCGAATGTTATTGCCATTTATGATTATGACCAATTTCGCGGCTATGATTTCTATGTTATGCCGTTGTTACAAGGAGGCACACTTAGTCAGCGTATTGAATTACGCGTCCAAGAAAAACGTGGTTTGCCTTCCCCGGGAGAGGTCAATCAACGGGTACAGCTTCTAGCGCAAGCGCTTTACCGAGTGCATCAAAAAGGGATTATCCACCGTGACATCAAACCTAGCAATATCATGTTTGACGATCATGGCCAGCCGTTTATCATTGATTTTGGTATCGCTCGCGAAATAGAACCCGAAATTGATATTACTCTTGCAAACGTGGCTATTGGCACATGGCCTTATATGTGTCTCAATCAAATAAATGGGAAGAAGCCGACGCCCAGTTTTGATGTTTATGCTTTAGCGGTCGTTATTTATCAAACACTCAACAGCTCCTATCCGTATAGTTCACAGACCGAGCGAAACTACAGCGATTACATTATTGACTTAAAAACATTTGATACACCACTTCAAAACTGGCGCGGTGATCTCCCCGAAAGCCTTAAGCAGGTGTTACGGAAGGCACTTTCGCAGGACATTTCCCAACAGTATCCGGATATGCTGGCATTTGCAGGTGATTTTGCTGCTGCAACAGCTGCCTTACCAGCAGAAGACACTGGATTTTTTACCTTTCCTGTACCGCAAGCCCCTATTGATATTCATGACCTGCCTTCGACAATGCATTCGAGACAAAGCGTTTTACCCAACAATACAACGCTAAAGAACACTCAGCAATCTATCATTCGTAATAGACGGATTGTCCCTCTGATGGTCGGCATGAGTCTGATTGTACTAATGTCTTTGGTATTGGTCAGATTAATTCCATCTATTCGAACACCATCACCTGTGGCGACAGAAATCGACTCTTCAACCACCCAAATTGATGTTAGCACGCCGCCAAGTTTAGCCGCCCTACCGAGTTCTACTAGGTCACTTGATACAGCCACTTCAATCCCTACGATTATTCCACCTACCTTCACTCCAACAACATGCGATGCACTGGTAAACAACGGCCTTTCAACAGTGGAACAGTGGAAAGACTCCGGTTGCCCCAGTCAGTATGATCGGCAAGACCCAGAATTGGGTGAGATGGTGCTGATTCCGTGTATTACTGAGGAAAAAAATTGCAAGCCTATCTGGGTCAACAAGTATGAGATCACTCGTGAGCAAAGCAACCAAGATACGGACAAAGATTTGCCGTGGACGAATATTGGACCAAGCCGTGCCAGCAATTGGTGCCAAGACCGTCAGGGGCGATTATTAACCATTGCAGAATGGCAATACATTTCGGGTGCTGCGCTGGGGTGGAAATATCCGTGGGGGATGGAACCCCGCACGGATTACCCACCATCCGGTAGCCCATATGATGCAAAGACCTACCTCGCAGACCAATCATGGGCGGGTGTAATCGGTATGGGTGGCAATGTGGCAGAGTGGGTAAAAGATGAACGCCGAATAGGCAGTCATTTCCGATCTGATGTCCCATTTCTAATTGATGAACCTGCCGAACGCCTGAGTAATTCAACAGGTGACAGTACCGTTGGCATCCGCTGCGCTAAGAATTGGTCGCCTCAAGAGAATTAAGTGCGGAAATGTCTAAAAATGAGACCGCCCAATACCAGAAATCCATATTTGAACAGATTCCGTTAAATGTTGATCATGATTTATATAGGAGAAACATCGTGAAATACAGATCCTTCAAAACTAGCTTCCTACTACTTTTTGTCTTATTGATAGCTACGCCAATTCTAGTTCAGGGCCAAAATGCAGTGCAGTTCAGCTATCTATATGTGCGTCCCGCTGCTGAAAATTCCAAACTAAAGCCCTACGTCATGCAAATTCTGCAATCTCCAGAACCATTTGGTTTGATCTTTGCCGAAGATGTTGATGTCACATTGTTTGCCCCAACAAGTACGATCATTTCATTGCAAGTTAATCCGATTATCCCCCATACTGCATCCGGCGGGTATAGATTTGTGGACAATATTATTTGGAGTGCATCTAGCTACAATTTGGATGAAACCACTACAGCAGTCTTGAAAGACCCGGCTTTTAAAGATTTGACTGACAGCAAACAAATTGATCCCGATTTTCTGAGCGCAACCCGCCCACAACTCGTTACTGGTCAGCGAGAAATATTGGTCATCAACAAAGGCTCAGAACCATATAAGCCAATAACAGCAGGGCGCTCGTATGAAAGCTGCACTACGCAAGAGGATGTCAAAGGAAGCCTAACACTCGATTTTGCTCAGGATAGTCAAACATATCCAACTTTTCAAGTGACGCAGCTAGGAGAGAAGCCGATCCGTTTTCGGATTGCGAGTTTTGATAACTCTAAGAATTATATCGCAATCGCGAACAATTTTAGTTCTGATGGTCAACCGCTAGAAATTGGGCAATTTTCTCTCGGCGGAGATGCTTTGGGATCTGTCAAGTTGTTAGCGCGCGACGTGTGGGCAAAGAATCAACCCGCAGACACAAATCCCTATCGAGTTCTTTTTCAATCACTTGAGCGAGCCGGAACACGTGCATTCCCAATTTCGCTTGTCAGTAGCAGTGCGGACCGTAGTCAAATGATTGAAATTCAATTCCAGAACGGCCCTGCCTGCCGCAATTGGCTAAATGGAAAAACACATCTTGAAGCATTGAGTGGATTAAATGGTGTTCCGTTTGTTTATCAAGGACGGGAGGGGAATCAAGGCACACTCAAACCAAGCGAAAGTGTTTTGCTCAAGTCAATTCAGTCGGATGGCAAAGTATGCTATGACCAACCAGGAACACAACCTAACAATGCATCGGCGAACCAAGTGCCTTTGGCTTGTTCGGATAGTTGGCTATTGACGGAGTCATCAGGCTCATAAATGGACCATCCGGGCAACTAATGAACAAACTTAGTTGCCCCAGTTTCTTCTAGTACTGTATTTCAATTAGATATGAAGGTCATTGAGTTATGAAGCGATATACGGCTATCATACTTGTATTAATGCTGTTGGTTGGCATTGCACGGGCTCAGGATCAGCAAGAAGTTTATAGGCTAAATGCTGATGCCTGTAAACCTACTTATATGTTGCCGGATCATGATCCAAGCGTGAGCAGTTACGATGACAAGAGCTATACCAATGAGCAATTGGTTGCCTTTTGTGTCACTGTGACGGATCAACTAGGTAACATCCAAACAGATCCGCATTTCAATAATGTAGTTGTATCGGCTACAGATGTAACGGGATTGCCAGTTACGCTGGTGCATCCTGTCTACAAAGAACAATTGCCCGGAGACTTTCCATACGAAATTGTGTTGGTTCTGGACACGAGTGGCAGCATGTCTCCAAGTATTCGACAAATGCAGCAGGCAGCTCTAAAAGCTATTCGTGGGTCACAACTTCCCGATCCTTATTATTCGGTTATCACGTTTAACACCAAAGCAGAAATTGCAGTTGGGTTGACCCAAAACGACCAAGATGTTGAATCCGCTATCAACGCCATCACTGTGAATCGAAACAGCTATACTTGCCTGTATGATGCAGTCGATGAGGCAGTTAACCTGACGAGGGCCAACCAACGTTCACGACGCGTGGTTATCCTATTTACTGATGGCAAAAATGAAGATAAAGAGGGCATTTGCAAGCTATCAAAGGATGAATCTGTAATTAAAGATGCCCAATTGAATGGAACTTCGATATTTGCTATCGGACTTCAGGGGAACAGTGGCCTCGACAAAGAACAGCTAAATCGCTTGACTCAGCAGGCCAACGGAAGCGCACAGTATGGTGGGGTCAATGAATTACCGGCGCTTTTTGAAGCCATATTAGAGCGCTTATACAGTATGCGTGTGATGACAGCCCTCATTTGTGGTCAGGGGGTTATTACCTTGACCATGCAATCGAGTATCGGGGATAAACCAGCTTTACCAACCTCAACCGTCTTGAACTTGGATAATACCCAGTGCACCCCACCTGCCCTTCTCGTTGAGGCAACCGCTACCCTAGAACCTACCCAAATCCCTGATCCGGTTGCAGATGTGATTAGCTTTGCCATACAGCCGAATACCGAAGCACACGATATAGCCCAATTTACGGTCAACTTCGCTGGACGTGATGACATTGTGACTCTTAAAGCCAATATTCGCGACGTTGAAAATAAAGATGCAATGCCGGGAGCACAAAAATGCGAACCGGTAACTGACACTCCAGGAAAATTTGACTGTGTGGTGGATGTTGCCAACTTAAAAGCGGGAAAACTAACCCTCTCGCTCTATCCCTATGCTGATGGAGATCGACTTTTGACTCAACAGCCAATTATGAAAGATTATTCAAAAGAAGATGTACAACCAGAACTGGGAATAGAGTCGGATGGCGGCAACCTTAAGATCAGCATTAGTTATCCAGTTTCTGCAATCGGTGCTGTATTTACAGTATTCTCTCCAGCAGGTGTTGCTTTGCCTATTCCCGGAACTTTTTCCGGTGCAGGACCCTATCAACTTACAACTGAAACCATTGATCTAGAAAGCATTACCGTCCAGGCCGATTTGAAATATGGAAACACAACTCGCACGGTAGTATCTGAACCGATTCAAATCAACCGTAGCTTTCTTCAACGATTGGCACTATGGCTACGAGTCAACAGTTTGATTGTAGTTGCAGTGGTAGCTTTAGGTGCTATCAGTACGGCGTGGCTCTTGCGTCGTAGACAAGCTGGAACAGCAGCCAAAGATGAAGATTGGCTGCGTAGCCCGGTTCCAGAGGCCACCAAAACCTACCCCAAACCTCCGATGGACTCAGTATCCAAACCTACTGATAATGCGGCCACAAAAGTCTACAACGCAAAAACGCCTATTGGTGAATTGGAACTCGTGCGATTGGCCTCAGAACCGACACGTCAGGGAAGCCGCATTACCGTAACATCGCCATTCACAGTGGGACGAGCCAGTACTTCTGATCTTGTCATCAACGACGAATTCCTATCACGCAGTCATTTCACGATTATCCTGCGCGATGGCATCACATTTATCAAGGATATGGGGAGCAGCAATGGAACCGTTGTAAATCATGTTTCACTGTCGCCTCAGAAAGAAGTCATTCTAAAGGACGGCGATGAAATTGTCCTTGGCGAGGAAATCACCATGCACTATCGGTCGAAACAGGAAGTATTGACACGGATGTTGTCTAAATCTAAATGATATAGCAAGGGGTTGGCCGTTTAGCAAGCCAAACAGATCAATTAAGCATACATTGCAAATATAGTACGACAAGCTTTAGAGATTAAAAGAGGTAATACAATGCATCGAGCATTTTTAGTGTGGATGTTAACCATACTTTCTATCGTGAGTGTCTTTGCAGTTCCTACATCAGCTCAGAACACGCAAGCAACTCAAACATACACTTTTCCCGACGGCACTTCGTTTCTTTACCCGGACTATCTTAAGCTGGACGCAAGTCAAGGCAATCGCATAAGTATTTATGATGCTAGGACAGCATCTAGTTATCCCAAGTTTAGTGTAGAAGTGGTTGCAGGCAACAATCCCGATTTTCTGGCTGGCGATTTGGATCAAGTAACGGAAACCTACTTTAATAAGTATGTTGAGGGAAAAATAGTCTTTCAAACAAGCTCAATCAATCCTAAGAAGATCGATATACATGCGGATAAGGGTTTGTACTATACATACAACGGAATGAATACAGAACGGGCCATACTCATTGTGGTACCACTCAGCGGCGGTTCGTTAGGATTTGTCAGTGCAGAATATAACAAGGAATGGAAAGAAAGTGATGTTGAAAGTGTTATCCTCGAGATCACTCAATCGCTTCACACATTAGCCGACAATGCGGCCTGTACAATCAGTACAAGTATCTCCAATTCGGTTGCGGTACGAGTTGGCCCCGGCACAAATCGGACGACATTCACATATCTTCCTGCCGATGAGCAGTTTACTGTATTGGGTAAAGCACAGGCCGCGGATGAAAGCCTATGGTGGCAACTTGATCGACAAGCAGTGGCTCCCAAAAAACTAGCCGCGCAGGCTTGGGTATTACAGAGTGATGTTGGCGCAGAGGGTAATTGTGACATAGTGTCAGATGTTAACGCACCACCTCTTATTCCTATTGTGACTGCACAACCTCAACCAGCTACACAACCTACGCCAGGTGCAGGGGTAACATCTAGTACAGCATCGAGTAGCACAGGAACCCAACCATTGACGGTGCGCGTTATCTGCAAACCAGGAGTGATTTATTCAGGTGACTTTATGGTAAATAATCCTAATCCATTTGAAGTACCTGTGAGTTTTGTTTTGTCAACCGGCTTGTCGGGATTCTTTTTCGCCCGACCGGGAGGCGATACCAATTACTCAGTGGGTTTGCAGTACGGGCAATATGAGGTCAGTTTCACAATTGATTGGGGATCTGGAACGGCAGTCGTTTCTAGCCGCTGTGGACAAACCAAACCCTAAGAAGTCATGTGCTGACTGCATATTTTACCTGCGGCAGCACATAATCTGCTTCTTGATTAAGGTAAGGCACTAAAGACCTTTGTTTGTAGCGTTCGCAACTCTGGTATTTTCGGTATCCAGTTGCATGTATCCTGAAATGTTTTGCACGTTCTTTGTAACCCACCAAGAAAGTTATGTAATACCAGTTCTCACAAGTAAGCATGTTTAAGGGAACAAACTATGCTAATGCGTATTTTGACATTGTCTGTAATGCTAATAGCCAGATTCTATTCAACCACGGCCCAGTTAAGCGCGGTATCAAATGCTGCACCCTCACAGAATTCCTATAAGGCTTTCTGGAAATTTGGCAGGGTGGTTATCCAAGAGGTTGCGAATCAACAAGATCCGGTAAATGGTGCTTTAGAATTTTCCGACGGAAGAATACTGTCTTGGGGAGGTAGTTCAATACGGCTGTGGAACTCAGCTGGGATGCCAGTGACAAGTTTCGATGTGCCTGAGCTTAATGGCGTGTTGAAATTGTCAGGTGAACGAGTTCTTACATACAGTCGAGATGGGCATCTGCAAATTTGGAATCCTGAGGGCAAGTTGCTAACGAGTATAGCAAGTCTTGACAATTCCATTAGTGGTGCCATTGAGCTTTCTGATGGCAGACTCCTTTCTTGGTCATCTGATGATTCAATTAGATTATGGAGTTCTGAAGGTGAACAAATAGGGATCTTTGCGAAAAACCTGAAATCTTCTTCCTGTCATATTTCTGATGTTTTGGAACTCACGAATGGACAAATTCTGACATGGTCATTTGAGAACGATGCTTGTCTGTGGCGCACAAATGGCGATATCCAGAGTAATCTAGGTGAGACTGCAGGTGTGGAGGAACTTAATGATGGGCGCATTCTAACATGGAGTGTCTTAGCGGATCATCTGGTATTGTGGACTACAAAGGGGGAACTCCAGAAGGTCCTAAAATCAGCTACGCGAGTGCAAGGCGTACAGGAGTTGACCGACGGACGCATACTATCTTGGAACGACCAAGGCCTCCTTACATTTTGGAGTTCGAGCGGCGAAATGCTCAAGACAACCTCAGACCCGGTTGGTGAATACATGATGGGCATGCTCGAACTTTCCAACGGGCACCTGCTATCATATGGCCTTTTTATGCATAACATATTATGGAGCGCTGACGGGGAAAGATTAATCACATTAGAAAATACTACAGAACTTTATTGTAGTGGCGCAGTAAATGCAATCGAGTTAACGGATAAAAATATCCTAATTTATAATCAAGGTAGTGAATTCTGTCTCTACGATGCACAAGGTAAGTTGCTCCAAAATCTTGATCGAGACACCTCCAATGCAATCGAGGGTGTCTTAGGACTGAACTATGGACGGTTTCTATCATGGGATAGCATCGGTAACTTGTATTTTTGGTCTGATAAGGGAAAATTAATTCGAAAACTTCTATCCTCAAAATGAAATTTTACTGAGCCTATTTGACCTATAGCAAATCTCAGTTTTGTAACAATATCAAATTTAGATTGAGTAGTATCAAAAAATTGTAATGCGACTCGTTAGTATTTGCTTAAGCACAGAGTTGTTTATGATTGTTTAGATCTGTGTTGCAAACACTCTGTTCAATGTTCGATAAATGGCGTGAATTTGTCGATGATGTAAGCCCGTCCATTGCTCCAAGCATAATCGTCTTGTGGTGATGTAGATAGAATTATCCAATTCTCGGTCAAAGCACAGTTCCATAGGGTGCCGGGTTGTACCGTTTGAGTACTTTGGTGTAGTAAGTCACCACTTTGATGTTTTTACACCATAGCCTCCATTAATGTTCTAGGCTTGACGAACACAATATCAAGATCTCCAAGTGACCGAAGCATGGATTCCCTAAGCAAGATCAACAACAACCGAATTTGGACACATGCTGTCGTGTTTATGAGATATTTTATACGTCAGAATCTGTTCACTCTAATACTTGATAAACGATGCATACTTTCCCGTGATGTACGCACTTCCATCACCCCAACCGTAATCTTCCTTTTCCTGTGTTGAATAGAATGTCCAGTTATCCGCCAACGCGCGGATGACATATCCCGCTGGGTTATTGCGGTTTCGATCTTCTGCGTGTTTCACAACTTCAAGTACCCGTTCGACACCATATTTCTGAATGAGTTGATTGGCTTTGGTTGAACTGATACCGAGTCTTCCAAGTGCCTGAATGATTTCATCCGGATTTCGCTTTTGAGCATCCACAACAACAGAATACTTGTTATGTTGTCTATCCTGATGTGGAGTGTGTTGTTGTGTTTGTGAGGGAGAGTCTGTTATGGATTGGGCGGTTTCAGCCAAATTCATGGGGGTATTTTCACCCAACGAATTGGGTTGATTATGCCCATTGGATTGGTCTGAATCAGCCTCTTGAGATGGATCGGATTGACCATCCTGATTGGGCGGTTCTGGCCACATCCATGCCGCGATGCGGATGGGAATGATTTCCAAGAACTCAGCAAGTTTCTGAATCAAGCGGTTCTCGTCCAAACGGTAATGGACAGTCGGAGTGCCGTTGGCTTTCATGATGGTTCGTTCGATTCCGATGGCTTCGAGCAGCCCTTTTCCATGGACTCGTTTGACCTGTGCCTGTGACAAGTTGCACTCGGCATTCCAGTCGCGCCACGATTTGTAGACCCAACCACCCAGCTTCTTGGCTTTGGGGAACCAGTGCAGTAGTCGAACCGCCATCATAGCCGCCTGTTGATCGCCCATTGCTTTGGCGATGAGAGCTGAAACCGTGCGGATGTCAGAACGATTGAGTTGTCGAACCACATTTTGAAGACGTGCGAGTAGATCAGTCTGGTTCTCAAAAGTACCAGCTACGGTGTTGCCATTCATGATTACCTCCAAGCAAAGCTGAACAGAAGTCGAGTTCAAGAAACAAGACTGAAAGGCGGATATTCAGTTGCAGGGGAGGGAGGACTGTGATACATTGTTGCTACCACACAAACAATGTATCCGTATCAGTCCGTCACCCACCTGCACATTTTCGTCGGTGGGTTTTGTTTTCTAGGGCGGTGCTCGAATTCTTTTCGTCATGGTCACATTCCAAAAGGTTTACCCGGGTAAACCTTTTTTATTGATTAAGAAAAGCCTCGGTATCGTCCAGTACTTTTCGGAGCATCTGCACCCGCGCTCGTGCAACGATTGGATCTTTTTCTTGATCGATAAGCGCCGTCGCTAATGTAAAGGCGTCTGGCAAGTGGTGAGGATGCATAAGACGAGCCAGTTGGATCACCTGACGTGACAATTGAGTTTCGGTTTCCTTATTTCCATCTTCACTAGACCCCGATATCAAGGCTCTGATCTGGTTTCTGGTGAGACCAAACTGAATGATTTGTCTCATAATTTCAACTTGATCTTCGGGGGGAAGATCTAAAATGTCGCGTAGCAGGCTTTCTTGTATCCCGTGGCGATCTGCTAGCTCAATAGCGTCGTCAGATAGTTTGAGCAAAGCTTTAAATTGGCGAAATTGAGATTTGCTTACGCCTCCCATCGCAGAGAGAATTTCAGCGGTGTACTCCCGCTTCCCACGCAGATCGAGTTCCAGCGCCTGACGGTAGAAGTCATGTGTTACTGGTCCGTCGGGGATTTCGTAGCCATGTACATACAGCAACAGCAGCGCTGCCTGCCGAGCCATGGCAATGGCGGATAATCCGGTACGAGCAGTGTTCTCCTTAGCTTGTCGAAAAGCGGATGCCCGTTCGGATGGGATGATGATGCAGGGGATCATGCCGTCGCTCTCGTATCCGGGGATGAAATCCCGCAGCAGCCATGTTGCCCAGTAACGTCGCTCGCCTGTCTCGATCCGATACAGCCGTGTCACTCCCTGCGTGGCATCGACTACGGTGAGTGGGTTGACTTGTCCATCATCGCGAATGGTCACGGCGAGATTCACCAAATCTCGGACAAGCTGCTCTTCGGGTGAAAGTTGAGATGCGTCTGCCTCACTTTCGTCATCTGGATTACCGAGTAGATCGAGTACATTGCTGAATGGTCGTCCATTCTGTCGCGCAGCCAGTTGAGCGGTTTGGATCAGTTCACGGAGTGCCTGTGTCGGTGTCATCCGGTTGGCGTGAAAAGCTTGGTAGATGCGTTCCGGCAGCACGCGACGGGGTTGCACCGAATCCGGTCGTACCATTTCGAGTAAGAGTCGCTCGACCCTCAAACTGTTGTCCTGCATCAAATCAAAACCACCGCCACCCAGCATGTCAGATGTGATGGTGTCGAGAAGTCCAGTAGTGGCTTGCCGTTTCTTGCTGTTCATGAGCTTGCCACTTTCTGGCTGATGATCTGTCGCACCAACTTGCTGATCATCTGGGCATAGGCTTTGCTGGCTGAGGCTTTTGGATCGTAGTTGAAGACGCTTAAGTGGTGATGATGCGAGTAGGAGACCGCTTCGTTAGCGGGGATCACCCCACAAACCAATTGTCCCAAGACACTGTGCGACTTGAGTTCATCGAGGAGTTGTTTGTGTCCTTTGACACGGCTATCCATCTTGGTGACGAG
>JBGAGF010000054.1:0-4954 GCA_044226855.1 Aggregatilineales bacterium
ACCAAGAACAGGAGTTGTTCTTGGGTCAAACCGTAAACCAAATGGCTAATTTCTGAGCAAAGCATTGGCACTCGGTACCGTCGTTGACATGCTGTTTGTCAGTGTGCTGGCGCTAAAGGGAATCTTAATGGCACTGATTCCAGTTGCATTGGTCGCGGGTTTATTTATAGCCATCATACCCTACATGGCGATAGTCGATATGATTAAAGTTCCTATCTTTAAGCGCTTAATGTGAATGATAAGTTCTTACTTATCCAGCCCCGCTTTAGCTTCCAATCCCTTGTAGTCGAGGATTTTAATCTGGTGTCGTTCGACATAAATCAGATTGTCCTTTGCAAAATTGCGTAATGCCCTATTCAGCACATCAGGAACTGTGCCGAGCCGGTTTGCCATTTCTGCTTGGGTGGCCCAACGGGGTCGTTGTAAGTATTCCGCTTTTGATTGTTCGATGAGATAGCGTGCCAAGCGGGCTTCAATCGTTCGTAACGAGAGATCCTCGATCATATCCGTAAGTTGTTGAATGCGTTCAGCCATACGTTGAATAATGACACGTCCAATTTCCGGATGCTGATCAAGCAGCTTCAGTATCGCGCTTTGCTGGATGACCCTTACCGTGGTGGGTTCAAGCGCGATGACGGTTGCCGTGTTAGCTGAGTTAATAAAAACACCGACTTCATTAAAAACCTCACCCGCCCCGATGAAACGTAGAACCTGTTCGCGTCCGTCAAGCGAGGCTTTAACCGCTTTGAGCCAACCGGAGTGGACAATATAGAGGGCTACATCCTGTTCGCCATCAAGGAACACGACCTGCCCTGTGTCGTATTGTTGAACTTTCATCTGTTGGGCGATGGTTTCGATCAGTTTGGCATCAACGTTAGAGAAGTATGGGACGGTTGAGAGGACACTTTTTACCTGCTTAATCGCCTCGTCTATAGTCATAAGTTGTGTTTCCACATTTCTTTAAACCGCTCCGTCACATGCTATTTTGTGAATCAATTGTGGAACAAAGCCGTCACACAAGCAATTTTTCATGATGAAATTCGACAAAAGTCGAAGATTTGTTTCTGCAAATAGCAGAGACTGTATTGAAGCAGCGATTTCTCATTGGCTAGGCGGCGATAGGATGTTTTCCAAGTGACCTCAAAACAGCAAACACGTCCGGTGCCAATCATTGATGTCAGTTGTTGTAGTGGCTGTGGGTTATGCGTTCGTGTCTGCCCCAACCATGCCCTCATCTTGAAAGATGGCATCGCCATCGTAGCAAATCCTCAAGCCTGTCGCTATGACGGGTACTGCGAACGCATCTGTCCGCTGCACGCCATTAACAGACCCTTTGAAATCTTATGTACTCCCAAGGAGACGATTTTATGAAACCCATGCTCTATCCAAACTGGCAGGAAAAAGTGGTTTTTTCGCCCGAAGGCCCGCAGCCACAAATATTGGTGGAAAACGAGAAGCTCAAAGTTGTTATCGCTGGCCTCGAAGTGGGTCAGAAAATCCCACAACATCCTGATGCGTGGGCTGTCTATCACTTTCTCGAAGGAAAAGGATGGATGATCGTCGATGATGAGCGCTATCCCGTCCGTCCGGGAGCGACAGTCATTACACCGGAAGGTGCCAAACGTGGCATGGAAGCTGAAACCCGATTGGTTTTCCTTGCATCCCGCATCGCCTGAACAATATTCACCAATAAGAGGCTCATAATCATGTTCAATCCCTATTTTATAGTGACCTTTCTCTACATTGTGCTGGCTGTGCTAGGTGCGTTAGATGCATCATTGGTCAATTTTCAACTCCTGCCGATTTTTGCAGGATTGCGCTGGCTGCGGGTGCATTTCATCACATTGGGTGTGTTAACGCAGTTCATCTTTGGCATCTTACCCATTCTGGTAGCCGCGCGAGCCAAGCTGCCCCGACCGAAAATCCGCTGGGATATCTGGTTGACATTGAATCTGGGTTTGCTCATCCTTCTGATTGGCATTCCACCGATCAATGCCGTACTGATCACTGCTGGCGGTACATTAATCTTCATCGCAGTCCTATTGCTTGCGCTGCAATTGGGGAAACTTCTGGCTACCGATAGGGCAGCGAAACCGTCTGAAGGGCGCAAGTTCTATATCGTGGGATTGGTGTATTTGCTGCTGGGTATCATCGTAGGTACAGGTCTGTGGCAGGGTTGGAGTACTTGGCTGCAAATCAAAGTGCCAATTGAGGTTCATATTCATGCCAACAATTGGGGCTTTATGTCACTGGTGTTCGCTGGCTTGCCGGTGGATTTGTATCCGGGTTTTGCCGGACGTTCGCTGGCTTGGCCGCGCTCAATCACACCGATTTTCTGGATGATGAGCTTTGGCGCGTTGGGATTGGTGTTGGGGCCGTGGTTTCAATCAAATCTGTTTTCAGTACCCGGTCTGATCTTGCACCTCAGCGCGACGATCTGGCTGCTGTTGAACGTGATTAACCCGCTGCTGGGTGATCCCAAACTGCGAACAGTGGGAATGCTGCATCTGATTACATCCTACGTCTGGATTCTTGCACCTGTTTTGGTTGCCCCTCTCATTATCCTGAAAGTGCCGGGATTTCCCGGAGCAGGTATTGAACAAAATGCCCCGCAAGCCTTGATTTATGGTTGGGTACTGCAATTCGGCTACGCAATCATTCCGCTGATCTTCCGGCGCATCTTTCAGCCGGATGCACCACCGAAATTGGGCGGTAATTGGTTCAGCCTGATTGCCGTCCATATGGGCGGGATTTTCCTGTGGGTTGGGATTTTCCTTCATGAATATCAGGCTATATTGCACGGGATAGCTTACGCGTTATGGTTTGTTTCATTGCTGCCGATTGCCTACGAACTGTGGCAAATTGTCCAAAGCGCCATGAATAACGTACAGGACAAGGATAATGCTCCTGTCGTGACGGCATCTGGTGACTGAGTTCGGTTTGGAGAGTTGAGCAATACTAACGATTATGAGATTCTACGACTGCTCTTCTTTGACCAGAGCAGCCTTCAGATCATCAATCGAAGGAGCGTGATACCAGCGCTGATTCCCGATGATGATTGCGGGAATCATCCAGATGCCATCACGCAGAACACGGGCCGGATCAGTCAGAATTTCAATCGTCTCGATTTCAACTTCTGGCTGAACGGTTTGCAGTTCTGACAATCGTCGATCAGTGGCTCGGCAGCGGGGACAAAGAGCCGATTTGAAGTAGGTTACTTTAGAGGTCATTTGAGTTTCACCCAATAGACATCGCAACGATCAATTGCGATGTCTTTATTTAACATGTAAAAGATTACTGACCGGAGCGAATTTTGGGGCCGCTGAGGGGACGACCAAATAGGGGTGCGAATACACAGAAGTCAAATACACCGGCGAGCAGCGGCACAGCTCCAATGACCGCGACAATGATGCCCGTTGTGCCACCTAATCCCAATAGTCCCCAGGCAATCAAGACAACACCAGCGACGATGCGCACAATACGACCGGTAGACGAAGCCATAAAATTAACAAAGGAACTCATTTGAACATCTCCTCTTTGAATGTGATTTGTACGATCAGTATAGGAGATGAGTGGAGGTGCGTCTGTGACAAAGTCACCGAGATGTTTGGGCTTCCAACAGTTCCGAATCGAGTACTTCAATCGAACCACGTAAGACACGGATGATGTCCTTGGTTGCTAAATTTTCAAGAATACGGCTAATTACTTCGCGCGAACTGCCGAGTTCAGCCGCAATTTCTTGATGGGTAATGATCATTGGATTATGCCGTCTACTCTGCTCGAGCAGAAATTCAGCAACCCGAATATCCATACGGCGGAAAGCTACCTCATCCACAATTTCCATCACAATAGACAAACGCTGTGAAAGGAGTGTAAATACGAACTCGCGCCAAAGATCGTGGCGCTGCACCCACTCACGAAAGGTAGCCGACGGAATCATGATGGCTTCAGCATCCTGTTCTACCGTCGCAATCGCTGAGAATGTTTGACGGGAAAGAATAGCATTGGCCGTCAAGATGCAGGATTCGCCTAATCCAAACCGATACAAGGTGATTTCACGACCCGTTTCACCCACCTTATAGACGCGTACGACTCCGGACACGAGTAACGCAATAGCATCAACCTCGTCGCCTTCAACAAACACGTCTCGCCCTGCTGGAATACGGGCAAAAAACGCTGTGCGTTTGAAGTCATTCACCAATTGAGGGCTGGCTTGACGCAATACGGGGAGCGTATGAAGTGCTTGCTTAAACTGATCTTCAGTGATCATTCGTGAGCCTATCTATTCAGAGGTCTCTACTAGGAGTACTTCAGGCGGACTTTAGCTTCATTTTAGCTAAACCGGTTGCGATATACCCATCTAGTTGCTGAGGGGTCAGCATTCCCGTATGGGTCGTATAAACCTCACCAGCATCTGAGATGAATAAACTGGTTGGATACCCTTTGATATCAAAGGTATCCTGTAAAGCGGAGTCGGTATCCAGAACAATAGGGAACGTCAGGGCTAACGCATTCGCAAAAGGTTGGATCTGGGTCGCCTGCTCCCTGTTATTAATCGCCAATACTGTAAAGCCTTGTTCGCGATAGTGTTTGTAAGCCACCTGAATCGTCGGCATTTCGGCTTTGCAGGGTGGACACCATGTCGCCCAGAAATTGAGCATGACCACCTGTCCCTTATAATCAGTGAGGCGAACCGTTTCCCCGCTCAACGTCGTGGCAGTGAAGTCAGGAACTGGGGCACCAGCAGAGCCAGTGCTAAAAATCAGCATGAGTACGGCAATACCTGTCGCAGCGATGCCGAAACCAATCAGCAGCCACTTTTGACGCTGACGTTTAGTTTGCTTGTGTTTGGGTTGCATTCCTCTATGGTGCTGGTGTGTGGTTGCATTCATAAGCATCTCATCTTTCTACGAGCGCTGCACCTTCTCCAAACGAAACAGGGTCAGATGCTTCA
>JBGAGF010000008.1:0-338578 GCA_044226855.1 Aggregatilineales bacterium
GCTTGTCAGGACAGGCCTTGTTCGGACAAAATACGCTTTGAAGGTTCATCTTGCCTCCTGATTGTCTAGTTACCAACCAGTTTGCTTCATGAGCCTTCTCCTTTTCTACCCTTTTCCACCACTTAAGGCAGTCCTACCACGTGGTGGGTACGCTCAAGAATTGGAACGTGATTCCACAACTCGGCAAGATCACAGAACCAACGCTGGTGACATCCGGTCGCTACGATGAAGCCACACCTGTAATCGCTGAAACGGTTCATAAAGGCATTCCCGGCTCAGAATGGGTATTATTTGAAAACAGTTCGCACATGGCGCATGTCGAAGAGGTTGACCGCTACCTCCAAGTGCTGAGCGCGTTCATTAGCCGCCATGAACCCTAATATTTGAGCCATCGACCTGAAAGGAGTCCAAACTTTATGAGCAGTTATAGCCTCTCAAAAGATCAAAAAGCCTTTGCCTTTGACGCCAGCATCCCGCACGTCCTCGAAATTGAAAGCGGCGATACCGTCACCTTTGAAACGGGTGACGTCGCCTACGAGCGGTTGTCCAAGGGTGAAACCGTCGAAGCTATTGGACTGGAGAATTTCAATGCCGTGACTGGCCCCGTGCGTGTGAAGGGCGCTGAGCCGGGTGATGCCTTGAAAATCGAAGTACTGGATGTACAAGTCACACGGGCGTGGTCGGTGTGGCTGCCCGATTTTGGTGGCTTGGGCAAGTACACAAAAGAGGTGGAAGTCAAACCGATACTGCTGCGCAACGAACGGGCATATATCAGCAACCGCTTGAGCGTCGAAATCAAACCGATGATCGGCTGTATCGCGGTCGCTCCGGCTGAGGGCAAAGGCTCGACCTTTATGCCTGCTTACCCCTATGGCGGCAATATGGATTTGCGGGAAATGTCACCGGGAACCACTCTCTATTTACCGGTACAGGTAGACGGTGCGCTGCTTTCGATGGGCGATCTGCATGCAGCGATGGGTGTTGCCGAACCAACATGGGTCAGCCTTGAAGCAGCGGGCAGCGCAACGCTCAAGATCAGCCTCGAAAAGAACAAGAAGCTCCATTACCCTCGCCTGCACATCGGCAGCAGTACCTACTGCGTCGGCATGGGTGAAACGCTCGAAAAAGCGCATCAAGTCGCACTCGATGAAGCCTACAGTCTGTTGATCAACGAGCGGGGACTGGAACCCTTTGACGCTTATGCCTTCGCCAGCGCGGTGGTCGATATGCGGTTGGGTGGGCCAGCAACAGCGATTGTTTTAGCAGTCGTGCCAGACTTCTAAATCAGATTAAGGGATTGTTAAGCTTCGTTTGCATTTGTGTTAAGCACACACTATCATTGCCCGCAAATCATTTCCATTTGCGAGTTGCTGATCAAGGGGGAAGTCATGGCTGATGCGTCTGCGCGGGGCATGTTGACGCTGGATGAACTGCGCCAGAAAATTGAAAGCGGTGAAATTGAAACGATTGTCGCGGTGTTCACCGACTTGTACGGTCGTTTCATGGGTAAGCGGGTTACGGGCGAGTTCTTCTTGCAGCAAACCGCAGAGCACGGGCTACATGCCTGCGATTACCTGCTGACCGTTGATCTCCCAATGGAGCCAATCCCCGGCTATAAGTTCGCCAGTTGGGAACTCGGCTATGGGGACTTCCTGTGTGAGCCTGATCTGCGAACGCTCCGCATTGCATCGTGGTTGGATAAATCCGCGCTGGTCATCTGCGATCTTTCGGACGAAAAGACCAAAGAACCCGTTTCCGTTGCTCCACGCAGCATCCTCAACAAGCAGATCGCGGAAGCCGGCAAAGCAGGCTATCTCGCGCAGGGCGCTTCGGAACTGGAATACTTCATCTTTGACGAAACCTATAAGAGCGCACGAGCCAAGGATTACACCAAGCTCAACTACTTTGGCGATTACATCGAGGATTATCACATCCTGCAAGGCACACGCGAAGAAGTGCTGAACGCAGCTGTGCGAAAGCACCTGATGAACAGCGGCATTCCGGTGGAATTCACCAAAGGCGAGTGGGGGCCGGGGCAGCACGAACTGAACATTCGCTATGCGGATGCACTGACCATCGCCGACCATCACAGCATTTATAAGCAGTGCTTCAAAGAAGTCGCAGACCAACTGGGGCTGTCAGTGTCGTTCATGGCGAAACCCGATGACCGCTACGCCGGATCAGGCAGCCACATTCACATGAGCCTGTGGGACGCTGAAGGCAAAACCAATATCTTCGATGGCGACCAAGCGCTTGGCCCAATCCAATGCTCGGATATGTTCCGCTGGTTCCTCGGCGGCTGGATTGCCCACACGCGGGAACTGATGCCGTTCTATGCGCCCACGATTAATTCCTACAAGCGCTACCAATCCGGCTCATGGGCACCGACCAGTCTGGCGTGGAGTTTCGACAACCGTACGGCAGGATTCCGCGCGGTTGGACATGGGAAGTCCCTGCGCATCGAGTCACGCATTCCGGGTGCGGATGTGAATCCCTATCTGGCCTATGCGGCAGCGCTGGCCTCCGGATTGGACGGCATCCGTAACAAGATTGAGCCGCCTCCCATTTTCGCAGGCGATGTGTATGCTGCCAAAGGGCTGCCGCAGGTGCCGCGCACGCTGCAAGAAGCCATCAACGCCATGGAGCGCAGCGCCTTCGCCCGCGAAACGTTCGGCGATGACGTCATCGAACACTATTTGCACTTCTATAAAACAGAACAGGCCGCTTATGATAAGGCGGTCACAACATGGGAACGCGCTCGCTATTTCGAGCAAATCTAAGCTATTGGTTATTTAACGGACGTGAGGTTTCGCGTCCCTACGCAGGAGTCGATATATGCGTTTGAAAGATAAGGTTGCACTGATTACCGGCGGCAGCAGTGGAATTGGTCGCGAGACGGCTCTGCTCTTCGCAGCGGAGGGCGCAGCCATCGTGGTCGTCGATTTGAATGACGAGGCAGGCCAGAAAGTCGTTCAAGAGATTGAAGCGGCAGGCGGCAAAGCGGTTTACGCCCATGCCGATGTCTCAAAGGCGGCTGACTGCGAAAACATGGTTAAGGTTGCCGAAGATACTTACGGCAAGTTGAATATCCTGTTCAATAACGCGGGTATTTCCCACGCGGATGACGACAACGCCATGACCACCGAGGAATGGGTGTGGGATTTGACGATGGCGGTGAACGTCAAAGGCGTATTCCTCGGCTGCAAGTATGGTATTCCGGCGCTGCTGCGGGCAGGCGGCGGTTCCATCATCAATACGGCGTCATTCGTCGCCATTTTGGGCGCGGCGACTCCCCAATTGGCTTATACCGCCAGCAAAGGTGCGGTGCTTTCGATGACACGCGAATTGGCGATGATCCACGCGCGGCAGAACATCCGTGTGAATGCACTGTGCCCCGGCCCGCTGCGTACCGAACTGCTGATGAAGTATCTGAACACCGAGGAAAAGAAGCAGCGCCGATTGGTACACATCCCGATGGGACGCTTCGGCGAAGCTAAGGAAATTGCTTACGGCGCGTTATACCTCGCTTCGGATGAGGCCTCATTCGTGACAGGCACCGAGTTTATGGTCGATGGTGGTATCACCGCCGCTTATGTGACGCCGCAGTAAATACCCTATCCCCCAACCCCTTTCCCCATCACACAGGGAAAGGGGCGTTTGAATTTTTCGAAAGTGTAACGAAGGTAAGACGAAAATGGTCGCAACAGAAGCAACATTTGAAGGATTAGCGATTGGTGGCAAGCGGGTTGCTGCCAGCGATGGACGTACGGCACCGACCACCAATCCGGCAACTGGTGAGATTATCGCACAGGTGGCGCAGGCCAGCGCGGCGGATGTGGACTTGGCGGTGAAGACGGCTCATGCGCGTTATTTGATCCGCGAACGGGTGGATTTCTTGGCACAGATTGAGTCGCGGGACGGTGGCAAGCCCATCAGCGCGGCGCGTGGTGAGATCAGCGCGGTGGCGAACACCTTCGAGTATTACGCAGGCGCGGTCAATAAGATTCATGGGCAAACGATTCCGGTGAACGCCAACGGCACGCATATGACCTTCCGCGAGCCGCTGGGTGTGTGCGCGTTGATTATCCCTTGGAACTTCCCGCTGGTCATCACCGGCTGGAAGGTCGCACCGGCCTTGGCGATGGGAAACACGGTGGTGGTCAAACCCGCCAGCGCGACGCCCTTGAGCGCGTTGGCCCTCGCTGATCTGGCACTCGAAGCAGGATTGCCGGAAGGCGTGCTGAACGTCGTGACGGGGTCGGGCAGCGTAGCCGGTAATGCGCTGGCGATGCATCCACTGGTGCGCAAGATTTCGTTCACCGGTTCGACGGAAGTCGGTACAGGCGTGATGAAGCAGGCCGCCGATGGCATCAAGCGTGTGTCGCTGGAGTTGGGCGGTAAATCAGCCAACATCGTGTTTGCCGACGCGCGGATTGACGCCTGCGTCGAGTCGTCGCTGTGGGCCGTGTATGACAACGCCGGACAAGACTGCTGTTCACGCAGCCGCATCTTGGTCGAGCGCCCGATTTATGACGAGTTCGTCGAGAAGTTTGTCAACCGTACCAAGACCATGAAGGTCGGGATGCCAAGCGACGAAGGCACCGAAATGGGGCCGCTGATCACATCCTCGCATCGGGACAGCGTTGTTAATTACATCCATATTGGGGATGGAGAAGGCGCAAAGCGCTTATGTGGTGGTGAGATTCCGAGCGGCGCACTGGCTAAAGGCAATTTCCTGACGCCTGCCGTTTACAGCAACGTCACCAGCAATATGCGCATCATGCAGGAAGAAGTGTTCGGGCCGGTGGTCGGCATCATGCCCTTCGATGGTGAGGCTGAGGCCATCCGGTTCGCCAATGACTCGCCGTATGGGCTGTCGGGATCGCTGTGGACGCGGGATATCGGACGCGCGCTGCGGGTAGCTCGCGCAGTTGAAACGGGGATGCTTTCGATCAACAGTAGCAGCAGTGTACACATCGAAGCACCGTTCGGCGGCATGAAACAAAGCGGTATCGGACGCGAACAAGGTATGGTTGCGCTGGAGCATTACAGCGAACTGAAGTCAGTCTTCATCGCCAACGACTAATGCTATAAAACTACAGAGGATGGCGCATTATTCCATCCTCTGTCACTTTGATTTGCCACATCGCACAACAGACGCTAATATGTGCGACATACTACATCTGTTGCCCAATCCATCGACCACTTTTGAGGCAGATTCATCGTGAACGATTCATCCGGCAGTGCCCCTATTCTCAGTGTCATCCAATTGACCAAGGCATTTCGGGGACTGAAGGCACTGCAAGACATTAACCTCAATTTGACACCCGGTACTATCCACGGGGTCATTGGCCCCAACGGCGCCGGTAAAACGACCCTCTTCAACTGTCTCACCGGACAACTTCTCCCGACCAGCGGCAAGATCATTTTCAAAGGGCAAGACATCACGCGTTTGCGCGCGCCAGCCATCGCCAAGTTGGGCATCGCCCGCACCTTCCAGAATATTCGCTTGTTCGGAACCATGACAGTCCTCGATAACGTCCGGACGGCGCAGCAACTGCGTACGGGCTTTAATCTTGTGGAAGTCATCACCAACTTATCGTCATTCCGCAACAAGGAAAAAGCGCTCACCGAAGCGGCACTGGCACACTTGGATGAGTTCGGGCTGGCAGGTGACGCCAATCGTGAAGCCATGAATCTGCCTTATGGCACGCAGCGGCGCCTTGAGATTGCGCGGGCACTGGCGACTGGCCCCTCATTGCTGCTGCTGGATGAACCTGCGGCGGGCATGAACGCCAGCGAAACCGATGCCCTTCACCATATGATTGTGGATGTACAGAAGCGCTTCAAATTGACGATTGTGCTGGTCGAACATGACATGCGGCTGGTGATGGGGCTGTGTAACCACATCACAGTCTTGAGCTACGGCAAGGTGCTGGCCGAAGGTACGCCGGACGCCATTCGCCAGAACACGGCCGTCGTCGAGTCCTATTTGGGTGTCAGCAAAAAGCGCAAGGGCGGCACCAAGACTTCCGCTACCGTTTGAGTCGTCGAAAGATCAACCACTATGCTGCAAATCGACAATATAGATGTTTACTATGGCAAGATTCAAGCACTGAAGGGCGTTTCATTAACCGTCAACGACGGGGAAACGGTGGCGCTGATCGGCTCGAATGGCGCAGGGAAATCCACCACGCTGCGGACGATTTCAGGCCTGCTGCGCCCTAAGCAGGGACGCATTACCTACAACGGACAGCCGATTGACAAACTGCCGTCACATGAAATCGTGCAGTTGGGGGTCGTCCACTGCCCCGAAGGGCGGCGCATCTTTGGCAGCTTGAGCGTCAACGAGAATTTACGTCTGGGAGCAGTCACACAAACCGACGCCAATCTGATCGAACGGACGCGGCGCGATGTGTACGACCTGTTCCCCCGTTTATCGGAGCGAGCGAACCAGCAAGCGGGCACACTTTCCGGCGGCGAACAGCAAATGTTGGCAATTGGTCGAGCCATGATGTCCCAGCCCAAACTGCTGCTTTTAGACGAACCGTCGCTCGGTCTCGCTCCTTTGCTAGTGGAATCGGTGTTCGATATAATCCAACAAATTAAGGCACGGGGAGTCACCATCTTACTGGTCGAGCAAAACGCTTGGCAGGCGCTTGAGATTGCTGATCGGGGATACGTCATGGAAACGTTGAGCAGGCCTACCTCGGAGGCGCAGTATGAGCCTCGGCGGTTACTTTCTACAACAGCTTATTAACGCGCTGAGCATTGGCAGCCTCTACGCTTTGGTAGCAGTCGGGCTGGCGATGGTCTTCGGCATTTTACGGCTCATCAATTTTGCGCACGGCGACCTGATGATGATCGCCGCTTACATAGCCACCTTCGCGCTGATGGCAAAAATTCCGCTGCCGATTGCGCTGATTATGATGATGGTCGGCACCATTATGGTCGGGGTATTGATGGAGCGGGTAGCTTACCGCCCTATTCGCAAAGCTCCGGCGGTAGCGGCGCTGTTGACATCCTTCGCGGTTGGGCAGATTTTGCAGAACAGCACACTGCTGGTCTCGCGTTTTGCCCAGCAGCCGGTACAAATCGCCTTCCCACAGATTGATTTCCTGCGTGGCGTCGTCACCATCGGCGAATTGACCATTCCGCGTGTCAATGTCGCCAGCTTACTGATCGGACTCGGACTGCTGCTCCTGCTCAACCAATTCATCACCCGCACCACGCTCGGCCTTTCGATGCGGGCGGCGGCTGAAGATTTGCAGGCGGCACAGTTGATGGGCATCAACACCAACCGTGTGATCGTCACGGCGTTTGTGATCGGTGCGTTCCTTGCCAGCGTGGCGGGGCTGCTGTATGCCGTGCAAGCTGGAACCGTCAATCCCGACATGGGCTTTTCGCCGGTGCTGAAAGCCTTTATCGCGGCGGTCATCGGCGGCTTCGGCAGTATCTCCGGCGCAGTCGTCGGCGGTTATGCGCTGGCCTTCCTCGAAGTGCTGCTGACGACCTTCCCCGGCCTCGGTGATATTCTGCCAGCTGCAACCACATCACCCGGATTGATTTCATTCTTCAAGACGTATTTACCCGGCACGCTCAGTAGCTATCGCGATGCGTTCGTCTTTGTCGCCCTTATCCTACTGCTCTTGGTTCGTCCGGGTGGCATCCTCGGTACAACCGACCGTGAAGGGCGTCAGTAGCTATGGCACAAACATTGAAATCCAACGTCCAGCGCAACGGTTTTCTGATCCTGCTCGGCGGCCTGATCCTGATGATCGTAGGCCTCGAAGCATCGGGCAGCAGCCTGTGGCAGGGCATCTTCATCAACCTCGGCCTGTATATCATTCTGGTGGTGGCGCTTAATCTAGCGAACGGCTTCACCGGAGTCTTCTCGCTGGGACATATTGGCTTCATGGCGTTGGGCGCGTATATCTCGGCCATCTTGACGCTGCCGCTGACCGCCAAGCATTCCTATCTGCCGAAACTGCCGGGTTGGATCGCCACCCTGCACTTCGATACGATGATCGGGCCGTTCCCGTCGGGATTTCTGCTGGCAACACTGATCGCCGGAATCCTTGTGATGATCGTTGCCTTCCTCGTGGGCGGCGTGTTGATGCGGCTTTCGGGAAGCTTCGTGTCGGTGGCGACCTTGGGCTTTCTGGTGATTGTACGCGTCATCCTGATTAACGCCAGTGACTTCACACGCGGTTCGCGCACCTTCTCCAACGTGACGGGTTACACGGACATGTGGTGGGTCTATGGATGGGTCATCGTTGCGCTCTACGTGGTCTGGAGGCTGAAGTTCTCGGCTTATGGACGCGCCATGTTCGCACAGCGTGAAGACACCGCAGCGGCGGAGTCGGTCGGCATCGTTATCATGCGTCCTCGCTTGCTAGCGTTTGTCATCAGCGCCTTCTTCACGGCGGTGGCGGGCGCGTTATGGGCGCATTTCCTGACGTCCTTTTCGCCCAAAGCGTTCTACTTCGACATCACCTTCCGCGTCATCACCATGCTGGTAGTCGGTGGTATGGGGTCGGTCACCGGATCGGTAGTCGGGCCAATCACGATTACGATCATTTCCGAAGCGCTGCGCCGTTTCGAAGACGCCACGACTCTCTACGGCATCAGCCAGATCATTCTGGCCATCCTCTTCATCCTGATTATCATCTTCCGCCCCGGTGGACTAATGGGCGAACGCGAGATTGATTTTGGCTGGTTTTGGCGGCGAAACCGTCCCCCGAAATCGGCTTTTGAAGGGGGAGGCGAGCAACCGTCCAATACATGAACTGTCCCCAATTCTTTTTTCATATCACCACACCGTTCCGTTCAATTGTTCAAAGGGAGTGAGAGATGAAGCATAAATCGTTCGTAGCTGTATTTGCCGTTATGGTCGCCCTATTACTATCGGGATTGATGTCCGTCGTCCATGCGCAGGACACCATCAAAATTGGTGGTGGATTTGACCTGAGCGGCGCAGAATCGTCGTTGGACTTGCCCGCTTCGAACGGCGCTCAGTTGGCCGTCAAGGAAATCAATGCGGCTGGTGGCGTCCTCGGCAAGCAGATTGACTTCGTGGTGCGTGACAGCAAGTATCAGATGGATACCACGGCGGTCATCGCCAAGCAGTTTGTTGAAGAAGACAAGGTTTCGGCGGTCATCGGCTTCACCGACTCCGACTCGGTGCTGGCGGCTGGCCCGATCATCCAAGAAGCAGGACTGCCCTTCATCACCGCTGGTGCGACCTCGCCCAAGCTACCTGATCAAATTGGTGACTTGATGTTCCTCGCCTGCTTCGGTGATAACGTGCAAGCCGCGGCTGGTGCAGAATATGCCTTCAAGACCTTCGGTAAGACCGCTTACCTCCTGTCAGATATGGGCGTGGAATATACGACCCTGCTCGGCGAATACTTCAAAGCCCGTTTTGAAGAACTTGGCGGCACTATTGTCCTCGAAGATACCTACGAAGACAGCGCCACGGACTTCTCGGCACAAATCACCAAGTTGAAAGCCCTTTCCACCCAGCCTGACTTCTATTACATCGCCGCCATGCCCTACAACGTAGGCCCGGTGGTCAAGCAGCTCCGCGAAGCCGGTCTGACCGCGCCGGTCGTCGGTGGTGACGGTTACGACACCCCCGATCTGGTCAAGGTCGCTGGCGACACCTCTGAAAATGTGTACTTTACAACCCATGCCCTGATGGACAAGGACAACGGTACGGACGGCATCAAGAAGTTCATTGAAGCCTACAACAAGGAATTCGGCCATGACCCCGAAAACGCGTTCGCCGCGCTGGGTTATGACGCCGTTTACCTGCTGGCCGATGCCATCAAGCGTGCCGGTTCGACCGATGCCAAGGCCATTCAAGAAGCCCTGCTGGCAACCAAAGACCTGCCCGGCATTACCGGCCAAATCAGCTTCACCAATGGCTCACATGTCCCGCAAAAGGGCGTGACGATGATCAAGATCGCCGGTGGCAAATTCACATTGGCAGCCGAAGTCGTACCGGAAGGCGTTCCGGCGGCTGATCCAAATGCCCCGGCGCCCGAAACCACACCGAGTTCATAGTTTTTAAAGACTTTTCGGTAGGGAAAAGGTCGCGATCTTAACAAGTTTGTAGGGGCAAGATATATCTTGCCCCAATTCTGTTGACGGTCATGCCTTTTCCCGACCCTTCTATAGATATTCGGGGCAGAGAAGCCCCACCGCAGCCTTTCAGAAGAGGGTATGATGCCGCAGCCCAAACTATTTTCCATCACCAAAGAACGTTTACAGGGCCTCAAGGATGATCTGGACGCCAAGGGGATCGAGTTCGTACGCTTCGAACAGTCGGATACGCATGGCACCAGCCGTTCCAAAACCGTTCCCACCCGTCACTTGATGCACTTCGCCAGTCACGGTCTGAATTTCTTACTCGGACAGTTGGGATTCGACGTGCAGTCGGGTGTGGCACCGGGCACCGGTTATTTAGAGGAACGGGGCTTTCCGGACTCGCGCATCTTCCCTGATCTGGATACGTTTACGATTGTGCCTTGGGCAGCGAACACCGCCAGCTTACTCTGCGAGCCGCGCTTCCAAGACGGCACTCCAGCGATGGCAGCTCCACGCGCCATAGCCCGCGCCATGCTGGATGAACTGGAGTCGATGGGCTACGGATTTTATTCCGGCTTTGAGTACGAATTCTATCTGGTGAACCGCGAGACGCGGCAAGCACCCTTCCCCGGCATCCAGATTTTCTCGACCTTGCGCAACAATTTTGACGAAAACATCGTCAACCAGATTTTGCTGGATATGCCGAAAATTGGCGTGGACATCATCACGTCCAACTCCGAGTACGGCCCCGGCCAAATGGAGATTAACTTCGGTCCGGCCAGCGGCATCGCGGCTGCCGACCAGGCCTTCCGATTCAAGAACGGCGTCAAGGAAATCGCCCAGAAGAACGGCTACATGGCGTCCTTCATGACCAAGCCCTACGCCGACCAATCCGCGAACGGCTGCCATTATCATCACAGTCTGGTTGATTTAAAGACTGGCAAGAATGCGTTCTCCAACACCGATACGCCGAACGAATTGAATGATCTCTGCCGCTGGTGGACGGGTGGTCAAATTCACCATTTGGCGGCGCTGTCAGCCTTGGCATCACCGACCATTAACTGCTACAAGCGCTACAAGCTGTGGTCATTTGCGCCGACCAACGCCACATGGGCATTCGAGAACCGCACCGTTGCCATCCGCGTGAAGGGCCTCAAGGGCGAAGGCGCACACCTCGAAAATCGTATCCCCGGCGGCGCATCCAACCCCTATCTGGTGATGGCCGGTGTCATCGCGGCAGGGATTGATGGCATCCGCAACAAGATCGAGCCGCCTGCACCCACACACGGCATTGCTTACGGGCTGGAAGGCGTCGAGAATTTGCCGTCCGGTCTGCCGCAAGCATTAGCCGCGCTCGAAGCCGATCAACCGCTGCGTGAACTGCTTGGCAGCGAATTCATGCAGTTGTATCTGGCCGTGAAGCGCCATGAAATTAGCAAAGCCGCGAGCAACGGAGCCGATGCATCAAGCGCCGGATTCCTGGACCGCGTTGAACCGTTTGAAGTTGATGAGTATTTCGAGTTTCTATAACCAAGAGAAGTTTCTATGTCACACAAGAAATCAAGCAAGCACGGATCATCCGCCGCCAAAGTGTTCGAACAGGCCAAAGAAGCCGATCTCCAACTGATCCGCTTCCTGTATACCGATAACGGCGGCATCATTCGTGGCAAATCGACGCATATTAACGGGCTGGAAAGCCGCATCACCGATGGCATCGGCCTGACGCTGGCGATGCAGGCCATGAATATGATGGATCAATTGGCCTCCGTCGAAGGCATGGGACCAGTCGGCGAAGTCCGTCTGGTTCCGGATGCGAACACCTTCCGCGTCCTACCCTATGCGCCGCGCGTGGGTGCCATGACCGTCGACATGATCAAGCTAGATGGCACACCGTGGGAAGCCTGCCCGCGTTCGTTCCTCAAGCGGCAAATTCAAGCGGCTAAGGACTTGGGCATCAACCTGCAAATGGTGGTCGAGTTCGAGTGGACGATGACCCAGAAGAATGCCGACGGGACGTTCAGTCCGGTTGACCAGAGCCTATGCTTCGCTTCAACAGCGATGACCATCACCCAGAACGTGGTTCATGATATTGTCGCCGCGCTGGAAGCCCAAGATATTCAGGTCGAGTTGTTCCATCCGGAACTCGGTCACGGGCAGCAAGAACTGTCGGTGCATCATGCCGACCCGCTGACCGCGGCGGATAACCACATCTTGATCCGCGAGACCATTCGCAACGTGGCCTACAACCATGGCTTGTACGCGTCACTTGCGCCCAAACCATTCCTTGATCAAGCGGGTAACGGTGGACATATTCACTTCAGCTTGTGGGACGACAACGGCAAGAACCTGATGTACGATCCCAACGGCCCGTACTTAATGAGTGACACCGGCAAACACTTTATCGCGGGCATTCTCGAACATCTGCCGGGACTGCTGGCGTTGACCTGCGCCTGCCATAATTCGTATCACCGTTTGCAGCCTCATTTCTGGAGCAGTGCCTATACGGCATGGGGGCCAGATAACCGTGAAGGTGCGGTGCGCGTTTCCTCCCGCTACAAGAGCAATCAAGAAGGCACCGCCAACGCCGAACTCAAATCGGCTGATCTTTCGGCCAATCCCTATCTGGCCTTCGGCGGATTGATCGCGGCGGGTTTGGACGGGGTCCGGCGCAAGCTCGATCCCGGTGAGCCGACGACCATTGACCCCGGTAACTTTACCGAAGAAGAACGCAAGAAGCGCGGCATTAAACGCTTCCCGACGACGCTGGCGGAAACCGTGGAAGCACTGGTGAACGACAAAGCCTTGAGCGAGGCGCTCGGCCCGCTGCTGACCACCAGTTATGCAGCCGTCAAACGTTTGGAATATGACACCTTCAGCCAGCAGGACGACGCTTTCGAACTCAAACATCATTTCTGGAAGTTCTAACCATGCCGACAAAAATCGATCTGGCCGACATTCCGATTATTGACCACCACGCCCACGCGCTGAACAAAACCAATCCGCCGAAAACGCTGGAGCAGTATCAGGTCTACTTCAGCGAAAGCGGCGACCCGCTGGTCAAGCAGCGTGACGTGCCCCACAGCATCATGTGGATGTGGGGCATCCGCGAACTGGCGGACTACTTCGGCTGTGATCCGACGCCGGAAGCGGTACTCGCCGCCCGCAACAGCCGCGATTTGCAGACCTATGCCAATGACATGTGGACGAAGCAGAACAGCGAAATGCTGATCATCGACTACTATGGCTTCGGCGGTGGACAGAACTACACGCCGGAAGAAATGGTGAGCACCTTCAACCAGAAGATTGAAAAGCTGCTGCGGCTGGAAACCTTTGCGCAGGACAAAATCCTCGAAAACAGCACCTTCTCGCGTTTCATCGAGGCCTACACCGCCGGAGTTGAAGACGCCAAAGCCGCCGGACATGTCGGACTGAAAAGCATCATCGCCTATCGCACCGGACTCGATGTGGGATGGGTGACGCGTGAGGAAGCCACCAAAGCCTTCGGTGTGGTCAAAGATCAAGCCGACCGTGACGGCAAAATCCGGCTGGCGAACAAAACGCTGTGTGATTATTTACTCGTTCGCGCCCTCGAAATCGCCGAGCAGCAGAGCTTACCCATCCAATTCCACACCGGACTGGGTGATAACGACGTAGACATGTTGAAGGCCAATCCGCTGCATATGCGTCCGCTGTTGATCAGCCACAAGTTCGACCACGTCAAGTTCGTAATGCTGCACGCCGCTTATCCTTATGCGCGTGATCTCGGCTATCTGGCGGCCATGTATCCCAACGTTTACATGGATTTGTCACTGGCGATCCCATTCGTGACGACCCTCATCCCGACCATTGTGCACGAGGCGCTGGCACTGACGCCCTTGAACAAGGTGCTCTACTCGTCGGACGCCTTCAGCCTGCCGGAGATTTACTGGTTGGCGAACAAGTGGGGACGTGCAGCGCTGGAAAAAGTGCTGGGTGAAATCGTGGACGCTGGCGCACTGACGCCGCAGCAAGCCCGCACCGCTGGCGAGATGATCCTCAACACAAACGCTAAAGAGTTGTACGGGTTGAGTTAGGCTGCTTCAAATAGAGGAAAAGTGTTTTCAAAGTGAAACGTCTATGAGCGACTTTTTAGAAGAGAAACATTTTTCCTCTGCCTCTGAGTTATTAAGTTATCTGCAACTTAGAAATCCACATTGGTTACCCTATAAAGAAACATTTGTACATTGGGCATTTCGTGGACAATATAATTCACGCTGGTCCTTAACACCTAGCGCAATGCGTACAGCTTGGATTGACAACTTCAAGGCAATGCAAAGAACTAGAATTGAAAAAATCATCGACGAATTCAAAAATTCAAATCAAGGATTCAACCCATTCAAAGTGCCAACTGATCCCCGATGGCTCACTGAAATGGTTCTCCAAGTTGCAGCCGAAAAATGGGCAGTTGAGGAATTTGTTTCTTTAGCAAATCAAGTTGGACATCCTTTACCTGAAGACAAAAGATGGGGAACAATTGGTTATGAGGATTTCAGTTTAGAAACATTTACAAAAAACTTATTTCTGCAAGAATGTCGATTTATTCCTGCAGAAGTAGAATTCTCGTTAGCACAACATCATGGAATTCCAACTAGGGCACTAGACTGGACATATTCTCCTTTTGTGGCGGCCTTTTTTGCCGGAGAAGAAGCAATTAAGCGCATCAATTCAGGTGATATAAATCTTGTAATATGGGCTGTAGCCTACAAAGAATTAAAGCATACTGACTTAAGAATTATCACTCAGAGGAAACACAAGATCAGCTATTTACAGGCTCAAGCAGGACTATTCATTTATGATCAAAATGCAAATAATTACTTTCTTGAGAACGGTACATGGCGCACATTTGAAGAAGTAATAGCCAGTTCCAAAAAAGTTTTCACGACTCCTATACTACGCAAGCTAACTCTTCCTATATTCGAAGTATACGAACTATTGCGATTACTCGCTGCAGAAAATATTACTCGTGCGCATATCATGCCAACTTTTGACAACATCATTGAAACATTAAAGCTAACTCGAACTTTACGAGCATTTAAATCAGGAATACAAGATGACTTCGAATGAAATTATTGACTACCTCACCCCGCGCCTTGACCAATTCATCGCCGAACTGACCACCCTCTCCGGCATGGACTCCTACTCCTTTGACCGCGAGGACGTCAACAACGTGGTCGATTGGCTGCAAGACCGCCTGACCAAACTGGATTTCACAGTCGAGCGGCACGTCGAAACCAAAGCGGGCGACAATCTGCTGGCGATCCGCAAAGGCGAAGGCCGCGGACGTGTCTTGCTGGTTGGTCACAGCGACACGGTTTTCCCGCGCGGCACGGCAGCCCAACGTCCCGTCACCATCAATGGCGATACCCTGCTCGGCCCCGGCACCTGCGACATGAAAGCCGGACTGCTGACCGGCATTTACGCGGTGGAAGCGCTGGACAACATCGACTTCCGCGTCTACGAAGAAATCAGCTTCCTGATCGTCTCCGATGAAGAGATCGACGAACGCTACTCCATTCCCCTCATCCGCAGCGCCAGCAGGGGCAAAGATGCCGTGCTGACTCTCGAAGCAGCCCGCGCCAATGGCGATATTGTCACCGCGCGAAAAGGCGTCCGCTCTTTCTATGTCGAGGCATTCGGTAAAGCCGCCCATTCAGGTGTCGAGCCAGAGAAGGGCCGCAGCGCCATCCTCGCCCTCGCCCAACAGATCATCGCCCTTCACGCTCTTAATGACTACGCGAATGGTGTTTCAGTCAATGTCGGCGTCATCGAAGGCGGACGTGCCCGCAATATCGTGCCCGAGCAGGCCAGCATCAAGTTCGAAGCGCGGGCTTATGACTATGACCATTTGAACGCGGTCACGGCGGCTATCATCAAGCTGTTCGCGGATCCCATCAATGATGTAATCTTCAAATTGACCTACGAAGATGTTCATCCGCCGATGCCGCGCACCCCGACCATCGAAAAATTGGAAGCCATCACCAAGCGCATCGCCAACGAACTGGGCTTCGATGTCAAAGGCGCGAGCACCGGTGGCGCGGCGGATGCGGCCTTCGCAGCCGATGAAGGCGTACCCGTTTTGGATGGGCTTGGGCCGGTCGGCGGGCTGGATCACGGGCCGGACGAATACATCCTCAAGAGCAGCATCATTCCACGTACGGCCCTGCTGGCGCGGCTCATGATGGCTATCGTCAAGGGCGAGACTTCGTAGTATCTTCTAGCCACTATCGACATTCATGCCGTTTGGGGCAAGTGCCTGTCGCGAGATAGGCATTTTTGTATGCATCAATTGAAGGACACCTATATGACTGACACGATACAATCGGCCATCAATTACTCCCATCACAACCGTGAAGAAGCCCTCGAAGGGTTTATCAAACTGCTGAGCTTCCCGTCGATCAGCGCTGATCCAGCCTATAAGAAGGACATCAACGCCTGCGCCGAGTGGCTCATAACTGAACTCAAGCGCATCGGCTTCGATAACGCCCATCTCATCCCCACAGCCGGACATCCTGTCGTCTACGCCGAATGGCTCAAGGCCGGAGCCGATAAGCCAACCGTACTGGTTTACGACCACTATGACGTGCAGCCGGTCGATCCGCTCCATCTGTGGAAGTCGGAACCCTTCGGCTCAGAAATCCGCGAAGGTAAGCTGTACGCACGCGGCGCAACCGATAACAAAGCGGGCGTGTGGGGCAACCTCAAAGCCTTCGAAGCCATGCTCAGTGCCAATGGCGCCCTGCCGCTCAACGTCAAAATCCTGTTTGAAGGCGAGGAAGAATCCGGTTCACCCAGCATGGAACCGTTTGTCGAAGCCAACAAGGAGCTGCTCAAAGCCGACGTCATGTTGAACTGCGACGGTGACTTCGAACCCAAAGACCCGCAGATGTCCTACGCCGGACGTGGCATCATCAGTGCTGAGATCAAACTGACCGGCCCGAAAGCCGATTTGCATTCTGGTGGCTTCGGCGGCGTCGTGCAAAACCCACTGCATGTAGCAGCCAAGATCATCGGCTCGTTCCATGACAGCGAAGGTCGCATCCAGATTCCCGGTTATTATGACGCTGTCGCTACCGTCAGCGACTTCGAGCGCCAGCGTATCCACGACGGTTGGCAGGCCGCACGCATGGAAAAAGATGCCGGTGTCCCGCTGGTTTGGGGCCGAAGCATCGCGCCGGATGCCGAACGCGCGACCATCCTTCCGACGGTGGAGGTTAACGGCATGTCTGGTGGTTATCAGGGCCCCGGCACTAAGACCATCATCCCTGCTGAGGCATCGTTCAAAGTGACCATGCGCCTCGTGCCGGATCAAGACCCGCATGTCATCGCCCAGTCCTTCATCGCCTACGTCAAGAGCTTCGAAACCGAAACGGTCAAGATCAGCGTCGAAATCGGTGAAGAAGCGTGGCCGTTTGTCATGCAAACCGAAGGCCCCTACCTCGAAGCGGTGCAGTCAGCACTTGAAACCACCATTGGCAAACGCGCCAAACTGGTACGCGGCGGCGGCAGCATTCCGATCTTGGGTATGTTCAACCGCCTTATCGGTGTGCCCATCACCGGCTTTGGCTACGGCGAAGGCGAGAACATCCACTCGCCCAATGAATACATCGTCGTGGACAGCTTCTTCCAAGCCATTGAAGCTGGCATCCGTCTATATCACAATCTGGCAGCAACAGGGAAATAATACGAACGTCTGTAGGGATTTGCCGGTGGCAAATCCCTGCTTTAAAACGGCTTGAACATCATCAGCCACAGGATCGCAGCGATCAAAGCGAACGAGATGGCCGCCAGCAGCGCGGGTTGGGTCGCCCCAACGGCTGCGGTGATTTCAGCCTCACTCGCTGGCGCAGACGCCGCTTGATCCCCTTTGCGTGAACGATATGGCAGCCCCAACGCCTTGCGGACAGGTGCGTAATACTTCATGGCGTAAGTCACCATGCCAATCCAAGTGATGACCAGCAGAACAATCGCCGCCCAGATCCAGCCCATCGAGAACCAGTGCCCCATAATCCCCGCGCCAATTCCCGCCAGCACCAGAACCATCAGCGACCAGTACATGACTGGCAGCGCGAACTCAGAAAAATCCAGTATGGCTCGCATCCGTTCGGAATTTTTCTCCCGTTTGAGCCGGAATGCCATTAAAGCCGAAACGCCATGTGCCATAAAAAAGGCAAACGCGCCCAGAATATGCAAAAAGACCAACCATTGATACATGTCACAATCTCCATTTCATGATGCGTGTTATACATCCTCATACGGAGATTGAAGGGGAAATGTTCACGACTTCGGCTTGTGCCAGACATATTCGCGCAGTCCGAAATCAGCGTCGAAATATCCGAGTGAACGGTAAAGAGGTTGCGCCAAATTCGATGACCAGATCCACGTATCCGTATAAGCGCGATTTCGAATTTCTTGCATCATAAAATGTGTCAGCGAGCCGCCAAAGCCCTTGCCACGAAACTCCGGCGGAGTCGATACATCATAAATGGTGGCACAGCCACCCGCCTCAAGCAGCGTGCCGGACGTGACCGGTATATCGCCCCAATAGCCGGTGTAGTGCAGTGAATAGGCATCCGCGCCATAGCCGTGTCGGGCATAAGCATCATAGAAACAGCCGAGGTCGTTATTGCCAAAACCTATCTCAGAGATGTGCACCCATTCGGCCAGCATTGAGTCGTCAATAACCGGTTCAATATGAAAGTCGTCTGGCACACTTGGAGCAGCGCCCAAGCGGGTCAAATCCACCCACAGCCAGTTTCCCCCTCGGCCAGCAGGCATCCCGCGCGATTCCAACCGTTTGCCCAAATCAGACAGTTCATCATCAGGAAACACGAACCATCCAATCTCATCCACGTGCTGACCAATTTGTTGGAGCGTTTTGTCAATCTGTTTTTCCGCGTCTAACTCAGCCCAGTTGGCGCGAAGAATGATGTCTCCGGGTGCGGGCTTCTTGCTGATGAACCAAAATACATCCGAGTCATCCATAAACATATTCGGCAGTCCGGCAAATAACTTCATATAAGCAATAAGGTTTTCTTGTATCTGGCGTGGTATCTTGGTGTGCGATAAATCGAGGAGCATTTGTGGCATAGATTTTCCTTTTTAAGCTATTACTACAGGTCATAATAGTCCATAAAAGGCAATCCAGCAACCAGCCTATCCCACCGAACATATTATGAACGAGGTTTAGATTAAGTTTGTCGGCTAACCGTTTTCCAACCGTTTACACACTCATCAGGTATATTCCTCGCCTGTTAAGTTAGTGTCAACCTCTTGAAAGAGTTACAAAATGTTCTTCCAAAATGTAACCCGTTCTTATTTCGTTTGTTTTAGAATGAACATCAGGATACCGGTAGGAATTTGCAGCAGGCAAATCCTGCACCAAATCTCACACATTAACAATCGAATTTGTCCTGCCGCCGCCATCGCCGCCAACTATTCATCGCCACCGCCGGATCGAACATGCGGCGACGGTTATTCGCCGCATGTGCTGCTTTTGCAGCATTTTTCGCACATTCGGCGGATTTCTCCCTCGCAGCCGCCAAAGGAGATAGCCAGTTGCAACTTCAATTTTTCTAACAGTTGCACCATTTACAACATTTCAGGCTTCCCAACCAAAAAGGAGTGCGCTCGCACCCCTTCTTGATTTCTCTATCGACTACAGACTAACGACTTTACGCTCTATTTCACATCCTGCCACGCGCGGTGGACTTCGGTTTGTCCGTGCTTCATAGCCAGCAGCAGCGCATCTTGGTCAACCGGAATCTTGAAGATGCGCACTCCCGTCGCGTTATAAATGGCGTTGCAGATAGCCGGCGTGGTGTTGATCGACGGGATTTCGCCGACGCCTTTCGCGCCGTACGGCCCTTCGGATGACCGGTGCTCTACCAGATGCGACGTAATTTCCGGCGTGTGTTTGATGCTCGGCATCTTATAGCGCGACAGCAGCCGCGTCCATGGCACACCGTCTTCGAGGATATAGGCTTCGCTTAAGCAGTTGCCCATCGCCATGATGATGCCACCTTCGATCTGCCCTTGCAGCATCAGCGGATTAATCGCCCGCCCGATGTCCGTGCTCGACAGAATCTTGAGCACATGCACTTCACCAGTATCCATATCGACTTCCACCAGCGCGGCCTGCGTGGCATAGCTGAAAGCAAAGTGCATATCCCCACCTGTACCGAGCGGCTGTGTCTTCGGCCCCCAATACTCATGCCGTGTCTTGGGCGAAAGGCCGCTTTCCTTCATCCATGTCACCACGTCGCCCATCGGCACGGAATGCCCGTTGCTCCGCAGCAAACCTTCTTCATAGTAGATTTTCTCTGGCGGCACATCCAGCATTTCAGCAGCCGATTGGGTGATGGCCTCTCGCAACGCAACAGCCGCGAGACGAGCCGCATTCCCCGTCATAAACGTTTGGCGCGAAGCGGTCGTCGGGCCACCGTTGGGCGTCAAATCGGTATCGCACAACAGCACTTTGACCTTTTCGTATGGGATATGCAGTTCTTCAGCCGCGCATTGGGCAACGACATGCGCAATCCCCTGCCCCATATCAGCGGCGGCGGTTCGCACTTCGATGCTGCCGTCTTCAAAGGCTTCGATCTCCGCTTCAGATTTATCGGGCGCACCACCGCCCAAGCCCGTGTTCTTGTAAGCGCAGGCGATTCCCCATGCGTAGGACTTGTTGCGCGTTCATGCGCCGGAACTCAATCGGGTCAATATTCAGTTTCGCGGCCAGCATGTCCATATTCTGCTCGACAGCGAACGCCGATTGAGTCACACCGAAACCTCTAAACGCACCAGAGGGCACATTGTTGGTATACATGGCGAAGCAGTCAATCTTAGCATTCGGCACTTCATACGGCCCGGTAGCGTGGGTCGTCGCGCGAGTCATCACCTTGTCAGAAAGTGAAGCGTAGGCTCCACCATCCCCATAGAGTTCGGCCTGCACCGCAACCAGCTTGCCATCCTTCTTAGCGCCGGTCTTGATGCGAATAATCGTCGCATGGCGCTTGGGATGGAAGATCAGCGATTCCTGCCGCGAGTAAAGCATCTTAACGGGTTTGCCTGTCGCGTTCGCCAGCAGCGCCACATGGATTTGTCCAGCGATGTCTTCCTTACCACCGAAGCCACCACCGATCAACGTGCCAATCACTCGCACCTGCTGGCTGGTTAATCCCAAAGCCAGTTCAATTTGGTCACGGTCTTGGTAAGGAATCTGTGACCCGACATACACCGTCAGCTTTTCATGTCCCTCATAACCTTTGGGCACACCAATCGCGCATTCCGGTTCAAGGAACGCGTGCTCGGTAGTCGGAGTCCGATACTCGTTCTCGACAATCACATCGGCTTCGGCAAAGCCCTTCTCGATATCCCCATGCCGCACCTTGATGTGCTTGAGCAAATTGCCAGTCGGATGGTTAGGATGCAGAACCGGCGCTTCCGGTCGATGGGCATATTCCGGATCAGCAACCACCGGAAGTGGTTCGTAAGCCACTTCAATCAATTCGAGCGCGTCAGCCGCAATATCTTCGGTATCTGCCGCGACAATCGCTACCGCATCACCGGTGTAACGCACGACATCGCCGCATAGCACCGGCCAGTCCCGATAAACCAGACCGTGTAAATTTTCACCCGGAACATCTTTGTGGGTCAATACTGCTCGAACACCGGGCAGCGCTTTGGCCTTATCGGTATTGATGCTCAGCACCCGTGCATGCGGATGCGGCGAACGCAGTGTCCGCGCATACAACATGCCGGGGAAACTGTAATCATCAGTGTATTTGGCTTGCCCCGTCACCTTTTCCCGAACGTCCTGCGGCGGCACCGAGCGGCTGATCACGTTCATTGGTTCATCGACGACCGGCTCATTAACCGCCAGCGGCGGCAAACCACGCTTCTCACGCGCTGCGGATTTGATAGCCTGCATAACACTGGTGTATCCAGTGCAGCGGCAGTAGGTGTCCTTGAGCGCCACCTTAATATCATGATCGTCGGGATCGGGATTGTCATTGATGAGCGCGGCAGCGTTCATGATCAAGCCGGGTGTGCAGTAACCACACTGAACCGCCCCATGCTGGATAAAATAGATACACGAATCGACTGGCACACCATCCACCAGAACTGTACAGATGCCGCATTCGGCTTCTTCACAGCCTATCTTGGTTCCGGTTAACCCCAAATCCAGCCGCAGGAATTGGGCTAATGTGCGCGAATCCGCCACTTCAAGGTTATGCGTTTTTCCGTTTACCGTAACGTTCAGTTGCCCCATTTGATTACTCCTAAACCCCTACACCTTCTGGAACTGCTTTACCGGTTCGTGCCCGCTCGGTGGCCAAGGTCAGTGTTCGTCGTAAAAGTACACTGATCATTTCGCTGCGGTAATCTTCGGTGGCACGGTACTTACTGGTACGGGGATGTAAAACGGTCTGCGCGAACGCCGCTACCGACTCAACCGTATCAATGGTCGTGGGTTTGCCGACGAGTTCAGCTTCTACTTCAACAGCACGTGCGGGCTTCGGTCCAACCGGCGCGATACTGATTCGAGCCGCTTCGTATGTGCTCGATGTCGCATCGAGTTTGACCCACACGGCACAGCCCATGATCGGCAGTGCCACACCTTGAGGACGCATAATCCGCTTGAAGGCCGTTGCCTCACCCTGACCAGCCCGTTTAAAACGGAAGCCCAGCAGTATATCGCGTCCCGGCTCAAGTAGGGAACGTCCCGGCCCTAAGAACACGTCACAAACCGGCAACCATTTGCGCTGTCCTTGAAAGTAAACTTCGACTTCAGCATCCAGCGCTACCAATGAGGTCGTCCCATCACCGGCAGGCAGCGCATGGGCGACATTCCCACCGAGTGTTGCCACATTGCGCACCTGTGGCCCACCGACCACCCCGCAGCTTTCGACCAGGCAGGTCGCCTCCGCAGCAATCGCCGATGATTTGACAATCGTGGTGTGCGTCACGCCTGCCCCGATCAGGATCGAATCACCGTCTTCGCGGATATTCAACAGTTCGGGGATATGGGTGATGTCAATCAGGGCTTCGTGGGGTGGATGAATTTCGGCTCGGGCGTCGACCAGCAGATCGGTTCCACCAGCGACAATCCGCGCCTGTCCAGCATAATCGTTCAGAAGACGGATCGCTTCTTCGATTGTGGTGGGCGTATGATAATGATTCCAGAGTTTCATGAATGGCTTACCTCGTTGTCGTTCAAAATGGGTAAACCAACAGGCACTTTTCGGTGGGGTTATGACCCAGCGCCATCGCGTTATAGATGACCTGCGGTTCCTATTACTTTAACCTGTTTGCTCAAGTTTATCCAGAGACGCGCCCGCCATCATCGCGCCCAATTCCCGGATGCTGACCGCGTCGCGCTCGACCATGCCGACGATGCGCCCTTCGTACATGACTATTATACGATCAGAAAGCGCGCGTATCTCATCCAAATCTTCGGAGATCAGCAAAATGGCCGTCCCCTTGGCCCGTTCTTCGAGCAAACGGTGATGAATGTATTCGGTCGCGCCGATATCGACACCGCGTGTGGGCTGCGCAGCGATGAGTACCTGCGGCTTACGCGAGAGTTCGCGTGCCAAGATCAACTTCTGGATATTACCGCCGGAAAGGTTTTTGATGGCAACTTCCGTACCCGGTGTTTTGATCTCAAAAGCGCGGATTGCCGCGACACAGGCGTGAATAATCGCCCTGAAGTTCATGACCAGCCCCGCCCAACTAAACGGTTTATGCCCATGATCTTGCAGGATCAGATTTTCAGACAGCGTGAAGTCCTTGACTACGCCATCCGTCATGCGTTCTTCGGGGATATAGGAAACGCCTTTGGCATTCATCGCACCGGGTGAGGCTTTGGTCACAACCTGCCCATTAATAGTGATCGTCCCACTTTTGACAGGCCGCAAGCCAGCGATAACTTGGGCAAGTTCATGCTGCCCATTACCGGATACACCTGCAACACCTACGATTTCACCGCCGCAAACCGAAAGCGAAACATCGCGCAGTCCGAGTTCGTCGCGGTCGCTTAACGCGTTGACGTTGGTTAATTTCAATCGTTCGCTGTTGGGCTGCGCTGTTGGCCGTTCATATTCTAATACCACCGGACGACCGACCATCATCTCGGCCAAACTAGCTTTGGTCGCAGTCGATGTAGGAATGGTATCGACTTTTTGCCCGTCGCGCAGAACGGTCACGCGCTGGCTGATAGCAAGAACTTCATGTAATTTGTGTGAAATAAAAATCAGGGCATGCCCATCAGCCGCCATCTTTTTCAAAATAATAAATAAGTCATCCACCTCTTGCGGTGTTAACACGGCTGTCGGTTCATCCAGAATCAAGAGCGCCGCGCCGCGATACAACGCCCGCAAGATCTCGACTCGCTGCTGTTCACCGACCGCCAACTGCCATATAGGAACATTGGGCTCGACTTTGAGGTTATAAAGGGCGGACAGTTCGCGGATACGCTTGGACACCACTTCCAGATCAAGCCGCCATCCGCGCGAGGACTTCATCCCCAGCGCGACATTCTCAGCCACAGTCAGCGATGGCACAAGCATAAAGTGCTGGTGAATCATGCCGATGCCTTGCAGGATAGCATCATGTGGCGATCCGATATGAACTTCATGGTCATTCAGAAGAATTCGCCCGCTATCCGGTTGATACAGACCGTAGAGCATTTTCATCAACGTGGATTTGCCAGCGCCGTTCTCACCCAGCAAGGCATGAATTTCACCGGATGTCACATCAAAGTCGATGTTATTGGCAGCCAGAACACCGGGAAACCGCTTGACGATTCCCTGCATTTTCAGGCTGTTGATGCGGCGATGTCCAGTTGGAAGCAAATCCGTCATGCTCACTCTACCAAATCATTTCTAGAAAAGGGGAGAGGAAAATCTCTCCCCAAAAGCTGTACCGATTAGCTAGCCGGAGTGGCTTCCGGTGTTGCTTCAACCTTCGGCAGAACCACGATTTCGCCAGAGTCAATCTTGGCCGCGTAATCATCAATCTTGGCTTGGAACGCCTTCTTATCATCTTCGCTCAAGGTCGCCAGATAGCTCGGGCTAGTTTCCATGACCAAACCACCATTCGACAGTTCCAGAGTGAAGGCCTTACCGCCCAACGTACCGTCCTCAATATCAGTAACCATTTCCATCAGGATGCCTTCCCAATGGTAAACTTGGAAGAGGACGCCCGCATCACCGGCCAGTTCAGACTGGTTGGCCTGCGTACCGAACCACGCCAGCTTGTTATCCTTCGCCACGCCAATTGGGCCGACGACCATTTGCGCCGAACCGGTCAATACATCAGCCTTGTTATCGGCGAAAGCCTTGGCCGCGCCAGTCGCCAGCGGAATATCGCTGAAGGACTGAATATAGTTGACGTTCACGGTAATGTCGGACTTGGTCGCTGCTGCACCGGCCTTGAAGCCATCGATGTACGCTTTGGCATCGCCCACTTCAATCGGGCCGATAACACCCATCACGCCGGACTTGCTCATGCTGGCGGCAATCGCGCCATTGATGTAACCACCCTGTTCAGCCGCTGCCGTATAAGCAAAAACATTCGGCAGGCCAAACGTGTTGACATCCGTACCCCACGCGAATGAAACATCGGGGAATTCCGGTGCCAGTTCTTGAATGATCGAGCCGTATTGGGAGCCATGAGCAATGATCAGATCATAGTCGCCCGAAGAAGCCCAGTCACGAAGCGCTGATGCAGCATCATCAACATTGAAGACGCCTTCAGTAAAATCAAACTCGAACTTATCTTTGCCCATCTCGGTTTGAACTTTGGTCAGCGCATCAAACATGCTCTGGCTGAATGCCAAATCGTTCTTAGCGCTGGGGGCTACTGCGGCCACCTTGAAAACGTCCGCGTCCTGAGCCTTGGTCAGCGTGAACGCGCTCATCAGTGCCAGTAACAGCACCATCAGTAAGGAGAAACGCAACTGCTTTTTCATTTATCGACTCCCTTTCACATTGGACAGAACACACAAGTTTATTCACCTCTTTCAAACGGCTTGGTCAGCGCAGTGGGCTGTTCAACCCGTTTGGAAGCAAATACCAAGGCAATGATGGTGATGACATAAGGGAGCATCACCGCGAACTCGGACGGTATGGCGATTCCGACGGCCTTCACTTGAAGCTGCAGTGCATTCACAAAACTGAATAGGAGCGCACCCGCCAGCACGCCGTAGGGTTTCCAGCGTCCAAAATAGACCAGTGCGACCGCGATAAAGCCCAGACCGGATGTCAAGTTTTGTTGGAAGGTGTTGATTAAGGCGATAGAAAGGGAGGCACCCGCCACGCCAGAAAACATCCCACCGATTGCAACGGTGATGTAACGAACCCGTGCGACATTGACGCCCATCGCATCGGCAGCTTGAGGGTTCTGACCTGCCGCACGGATCATCAAACCGAAAGGTGTCTTGTTCAAGACAAAAGCCGAAATTGGCACTAGCGCGAAGGCCACATACACCAAGATATTGTGACGGAACAGAATCTCACCGAGTATTGGCAAATCAGACAGCACCGGAAGATAGATGGGTGGGAATCCACTGACGGATTTCGGTGTTCCGATCAACTTCTGGAATAAGAGATCGCTCATGCCCAAGCCGAACAGGTAAAGGCCAATCCCGCTGATCCCCTGCTCTGCTTTCAAGGTCACACTGATGAAAGCCATCGCCAAGCCGAGAATCAGTCCGATCAGCAAGGCCGCAAGAACTCCTAAAAGCAGACTATTGGTGACCAGCACGGTATAAAAGGAGAAAATCGCCCCCATCAACATGATGCCCTCGACCCCAAGGTTGAGCACACCGCTGCGCTGACCAAACATTTCGCCCAAGCTGGCGAAAATATACGGCGTGGCAAGGCGGATCATCGAAGCAAACACACTGGCCGTAATAATCGAGCTGATCATAATTGCTGCTCCACAGGCACAGGCTTTACGGTATGTGCCGTTTGCTCGCTCGGTGGATGGATAGCATTGGATCGCAGTCGCATCCGCCGCTTGACAAATACTTGACTGCTCACCACGAAAATCACGATTAAGCCGTTGATCGATGTAATCAGCGCAGCCGGTACACCCAAGTCACGCTGCATTTTTTGCGCCCCAACCAACAGGCCGCCAAAGAAGATTGATGCGGGAATAGTTCCAATCGGATTCAGGCCGCCGAACAAAGCCGCGACGATGCCGTTGAAACCGGCGTTGGCGGTGAAGCCCGTCGCAGAGCCATCGGTCTGCAAGCGGTATTGCAAGCCCAAGACCTGAACCACGCCTGACAATCCAGCGCAGCCGCCTGCCAAAAACATCGCCAGCATCATCTGCCGCTTGACGTTGATACCCGCGTACCGGGCAGCCCGTTCGTTTTGGCCCACCGCGCGGATACGGTAGCCAATCGTTGTCCGCCAGAGCAGCATGTAAACAATAAACGCGAGGATCACCGCGAGGATCAAACCAAAGTGCAAGCGCGTTTTTCCGAAAATATCGGCATTGCCACCATAGCCTAAACCCTGAAACGCGTTGTAAACCGCTTCAGGCAGTGCAATCGAAAGGCGCGGTAGTTGTGCAGCCTGCGCAATTTTGGCCGTCTTCGGAATATGATTGGTGCCGACCTCAGTCGGATCAAGCAGCGGACCGTTCAAAACAAAATTCATAAGCAGAAATGCAATCTGATTGAGCATAATCGTGCTCAGGATTTCGTTTACGCCAAAGTATGCTTTCAAAAATCCTGCTAAACCGCCATAAAGCGCCCCCGCCAAAAATCCTGCGGTCAAAGACGCAATAATGGACACGATACCGGGCGCATTCGTCAGGGCCAACGCAGTCGCCGTACCCACCACCGCTCCGGCGATCATCTGACCTTCGCCACCGATGTTGGTCACGCCGCCACGAAAGGCAATACACACACCGATGCCGACGAATAATAACGGAATGGCCTTCACAATCGTTTCGGCGAAAGCGTTCTCAGTTCCAAACGCCCCTTGAAACATGGATACATAGGCTTGTATCGGGTTGGCATTCAGTGCAATTAGCAGAACCGCGCTGACCAGCATCGCAGCGATTAGAGCGATGATCAGCGGTGTGGTATCGAGCAATCGGTTGAGGAGATTTCTGAGGAAAGAAAAGAACCTACCTAGCAACATGCACCTTGTCCCCGAGGGAGTGTCCAAAGTGGTTTAAGTGTACACAATTATGAACCCATTAAACCGCGAAAACTGTACAATCTGCATTGCTAAAGTTTGGTACGTATGACCAAATTCAGCATCCACACGAAATGCAATATGTCCATAAGAATACCGCGAAACATAAGACTTTCAAGAAATCAACAAGAATTATTGAACAAGCATGTCGAATGTCATGTATTGGGGTTATAGATAGTGACACATACCACAGGTTTGCAATCGGTCATGGGGTAAGCAATAATCTCGAACGCTTATCTTTCGCCTATAGCTTGTGTATGATCAAAGCAAGCCAGATTTGATTGGCGTTTCCCACCCTACAGGAGATTTGCATGAAGAAGCTTATTTTATTGCTGATGTTAGCCCTATTAACGTTCGGCGTCGCATCCGTGCATGGTCAAGATGCAGTCGAACTCCGCATCACATGGTACAACGACGGTACCGAAGGGGATGCCCTGCGCGCCGCATTGGACAAATTCGAAGCCGCCAATCCGGGCATCAAAGTCGTGATTGATGACATTGGCTACAAAGACCCGAATGTCTATCATTCCACCATTCAGGCGCAGGTGGAGTCCGGTTCACCGCCCGATCTTGCACGCGTGAACGATGTCGCACGCCTCGCTGGAACCTATCTTGATTTGACCCCATTGGTCAAAGATTCTAAGTATTGGACAGATAATTTCAGCAAAGCCGTGCTCGATTCACTGCGCAAGGATGACAAGGATACCGGTATCTACGGCTTCCCACTCAACTTCACCATCACCGCGCCGTTTATCAACCGTACCTTGTTCAAGCAGGCAGGCATCGAAGTACCCAGCGACACCAAAGCCGATGTGACATGGGAAGAATGGGCAGACGTCTCCAAGAAAGTTGCCGATGCTACAGGTACACCCTTCGCCATCGCTTTCGAGCCGCGCGGTCACCGCTTCTGGGGTATCGCCATTTCCGAAGGCGGCAAGTGGTTTAATGATGAAGGCAACTTCACAGTTGATTCAGCCGGTTTCCGCAAAGCCGCACAAGAACTCATTGACTGGAACAAGAACGGTATCAGCGATCCGGCAATCTGGGCGAACTTACCCGACGGCCCCAAACTGGCGCGTGAGCAGTTCATCAATGGACAGGCCGTCTTCCTATATAGTGGCAGCTTCGCAGTCGGCGGTTTAGCGACCGGAATCGGCACCAAGTTCGACTGGTCAGCCGTGCCCAATCCCAGCGGCCCCGGCGGCAGCACAGGCAGCCCCGGTGGATCACTCTTAGTCGGCTTTGCGGGAACAAAACACCCGCAAGAAGTTGCCAAGGTGATGGATTATCTCACCCAAGAAGATGTGTTATCAGAATTCAGCATTAAGTCATCGTTCCTGCCCGGTCATTTGGGATTAGCCAAGCAAGGCTTGAAGTTCACCGCCAACGCCGACATTCTGAACCAATTGTCCTTGGAAATCCCCAAGATTGACGAGCAGGCCTATAAGCTGCAATACAGCAAGTATGCCTTCACCTATAACCGTCCGATTGATGGACGGTTAGCACAGGTCATCGCGGGTGAATTGTCACTCGATGACGCCGTCAAAGCCATCCAAAAAGATGTCGATGACGCGATTGCAGCTGCGAAGACTAGCTAAATAGCCCTTGTTCGGGGGCGCAGCATGGCGTAGCATGACCTGAGCCTGTGCCCCTGAACACCAAGAACAAGGAAGCCCGAATGGCAAGTATCCCCGTTTCAAAATCATCAACCGCATACCGACCACGCAAACCAGACTGGTTGATCGAGATTTTGGATTGGGTCATGCATCCGGTCGAACTGATTTTTGTGCCTATTCAACGGCGCTTCGGCACGCAGAAAATGGCGTGGTTTTTTGTGCTGCCCAACCTCATCATCTTTGCCATTTTCATCATGCTGCCCATGCTCTTGAACATCTACTACGCGTTCACCGGCAGCACCAACCTCTTTCCACAAGATCGTCCATTCGTCGGCACAGCCAACTTCAGCCAACTCCTCACATGTCAGAATTTCCTTCAGCCGACAACCTGCCAGCAGGACATTTTTTGGCGGGCAGTTTGGAATACGAGCGTTTACGTGGTTTTTGAAGTCGGCGGCATCGTCATCGTGTCGTTGGTAACCGCCGTCGCGCTCAACCAGCGTATTAAAGCGCGAGGCTTCTTTCGGAGTATCTTCTTCTATCCAGTGCTGCTGTCGCCAGTGGTTGTCGCGCTCATCTGGAAATGGATTTTGCAGCGAGATGGTCTGCTGAATGCCATCATCGTCGCGCTTGGTGGACAGCGTGTCCCATTTCTGCTTGATCCGGAGTGGGCGCGCTTCTGGGTGATTATGGTCAGCATCTGGGCGCAGGTCGGGTTCTATACACTGATTCTGTTGGCAGGTTTGCAATCTATTCCACTTGAATACTATGAAGCTGCCCAAATTGACGGCGCTTCCAACCGCAACACCTTCCGCCATATCACCCTGCCCTTACTCATGCCGACCATGTTGGTCGTTCTGGTTCTCTCGTTGATCCGTGCGGTACAGGTCTTTGATCAATCGTTCGCGTTGACAGGCGGCGGCCCCGGCACAGCGACCACCTACATCGTGCAGTACATTTACAACACAGGCTTCACCAGCCCCAGCCGCCAAGCCGGTTTAGCCGCTGCCGCGTCGGTTGTGCTGGCTGTCGCCTTAATGATTTTGACCTTGACCCAACTCCGCTTGGGGCGCAAAACTGAAGAAAATGCTTGATGATACGAGAATGGATTGATTGGTCGTGAGAACTGTTTATAACTTCCTCACGCAGACTCGCCACCGGTACGGTCTGACGCGCAGTGATTTGCTGACCTACATCTATTTGTCGCTCGGCACGGTTGTGATGGCAGGACCATTAATCTGGTTGGTGCTGTCGTCGTTCAAGCCGCAGTCACAGCTCGTTCGCTTTCCGCCCACGCTCCTGCCGTATAAGCAAGAGACGACGGTGGTCAAAGGCTATGAGCAACCGCTCGAACTGTACGACGTGACATTCGATGATGGCAGCGTTCATCGCTTGGCACAAATCTCGCGGATCGGCCTGTCATTCGGACTGGACAACTACACACGCGGGGTCGAGTCCTTCAACTTCTGGACCTACCTCCGAAATACGCTGGTTGTCACTATTGTCGCCACCATCCTGACCTTACTCGTCAACAGCATGGCCGCATTTGGCCTGAGCAAATATCAATTTCAGGGACGCAACCTGATTTTCATTATCATCATCAGCACCTTGATGATTCCGCTCTCAGTGATTCTCATTCCGGTGTTCTTAGTCATCAGCCAAGTCGGATGGACAAACAATCTGCTGGGTGTCATCGTTCCGGCTGCGGCCACACCGACAGGCGTATTCCTGTTACGTCAATACATGCTGACCATTCCGGATGAACTGCTCGACTCCGCGCGGATTGATGGCGCGAGCGAGTGGCGCATTTACTGGCAAATTGTCCTGCCATTGGCTGGCCCTGCGCTGGCCGTCCTCGCCATCTTCTCAGTCATGTGGCGCTGGAATGACTTCCTCTGGCCGTTGATCGTGCTCAGCCGAAATGATCTATTCACGTTGCAAGTCGGATTGAATTCCTTCCAAGGGGAATTCAACACCCAATGGGATTTGGTGTTAGCCATGACCGTCTTAACACTGCTGCCCGTTACCGTAGCTTTCGCCTTCTTGCAGCGCTATATCACCACAGGTATCGCCACCACAGGAATGAAATAATATGGCTTATCCGATCACGGTTGTTGGCTGTGGGGTTATTGGCCTAACATCAGCTATTCGCTTACAGGAAGCGGGTTTTGATGTCTCAATCCTGACGCGTGATTTGCCACCAAACTTGACTTCTGCTGTAGCGGGCGCGTATTGGTACGGCGGTGAACTGGCATCCCATCCCGATCGTCACCGCTGGTCAGCCGCTTCGCTGGAAGAGTATTTGCGATTAGCCAACGGGGATTACTGCGGTGTATCCACTTTCCGTATGTTGGAAGTGTTTGGCACGCCTGTAGCTGATCCTTGGTTCAAAACTTTTATCCCATCTTTTGAACGTGTCTCTCCCAAAGACCTCCCCGCCGGATATGCCGACGGTTACTGGATGGAAATCCCCATCATCGAAACGCTCCGTTATCTGGCATATCTGGTTGACCGTTTTCGAAAAGACGGCGGGCAAATCGCGCAGCGTGCCATTACCGATTTAGCCGAGATTGCGCCAAACCATCCGCTCATCGTCAACTGCACAGGGGTCTATGCCCGCCATGTTGCCCATGATGAACAGGTCTATCCCTTACGCGGACAGGTTATCAAAGTGCAAGCGCCGGACATCCACGATGCTTTTATGGATGACGACAGCTTCACCTATGTCTTGCCGCGCCGCGATGGCTGCATCCTCGGTGGAATCTCCCAGAAAGACAACTGGAATTTGAACGTCGATCCGGCTGTGTCAGAAGACATCTGGCAGCGCTGCGAAAAAGTGCATCCCAACATTCGTCAATCGCCTGTGATCGCGGAATTGGTTGGTCTGCGCCCCGGTCGCTATGAAGTCCGTTTGGAAACGGAACGCCTCACAGACGATTGCACGGTCATCCACAATTATGGACACGGCGGCATCGGCTTCACGCTCTCATGGGGCTGCGCAGCAGATGTTGTAAACCACGCCCGAAAAATTGCGGGACAATAAAAAAAGCGGGTGTGACCCCGCTTCTCCGTTTTGTTAGCCTTTGACGCTGCCTGCTGTAATCCCTTCCACCAGATAGCGCTGAGCGTAGATATAGACACACACCACCGGCACAGCCATCAATAGCGACGCTGCCATCAGCCTGCCCCAAGGATAGATGTCACCAAACACCAGCAGTTGTAAGCCAACAGGCAAAGTCTTCAAGTTATCGCTGGTGATAAACACAAAAGCGAACAAGAACTCATTCCATGCGTTGGTGAACGCGAATAACGTCACGGAGAGCAACGCAGGCGCAGCCAACGGCAGCGTGATGCGCCAGAACGCTGTTAAGCGATTTGCACCGTCAATGAGTGCAGCTTCTTCGAGTTCGACAGGGATGGAACGGAAGTAGCCCAGCATGACCCATGTCGCGAAGGGGATGAGAAACGTTGGATAGGTGAAGATCAAAGCCGAGTAGCTGTTAATAATTCCCAAATCGGTGAGAATACGATACAGCGGAATAAACAACAGCGATCCCGGCAGCAAATATGTAATCAACAGCAGTGTCGTCAGCAGTCGCCCGCCCGTGAATTTAAGTCGGGCAAGCGCATAAGCCGCCAGAGCCGCAATAATCACCGAAAGGGCCGTGCTGGTCGTGGCAACAATCACCGTATTCCGGAACCACATCAAAAAGGGCGTATTGCTAATAAGCGACTGATATTGTCCAATGGTCCAAGGCTCCGGCCAATAAATGGACGTGTATCGTTGAATTTGAAGATCAGTCTTAAAGGATGTAATAAAAATCCAGTAAAACGGAAACATCACGAAGATTAACATCGGCACGAGCAGAAGCATCCGCACGCCGATACCCATCCGCGTCCGCTGCGTACGGTTCAAGCGCGTACGGCCCGTTTTATCCACCGGAATGACTGCTCTCGAGATGCTTTCAAATACCTGAAATAACCACTCGGCGGGCAGAAAAGTGAGATCCAACAACAATGAAAACAATCGACTGATCTGGCGGCCGATCCGCTCAAAAATAGTCTTGGTACGAGCGATATATCCGCCATGATCGGGCTGCATAACTCGCGCCAGAATAAAGATAATCACCGCCATGACCGGAGCCATCGCGAAAGCGGTTGCTGCCCCCGGCCCGAAACGCAGACCAATAATCGCCTTTTCATAAGCAAGGATTGAAAACAAGCGTGTCGCGCCACCCGGCCCGCCGCCCGTCATCAAATAAACCAATCCAAAGGTATTAAACGTGGAGATAAAGGACAGAAGAACCGTCACGATAATAACGTATTTTAATCCCGGCAGCGTGATATGTCGGAAGCGCTGTACTACACCAGCACCATCGACTTCCGCCGCCTCAAGCTGTTCGCGGTCAATGGCCTTCAGACCCGCTAGCAGCAAAATGGTATAAAACGGAATACCTTTCCAGACATTCACCGCGATGATGCTCGCCATCGCCAAGCCCGGTTCAGCCAACCACGCCACCGGACGGTGGATAATGCCCATCTGCATCAAAATCGGATTCAGCCCGCCGAAAATCGGATCGTAGATACTGCGCCAAGTCAGCGCGGTTACCACTTCCGGCACAATCCAAGGCAGCAGCATCAATCCGGTCAGCACACTGCGGAATAGCAAGCGGCTGTTGAGGATCAGCGCAATCGCCATGCCCACCACAAATTTGACGGCAATCGAAGCCACGGTAAATAAGACCGTATTCCAAACAGCTCCAATAAAATCACTGTCATGAATCAAACGAGCATAGTTTGCCAGACCCACGTATTCATCTTTGCGCGTCACCACCGAGCGCACGGTCATACTCAGCAAGATAGCGTTGATGAACGGCCAAAGAATCAGCCCTGCCATAATCAGAACCAATGGCAGAACGAAGATGATGGCGATTTTCCAATCACGGCCCAGAATGGACTCGAGCCGCCCTCTACGATGCTGAATAGCGGATCGAAGCACAGGTGATGCCGCATTCAACCGCATTTGCTTATCCATACTCTGCCTCTTTCAGTTGCGCCACGATTAAAGCAGGCTCGTGTCACAAACGATTAGGGATCCCTCTGCGAGGTAGGTAATGTAAAACAGAGAGGGTGACTGATTCACCCTCTCCTTAGACAACGAGATTAGCTCTGGGGAACGCCGCCCTCTTCAAAGATTTGCACGATTTTGTCATGCGCATCTTTAACCGCGTCAGCAGCGCTCATCGCGCCGGTAGTTACGTTCGCCATCATCTGGCTGGGAATGGCCGCCGCGAGAATGGCGTCAACCAATGCGTTGGGCTTGGCAGGATGCGAATTGCCGTAGTAAAGGTCTGGGTTGAACAAAATATCACGGAAGGTGACAAAGTTCGGATCAACAGCAGTAATGTCATCCGTCCACAGATTCTTGTAACTGGGCATCATCAAACCACCGCCCAGCTTGGACACTGGTAGGAAGTTTGCCGGATCTATCAGATTAAGGATCAATTCTTTGGCGACATCAACATTCTTAGCGCCCTTGAATATGGTCAGCCAGAAAATATTGCCGCCTTCGAGCAGTCGGCCATCAAGTGTCTTAGGTGGATGCAGCACAAGCGTGTTTTCAAAGACGGGATTCTTGTCCGCTTTGGCCTTGGCGTAGACGCTGGGCTGGTTATTGGTCATGGCAATCGTGCCTGCTAGATAAGCTTCGTTGTTGCTGGTGTCCGTCCAACTCTCAACACCGGGCGGCAGCATCGGCTTATATTTGTCACTGGTGTAAGTTTCTTGCAGCCATTCGACCGCTTTGACCGTCTCCGGTGAATTGAAAACCACCTTGGTTCCAGTCTCGTCAACGAAACTGCCTCCAAAGGCTTGGATGACGCCGACGATCAAACCGTGACCATCACCGCTCTTGTTAATCGTCATGCCCCAACCCCACATTTTCTTGTCCGCGTTCGAAACGGCCAGAGCCGCATCACGGCGTTTGTCCCATGTATCGAGGGTTGATGCATCGATGCCAGCGGCCTCGAACACATCTTTGCGGGCATACCAACCAGCCGAGTTACAGCTAAAGGGTACAGCCCACCACTTGCCGTCAATCTTGGCGTTGAACTCGGCAACGACCGGTACGACTGCGCCATACTTGCTGATCGCCTGCTCGACAACGTCGGAAACATCTTCAACGATGTCCAGCGAATACATTTGCGGAACGCTCAGCGTGTGGTAGCCCAAATCAGGGGGGTTTCCGGCTTGGACAGCAGCCAACATCTTAGCCGTAAAGTCGCCGAACAATTCGGGATTGGCGGTCGACAGATCAAGCTCAACGCCCTTATTCTTTGCAAAATTGACAATGTTGTCATGAATAAGGTCTTGAGCGGCTTGGAAATATTCAGTTTTCTGGATAACCGTCAGTTTGCCAGCAGCGCCCTGCGGCAGCGGAGCGGGTGTTGCAGTAGGATCTTGGGCAAATGCGATGCCGCCGCGTGCTGCCACCAGAGCAGCCCCGGTACCTGCAGCAGCACGGAGAAAATCCCTACGACTTAGCTTCTTGCTCATAATTTCAAACTCCCTAAATAGACTTTTTGCAAATAGAAAGCTGCGTTGTGTATCCCCCTACTCCTTTCTTCCAACGCTTGAGAGATAACGTCGCGAGTCAAATGAACCGGATTAACCCCGCACGCTGCGAGGATGGCTCGCTGGCAAGATGTCGGCACTTAATTTCAGTGGATGGTTGCATTGCCGGACAAAATATCTGGACTTCAAAAACTAATTTGCGGCCAAATGAGCATGATATGCTGCTGTATGGCTTGGACAGCACCTTCTGTATCTTGCTGTCGTAATGCACTTACAATGGGCTGATGTCGCGTACCCAGTTCAACGAGGTCGGGATAATGCTGAGGGTGCGACTGGACAATAAAGCGTTGTATCTGGCTGGAAAGCGTGATCCAAGCGCGAAACAGACCAGCGCTTTCAGCACATTCAACAATGGAGCGATGAAACTGCATATCGTATTCAGCGAGCGAGATCATATCTTTGCGTCCGCCTGCTTTTTCCATTTCAAGGACAAGCTGCTGCAAATAATCACATTGATCGGCGGTGATTTTTTGGGCAGCTCGTCGAATGGCAAATCCTTCAATGGTGGTTCGAACTGAAAACAACTCATACATTTCGTCCACTGAAATCACGCTCACATATGTTGCGCTGCGGGCTTGGCGTTCAACAAGACCGTCCCGCTCGAGGCGCTGCAAAGCCTCGCGTACAGGACCTTGGCTTGTCCCCATCTGGGCGGCGATTTCAAGCTCAACCAGTTTCTCACCCGGTTTGCGCTCTTCGCTGATAATGGCGTAACGTAACTGCTCATAAACTTGATCAGAAAGAGACGCAGGTTTGGGTATTCGAGGATGGAGTTGGGGTGTCGCTGCGTCCATAATATGAGCCGTAATTTTCCAATTAATTATTAATAATCGATGATAGCGGATATTCAAAAGCTGTCAACAAAGTGAAATGAAACGAAGAATCACGGAAAGAAACGATACGATTTACAGTTAGTATCGAGATGGAATTAGGAGATAGGATAGGGATTGCATTATGAGAACACAACCCCTTTTAATAGATGATTATTCTAGTCGTACAGGCTGACCGCTGGCCGCTGACTCGTAGGCCGCTGTCACAATCGCAGCCGCACGGAGTCCGTCCTCGCCGGTCACTGCTGGTGTTCTCTGTTCGTGGATTGCGGCGATAAACTCAGCTAACATCCCGGCGTTGCTATCCGATCCCCACACGTTCCACGCCGGTCGCCCCACTTTTTGACTGTAGACAGTCATATACTGCTTGAAGGCATCCATCATGGCGAGGCCTTTTTCTGCGACCAATTCCAGCCTCAGACCACCCCATGTTGGATAATACGCCGGTTTGTTCCAACTGCAATCGATACTCGCGAACACACCGTTAGCAAACGTGAGCATCACCAGACCGCCTGTCTCAACACTCACCTTTTCCGAGTGCATAATGGCATTGGTCGTTGCGAATACTTCAACCACTTCGGACTTCAAATACCAGCGCAGCATATCTGCCAGATGTACAACGTGGTCAATGATCGCCCCGCCTCCCGCCAGCGTTTTATCCACAAACCAATCCCGCTCGAGGAATGTCGGGCTGTCACCATGATGAAATTCCGGCAGTGCCCCTTGGTTGGTCGCGTTAAATCCATAAATTTGTCCCAAGTGTCCCGAATCCACCAGATTCTTGATCTCCAGCGCGATTGGGCTAAAGCGCATCGGGAATGCCGTCATCAACAAAACACCAGCCTGCGCGCAAATGTCCACAATCGCGTTCGCATCCTTAAGCGTCGTTGCCAAAGGCTTCTCGCACAGCACATTGACACCGGCTTCTGCTGCCAACTTCACCAGCGGCAAATGTCGCGAATTCTCTGAGCAGACGATCACTCCATCCGGTTTTTCAGCCAGCAGCGCTTCATATGAGTCGAATAGGCGCACATTAAACATCTTGGCAAAGTAGTCGCCGCGCTTTGGATTTTCATCTGCGATGCCGATGACTTCCACATCCGGCCGTGTTTGCAGCACACTAAGATAATTTTCCGCGTGCAGATGGGCAAAACTTAGTATTCCGATGCGCATCATGCCACCTCCGCAGTTCGTACTTGTCGTCCGGTATGCACCGACTCAATCGCCGCCAGTCCAATCTGAACAGCGGCCAATCCGTCGGCGCCGGTCACGCGGGGCACCATGCCATTCGTTAACACCTCATAAAAGTGCTTAATCTGTGTGAAATACGGATCTTCAGCTAGTGGACTGGTCGGAATAGGCGCATCAGTCACGCCTGCGGCTGCCTGCTTCATATAGATACCGATGGGCGTGGAACTATCCGCTGGATGCTCGATTAATCCTGCATCCCCTGCAATCTCAAACGCCGTACGGAACATTCCCGGCCCATAAGCCCATCCGCCTTCGACGTTAGTAATCGCGCCGTTGGTATGCTTCAGCATCACCAGCGCATAATCTTCTTTAGAACCCGGTCGCTGCCCGCGCAGGCTCTTGGCGAATACGCTTTCGACGTCGCCCGCTACCCAGCGCGCATAATCAAAGTCATGGATCATCAGGTCGAGCAGCATCCCGCCAGATTTTTCCAAATCCATCAGCCAGTTGTCGGCTGCCCAATTCGGCAGTGCACTGCATCGTGTAAAACGCTGCACCGCTACCTTGCCAATATCACCGCGCTCGACAACTGCCTTGGCTTGGACATACTCCGGCGAAAAACGCAGGACATGCGCTACCAGCAAGTTCACGTTTGCCTTCTTACAAACCGCTATCATTTCACGGGCTTGTGACGCTGTCCGAGCAAGCGGCTTTTCGCATACCACATGCTTACCAGCGGCTGCGGCTTGCAGCACCATCGGATGATGGAGATGGGTCGGCGTACAAATATCGACGGCATCAACGAGTTGCAGCATTGCTCCCAAATCGGTGAAGAGCTTCCCACCATATAGTTCAGCCAGCTTTTTGCCTTTCACTTCGTCAGCCGAACAGATGCCGACCAGTTCCACAGGCAGTTTCGCCCATGCAGCGGCATGGGTACTGCCCATGAAACCGCTGCCAACAATTCCAATCTTAAGCATTTTTAGATAATCCCTTTTCAGACAAAACGGAATTATTCGATCACCTACTTCACCGCACCTGATGTCAAACCACGAATCAGTTGGCGTGAAAAAAGAATGTAAAGGATGATCACCGGAATAGCGGCCAAGGAAAGCGAAGCCAACACGGCATTCCAATCATTCACATATTGACCGAGGAACGATTGTGCACCCAAGGTGACAGTCTTATTTTGCTCGGATGGCGCAAGGATGAGCGGGAACCACAAATCATTCCAAATCGGAATCATGTTGAAAACCATGACCGTGCCGACCGCCGGACGGATCAACGGCAATATCATCCAGTAGATTCGATATTCACTGGCACCATCCACCCGCGCCGCGTCTTTCAAGTCTCTAGGGACTTGTCCCATAAACTGTGTCAGCACAAAGATCGCTAACGGCAGCCCCATCGCGGTGTAAACCAAGACTAATCCGGTGAGGGTGTCAATCAAACCCAGACCCTTAATCAAACCCAGAATACTCACGGTACCTAAACGGATAGGGATCATGATCCCCACTGAAAGATACAGCCCCAAAAGGGAATTACCCTTGAACTTGTACTCAGCCAGCGCGTGAGCCGCCATCGTACCCGCGATAAAAATCAAGATGAGCGAGAACACGGTGACAAGGGTACTGTTAAGAAAGTAGTTCGGGAATTGAGCGCGTTCAAATACGGTTTGGTAGCCAATCGGATTGTAGTTTTCCGCATTAGGCAAAGCGTACGGCGTCTTAAAAATAAATTTACGGTCTTTAAACGAATTGATCACGACCAAATAGATGGGGAACAACGCAATCAGTGTGTAAAAGATCAAAATGGCATGCGCTGCGAGAATTTGCAGCGATTGTCTTGGCCGGAATGAGCGAACAGCCACGGTATTCCCTCTACATTTCCACTTGCAGCAGCCGACGTTGATACCCGAACAGGTAAATCAACACGCCTGCCAGAATAATCAAGAACATAACCCCTGCCACTGCCGCTCCCAAAGTTGGACTGCCCAACTGGAGTTGGAAACCAAAGAACGTCCGATAAAACAATGTACCGAGCAAATCAGTCGAGAATTCAGGGGAAGCGATAGCGCCTTGTGTCGTGTAAACCAGATCAAAGGCATTGAAGTTACCCACAAAGGTCAACACGCCGACAATACCCAGCGTCGGCAGTATCAACGGAAACTTGATGCCCCAAAACACATCCCATGCGTTAGCACCATCCACACGGGCCGCCTCTATCACTTCATCAGGAATACTAATGAGGGCCGCCACAAACAGCATCATCGGCACGCCCACCCATTGCCACACCGAAACCAGACTCAGGATAGGGAGTGCTGTCGCAGCTTGTCCCAACCACGGCTGGTTCTTGATGCCGAACGCCTTCAGAAAATCGCCGGATATGCCCCAGATCGGGCTAAGGATTAAACGCCAGATGAAGCCGATCAAAGTCACTGAAAGCACCGTTGGTGTAAAGATCAACGTGCGGTAGATGGCTCGCCCTTTTATAAACTGTGAACTCAAAAGTGCCGCCAAAAACAACGCCAGTGGGTTCTGCACGAACATATGAATCGCGAAGAACTCGAAGTTATTTCGGATCGCGCCCCACAATCGTGGCGCGAGGTTAGGATCAGTAAAAAGAGTTTGGTAATTTTGAAGTCCCGCAAAGACCTGCTGATTTTGTGCGTCAGTCGTGTAAAGACTAAGCCGCATGGAGTCGATCAGCGGGTAGATCATAAATACCGTGTAAATAATGACAGCAGGAGCTAAGAAAACAACAATATGAAAAGGAAAAGGTTTTTTGCTCATTCGTTTTTTCACTTTTCCGCAGAGATCAGCACACGCATAGTTTAACGCAACTCAAGTGATGTGAAAGGTGCGGAGCGATTTGCCCCGCACCTATAAGTTAATCAGTCTAGCCACCCCTACTCTGTTCGAGTAGACGTTTAGCCCCGATTATTATTGCGGCTTGTACCACGCTTCAAGATTCTTCTGAACGGTATCAGCCGCTTCTTGGGCTGTCTGGGTACCATTCAAAACATTAGCGCTGGCTGCCCACAGGTCGTTCTCATTGTTGGTCTGACCCTTGGATGTATCGCCGCGAGACAGAATTTGGTAAGCAGAACGAATTGTGGACTTGCAGGTCTTGCGCCAGTCAAGGAACTGTTGAGCAACGGGATCATCCAGCTTGACTTCAACATTTGCCAACGGGAAGAAGCCCGGCAGTGCGTTCGCATACAGTGTCGCAAAGTCGGCAGTTGCCATCCATGCAAGGAAGGTCCTGGTTTCTTCTGGATGAGCACTCTTGGCATTCATGCCCATCGCAATGTCAGTGTGGTCGCTGATGTAGCATTCGGTCTGACCATCCGGCACGGGCGGCGGGAACGCTGCAAAATGGAATTCGGTGTCTTTTTCGAAGGTCGAAATATCCCATGAACCGGCAGGATAAATTGCGCCCTTGCCAAGAGAGAACAGCGTCTGCGAGTCAGAATACTTCTCTGCCTGATAACCTTCTGGCAGGTAAGGCGCCCACTTGGCTAATTCTTCAAACGCCTTCAGGAAACCACCCGCATTGTACTTTTCGGTTCCCTTGATCAATCCCAAACGGCCTTCTTCACCCTTCCAGTAGTTCGGGCCGATATTCTGGTAACCCATCGTTGCAGCTTCCCACTGGTCAGCGGTGCCCATTACCAACGGAGCGTACTGGCCATCAGCCTTGATCTTGTCCAAAACGGCATAGAATTCGCTCTCAGTCTTCGGAACTTCTAAGCCCAATTCCTTGAAAATGTCGGTGTTATACATAAAGCCATGAATGACCGAAGCCATAGGGACGCAGAACACATCCTTGCCATCATCGGTAATCCACGCGCTCTTTGCCACATCGCCGAAGTTTTCCATGCCCTTCAGATCGTTCAAGGAGGCCAGATAGCCCTTCTGGAACAACCCCAACGAAAGGTCGAATGGACGGCAAGTAATCAGATCACCAGCCGTACCACCTTCCAGCTTGGTGTTGAGCGCAGCATTGTATTCTGTGGGTGGAGTGGGAGCAAAAACGACATGAATGTTAGGATTAGCCGCTTCGAACGCGGGAATAATCTTATCCGTCCAAATGGTCAGGTCATCATTACGCCAGCTTTCAATCGTCAGCGTAACCTTATCTTGAGCGCGGGTCACACCGACCACCGCCAAGAGCATCAGCATCCAAATGCTTAGCAGCTTCTTCATTCTCAAACTCCTCTGATTACGAATAAATATCTCTTCGCAGCCATACGTGAAAATCTAATCTCCTCGCTTCGATAGTTGCTCCCTTCGGTCTAGGCAGGCACTCCCTATAGGCCAAGCTCACGTTCCAGCAGAAAAGCACCTGCGCCGTACATAATGGACTTATCATCCAGCGACTCGGCCACAATTTGAGTCCGGCTGGTGATATACGGCAGGGTATGCTCATAAACGGTTGTACGAACCACGCCGATAAAACGGTCGCCGAATGCCAGTAACCCACCTGTCAGCACGACGTAGTTCGGATTTAGCAAATTAATAACGATCACCAAAGCACGCCCTAAGTAAGTGGCGGCTTTATCAACCAGCGCGATAATATCAGAGTCTCCGGCTTCAAAGGCCTTTTGAATGGCGTCCGAATTGACCACTCCATTCCCAACGATCTCGCGCAGCTTGGCAGCACGCTGTTGTTTGAGCAGATTTTCGGCGTGGCGCTTCAATCCCCACCAACTCACTAACGTTTCAAGGCAGCCGCACTGACCACAGATACATTTGTCGTCTAGAAATGGGAAAGGTGTATGGCCCAATTCACCAGCGGCGTAGCTGCTGCCGTGAATAATCCGTCCGTCATCAAGGATTCCAATACCGATTCCATCGCCAATCTCGACCACCAACAAATCGCTCACGCCTTTCGCGATACCAAAACGGTATTCGCCGATCGCTGCGAAATTCGAGTCATTGCCGATATACACGGGCAGATGGAATTGATCACTAAGGATTTGAGCCAGAGGCAGATTCTGCCAGCCGAAGTTGGCGGTGAGATGAACGACGCCGCTAAAGACGTCAATGATACCCGGAGTGCCAACCGAAATGCCTAGAATGGGCCGTGCTGCCTTTTGAAGCACACGCCGGATGACCTCAGAAATGAGATCAACGACATCTTGTCCGGTTAATCCGTTCAGAGGTACGCGCTCCATTTCGATAACTTGAACCCGCAAATCCAACAGCGAAACAACGATTGTCGTGTGGTGAATAGCGACACAGATCATTTGATAAGCGTCGGAATTCAGCGCTAACAAAGTCGGCTTCTTGCCAACCTTGTCCCGTACATGTTCAGGGCCAATCTCGTAAATGAGACCCTTTTCAATCAATCCCTGTGTGAGTTCAGTAACCGAAGGCTTCGAAAGCTTAGTGAGCTTCGCCAGTTGTACCCGTGACACCGCTTTATGGGCATAGATCTCTCGCAGCAATAATGCTTCGTTATGCTTCTTTAGATAGGTGGGTGTCGCTTTTTGATCGAAATTTGTTTTTAACAACGGACACACGATGAAATCTATTTGTAAGTATTACGAACAAATCGAGATTAACATTACTAAGAAAGCTTGTCAAGCAAGTATCGCTCTGAAGTTCGCATGGCCGGTCTATGAAAATCAGGCTGTAAATTATAGGCACAATTATAGATGACAGACTGGATCCTAGAATTCACGTTCGATTTTTATTAATAACTCACCAAAATTTGCCCGTATTTTGAACCTAATTCACCATAACTCAGTATAAATATCAGTATCAAAATAAACAAACATGCCTTGTTTAAGTTGCACAGGCAGGAAATGCTTTCTCTTGCACATTAAGTACGAATGTGTTAAGTTTTAGCCTCAGTTAGGTTTGATCGGCGACTGCTAAAATACTTAACTGTTGCAATGAGAAACTAGAGATCGTCGTTTTTATTCAGGAGGATAGAAAGTAAATGCTGCGTTCAAGGAACTTTGCACGTTTCCTGACCATCGCCGTACTGTTGATGGCGGTTACCGCTGTCGGCTTGGTGCGCGCTCAGGAAAAGAAAGTTTTGGTTACTGGTATTAATATGACCAATGGCGATCCCGAATCACTCGATCCGGGTCTCGCGCAGGACACCAAACAAATTCAGATTTTGGATGAACTTTATGTCGGTCTTACCCGTTTGGATGAAGTCAGCCTCGAAGTGAAGCCCGGCCTCGCCGAAAGCTGGGAGATTTCTAAAGATGGCAAGACCTTCACCTTCAAACTGCGTAAGGAAATTCCTTGGGTTCGCTACAATGCCGAAACCGACGCCGTTGAAGAACTCAAAGACGATGCCGGCAACGTCCGTTATGTGACCGCCAACGATCTGGTTTATGCTTGGAAGCGTAACTTCGATCCGGCGACCGCTTCACCCTACATCTATGTTTTGGCTCCTTATGTCACTGGTGGCACGGACTTCAAGGGTCCCGACAGTGAACTCGGTGTCAAGGCTGTTGATGACTATACCGTCGAAATCACCTCCCCCGTGACCGCAGGTTTCGCCCTGAACATTTACGGTATGTGGTTCTCACGTCCTCTGCCCCAGTTCGCCATTGACGAAGCTGGCACATCATGGACTGAACCCGAAAACACCGCCACCTACGGCCCGTTCGCCTTCAAGGAATGGAAGCATGAAGAAAGCGCCACCTTGATCAAGAACCCCTTCTGGCCCGGCACCGACGCGGTTCCGCAGCCCAAGTTGGACGAAGTTGTGATCAAGTTCCTTGATGACGCCACCCAGCTTCCCGAATACGAAGCCGGCACCATGGACGCAGTCGAAGTTCCTTCTGACCAACTGGATCGCGTCAAGGCTGATCCGGCCCTCAGCAAGGAATATTCGAATGGTGTTCAGAACTGCACCTATTACTATGGCTTTAACAGCACCAAGGCTCCGTTCACCAGCGCTCACATGCGTTTGGCGTTCTCTTATGCCATTGACCGTGCAGCCATCACCGACAATATTCTGAAGGCTGGTCAAATTCCTGCCCGCTGGTACACCCGTCCCGGCAACATTGGCGCCCCCACTGTTGAAAACGCTCCGAAGGATTTCGGTGTTAGCTTCAACGCGGACAAGGCTAAGGAAGAATTGGCCGCTGGTTTGAAGGAACTGAATGTCGCCAGCGTCGCCGACCTCCCCAGCATTACCTTGGCCTTCGGTAATACCCCCACCCACACCGCTATTGCTCAGGCAATTCAGCAGATGTGGCAAGAGACACTGGGCATCAAGGTTGAACTCGCTGCCCTCGACACCACCACTTACTTCAGCGTCCAACGCGAAGACTCCAACCAGATTTTCCGTGCGGGCTGGTGCGCAGACTATCCCGATGCCAACAACTGGCTAAATGAAACCATGCACACAGGCGTCGCTCAGAACTACGGCAAGTTCAGCAATGCGGAATTCGACAAGCTGGTTGAGCAGGCTGCTACCCTGACCGACAATGCCGAACGCGGCAAGCTCTACGCTCAGGCTGAAGACATTCTGGTAGCCAAGGACGGCGGCATCGCCCCAATTTACTGGTATGTCACCAAGCAGCTGCGTAAGCCCACAGTTGAAGGCACCTACTCAGTAATTGGTGCTGAATACTACGAAAAATGGGACATTAAGCAGTAACGCATTCGGAAAGTTCGTGGAATGATAAATGTAAGGGGTGTGGACTAACCACACCCCTTACTCAATCCCAGTATAGAACCAATTTGGATAAAGGTTCGTTATATGGTTAAGTATGTACTCCGCCGTTTCATGTGGATGTTTTTGGTCTTATTTGTAATCTCAATAGTAACGTTTATTTTGATGCACGCTGTTCCCGGCGGTCCGTTTGACCGGGAAAAACCATTACCAGCTGCCAACCTAAAACAATTAAACGAAAAATATCACTTGGACGACCCCATACTCAAACAATATCTCGATTACGTGGGTGCCATTATTGTCCCGAGAATTATGACGGGCAAACAAGTGAAATCCCTTGATCATGATTACTTGTTCAACATCAAACTGCCCGGCGATAACAACACCACTTTCCGCTGGATTAATTTTGGCCCATCGTTCAAATCAACCAGCCGTACTGTCAACGACATTTTCCGAGAAAACTTGCCCATATCCTTCCAGCTCGGTGTCGCCGCTTTGGCGGTAGCGATGGCTGTCGGCATACCACTAGGTGTATTCTCAGCACTTAAACACAACACGACCTATGATTATGTGGGCATGGGCGTAGCGATTCTTGGCGTTTCAGTGCCTGTAATCATTACAGCGCCGCTGCTCCAGTATTTCTTTAGTGTTGAACTCAAATGGGTTCCAGTCAGCGGTTGGGGAACGACTGCCCAAGCGATTTTGCCTGCCGTTGCGCTCGGATTTGCGCAATCTGCTATTCTCGCGCGTTTGACCCGTGCCAGTCTTTTACAAGTTCTTGGTGAAGATTACATCCGGACGGCCCGCGCCAAGGGATTACCGGAGCGAATCGTCATCTCCATTCATGCCCTCAAAAATGGTATGATACCGGTTGTAACCATCCTTGGCCCGCTCTTTGCAGCATTGGTAACCGGTACTTTCGTTGTCGAAACCATTTTCGGTATTCCCGGCATGGGGCGTTTCTTCGTCACCAGTGTAACCGGGCGCGATTATCCGGTCATTATGGGCACGATCTTACTCTATGCAATGTTTCTTGTTTTAGCGAACTTGATGGTTGATGTGGCATACGCTTGGCTCGACCCGCGCATCCGGTTCACTTAAAGGACTCCCTAAATGGCAGCCATTAATAAAACTTCAGCACCGATCGGTACGGTGGTACAAATCACAACACCCCAAAAAGGACAGGGGTTGTGGGCGGATGCATGGCGGCGTCTTCGCCGTAACAAAGCAGCGGTCGTAGGAGTAATTATCCTTTTACTCAATGTTCTGATGGCAATTTTTGCCCCGATCATTGCGCCTAAATCCTTTACCCAACAAGACTTGACGCAAAATAACTCGGCACCACTTTGGATCACACAGGTTTTCCCCAGCATGATCCCTAAAGGTGATGTCGGTGGTTATGTCACTGTAAACAATGACTATACACTGGGAACGGATAGCCTAGGGCGTGACTTGTTAAGCCGAATTATCTATGGTTCACAGGTATCCCTTTTAGTCGCTGCCGTCGGTCCCGTCATCAGTATAGCTGTGGGATTGCTCGTGGGTATGATCGCAGGCTATGGCGGTAAACGGGTTGATAACATACTGATGCGTATTGTCGACATCATGTACGCTTTCCCCACCTTCCTGCTGATTATTCTTCTCATGGCATTCTTCCGTACTAGTTTTGGCGGAGATCGTCCACCGGGATCCTTCACATATGTCATGGGGCAAATTGACTCAGCAATGGGTGGCCTGTTCTTCATCTTCATTGGCATCGGCCTCACCTCATGGATGCAAATGGCGCGTCTGGTAAGGGGTCAGGTTCTTTCACAGAAAGAACGCGAATACGTCGAAGCCGCACGTGCGCTCGGCGACACCACACCTAGCATCATGCTCCGTCACATCCTCCCGAATATCCTTGGCCCGCTGATCGTTGCCGAAACGCTCACCATCCCCACCTATATCTCATATGAAGCCTTCCTCAGTTTCATTGGGTTAGGTGTCAGCCCACCCAGACCCAGTTGGGGTGGCATGATTTCGGAAGGGTCGCGTGTCATCAGCACCTATCCTTATCAAGCCTTATTCCCGGCGTTAGCGCTCTTCTTGGTCATGTTCGCCTTCAACTTCCTCGGTGATGGCCTCCGTGATGCGCTCGATCCCCGTATGCGCGGCCAAGAATAATCGACTAGCAAGTGCTCAACAGGCAGGCCAAAACCTGCCTGTTTTTATGCCCAAACCATCTTCTAACCATCTCATAACCCACGCACTCGTGCCGCTCTCTCAATTCGGTTAGCAAACTCCCCACGAAAAAGCGACCAAAATGTAACCCGAAGTGAATCAACTTGTGCTACGATTGCCTCACAAATGGTGACTTGACAAGGTGTTCTGTGCTGAAATTTCCCTTTGCGAATTCTCTTTTTTCTCCGCGCCTCTGCGGTTCAAGTGTATTTTCTTTCTTTGTGCCTTTGTGGCAAAAATGCATTTGTCTTTGCAGTTTCGGCGGATTGCTCCCTCATATCCGCTGCGACGGCACCGACATTTGCGACGCGGCGGACATACGGGAGCTTCTCGCGGCATTTGTGCCATTTCAGCGGAATCAGCCGGGCCAACCGCCGCGGGAAAATGTCAATTCAGCGGCATCACGGGAGCGTCCCGCCAGCCATTTCAGCGGATGTAATGCAGCAAAAGCCATAGTTGCGAATCTTCGGAGTTTATAATGACCATAACCATCGGCCTCGTCGGGGAACAAACCACCATCGTCACCGCATCGCTCACCGCCCAAGCCTTTGGGAGTGGAAGCATTCCGGTTTATGCCACCCCTGCCCTCATCGCTCTGATGGAAGCCGCCTCCGTCGCCGCTATTCATCCTCTCCTTCCAGACCATCAAACCAGTGTCGGCACTTATATCGCTGTCAAGCATCTCGCTGCGAGTGGGCTTAATCAAACTATCCGTGCCCGTGCCGAAGTCACACAGGTCGAGGGCAGCCAAATCACGTTTACCGTCCAGGCATGGGACTCCAAGCAGCTTATCGGAGAAGGCACGCACACCCGCTTCATCGTCGATACCGAGCGCTTTCTCAAACGGCTCAATTCGTGATCTAAACCGTTTCACTCTCGCTCAATCTTCTCTATAATCAATCCGCTCCGGCAGTCGGCTCTTATTCTCATTCAAAAAGACTGCCAGCGGAGACTTCATGTTTCGAAACATCATCAAACGAACCCGCCCGCATAAGCGTCGTGTCGCGGTCATTGGCCTCGATTGTGCCGCACCTGAACTTGTCTTTGAACGCTGGGCGGATGAACTCCCCAACCTCACTGCTCTTCGCAAACACGGATTGTACGGGGACCTAGAAAGCGTAATTCCGGCCATCACCGTCCCTGCTTGGTCATGTATGATGTCCGGCAAAGACCCGGGTACGCTCGGTGTCTACGGTTTCCGTAATCGTAAGGATCACTCCTACAATGGTTCGATTGTCGCCAACTCCGACGCCATTCACGAACCCCGAATATGGGATATCCTCTCTAAACAGGATAAACTAAATATCATCCTCGGAGTCCCCGGCACTTACCCACCCTCTCCCATCAAAGGCGATATGGTAAGCTGCTTCCTCACCCCATCCACTGATGTTGAATATACCTACCCTGCCTCGCTCAAGGATGAAATCACCGCTTGGGTCGGAAACTATATGACCGATGTCAAAGGGTTCCGAACCGAGAACAAACAATGGCTACTCGATCAACTCCGCGAGATGACCAGCAAACGCTTTGAAGTTGCCCGTCAACTGCTCACAACACGATCTTGGGATTTCTTCATGTTGGTCGAAATCGGCGTTGACCGGATGCACCATGCCTTCTGGAAAGATATGGATAGCACCCACCGCCAGCATGATCCCAACAGCCCGTTTAAAGAGGCCATCCGCGAATACTACCACCTGATTGACCGTGAAATCGGCACCCTGCTTCCTCTCTTTGATGAGGATACCGCAGTATTCGTCGTTTCCGATCATGGTGCGAAGAAAATGGACGGAGGTATCTGCATCAACGAATGGCTGATCCGCGAAGGCTATCTTGTCCTCACCGAGCCGCCTGATACGTCCAAAGGTGCCGTTCGCTTTGAAGACCTCAAAGTCGATTGGAGTAAGACGCGCGCGTGGGGTGATGGAGGCTACTATGGCCGCCTGTTTATAAACCTTCAAGACCGTGAGCCTCAAGGCATCGTTCCGGCATCCGAATTCGACTCGCTGCGCACAGAACTTATCCAGAAGCTTGAAGCGCTTGGTGACGAAAACGGTCAGCCCATCGGAACACGCTGCTTCACGCCCGAAGCCATTTATCAAAACAGTCGTGGTGTCCCGCCGGATGTTCTTGTCTACTTTGGAGATTTAGCGTGGCGTTCCATCGGAACTGTCGGTTGGAACAGCATCCACATCTTCGAAAATGACACCGGCCCGGACGATGCTAACCACGCACAGCAAGGCATGTTCATTTTCAATGACCCTAAACATAATCTGGGCGGTCAAAAGCTGACGGGGCTTCATCTCATGCAAATCGCGCCTACGTTATTACAGTTATTTGACGTTAACGTGCCGTTCGACATGCAAAAACCGCCTATCGATCTGTTAAAACAAGTTTGACACAGTTTTTTCGCCTGATAAACTCTGACTGAATCGAGTCGTAGATAGTAATAAGGATTTTTTCATGAGCAAATACTTTATCGGTGTTGATACCAGCACCACTGCATCCAAAGCCCTCGCGATTGATGAACAAGGGAATGTGATTGTCGTCAAAGGCAATCCACATGAACTGTCCACCCCTCGCCCCCTTTGGTCAGAACAGGACCCCGAAGATTGGTGGCAGGCTGCCAGTAAATCCATCCGTGAAGTCGTTCAACAAGTCGGTGCGAAAAACGTCGCCGCCGTTGGCCTCACCGGACAAATGCACGGCTTGACCTCCCTCGATAAGAACGGGAAATCCGTCCGTCCTGCCATTCTTTGGAACGACCAGCGCAGCGCGCCACAATGTGAGGAAGTCACCGAAAAAGTCGGTGCAAAAAAGGTCTATCAAATCGCGGGTAGTCGCTTGCTGGCTGGCTTTACCGCACCAAAACTCCTCTGGGTGCATCAAAACGAACCCGAAGTTTACAAGCAAATTGCGCACGTCCTCTTGCCCAAGGATTACATTCGCTACCGCCTGAGCGGTGCCTTTGTCTGCGATGTGGCTGATGCATCCGGCTTCGGTTGTATGGACGTAGGCAAGCGCACGTGGTCAGACGAACTGCTGGCCGCATTCGATATTCCACGCGCTATCCTGCCTGATCTCTGCGAATCCCAAGAAGTCAGCGCGCACGTTAACGAAGAAGGCGCTGCCGCAACCGGACTTAAAGTCGGAACGCCGATTGTCGGTGGTGCGGGCGATCAACCCGCCAGTGGTGTCGGTAACGGCATTGTCACCAAGAACCTCGCCAGCTTGACCGTTGGCACTTCAGGCGTCGCCTATGCCTTTAACAGCCAGTATGCGCCCGAACCGGACGGTCGTCTACACACCTTCTGCGGGCCTATTCCCGGCACATGGTTCCACATGGGCGTCATGCTCAGCGCTGCCGGTGGCCTCCGCTGGTTACACGACGAGTTGACACCCAATCTGAGCTATGACGACCTCAACAAGCAGGCTGAATCCATTCCGCGTGGAGCGCTCGGTTTGCTCTTTGCGCCTTATCTGACAGGCGAACGCAATCCTCATCCTGATCCGTTTGCGCGTGGTGCATTCGTCGGCTTCACGCTCCGTCACGGCCTGTCGCATATGATCCGCGCCGTCATGGAAGGAGTATCATTTGGTATCCGCGATCAACTGGAGCTGCTGCGCTCGCTCGGTGCGAACCCATCAGAAGCGGTCATCGCGGGTGGTCTGGTCAACAGTCCAGTATGGCTTCAGCTCACCACCGACATCATGGGTATTCCGTTGTACACCGTCAATACTGGGGAAAGCAGTGCCTTCGGAGCAGCCATTCTATCTGCCGTCGGTGAAGGAACATATAAAGATGTCCCAACTGCCTGCGCCAATATGGTTCGCAGAGTAGACACCATCCAACCGGATAAGGCGGGGGTTGCGGATTATGAACGACTTTACCCGGCCTTCCGCAATCTCTATCCGGCGATCAAAGACACATTTGCAACGCTGTCACAATTCGAATCGAACTAAAGACAATCAAAATAATGGGCGGCCAGTTTGGTCGCCCATCAATCGGGTTGATCTTTTATTTCTTCTGAAAACCGGGTTTCTTTTTCTTCGGATTACCTGCAACTAGGTTACCTAAAGCACCCTGCATGCCGCCCATATCGGGTTTCGCAGGCTGCGAAGGTTGTTGATGTTGTGCGGGTGCCGTAGGCTGTTGATAAGTCTGCTGCGAAGGTTGGCTGCCACCACCCAACAAACTGCCGACCAAACTACCCACATCCATATTACCCTGTGAGCCACCGCCACCTAGTAGTCCACCAACAATACTTTCAAGGCTGCTGGCGTGGTTCTGTTGCCCACCATCACTTAACAGATCAAGGACTGCGCCCAGCATATTCCCGCTGGAGCCCATATTATGGTTTCCCCCAAGAAGCGATCCCACAAGGCTGCTCATATTGCCTTGATTACCGCCCTGCTGACCTCCACCACCAAGCAAACCACCGACCATTCCCATTAATTCATCCGTTATTCCCGGTTGATTACCTTGTTGACTACCGCCACCGAGCAAGTCGCCCACTAATCCGCCTAACCCGCCTTGACCTTGATTGCCTTGTTGGCCGCCCCCACCAAGCAAGTCGCCCACTAATCCGCCTAACCCACCTTGATTGCTTTGTTGACCGCCCCCACCAAGCAAACCACCGACCATCCCCATCAGATCATCCGTAATCCCCGGTTGGTTGCCTTGTTGTGAGCCTTCGCTCATGAGTCCGCTCAACAAACCCATGATACTCGAACCACCACCGTGACCCATACCGCGCATACCCGCCGGAGCACCGCTGCCGACTTCTGCTTGGCGCTTCTGTTCGACTTGAACCAATGTTTGAACAACCTTCTGCGCTTCAGTATTGGATAAGTTATATTTATTTTGAATAGCCTGTACAAGCTGTTCCATTATTTATAGCCTCCTAAAACGAATGGAGAATTTAATAGACTGCCATCCACTCTAGACAGTATACGCTAAACGCGTATCAATAGGTATTACAGCAAAAGTCAATCAATTTGAAGCGGCAAGGAGCGTCTGGAAACAAAAAGAGCCTCTTATCAAGAGACTCTTCTGATTCCAATGTGAAGGCCGAACTATTCAATCGGTTCTTTATAGATGACGTATCGTCCGATGTCATCTCCTTTGGCGATGCAGGTCGAGAGATCGACTTTGAACTCACGTCCTCCGGACACCCAGCGCAGACCTTCCTGCAGCAATCCTTGACCGACATAGCACACGGCTTTGTCGGACTTGCGTCCCCAACACATCGGGCAGCGCTCCAACGTGTAGATGATGCGATCATCCCCTTCTTCACGGACGTTGCTGATCTGGTCACTGAACTGGCTGAAGATGTTGGCCATCGCCGGAACACCGACTTTGAGCTTGGCACTCAGAGGCAGCACCTTGAAAGCCAAGTCACCGACACCAGCTAGAGCGCCGAAGCCGCGCAAAGCATCCGCGAACAGAGTACGGCCGACGCGTAACGCCAACCCACGACCGCCACGCGGTCCATACATTTCTTCCAGAGCGACGCAGAGGGCAGTGAAATCGGCGAAGTCAAAGACTTTATCCAGATTATCGGGCGGATAGTTCCCGATTAAGTTGTCCAAATCAGCGAGATGCAAAACGGCGTTCAGACCGTTCTTGCCCATGACCTCTTCCATCGCATCGAGGAAGATACGAGCGAATTTGTTGGGATAGTAATAACCACTTTTCACAGGTGGCATTCGGCGTGCTCCTTCAGTCGGAATGAGAAAGGTCGCGCATCATTATGACGCAAATATTGTTGTTGGCAAGCGGACAACAAAGACAATTGTAAAATAATACGCAATACACTCAGTTACGATTTTAACGCAATCTGCGAGTTCTGTGCATTGTCGTTTGCGAAAACCGGCAGTGGAAAATGATCCGTTGCTTGTGTCTCAGGCGTTAATAAGCGCCCGATCATGCTCCAAGGGCCAGTCCATGTGATTTCGACCTCAGCAATCTTGCCCTTCCAATCAGCCGTATCGTCAAAGAATACCAGTTTATTCTGAGGTGTGCGACCACGCCACCGCCCTTTGTGGGATTCCTCTACCAGTACGGGAACCGTCTTGCCCAGTGTTCGCGCATTAATCTCCGCCAAAACACCGGCCTGCATGTCATCAATCGCTTCGTGGCGGCGGCGCTTTTCTTCGTCTGGCACATCATCCACCATCGAACGGGCGCTTAAGGTATGGGGACGCGGCGAATAACGGGCAAGATGGACTTTATCCAGCTTCAATTCGGCCAACAAATCATAAGTATTCTGATATTGCTGTTCAGTCTCGCCGGGGAAACCCACAATGATGTCCGTATGGATGGCAACATCAGGGATACGTGAACGAATATTGGCGACCAGTTTGCGATATTGATCGACCGTATAACCACGCTTCATATTTTGAAGCACAACATCATCGCCCGCCTGAACCGGAACTTCGATAACAGGCATCAAGTGCGGTAGTTCAGCAACCGTATCGAGAATTTTATTGGTCATCCAGTTGGGATGGCTGGTTAGGAAACGGATACGTTCAAGGCCAGTATCTTCAGTGATTCGGTGTACATTCCGCAGCAAATCCGCCAGATCAGGACCATCAGGAACATCTTTACCGTAACGATCGACGATTTGACCCAGCAGTGTAATCTCACGCACACCTTGGACAGCAAGGCTGCGAATATGCCCTACGATTTCACCCACACTCCGGCTGCGTTCAACGCCGCGGCGGCGTGGGATAATGCAGAACGCACAAGCGTGTGAACAGCCATATACAATGGGCACATGAGCACTGATGAGGCTGCCCTGCTCATGGGCAGGCAGCAGGATATCACCATCTTGCAGCGCATCACGTTGCTCACGATCACGTTGTTCGAATTGCAGCGCTTCGGCTTCCGTCAGGCGGCTTTGCAGGAAGTCAACCATCGGACGTGGATCGCTCGGCGACATGAACACGTCCACATAGGGAATGCGTTTCCGCAACCGGAGCCCGTCTTGCACACCGACGAGGCACCCCATCACACCGATAACGCGACCGGGATTTTCCTGCTTAAAGACATTAAATTCACCGAGACGGCTGAATGCTTTATCTTCAGCTTGTTGGCGCACCACACAGGTATTGACCACCATAATGTCGGCGTCGTGGGGAGAGGATGTGGCGTGATGACCGAGTTTTTCGAGTTCGGAGGCCAGATACTGGCTGTCTGCCGTATTCATCTGGCACCCCATACTTTCGAGGTAATACTTCATTAGGCTGTACCGAGTAATATGATTTTGAACAATTGGTATTGTAACGGAAGGGTTATGATGCGTCAATTACGGTAGCGTGCATCCGGCACTCTCTTAACGGGGTTAGCTCGTAAATTGACTAACTTTTCAACTTTCGCAGGGTACGCGCTGCACGAACAGTCCATGCAAATCACCCGAACGAGTGAGTTTGAGTAGGAGAAGGTTATCTTCCAGCGATACATAATCCGTGATGTCAGCAAAGAGAACTTCTGCGGATTTTGTCGCGCCAACATGCCATCCATTGACATAGACTTGGGTGTCGTTTGGCGCATGCTGCAAGTGAAGATGAATACGCACACAAACGTCGCTAATTGGTTCGAGATCAAATGTGTGGCGCAAATGAAGCGAGCTAGAGACAGCAATTAAATCACGGGGATAATCGGAAAGCTGTGGTAAAACGCCCCATGACGATTCATCCAGTTCAGACACGCCATAAGCAGCATCCATGATTTCTGTGGGGAAATAGCGCCAATCGGTTTCAAGCGAAATGTTATTCATAGTCTGGTATGTGTTGATCAAAGATAACCAGACTATAGCACGAGAATAAGGTGTCAGCGAGGATGTGATCGCAATAGAAAAGGCTGGGACAGATAATCTATCCCAGCCACCTTTATCGAGCGATTAGTTCTCGGAATGCAGCCCGACCTTATTGCCCTCGGTGTCGAGGAAAAAAGCAATAAAACCGAAGCCGATGTCAGTTGGGGGCATTGCAATCTTCCCGCCAGCAGGTTCAATCCGGTCAAGCACGGCTTTCAATTGGCCTGTGACATTCAAGTAGACCACACTGCCTTTTGTCGAAGGCTCATAGTTTGGCGAGAAAACGACCGCGCCATTCACCGTATTTTCGCCACCATCCGGGAATATGCCGCTCTGGACACCCATGACGTTTTCCTGATGTAGCTCAACATCAAAAACGGTGCTGTAAAAGCGAACGGCGCGGTCAAAGTCAACGGAAGGAATTTCAAACCAGTTGATAGTGTTTTTCATGTTCTAGTGCTCCTGTTTTATCGGTTAGCGATTTGTTCTTGATGACTTACATTAATCAGCATAAAACAGGCGTGTGACACCATTATGGCAACAGCTAAAAAACGTGTTCTGGAAGACGCTTTAGGTTGTTGATTGATACTGGTTAAGGGCTGTTGCGAGTTCGGTGGCTAAACGCTCTTGAAGTGAGGACGGTTCAAGGACACGGACATTCGAACCCCAGCCCAGCAACCACTGAATAAGATCAGTTTCTTGGCGAACACGTAAAGTAACCAGCAGTCCGTCCGGCTTCGTTTCCATTTGCTTGACATAAAAGAATGAGTCTTCTTGAACCCAGCGTGCAACAGCCGGTTTGAACAACACCCGCACCGTGATATCAGCCTCAGAAGGCGGTTTGGGTCCGACGTGGAAATTCTGAGGACGTTTGAACGTAGTTGGTAAAATTCTTAAATCATCAATGCGGTCAAGTCGGAAGTTGCGGGTTTCGTGGCGCAGGTGGCAGTAACCCGAAAGATACCATGTGTTGTCGAGGTGAATAAGCGCATACGGGTCGACATCGCGCGTGGTCTTACTACCCCCAATATTCTGATTATCAGCCGAACGGGTATGATAATTCATATGAACGATACGGCGCTGGATAATCGCACGGCGTAACTGCTGGAGCATCTCTGGCCGCGCAGTGGCTTCAATCGGATTGACTGCAATAAAGCGCATGCTCGTCTGTAAATCATCGACTTCATCACGGAGCCGCTGATTGAGTACAGCACGGATTTTACTGGTAGCTAAACGGGCAGCCGATTGATACTGAGAATCAAAGGTCTGCGCCATGAAATCTGTGCCTAAGAGCAGCACAATCGACTCGTCTGTCGTAAAGCTCAGAGGCGGGAGAAAATACCCTTCATCCAGTCCATAGCCCTGCCCCGGTGACGAAATAACTGGTATTCCGGATTCCATCAAAGACAGCATATCGCGGTAAATGGTACGTTTACTGACTTCAAATGTGGTCGCAAGGTCTTCGGCGCGCTGCCAGCGTTTGGCTTGGAGTTCGACGATCAGGGCAAGTAGGCGGTCGGTACGATTCATTTTAATCTACGGCTCATTCTAACGCGGTTCACTGAGTACATCCGCAAAAAGTTCTATTTGCGTAGTAAGTATACATTGGTCACAATAGTTTACGAACAAATTACAGGCAGAGATGAGGTTCACGATGCGGCATACAGTCTTGTTCTATAATCCGGTCAGCACATCAAAGGGTAAACAGCGGCTCCCCCTTTCCTTATTGGCCGTGTCGGCTGTTATTGCCAATGACTATGATGTGGAATTTATTGATGGTAACTTAATCGATGACCCCGCAGCCATGATTATTGAACGGGCACGCGCGACCAAGGCCAAACTGCTAGCCGTGACCTGTATGCCGGGGCCGCAGCTTCGCCAAGCCGTACCTGTCTGCAAGCAAATCAAAGCCGCACTTCCTGATCTCAAAATTGTGTGGGGTGGTTATTTCCCGACACAGCATTACGAAGTAGTACTCAAAAGCGGATATGTTGATTACACTATCGGTGGGCAAGGTGAAGCGCCATTTCGCCAATTAGTTGACCGCGTGCATACTGGTGGATCAATCGAGGATATTCCCTCGCTGGCTTATCTCAAAAATGGTGAGGTGTGTGTCAATGAACGAGCACCCAATGTACCGATGGACAATTTGCCGTGGTTCCCCTATGACAAACTTGATGTCAGCCGCTACGTTGGCAAAAGCTATCTCGGAACCCGCGTGCTGAACCACAATACCAGCTTTGGATGTCCATTTGCCTGTAACTTCTGCGCGGTCGTAGCATTGGCTAACCGACGCTGGCTGCCTGAAAGCGCCAAACGCGTCGCAGATATTGTGACGCATCTCCAAGACAACTGGAAGATTAACGCGCTCGAATTCCATGATATGGACTTTTTTGTACGCGAAGATCGAACAGCCGAGTTTTCCGAGCGCATCACCGGAAAAGATATTCAATGGTGGGGCCTTGGGCGCGTGGATACGCTGATGAGTTACAGTGATGACACATGGGAGAAGATGAAACGCAGCGGCGCAAAGATGATTTTTATGGGTGCGGAAAGCGGCGATGATGAAACGCTTAAGCGAATGAACAAAGGTGGGAAGTCCGGAACGGCCATGACTCTGGCACTGGTCGAACGCATGAAGTACTATGGCATCGTACCGGAATTGTCATTCGTCATGGGTAATCCTCCTGAACCACGCGCCGACATTGAATCGACCATCCAATTTATCCGCAAAATCAAGCAAGTCAATCCGGCGACCGAATTAGTTTTGTATATATATACCCCCGTGCCACAAGAAGGCAGCATTTTACTCGATGAAGCGACCAAACTCGGTTTTAAGTTTCCGACCACCCTCGATGAATGGGCAAGTCCTGAATGGGCAAAGTTCTCCATGCGGCGTGATCCAAGTACGCCTTGGTTTAAGGACAGCACGCGGCGGCGTGTTCGCAACTTTGAATCAGTCATTAATGCCTACTATCCGACAGTGACTGATATGCGCCTCCAAGGCCAGTGGCGACAAGCATTACAGGCATTGAGTGGCTGGCGCTACAAAATGGAATACTATGAATGGCCATACGAGTTGAAAGCGCTGCAACGGTTGATTCACTATCGTAGGCCTGAAACGACAGGATTTTGAGCCGTATTAAAGCAGTTTAGTTAAGAAAAATGTGGCAGTAAGCCAATTGCAGGCCATTTGGGGCTGTGCTATACTTTGGCAGTTATCTTGTTCAAATCCTCACAATAAACCATCCGCAGGGGTTTTTGGTAATGAAATTTGTATACCGTCTTGCCCTACTTACATTTGGATTGCTTCTGGCTGCATGTGGCACTGTTGCAACACCAGTCTGGTCAGAACAAGCGCAGGGCACACAAGCTGCGCTGGCCGTGACCGATCAACACTTAACAGAAATCGCGCCGACTGCGACTGCTACATTAGTTCCAACCGACGCACCTACGAATGCTCCTACGGCAACACCACTGCCGGTCACGGCTACTGAAGCAGCCACCGTTGCACCAACCGCGACGGTCGAGCAACCGACGGCGGTTCCGCAAGCAGTTAGTGGCGGTGAGCCAAACGGAGACCCTGAGAAGGGCAAAGAATATTTCAATACGGTTCGCAGCGAGGTGAACTTTGCTTGCGCCACATGCCATCACTTTGATACGGAGGCTCAGCTTATTGGCCCCGGTCTATTGAATGTGAGTGTACGTGCAGAGAGCCGTGTGCCGGGTCAATCGGCTTATGATTATATTCATACGTCGATTGTCAATCCGAGCGCATTTGTGGTACCCGGTTTCCCTGACCAACTAATGCCACAAGTCTACAAAGACATTTGGACAGAAGAGCAAATTAACGACATCATTGCTTATCTTTACACGCTGAAAGGTTAATCCTCTCAGCAAGCCAATTTGATTCTAGCCAATAGCACAGGTTGCATGAGCCTGTGCTATTTTGTTTGGAGTGCAGAGGTCATATCCAAAAGAACCCACTTGGCACGGGTGCGATCCACCTGAAAACGGGTAATTTCCGTGGCAGAGGTCAGTGATGGGCATGTGACAATAATATCCTGCCGCACCACCCACAAAGTCGCTTTGGTGGTCTGTGATGACTCATCGCAGAAATCAGATGATAATGTTTCAGTCGTATTCGGACTGATGTAGGGCAGAATCCGTGCTTGGTTAGGATCTTGGAAAGCCACGATTTGGTTTGCGTCTTTAAGGTGATCAGCGACCTCAAATATGCCTCCCGTCGTTTCGTACGGCAGAGTCAGCGTTAAGTGGAACAGCACTAGCAAACTCATGACGGATAACGGCAATGTCAATTCACGAGTGCGATATACAGGCTGTTGCTTGAGCAGTTTACCCACATAGAGTGCGACCAGATAGATGACATTGATTTGCATGAATAGATAGAACTTGATGTTGCCGGTTTGCCACCACCAACCACTGATTCCATTGGCGACAAGAGTGAACACACCAATCCACAAAATGTACTTGTCGACCGTGCTCGCTGAGAACAAGATATACAGGGCACGAATAAACAATATCAACACGAGAACACCAAACAGTCCTATTGGAATGAGCTGCCAGATTGGCGTTGAACCAAAAAGAGGAACGAGCGTCCAACTGGAGAGCCATGTATAGATGGCTGTTGGTAAATTCTGTAGTCCAAACGAAACACCCCAAGTTGCTTGGCCCGAATCAGCACTCTGAAAATAGCGTAGCAGCCAATCCACGAACGTTGGTGCAGACAAACCCTGCTGAACAAATGAAGCACTAACCGATTGCCAAGCGACAACGTAAAGCAATATCGTCGGCAAGAGACTACAGCCAGCGTAAATAATGATCTGACGCAAGGTTACAGGTAAATCATTTCGCTTGCGAATGACCGCAAAGATGAGCGAAAGGCCAATCAGTCCTGCTAGTTCAATATTGATTTGATGGGATAAGAGAGCGATAGCAGCACTCAGCCCAAGAATAATGCTGCCAGTATCCGTTGGACGCTTAAGGAAACGAACATAAGTCCACATCAAGAGTGCAATGGCAGCATAGCCCAAGCCGTAAATATCGGGATCACTGCTGTAATGCCAGAAACCATAGCTAAAGCAAAGCGATAAAGCGCCGATTATCCCCAACCAGCGGCGCGACGTTAGTTCTTCTAGGCCGAGGTAAAGCAGTACAATCGTTAAACCGCCAAGTATCGCTTGAGCAATGCGCATCGCCTGCCAAGCACGTAGGTTGGTCAGCGCATAAAGCCATTCGCCGGGTTTTAAGCCGAGTAAATGCTGACTATGCCAACTTTCGAAGCTGTTATGTGCTTCGAGATAAGTCAGGTTATTGACCGCATCCTGTGTGTAATGACGTGTCGGCAAGAAAGCGAGATAGACGGCGGTAATCAGCCATAACAAAATAAAGACCCGATACGTTGACCCTGATCGCATTCCAGCAAACTCCATGTTTTGATGTCGTTACAGGTTATTGCGCTGGATACGCACTGTTTCGCCTTCGAGATCAAACTCACGGGGCAGTACAGGTAACTCGTAACTGACCGAGGCCGTCACAGGCAGGGCAAAGTAAACAGCCGTACCGACGCCAACTGTGCTTTTCACTTGGAGCAAGCCGCCATGCGCTTCAATGACCTGCTTGGCTACATAAAGCCCTTGCCCTGTTCCGGGAACACGAAGTATATCACCGTCAGCGGTAAGGGGAGTACCCCGATAGAAACGTGTCGTGATATGTGGAAGCTCCTCACGGGATATGCCCACACCATTGTCGCGTATACGCATCAGCGCCCGACCCTCTGCTTCACCGTTTATTTCGAGCGTCAGCTTACCACCGGGAAGCGTGTACTTGATGGCGTTGTCTACGAGATTACCAACTGCCCAACGCAGGCGGCGTTCATCACCGAGCACAAACAGTCCTCGTTTTTCGATCAGCACTTCGAGAGAGAGATTGGCTGCGCTTGCAATCTGACGCCACTCATTGGCGATGACCCAAATCAGCGTATCCAAATAGAGTGCGCGCTGTGATTCGCGTATTTGAGGAACATCAGGCATTGTGATTTCGCGCATCTCAAAAATGAGTTTTTGGAGCGCAGCAGCGTGACGGCCCAAATCATGTGCGACCTCGCTCATCAGAGAAGACGGTGTTTCGCCATGAGAAGACGGCAAGAATGAAACTTGGACTTCATCCGACAGACGCCTTAGCATGTCTTCTTGCAGTTGTTCACGGCGCACTTCTCTGGTGACGTCCCGCAAGACAACCAGTGTGCCGACCCGCTCATCTGAAATATTGATCAGGGAAGCAGCTTGAGCACTGACCATGTGACCATCAAATTCAAGACGGCGTGGATTGCCAAGCGTATAGAGACCGGGCACTAGCGGTCGCGATGATGCATTGGGTTGAGCGAATAGCGAACGAAGTGCTAGCTGGTCTTGCGGTTGAGTACCGAGCAAAACTCTCGCGGCCTGATTCATTACTATAATTTGGCCCTGCTGGTCATGCACGACAACGCCATCCGGCATAGCTTCTAAAACAGACATCAAGTATTCAGTTTCGCGACGCTGACGGCGCAAAGAAGCACGTAAGCTATCCTGCCGTTCTTGGACATAATCCGCATACTTATCCAGAGCATGTCCAACAGTCGCAATTTCATTGGTTGGCTGCATCCCTGTACGAACAAAAGAATTGCCCAGCGTTAGCGATTGGGCTGCCGAAGCCACCTGTGCGGCAGGGCGAATAATGTTTATGTAAGTCGCGATGAAAAGCGCGATGATCGCTGCGCCAGCCACGGCGGCTAATGTTAGCCCACCAAGCTGTTGGCCGGTTTGAGCAATGGCTGGAACGGTATCCGGAAGCAATATAGCCAGTGCGCCTAGAGGCTGCGGCCCGAACTGAAAAGGCAGATAGCCTACCCGATAGGCTTGATTACTTAATTGAATCGAACGAACTGTCAGTTGATTTGGAACAGCTAGTATCTTCTGAAAAAAGTCAGGCGACATGCTGAGATCAGACGCTGTGCTATCAACAGGGCGAGTGGTGGTTTCAAGTAAGGCAGCATCCGAACCGTACATAGCAAGATCGGAGATGCCATCAGATTTTAAGTCAGAGAGTACTTTATCAAGGGAGCGGCCAACCAGCACAATCCCGATGGGCTGATTCGAGTCGAGCATCGGAACCGCTGTATAGAGGAGCAACCCGGAAGGAGTGCGCAGCAAACCGGTTGCGCCGACCGTTTTTTCATCAAGCACAGCACGAATAACTGACTGGACATGAAGGTCGGTATTCGTGCTAACGGTGTATGACACATTCGACTGTTGTTCGACGCGGAGCACACCAGCGACTTCAACACCCTGCGCATCGGTCACGATAATGCTGTCTAGGTTAGCAAGACGACCAGAGGTTTCCAAAATAGGCTGTAATTCTGTGGCTAAACGAGCACTCACCGCATCGGCCACACCACGTGTAAACGCTACACGCTGCGCCTCTAACACCATTTGTTCATAAAGATCATTGGTATGGTTGCGAAACGCATCACCGGTTTGAATAAGTAGATTAGTTTGTGGAGTCGAAGCCGTTTGAGTGAGGCTTTGTCCAAGGCCGTATGCACCCATCATGACTACAATGAGTAGTGCTATGAATACAGGCAGAAAGAGCCGCCAGCGCAGCGAGATATAACGAGGCCGAGTTGAGCCAACCGTCATAAAAACTCCTGAAAATGCGGGTTAAGGTTTACAAGCCTTATTATAGGCCAGTTCATCTATTTCGAAATCGGAAATAAGTCGTGTTCAACAAGACCGGTAGCCGCGCGACTCGAAGGTCAAAGGGTCAACCGTGACATCGTTGATACGGGTTTCATAGTGGACGTGCGGGCCACTGCTGTGTCCAGTGCTCCCACTAAAAGCAATCACCTGCCCTTTTTGGACAAAATCCCCTTTATTGACATTGAACGACGAATTATGACCGTAATAGGTAATAAAGTGATCACTATGGATCACGACGAGATTGCCATAGCCATAAATGTTCCACTCTGCCCAATCGACATAGCCACTATGGGTCGCTCTTACTGGTGTTCCCATTGGTACGGCCAGATCAATGCCGGTGTGACCAATAAAATAACGTTGGGTCAGCAAGCCCGAAACGGGCAAACCGGATGGCGCGCATTCGGTTCCCGGCGCAACGGTCACGGCAACGGTAATTGTCGGGATGATGACTTCAGCAGTTGGCGCATTCACTGTAGCCGCGAAGGCTAAAACTGTGGCGACTAATTCGTTGGTTGGCGTCGGCGTCTGTGTCAGCGTAGCGGTTGGTACGGGTGTGCGTGTCGGCACAGGTGTGCGAGTAGGAATAGGTGTTTGCGAGGGCTGAAACACTGGAATCATGGTCGTGGTCGGGATGGGCGTTACAGTGGGAGTTAGGGTTGGCGTGGGGGTGACCACTTCAAAACGGGTGTTACCTGATTGAGGCAAATAAGCTCCCACCGGTGGTATCCCTTCCCCTAAGACCTGCAACGGGGCAATACCGTAATCAGGCTGACCATACTGAAGAAACGAGATGATGGCCGGATCCACTTGGGCAAAAGGCGCGATTGGCGTCCAATCCAATGTGGGCAGAGTCGGGAAAGGCGATAAGGCTAGAGATTGCTGAGACTCACGTTGACTTCCGAGACGGATAGCCACGTAGCCCAATATAAAGACTGTTCCTATGGCAGCAGTCAGGATCAGCCAACGGGAAGAACGGTTGAAATTTGAGTCAGGACGCATAAGGTGGATTGTACAGCAAGTTGCTCCTTCGCGCGGCAGTCAAACCAACCATTCTCAGCATGAGCAAGATTACATTGTTAATCTGGTAGGTTGGCTGGACAACAGCGATTGTTGTGCTGCGTTACCTCCTCACCATAGAAGTGTTATTAAGTGTGAACTTGAATGCCAATGAGGTCTTCAATGCTAGCGCAATGACGCGCGTTGTAAGGGAGACTTCCACAGGGCACTGGCAGCACCAAATGTAGTAGAGGGCACACGATGGCAACTGACCGATTACTTAAAGCTTTCAGTCAAATTAATCCGGATCAGGCGGAACAAATCTACGGTTCTGAATTCGCTTTCGACTTACCTAACCGCCTAGGCAGTGGCAGCGCGATTAAACGAGTCGCGATTTTCGCGGAGTCGTTTTTGCCCAAAGTGGATGGAGTCTCAAAAACAGCCTATCTGACGACACGCTATTTGCAGGAAACCGGACGTGAGGTGTTGGTCTTCGCGCCGGATATTGCTCCCACACAGATCGGCCCATCAAAAGTCGTGCCTATGCCGAGCCTCGGTGTGCGAGTCGCACCTGAAACGCGTATCGCCCTGCCAAACCTGATGATTAACCAGCACCTAGATGCGTTTCAACCTGATTTGATCCACCTGTTCAGTCCAGCGGTGCTTTCGGTAAGCGGTATGCTGGCGGGTCGTAGAAGGCACATTCCGGTCATCGCAAACTATCAGACGGACATTCCGGCGTATGCCAACCATTATGGACTTTCGTTATTCGCGAGTCCCAGCCGGAACTGGCTCCGGTTCATCCACAATGGATGTCATCTCACGCTTGTACCTTCCAACTACACCCTTAATCAACTTCAGAAGTGGGGCTATAAGCGACTGCGACGGTGGGGACGCGGTGTGAATACAAGCCATTTTAGTCCAGAGCATCGCAGTGAAGCGTGGCGGGAACGACTACTCAACGGACGCGATCCATCCAATTTAGTAGTGGTGTACGTGGGCAGATTGGCGAACGAAAAGCGGATTAACCTCCTGACGGAAGTGGCGCAAATGTCCGGAGTTGCCCTCACAATTATTGGGGACGGGGCATTAAGGGGTGAACTTGAGGCGCAATTTGCTGGGACAGGTACACACTTCATGGGCTACTTGTTCGGAGAGAATTTGGCTCAGGCTTACGCGAGCGCAGATGTATTTATCTTCCCCAGCCCATCGGAAACCTTCGGGCAGGTAGTACAAGAAGCGATGGCTTCCGGCTTGCCAGCGGTGGTGATCAACCAAGGGGGGGTGGTTGATCTGGTGAAAGACGGGGAAACGGGGTACATTTGTAAACTAGATCCAAAGGCTTTTGCAGAGGCTGTGAAACGACTACGGGATTATCCGGAGCTGCGCGCAAGCATGTCGCATGAGGCGAGACGATATGCTGAGGCACACCCTTGGAGCGCGATTATGGCGCAACTTGAAGGGTATTACGCGGAGGCGCTCCGCATGAGCCAGCGGGCGGTACGGGTACAGCGAGCAAGTCGATACGTGTTACCCATTAAAATATGATTTTGAACCACCAAGGCGCAAAGTACGCCAAGGTTTATACAGAGAGTTAGCACTTTAAATGAGCGAAAATCGAAAAACACTGGCATTGGTTGCGCACGACGGTAAGAAAGCCGATATGGTGGCGTTTGCGCTATCGAATAAGGAAGTCCTGCAAAAATATGATCTGGTCGCGACCAAGACAACCGGACAACTCCTTATTGAAAAGTGCGGGCTAAACGTCCGGCAAATGCTTTCCGGCCCTTTGGGTGGCGACGCGCAGATCGCGGGGCAAGTGGCCGAGGGCAAGATTGAGGCGGTGTTCTTCTTTGTTGACCCACTGACGGCCAATCCTCATGATCCCGATATTCAGGGATTACTCCGGATTTGTAACGTGCATAACGTGCCACTGGCGACGAACGCAGGGACAGCGAAGTATATTATTTCGGCGCAGGCGCTCTAGATTCGCATTTACTGCATATTTTGCATATTTTGCACATTTATCCGCCGAAATGGCTGGCGGGGCGCTCCCGTGCTTCCGCTGAATTGACATTTTGTGTCGGCGGTTGGCTCGGCTGATGCCGCTGAATTGGCGCATTTGCAGCGGATGGCTCCCTCAGTGCCACCGCCCCACAAGGGGACTATAGCTGTGCAATTTGTGCACTGCCGCTGCTCAAAATGCAAAATCTTTTTCACCACAAAGACTCAAAGAAAATAAGAGAAAAAGACATATCAACCGCCAAGAACGCCAAGATAAAACCGAGTGATAAGAACAGGATAGCACAAAAGAGCTAGGTTAGGGTGACCAAAATGTAACTCTTTCTAGACGAGTTTGCTAACGGTTTTGAGGGAGGATTCAGGGTAGTAACGGTGGAAATGCGTTAGGAAATGGTTTGTGGGGTATTGAGTGTGGTTAAATGCAAGCGTAGTTCAAAACGGACACGATATATCGTGTCCCTACGGCCAACAACAGTGGTATAACGCATGAAGTTGGACAGCCTGAATCAATAAACCAATCAAACCGTAACGGCGTTTTCGAGGAGGATGATTTGCTGCGTGTCGCAGTTGATCTCGGTTTGGATGCCATAAGGGATGACACACATGGGGTCGGTGTGGCCGAAATCCATGTTGGTAATGATGGGCAAATCGGTTCGACCAACTTCATCAGCCACGATGGAAAGCAGAGCCTGATCATACTCGGGGAAACGTTCGGGCGGGATGTCGCCACCGGGGCGACCCAGAAAAATGCCCGACAATTTGTCGAAGACATGCATCGCAGCTAAGGGACGCAGCATCCGCATGAATTGGCTCGGGGAAGGCGACTCCTCCGACGTTTCAATAAAGAGAATGGCATCCTGCCAATCGGACAGCGTTGGAAAAAAATCTGTGCCGCGCAGCCAATCCATCACTTCCAGACAACCACCGATGAGATGACCGCGATGTAGGCCCTGCCCTTGCAGCCAACGCCAGCCTGTCACGGAATTGCGCTGACGTGCGCGGGTTTGGTTGGTCGGATCAGCCCAATCGAGAAATTCGACGGTCCAATCGTGGGTATTGGGGTGAAGCTGACCAATGGGTGCGGCAGAAAAAAGCGTCTGACGGACAGAGCCGACCATGTAGGGGAACATGCCGCCGTTTTCGGCAAAGCCTGCCATAAACGACGGGCCATAGAAGGGTGTCAGTCCTGCTTTCCAGCAAGCAAAATGGGTGATGGTGGTATCGGAGTAGCCCATGAAGATTTTGGGATTGGCGCGAATGAGGTTGAGATCCAAATACGGCAGTATGCGAATGGAGTCTTCGCCGCCGATAGTAGAGATTAAGGCTTTGATGGAAGGATCCGCAAAGGCCTGCATAAGATCATCGGCACGGGCTTGAGGATTGCGGCTGATCCAGTCCGGATCGTGCAGTGCATGAGGCGTTTCAATGACTGTCAGGCCAAACTCATCCTCCAATTGACGTTTGCCTGCTTCATAACGATGGGGAAGCAAACCTGCTCCACCCCACGAGAGGGTAATGGCAGCGACCTTATCACCGGGGTTGAGTTTGGGCGGTTTGAGCATGGGCAAGTTAGGGCCCCCTACCCTAGCCCCCCCAGCAAACGTTCACAAGACGAAAATTCTGTAATTCCTCACCCCCTAACCCCCTCTCCATTTCATGGCAGAGGGGGAATTCGGAGGAAAGAAGATTCTCTTACAATTTTCGTCCCCCTGAACTCGTAAACGAGGGAGGGAATTATTCAAGAAGGCTGTTGACTAGGCTTTCATTAGGGATAGGTCATATTCACGGATGGCGTCCTGTAGCATGTCGGTGCCTGTCACAGATGTATGAGGTGATGTGACGACTGCAAGGTCAACCGGCAGACGGTCGTTCATGTCACGGCCTGTGGCCTGCTGGGCTAAAGAAAGTGCCGTAGCAGCACAGGCGATGGCATAACGCGGCTGACGGCCATCGAGTTGATTGTCGGTGAAGGTGTAGCTGTTATACATACGCTGGGTTAAGCGCTGGGCTTGCAATACGGCAGCAAGCTGCTGGCGCTGCTTGTCCTTCATCTTGGGCAGCATATCGCCGATAAATTGCTCTGGCGTCTTACCCGTGAAGACGGCAGGCAGATATTCGTCACGCAAGACGTAGGGATCCACGTCATGGGGTGCAAGAAGGTCTTCGTAGATACGGTCAAGATCGCTGGCGGCATTATCGAGCGCACGACGCAGCGCACCCTTCCATGTGGTGTCTTTGCCGTTTTCAATGGCGCCCATAAACCACTGGCTCAGGCCCGGTTGGTCACCCCAACCACTGCGCTCGACGATTTTCACGACTTGAGTGGGTTGGTTGTTCAAGAAGACCTGATCGAGCGTGGTCAGTTCATAGCCAGCTTTATTGGCTTCGTGCTGAACCAACCAGTAGAGGAACTGTTCTTCACCGGCGAAGTGATGGCCGAAGGTTTCACCGGCTGTGGCTAACAAGAGCAGCGAACCGACACTCTTGCGGGCAGGAGAAAGGGCGTTGTGTGCCCAGTGCCCCGCACCACCCAAGTTATGGACTTTAAAGGATAGTTCGGTTGAAAGAGCGTCATGTCTTACAAAGACGCCAATGCTCTTGCCATTGGGCAATTCCACACGGTACGGACCTGCTCCACCGCCGATGGGCAAGCCGATTACCTGTTTGCCCGTTAGAACGGTGTAACCGATACCAGCATCAGCCAAGAACTGGAGGGACTCGGTATCGACAGCCATTTCAGGAAGCCAGAAGCCAAACGGTTTGCGTCCAAAATGACGTTCAAACGCAGCTATGCCCCAGACAATTTGTGTACGCTTATCACGCTTGCGAGAAAGCGGCAGAATGACATGGTTATGAGCGGTAGCTAAAGCGTTACCCGCAGGCGGATGAGCCGCTACGGATTGCTTATCACCTTCAACAATTTTCTTGTAGGTTTCCGGCGCGGCCTGCTCGAACCATTTCATCAGGCCTTCGCTGACACTAAAGGTGATGTGGTTGAAATTGCCAGCATCGGCATTGGGGGCATAGGAAGTGGCATTGATGCGTTCATTCCAATTTTTGTAGGGGGCTGCATCAGCCTCTTCCCCGATCTCATAGGTCAAGGGGTTGCCGCGCGGGGGTTGGCTGAAATGGCCGTATACCACTAACGCGGTACGTTCAATTTTGGACACAATAAGGCTCCTAATAAATCACACGATGAGCAGCATACAATAAGACCGATTTACGGCTTTGGGTAACCCCGCCCATCTTTTATAGTTCTCATAAAATTCTCTCTAGTGCCACCGGGTTCGGATGACACTAGAGATCTATTTTAAAAAGCTACTTTTTCTTGTACCCGATCTGCGTGTTGTTCGGGACTGATTTGTTGGCATAAGACGAGAAGTCTTCCAAGCGCAAATCAGTACCCAGAATACAACTATGGCCGACGCTGTAACCCGCCGGAATATGGGTGTTCTTGCCGACGCAGGTGATGCCAAGTTCGCCCATATCCTGAATCTTGCCAACGTGGGCGTTATGGCCGACAACGACAATCTTATCGAGGATGCAGCGTTCGACAACCGCTCCTGCTTCAATATAGGTGTCGGTTAGAACGATGGATTCGCGGACAACCGCGTTCGGGCCGACATAGACCCCGGGCGAAAGAATCGAGTTCTCGACAACCGCACCTTCAGAGATGACCGAACCATCGGTGATCAGGCTGTTCTTGACAATCGCGCCGGTCTGGATATGAACGGGAGGACGCTCTTCGCTGAGGGTGTGGATAACCCATGTGCGATCATTGAGGTTGAGCGACGGCGGTGAACCAATCAAATCCATGTGGGCTTCCCAATAGGCGTCGATGGTTCCGACGTCAATCCAGTAGCCACCATAGGGATAGGCATAGACGCGCATATTCTCGATGACCATGCGTGGAATGATGTCCTTGCCAAAGTCATGGTTCGAACCCTTGCGTTTCTGGTCATCCGCAAGGAGCTGCTCAAGGACGGAATAGCTGAAGATATAGACACCCATGCTGGCGAGGTTAGATGGTGGATTCGGCGGCTTCTCCACGAACTCACGGACGCGATAGTCGTCATCGACATCAAGAATACCGTAGCGGCTGGCCTCATCCATCGGGACACGGATGGTGCAAATGGTGGCGTCGGCTTTCTTCTCGCGGTGGAACTGCAAGAGTACATCGTAGTCCATCTCGTAGATGTGATCACCGGAGAGAATCAGCACATAATCGGGACGGCCACGACGCACGAAACTGATGTTTTGGGCGACAGCATCGGCTGTACCGGCGTACCAATCGGTATCGTTACGGCCTTTGTAGGGCTGAAGCGTTTGAACGCCGCCTGTGAAGGAACGATCCAAATCCCAAGGACGACCACGACCGATATGATCATTCAAGCTGTGCGGACGGTACTGCGTGAGAACCAGCACATCAAAAATATTCGAGTTGACACAATTGCTTAAAGTAAAGTCAATAATTCGGTATTTTCCTGCAAACGGAACAGCAGGCTTGGCGCGTTTGGCGGTTAAGGTGTACAGACGTGTACCTTCCCCACCGGCAAGGATTACAGCTTTGATCTTCACGATGCCTACTACCTCCTACGGTTTATGATAGCGTTATTATATAAGTCCAAGTACTGATGAGCACTATTTTCCCAACTCAAATCGGTCGTCATAGCACGGTGCTGCATCCTCCTCCACGCATCGCGGTTGTTGTGATAGGTGGTTAATGCCCAACGAAGCGTTCCCAGTACCGCATCCGACGTTTCCCAATTGAAGACAAAGCCTACGCCCCTATCAGCAGGACCATTGTCATAATTCTGGACGGTGTCCGCCAGTCCGCCCGTTTCACGCACAAGCGGCAGTGCGCCATAGCGCATGGCATTCATTTGACCGATACCACAGGGTTCGAAATGACTGGGCATGAGGAATACATCACTACCGGCATAAATCCGCTGGGCGATGGCGGCGTTGTACCCCTGAAAGATTTTGGCTTTCTGCGGGAAAGTCTGGCCTAAACGCCAGAATTGGTATTCTAAGTCGGCGTCGCCCGTGCCGAGCAAAATGAACTGGACATCGCTGTCACCAAGTAACTGCCACAGAGCAGGCAGTGCTAAGTCAAAACCCTTCTGGGAGACCAAGCGGCTGACCACCCCAATGACCATGACATCAGCACGAGGGGGCAATCCAGCATCGAGCTGAAGCTGATGTTTATTCAGTGGGCGCTTTTCGACGAAATTATCGGCGTTGAAGTTGGAGACAAGGAGTTTGTCGGTTTCGGGGTTCCAGACATCCATGTCGATGCCGTTGACGATGCCAACTAAATCATTGGAACGCGAGCGAACAAGATCAGCGAGGCCGTAGCCCATATAGGGGTATTGAATTTCGGTGGCGTAACGCGGGCTGACGGTGGAGACTTTGTCGGAGTAGGCAATCGCCATCGCCAGCATGTTATCGGTCAGGCCACGCCAGAGTAAATCGGGATGGTTGCGACCGGGAATACCCAACTGCCACATCCAACCGCCGACATGCTCACCTTGATAGGCCATGTTGTGGATGCTGAGGACGGTGGCAACCTGCCCCCAATTGGGATCGAACTTGGCGGAGGCGATAAGGAAGGGAATCAGGCCAGTGTGCCAGTCATTGACATGGAAGACATCGGGGAACCAACCTTCACGCTGGCGGAGTTCCCACGCGACTGCCATCGCGACTTGACTGAAGAAGGTGAAGCGCGGCACATCCCAAGACCATTCGGTGTAGACGGTGGCGTCATCGCCGAAGAAGGGCCAGCCTTTTACCAAATAGATGGGCACACCATCTTGAACGGTGGTGAAGACATGAACATCGGTTGCGCCTGTAGTGCGCGGGAAGCTGAAGTGAAAAGAATGTGTGATATTAAACTTGTTGTCATCAATCAAGCCGTAATGCGGAATAAGGACACGGGCATCGACACCGAGTTTGCGCAAGGCAGCAGGGAGCGACCCCATCACGTCAGCCATACCGCCGACTTTGGCAAAGGGAGCTGCCTCAGCGCCTACAAACAAGACATTCATATTCAAAAGTGTTTCTCCAGTTTAAGGGTGTAAGGGTTATCCCAACCACACCCATCGTTTTCGTGTCATTCGGACGCGGCAAACCAGCGATAGTCTATGTCCGGAAAGAGTTTATCCAACTCGTAGTATTCTTCGGCTAGCTTACGATCGGGTGCGCCACTATCGAGACTTTCGATCAGTTTGTTGAAGCGGTCGAGATGTTGATTAAAGCGCTGAATGGCATACTCGCGCGCTTGTCCCGTGGTGATTAAGAACGGCCAATCGGAACTCTGCAGCAGCAATAATTCACGTGCAATCTGGTTGAGTATGATCCGTTGATCATCATTAGGTTCAGGGAAGCGGGCAACGAGATGTTCCATACGGGCTTCGGCTTCATGAATGGGCTGCCACATCCAATGGTTCTCGATGTTATCCCACGTGAAATGGGTGCCGTTGCTGCCCCATGAACTTTCAGGAAGATTCAGGACATCTGTTGGCGGATGGCGCTTGATGAAGTCGCCAGCCGTGGTGAGATCAATATCCGGATAGGACGCCAGATGCCGAAGCACCTTTCCTATCCACGATACGCCTTCGTACCACCAATGCCCGAATAATTCGGTGTCGTAGTTGGATGAGATTAAGCCTCGTTCACCTGTTTGGCGATGATATTCGCGCAGGAGATCACCCACCATGTGAGCAAAGTGTTCGGCGTGCTGATCTATCTTGTAGGCTGCCCAATCCGGATGGTAGTAATCTTTGTCCCCTAGATCGGTTTTGACGCCGGTCACACGCCAGTAGCGCATGCCGCTGGTTCCCGCTTTTTTATGGAATTCACGATAGTCAAAGTCACCGGGGTAGCCATGATCGGCACTCCAAACCTGCATTCCAGTCTGATTATTACGTCCGATGACGACAACACCTGAGAGTTCCTCAGCGCCAACGCCCGAGACCGTTTCGCTGACATAATAGGGTTTATAGGTTGTGGCAGGACGCTCGGCGATTTGGAGAGATGGGGTTACCGGAACCACATAATGGCGTTTGATGGCACCATAAGGGCCGATGACCTCACCAGCGGCTACGCCAACGGGCTGCCCACCTTCGATGGCATGGGTTTCACTAAAGAAGATCTGGAGACCATTCTGTTCCAGAAACGTTTCTAAACCCGCACGAGTCCGACCGTCTTCGGTAATGTAGGCAGGACGATATGCGCATTCCGGTAACCAGATGACCGATGGCTTACGTCCAAAAAGGCGTTCATAACTCTGAATACCAGCTTTGAGTTGGGCATTAATCGAACTATCGCGCGCGAGTAACGGCAGATAGGCATGAGTCGCCGCGCTTGTGATGATCTCAATAAGCCCTTCATCCTGCAAGCGACGAAAGGCACCAATGATGTCCCTATTAAACCGGTTGTGAAAAGCTGACTTGATAGACTCAAACTGCTTATGATAATGAACGGCCAGCGTGAGCAAATTGGAGTCGGCGGTGCCGGGAGACTCGAAGTAGATTTTGTCGCGGGCGGCAGCTTCGATTTTCTGATCTATATATTGGTCAAGATGGGCGAGGACATCAGCATCGGCTAGCTGTTCGGCTAAGACGGGCGTGATGCCAAGTGTCAGCCGGAAATAAACACCCTGCTCTTTGAGGTCGTATAAGGTTTGGAGTAAGGGGATATAGGTTTCTACCGCAGCCTCATGCAACCATTCCTCGCCATGCGGCCAACGTCCAGCAAGACGTGCATACGGCAAATGGCTGTGAAGGACAAACGTGAATGAGCCTAATCGGGGCACGTCAAAATCTCCATATCCGAATGGATATTTATTATTCAACTTGAATTGTAACGACTAGGGATAGGATGGGCAAATGAAGTTTGGATGATTAGTCCGTGACTTTCGGCTATTTACGAAATTGAAAAGAGTTGTGGGGTGTGGCTAATTGAAGGTGAAGTGACTTCAGGGGACAAGGCCTAACGCCCATACTACCCCATTATTGATCGGTTTCACGTGAGACATATCAAGTAAGTTTTTCTCTCAACCGCAAAGGTGCCGTTAAGACTATAATTAAATTCACCCTTCGCCCATTACCAACATTTGCAGGAGTTCGATTGGTTATGCCAGAGAGTACCATTCCTTCAGACATGCCTGAATATGTTGTAGAGGAAAGCAAGCCATTTTCGCAATCGCTGATCTGGCAGTTACAACGCCAGTATTACATTGATCAAGGCTCAAACGCGTGGAGCAAGATGCGCATTCCGTTTGGTATCACAACCAATCCATTTATTGCTTTGTCCTACAGCCGGGTAATTTATGGATTTCTGCGGGATTGGCTAGCGCAGATTGACGTGAGTGAGCCGGTTTACATTATTGAAATCGGGGCGGGTTCAGGGCGGTTGGGGTTCAATATTCTCAATCAACTTGAGACGTTTTATGGCACATCGGCTGTCAAAAATGTAGCGTACCAATATATATTGACTGATTTAGCCGAGAAAAATGTCGAGTTCTGGAAAACGCAGCCTCAACTCGCCCCATTTGTTGAAGCCGGGAAACTCGATTTTGCACGATTTGATCTGGTCAATGATACGGAATTATTTCTGGAACATGCGAATAAAAAAATGGTGGGCGGAGCAGTCAAGAATCCGGTGATCGTGATTGCCAATTATATCTGGGATACGCTGCCTGCCGATCTGTTTTATGTTGAAGACGGACAACTCTTCGAAGTTCAAACCGCGCTTGTATCCGACCAAGCTGAACCTGATTTAAGTGACCCACAACTGATCACCCGTATCAATATGGTGTATGACCGCTTTGCTGTCACCAGCGATTTTTACCATGATGCCGAGATGCAAACTTTATTAGAAGCCTATCGCCAACAAATACCCGATTCGATGCTGCTATTCCCACATATCGCATTGCAATGCATTCGCGGCCTACAACAATTATCTAACCAGCGAATGATGCTGCTGACCGCCGACAAAGGGCATCACCGGATTGAAGAACTGCTCAGTGTTGACGAGGTGCCCATCGCGATACATGACAACGGTTTTTCTACGCTCTTCAATTTCCATGCTATTGTGAAATATTTTGAGCAGAAAGGTGGGACTGTGCTTGCGACACAGCACCAGCACAGGTCGATCAATATACTGGCTTGTTTGTTAGGCAAAGCAGAATACCCAGAGACGCGGCATGCATATCATGATTATATTGAACGTATCAGCCCGGATGATCTCTACAATGTTTTGCTTGAGTTCGCCAGTCAAAAAGAGATGACGCTTCAGAATATACTAACTTTTATTCGCCTCAAACAACATGACACGCATGCTTTCGTCGCTGTCTACAGGCTACTGCTGTCTATGCTACCTGAGCAATATAACCAGACTAACGCCCGTAACTTACAAATCATGCTGTACGAGGTCTGGCGCAATTATTATCACATGGATGAGCCGTATAACTTACCGATGGCTATCGCTACGATTCTCCAAAAGATTCACGACTTCAGGAACGCGCTGGGATTTTACACGTATGCTATTCAACTATATGGTTCAAATTCGACAATCCGTATGAACATGGCAATTTGTCATATGCAGTTGGGAAATCGCCAACTGGCGCTCAACTTGGTTACCCAACTCGAGACGGAACTTCCCGAAGATAACGACGTGAAGCACCTGAAATCGCAGATCGAGGCGATGAAGGAATAGTTGTTACGGGAATTTTAGATAAGGAATGCTATTTGATGAGCGGCTGAGGCGCGCCTCAGCCTTATAGATTCGTAAGAACTACTTCAGCAATTAGTTTGGCGATTGGAGCGGCAGGATCATGGTGAAGACGCTGCCCTGCCCAACTTCACTTTGGACCGATAAGTAACCGCCATGTGCTTCAGCAACCGTTCTGGCCACGAATAAGCCCTGTCCCAAACCACGCGGGTCAAGCAATTTGCCACTGCGGGTTCGCGGTTCACCGCGATAGAAGCGCTCAAAAATGTGTGGCAGGTCACGCTTGGAGATACCGACACCGGTATCCACTACTTGAATCGCAACCTGACTTTCGCCGCTTAAGCCGACAATGATAATGATATGGCCTTTCGGCTCGGTGTAGCGAATGCTGTTTTGCAGCAAATGACCAAGCGCCCAACGCAGACGTTGATCGTCTCCAAGCAACTGGATGCGATCAATATCTTTGACCATAATTTTGACGTCGAGTTTGGCTTTTTTGACTTCAGGTTTCATGCCCCGTTCGACTTGCCAGACAAGATCCTCAATATTGAGTGGATCACGGCGCACTGAAAAAGCCGTCGCGCTCATTTCGCCGATGTCGAGCAGTTCGACAATCATGCGATCGAGAATATCAACGTTACGGCTGAGCGTTTCCAAGAATTTACGGTTCGGGGGTTTATCCTGCGGCTGCCCCATAATAACATCGCTCATGCCTTTGATGACGGCCATCGGCGTCCGCAGTTCATGCGAGATTGCCGTCACAAAGCTGTCTTTGAGGCGATCTGCCAAGGCATCACGAGTGACATCACGCAAGACCATCATGGTGCCGATGCGTTTACCCGTGCTATCGGCAACAGCAGCAACCTGCGCACCGATGATCATGTTGTTAATTTGGATGCGGGCAGGCTCACCTAAGGGCGCTAATTCAGACTCTAGACGGACGACATCGCGGAAGGCATTGAAGAGCGTTCCGAGTTCACTTGTCCAGAAATCCTTACGGCTGCCGATCAGCTTTTTGGCGGCGGCGTTTTCGATGAGGACACGGCCTTCGGTGTCTTGAACGATAATGCCTTCGTCGAGCGCATGGATAATGGCATTTAGGCGTTCAATTTCGACATCGCGGTTTTTGAAGCCGCTTTCCGATTGGTTAGTTGAGGGATTTGAAGACGGGTCACTTGCGGGTTTCGAGTCTGAGCTACGGCGCAAGCCTTGATATAGACGGCCAAACAATTGTGAGGTCGCATTTCCTAAATGGTCGACCCGCCGAATAACCCCGCTGAGTTCCTGTGGATCGCTATTGCTCATGTCGTTTACTTGACTCCAGCCTGTCCCGTACGCTTATTTTTGATAATGTGATCAATCGTCACTTGTAATTCGTCAAAACCCGGCAGCGGTTTGCTAATGATGGCATCAACTCCATCTGCCGTTTGGAACTCTTCCTTTTCTGATTCGCTCAGCGAAAAGGCTGTCATCAAGGCTAACGGAATATTGCTCAACGCAGGTATGGTTCGCATCCGGTTTGCCACTTCATTTCCCTTTTTTCCGGGCATGCGAATATCCATGAGCGCAAAATCAGGAATGTCACCGGAATAGCCACCTGCTTCAATTTTATCCAGCCAATCCCAAACCTTTTGTCCGCTGGGAAATGGTAGGGGTTTGTGTCCCCAAACCTGAACCACCATTGTCAGCAAACTTAATATATCGGTTTCATCTTCCGCTATCAGCCAAATCAAGACAACCTCTTATACAGCAACACTGATTTTCCTTATACTTCTCAGTATACCTGTAGTGCGCAAATTGTGCTGTGAAAAAAATATCAACTTTGTATAAGTCGGGTTTCCAAAATACAGGTATAATCAAAAAGATTTGATTGATGCAGCAGTGACGATAAGGAGCCTACTTTGTCTACTTGGATGGTTGTTGAAGACGAACCCGATATTTACGAAGTCTTGTTAGCGATGTTCGAAATGTGGGGTATCGAAGGTGTGGCTTTCGTAGATGGGGAAGAAGCTGTTTCGTGGATTGATGATGTCGACGAAGGGCGATTCAAAGGCGAACTCCCCGAACTGGCACTGCTAGACATCCGTCTACCGGGCAATATTAACGGTGACGAGGTAGCTGTCCGTTTGCGTAAAAGCCCAATCCTTGGACAAATCGCTATCGTATTCGCAACAGCGTATCGGATGAGCACCGAAGAATACGACGAGATTATGAAGAAGACGAACGCAGACCGTTTGATGTATAAACCATTACCGCGTTTTAATGAGCTTCAAAAAGTTCTTGAGGAAGTCTTGAAGGCGCGTCGCAGCAAGTTGACCACACCTAAACGTCCGTAGTAAGGCGGTATTCGTCGATGGAAAATATCGCACCAGTTCGCGCACTCAACCGACGCTCAACGCAACTTTTACAGATGGCCTTTATTGTGTTGGCTGTAGGAGTTCTACTGACTGTCGTTGGGGCGTTATTGAAGACCATTCTCATCATTCCACGCATTCATCCTCTATTCTGGTTGTACGAATTGACTGGCAACGGCCTATTCCTCATCGGGATCGTGGCCATCGTCATCGCCATCATCATTGTGATACGGGCGCTGACACGGCGCAAAGAAAATGATCTCGCCATGATGACCGGTGATGTCCTAAACCAAAGTAATTATTTCGATGGGCGTTATTCCTTTATTCGTAATATTAACCGATCAGGTTTAGGTTATATCGACGCCATACTACTCGGCCCACCGGGCGCACTAGTTTTCCGCATTTTAGACAGCAAGGGAAACTATGCTAACGAGGGCGCCAATTGGCTGAAACAAAATAAGCAAAATGAATGGCTACCGTTTTCGACCAATCCTACTAAAGAGGCCGTTGCTGACATCCAACACCTGCGGGATTACCTCGCAAAACAGCGCCTCGAAAGTGTGCCGGTATTCGGCATCATTGTATTCACGGCGGGGCCAAGCGCGGTACAAATTGCCGAAAAAGCGCCAGTCGTACCGATCAGTCATCTCCACTCCCTACTACAAAATCTCAACGAACAATATTTAGCGAAACTAGATCGTATACCACAGGAGACTGTCACGGCAACGCGCCGACTGCTCCTTGAATAGGACAAACGCTATGCCGAGTGAACTCCTGCTGGCCCCTGTCGGCGCAGGCAAAACTGAATACGCACTCAGTCAACTACACGAGATCGTTGCAACACAGCCATTTGCGCCAATATGGGTGCTGCTGCCGGGACGACGACAAGAAGATGCCTTTCGTCAGCGGTTGGTTGAAGGCTCGAGCGGTCGCGTTTTTTTCAACATCACCTTTTTCAGTTTCTACACCTTATATGCTCGACTGCTGGATATGGTTGGGCTACCCCAACGCGAACTGGATGAGACGGCACGCCTGCGACTGATTCGCGGATTGCTGACCGAACTTCAGGAACAGAATCAGCTCACGGTTTTTCATAAAATCGCGGATAAAGCGGGCTTTGCCAAAGTCATCGGGGATTTCATTTATGAACTCAAACAGAATGTGATCTTTCCGGAAGCCTTTGAAGCCGAGTCGTCACATGGCACGGATAAAGACCGTGATTTGGCGACGATTTATCTGGGCTATCAGAGCATGCTGCGGCGATACAATCTGATTGACCGTGAAGGCGAAGGTTGGCTGGCACTAGAGCAGATTAAGCAACAAAGCGCAATTGCGCAGAACGTGGCATTCCTTCTGGTTGATGGGTTTGACCAATTTAATCCTCTCCAACTCCAATTGATGGCACTGCTGGCAAGCCGCGTCCAACAAACCACGATCACCCTGCCCCATGTACCGGGGCGCGAAAACACATTAGGACGACGATTTACAGAGGCAAGGCAGCGTATCGTCACAACTTTCGAGCAAGCCGGTGAAGCACTGACCGTTTATGAACTCCCCTTCTCGTCCAGTCTGGCACGACACGACGCCCTTAATCACATCATTCAATACAGTTTCATTCCCGCTGCACAACCGATCGCCGCTGGTGATGGATTAAAGTTGATTGAAGCACCTGATCCTAAAATCGAGGCAGCGGCTGTGATGCGACAGGTCAAGCGACTGCTTTTGGAAGGCACTTCGCCAGACGAAATTCTGATCGCAGTGCGTGATTGGGCATCCTATGCGCCATATTTTGAAAACGCCGTACGACGCTATGGTATTCCGGCTGTACTGCATTATGGAGATGAACTGGCGAATAATCCGGCAGTCATTGCCCTACTCAATTTGTTGGAATTGGCTCGATTTGATTTCCGGCGGCGTGACGTATTGGATGTGCTGAGGTCACCCTACTTCGTAGTACCGGGAATTGATGATGAGACGATCAACCGGCTGGATGTGATCAGCAGAGAACAGCAAGTTATTCGAGGCCGGCGGGATTGGCTAGAGGCGATACAAGCAGCGGCCATACCGACCAACGACGAAGATGGCGAACAGCGGCAGAACATGCTCTCGAGCGAAGCAGCAGTGCCATTACAGCATACGCTTCAGCGTTTTTTTCAGGGCGTCACACCACCTGAAACGGGCGACATCAACACTTATATCGACTGGATTGAGGGGCTGATCGGCAACGACACCACAGCCGAACCAGACGAAGAAGCGACTGAAGTCGATACACCGACTTTTTCCTTAGGAATGCTTGAAAATATCAGGACGAGCACAGAAGATTACGAGGCGCGTGATCTGGTTGCTATCCAAAAAGTCAAAACTGTCTTGCGCGGGATGTTAGCGACCCAAAAGTTATTCTCCGTTCTACAGCTTGAACAGGCTGTAGATACAAACTGGCAGACGTTTATCAACGACTTTAAGGCTGCACTTGGTACGGCCACACTCGCGAACAACACGAACCGCTCAGGCAAGGTCTTGATTACGTCGGTGACAGATGCGCGTGGTCTGCCTCATGAGCATGTGTTTATACCGGGGCTGTCGGAAGGTGTTTTCCCGCGACCTGTTCCCGAAGATCCGATTTATCTCGACAGTGAACGGCAGGCATTGACGAAGGCCGGTATTTATCTAGAGACGCAGGCGGAACGGGCGGCAGACGAGGGTCTGTTTTATGAGTTGATCAGCCTACCCCGTAAGAGTCTGATACTCACGCGGCCCACCATTCAAAATGGAGCAATATGGCCGGAAAGCCATTTGTGGCGGGCGGTGAAGATTCTGTTTAGTGACTCTGACACGATCTTAGGACGCTACCGCATTGCACTTGGCGGGGTTGTCAACGCGGAAGATGCGGCGCACCGGAGCGAAGCGGTTCTGGCAGTGGCGGAGGGGTTCAATCAACCAGAAACCCACACGGCTACAAGCGCCCTTTACAATTGGCTTCTGAATGAACATCAACAGCATTGGAGGCAGGTTTGCAACGTCCGTGAGATTGAACACCAGCGGATGACGGGTCGTAAGCTGGATCATTATAGCGGGAGACTGCAAGACGCTCGACTGCTGGATTGGGTCACCAATGAACTGGACGACAACCACACTTGGAGCGCCAGCCAATTCAACGATTATGGAATGTGCGGATTCCGATTTTTCGCCAAGCGCCTGCTGAAGCTGGAAGAGATGGAAGAACCCGAAGACGGCATGGATGCCGCGCAACGAGGTACGGTCATCCATGCGATACTCGAAGAAACCTACAGGCAGTTGGCACAACGTGGGGTGAGCATCACACCGGAGCATGTAGGCGTGGCGATTGAAATCCTACGTGATGTCGCAGATCAAATCTTGCCCGATGCACCGAGAAAGTATGGTTTCAGGGCATCAGTACTCTGGACACAGGAACAAGCCACATTGATGCGGAAAGTGGAAGCTCTGGTGCGCGCTGATTTTTCTGACGAGTCGCCGTTGGGCAAAGCGTTTAAGGGTGAAGTTCGCTTCCCCTACATGCAGGAAGTGCCGCTGGGTGGAGCGGATGGTCAACCGCTGCTGATACGAATTGGGGGCAGAGTGGTCAAGGTGGTGGGATACATTGACCGGATTGACCGGATCGGTGACCGAGCCGTTGTACTGGATTACAAAACGGGCAGTACCAAAATCCCTACTAGCGAAATGAGAGAGGGGCGCAACTTCCAAATGATGCTGTATTTGCTGGCGGGAGAAGCAGTGCTGGCGCGGGAGGTTGCGGCTGATCCAAGTGCACCAACAAGCATCGCGGGCGGGACGTTCTGGCATCTGAACCGAACCACGAGCGGAGTAATGGATTTGAACAAAGCCGAAGATCAAGAGGCGCTGGACGAGGCGCAAATACAGATTGGCAAACACTTGCAGCAAGGACGCGCGGGACACTTCGCGAGCATCGCCAACCGTAAAGGTGGCGGAGCGTGTTCTCATTACTGCGAGTTCACTCAATTTTGCAGGGTCAGCAGCATGAACCGACGGAAGCAATAATGGCCGAAACACGACAACTGACACCGGAACAACAGACTGCCATTTTTGAGCACGAGCGCAACCTGATTGTGGTGGCGGGCGCGGGTTCAGGTAAGACGTTCGTGCTGGTCGAGCGGTACCTCACGCTGCTGGATAAAAACGATACTTGGCCGCTGAACGCCATCGTCGCAATTACCTTCACCAAAAAGGCCGCACAGGAAATGCGGGATCGGGTGCGCAAAGCGCTCGAACAACGGCTGAACGACGCCTTGACCGATAAGGATCGAACGGTATGGGCGGCGCGTATCGGAGCGATGGAAAGTGCTCGAATTGATACGATACACGGGTTATGCGCGTCGATCTTGAGGGCAAACGCAGCTGAAGTCGGCATCGATCCGGGTTTTGAAGTGCTGGACGAAATCGACGCCCACATTATGCTGGACGATAGCATCGATGATGTGCTGCAAGATGTGGCCGATGAGAATGGCCCAACCATCCGGCTGTTCACGGAATATGACATGCGAACCATACGCGAAACACTGGTTCGGATGATCGCAGAAGAACTGCCCACGATGCCTGACAATATTGTGGAGCACTGGCAGCAGATATGGGAAAGCAACGCTGCGAGATTGATCGCCGAACTGCGCAGTCTGCAGACCTATCTTGAGGCATCGCGATGGAAGCCAGTACACGGATGGCCGAAAAGCGCGGATAAGATGCTGGATGTTTGGTTGGCCTGCCATCCGCTGATTGAGACGGTAAACAGCAGCGACGATATTCACATTTGCCTCGATGCACTCGACAGACTAGACCGAGCCATCAATTTGCAGGGCGGCAAGGCCGAGCCTTGGGGTGGCAAGGAGAACCTCGCTGAAGCAAAAGAGGCACTTAAGAATTTACGCCAAACCATACGTGACATCCTTGGGGCAATTGGTGAGCCGCTGGGCAACTTCGATCATCGAGCGGCGGAATTACTGCCCTTGTGGATTAGCCTTATTCAGCAGACCCAAGAGAAATACGGATCTCGTAAGCAAGAAGAGAGTGTTCTCGACTTCAACGATCTGGAACGGCTAACCCGCAATTTGCTGGTGGAATCACAAGCCGTGCGCGAACGGTACCAAGGAACGGAGTTTAAGCATCTGCTGGTTGATGAGTTCCAAGATACGAACGGGTTACAGTGGGAGATTGTTCGAGGACTGGCCGATGTCAACAAGGGCGGCAGCCTGTTTGTGGTGGGTGATCCCAAGCAAAGCATTTACCAGTTTCGCGGCGCGGACGTGAGCGTATTTGAACAGGTCAAAGGACACATCACACAGGCGGGCGGGGTCGATGTGCCGCTGGCCTATTCGTTCCGCACCCACAAGCCACTGGTTGATGGGTTCAATCACGTTTTCGAGCGATTGCTAGTTCGTGATGCAAACAGCGCAGCACGCGATTATGAAGTCGAGCTTGGAAAGCTGATGGAGGCCAAGCGGCCCAATGCGCCATCGGAGGCCGCACCGATTGAAATCCTTTATATCGATCAAACGATGCACGAAGAAAAACTCGACTCGGAAGCGATGCGGCGATGGGAAGCTTATGAACTTGCAAAGCGGCTTAAATCGATTGTTGAGGACGAGCAGCGCCTTATTTATGACAAAGAAGAACGACTCACCCGCCCGATTAACTTCGGAGATATTGCCATCCTCTACCAATCGACCAGTAACATACTGTTGTATGAGGATGTATTCAAGGCAAGCCAACTGCCATTTGTGACGATCGCGGGGCGCGGGTATTACAGCCGGCAGGAAGTGTGGGATTTACTGAACCTGCTTACAGCGCTTCACAATCCGAGTGACAATTTAGCATTGGCTTCGGCACTGCGTTCACCCTTATTTGGCCTAAGTGACGACGCGCTGCTGACATTGCGTCTGCAACGCGATCCCAAGGACAACCATAAGCGAGTGCCGCTGTATGAAGCCCTACAAAACACTGACGACGTAGCGGCTGACGAGCAGGAACGGGTGATTTTTGCGCGGCAGTGTTTGAGCAAACTGCGAGGAATGGCGGGACGCGTTTCGATTGCCGATTTACTGCAGGCGGCATTGGATGAAACGGGATATTTAGCGACACTGACGGGATTACCGGATGGTACGCGCCGACGGGGCAATGTCGAAAAGCTGCTGGACAAGGCACAGTCCAGCCGACAAGTGACGTTGGGCGCGTTCTCGCAATACCTAAAGGATTTGACTGCCCGCGAAGTCCGTGAGGGTGAGGCATTAGTAGATGTCAAAGACAGCGTGACGTTGATGACCGTCCATGCCAGTAAAGGATTAGAGTATCCACTGGTTGCGCTGGCAGATATTGGATGGAGCAGAGGCAATTACAGCGGTGATGCCGTGATGCTCGATCCGAAATATGGGCTGGTGTGCAAAGTTTATGATGCGGTTGAAGACAAATTGGCTGGCGGATACGCGCATAAACAGGCAGAGCGATTACAAAGCTTACGGGAAACCGCTGAACGTAAGCGGTTGTTGTACGTAGCGGCGACACGCGCACAAGATTATCTTATCCTGAGTGGGGCGAGACTGCGAGCAAGCAAAGAAACGTGGATGAGTTGGATTGATGCTGCGCTTGAACTGGATGAATTCAAACCGGGGAGTACCATCCTTGAGCAATCGTGGGGTAAGCTGCAAGTCACCATACCGGAAGCTCCGCCGGAAGATGATTTACTCGATATGCGAGATGAGCAGGTCGCAACGGGTTGGATGAATCCGGCAGTTCAAGCGTTCACTGCCCTACCCGGTCATACCAGAGCATCGCTGCTGGCTGATGTTCAGGTCGAGCCAAGTGCGGCCATCCGCCATATTACGGCGACACAAATCGCTGACGCCGGCGGCGCGAAATATGACGCTCGATATCGGCGACGCTTCCGGAGAAGTGTGCTGCACGATGCACCAATGGTCATTGAGAAGATCAGTTTGCGAAAAGGGACGGATGTTTCGCAGCGCATCATCGGGGAGATGGTGCATAAGGTGCTGGGTTGGTGGCAGTTCCGCGAAAGCCATGAGAACTTTGACCGCCAGTTGGATAGTTACGCGTGGGAACTGGGTGTCGTGGATGAAGGACAGCGCAAATACGCCATCCAAGAGGCGCATAAACTGCTCAATCAGATGATGCACAGCCAAGCTTATGGTTGGCTGCTGGATGCACAGCAGATTTACCGTGAAATACCTTTTGTGTATCGCAGCGACAAACGAATTATTCACGGCGTGCTGGATGTGTTATTTCAGCGTCAAGATGGAAGCTGGGCTGTATTGGACTACAAGACGAGCCATGTCAAAGGATACCAGCGAGGCGCAGACGAAAAGTTGTTGAGCGACCACGCTCTACGCTATCATTTGCAAGTCGGCGTCTATGCGGCAGCGGTCACAGAACAACTCGGCGGAATTGTGCCCGACACGTATATTTATTATATCCGGTACGGGCATTTCGTTCGTGTTCCAAAACAGGAATGGGCAGACGCACTTAACAGGCTCGAGGCCACTATCGGTGATTTATTGGTAGAACAGGCAGATTAAACATGTTGCAAAGACTTGGCATGGAACTTCCGGAATGGGCGCGATCCAAACATCCCCATGTTCGCTATGAGTTAGGTCAGGTCAAACGATCCTCAAGGCGTATGAAATATGCACAGGCTATCGGCATTTCATTCGTGATTGTCGTTCTTTTCGTCGGCGGGTATTTCATCGGCACCAATTTTCTGCAAAACGTGCCGGGGCAAAGCCTGACTGAAAGCACGATGGCTATCGTATTCTGGCCGACCTTCGTGCTGCAAATCATCCTGCAAGTGGGCGCAATGACCCTGACAGTCAATATGGTGAGCGAGCAGAAACGCCGCCTGACATGGGACAATCTCCGTGCGACGGAGGGTGGCACTGGTGTAGCGCTGCGAGCCAAGTGGGCCAGCGTCTATTATCGCCTACGCCTGCTATTGGGTTTGGTCATGGCGATTCGCATCGGGCTGGTGCTGGGTATCCTTTATGATCTCACGGCGTTTCAAGGACGCTACATTGACCTGCTTATTAATAACATCACGCCGGAAGTTTCGCCGATCGTTGGCGCCCTGCTGCTGGCGTTCCTCATGACCGCAGCGCTGCTGCTGCCCCTAACGGCGATTGGAATGCAGGCGGCTCTCGGACTGCTGATTGCGGTCAATTTCCAACAGCGGGTTTACAACGTGATGGCGCAAATCATCATTGTTGTCATCCGGCTTCTGATTATCGCCGGGTTAACGCTCGCTACAACACAGTTTATCAACAATCAGCTTCCTTTAGGGGATGCTCCAGCATGGCTGCTTACGGGCGCGTATGCTGCAATCGGGGATTGGGGACTGCGGTTCCTGCACGTTGGTTTCTACAGCGAAATCTGGGCAACTATTCCTTACACGATCTTTTTCGGTATCGCCTTATTGGTTTTCTCACTCGGCCAGTCATTAGTCACGGAATGGATTCTGGCGTTCACCATTCGCCGTGCGGAACAAATTGGTTAGGTTCGTCGTCTTTGTGTCGGGCAAACGACGTGTTAGGGTCGGTCTTAAGTCGGTTTCTGAAAACACAATTTTGCCTATAATAAAGACTGTAATCTTATTCAGCAACAAGGGGCGATATATGAAGGCACTATGGCGTACCGCGTTATTTAGTTTGCTTATCTTCGGGTTGGGGCTGATTATTGTGCCTCAATCAAACCGCGCACTGGCACAAGACACGTCTGTGCCAGCCAACGAACTTGAACCTACGATCTTGGTCAAGTGGATGCAACTGCTTTATGACCGTGTCGAAGCGGAGAAGGTCTCTGCACCTGCTGCCTCGCGTTTGTATGCCTATGCCGGTATCACAAGCTACCAAGCGGTTCTGCCCGGTATGCCGGATGGCATTTCGATGTCGGGACAAGTCACTTCGCTGCCCGATATGCCACAGATTGAGGATGGTCAGGTCTACGATTGGATTGCGGTGGCCAACGGTGCACTGTCTTCAGTCATTTCGGGATTGTTCCCCAAGAATGCAGCGGATACTCAAAAAGCCGTACAAGACCTGCGTAACAGCGAAGCGAAGGCACGTGAAGATAAAATTGATCCTGCGGTTATTAAGCGGTCTATGGATTATGGAGACTCGGTTGCTAAGACGATCCTTGATTGGGTCGCGACAGATAATTTTACGGAGACTCGCAGTTTGAAGTGGACCGTGCCTGCCGGCGACCCGTCCTTATGGATACCTACTGCGAAGGACATGAAACCGGTTGAGCCATTCTGGGGTCAAATTCGCCCATTTGCATTGTATTCTGCTGACGCCTGTGCCGTACAACCCAACTTGAATTTTGACACCAAAGAAGGCTCATCATTCTATTTGCAGGCGCTCGAAGTTAAAACCGTGGGTGACAACCTGACCAATGAACAGAAGGATATTGCACGCTTCTGGGTCGATACCCCCGGTCAAACGGGTACTCCGGCAGGTCATTGGGTTTTGATCGAGAACCAGCTTACAACGCTCCTTGATTTGAAGCTCGAACGATCAGCCATGATGTATGGGTTAGTCGGTATCTCATTGGGTGACTCTTTCATATCGGCGTGGTCGCTGAAATATCAAATCAATTTAATTCGCCCTGTCAGCTACATTCAGGAGTACATTGATCCGAACTGGCAATCGTTCATTGCTTCGCCGGGTTTCCCTGAATATCCCTCAGGACATTCAGTGGTCTCCGAGGCGGCGGCAGAAGTTCTAACCCGAATGTTTGGAACCGTCGCGTTTACGGATCGCTCCGGACAGAAGCACAATCTTGGTGTAAGATCATTCACATCTTTTGAGGCTGCGGCCATGGAGGCTGCGATTTCACGTCTATACGGTGGTATTCACTACCGGCAGGCAATTGAGAACGGCATGCGGCAAGGTCGCTGCATCGGCGATAATGTGATCGACTACATTTCACTGCGGTCACAACCACAAGGCGAATAAGGCTACTCGCTAAGGTAATAAAAAAGGACACGATCTTTAAAGATCGTGTCCTTTTCGTTTCAGACACAGCTGAACTAGGTTGTAACAACCGAGTTATCACCGCTAAAGGGATTTGGAACATACTTATCCGCGTGCCAGTCATTATGCCACTCGGCACCATTGACTAAATAGCGGAATTGAAATTCCTTTTCCTTGGGCAGCTCGAGGGTAACGGTAAATTGACCGTTCTTCTTGAGCTTCTTCATTTCGGTAGCTTTTTCGTCCCAGTTGTTAAAATCGCCAACGAGGTAAGCGGTTTCTGCCTTCACTGACTCTGGCAGCGTGAATGTGACTTTGCAAACAGGCTTGCTCTTGAGGGGTTGCTTCTTAAGCATAGACATTTCATCCTCCACTACAATCTAGAGACTTGCATTTGGGAAATTATTCACCATTGCGGATTGTATCATAGGGTAATTCGACGTAAAGGGTGTAAATTGAATAACATTTTCGGTACGAAGAACGTCACTTCTCGCCAAAAAAGTTTCCTTTGCGCAATATAAACTGTTATTCTCGTTATGGGAAAGGCATGTATAATTTCAAATGCACAACCCAATTTGACCGCACAATCAGGAGACAATTTGCATGGTTAAACCTGTCACGCGAATTAACGTGATACCGAATTTGCCGGAACCTTTACGACGGCTTCAAGAACTGGCGTTCAATATGCGCTGGGCTTGGGATCATGAAACAATCGCTTTATTCCGACGGCTAGACCGCGAACTATGGGAGTCTACCAATCACAACCCGGTTTGGATGCTGGGATTGATTAGTCAAGAAAAACTACTTGCGGCAAGCGAAGATCCAGCATTCATGGCTACGCTGCGATCAGTCTGCGAATCGTTTGACGCGTACATGAGTGACAAAGAAACGTGGTATAAGACGCATCACGACAAGCCCAAACGACCGATCATCGCCTACTTCTCGATGGAGTTTGGGATAACAGAATGCCTACAAAACTATTCGGGTGGTTTAGGGGTTCTCAGCGGTGATCACCTCAAAAGCGCAAGTGACCTTGACCTTCCGCTTGTAGCAGTCGGATTGCTGTATCAGGAAGGATACTTCCAGCAATATCTTAATGCTGACGGTTACCAACAAGAACTGTATCCTATCAATGATTATTCAGTTTTACCTGTAACGCTTCAGCGCAAGGCAGATGGTACGCCTATCAAGATTTCGGTTCCGATGCCGGGACGCGAGCTTTACGCGCAAATCTGGAAAGTGCAGGTTGGACGTGTTCCCCTGTTCTTGATGGATTCGAACGTACCTGAGAACACCCGACAAGAAGACCGTATTCTGACTGACCGGCTTTACGGCGGCGACAAGCGAACCCGTATCCGGCAAGAAATCTTGATGGGTATCGGTGGCATTCGCCTGTTGGAAGCGCTGGGTCTGCGCCCCTCAATTTGTCATATGAACGAAGGTCACTCGGCATTTCTGGCGCTGGAACGCATCCGTCAAGTGATGCAAGAGCGAAAGCTCAATTTCTATCAGGCGAAGGAAATTATGGCCGCCAGCCATATCTTCACAACCCACACACCTGTGCCAGCCGGTTTGGAACGCTTCGGCTTTGATCTGATTGATGAACATTTCACTGATTACTACCGCAGCCTTGGTCTTTCGCGGGACGAGTTCCTCAATATCGGGCGCGAAAACATGGGCAACTACGAACTGTATTCAATGGCGGTCATGGCGTTGAATCTATCAGCCGGCTCCAACGGTGTCGCCAAGCTGCATGGCGAAGTTTCACGCAATATGTGGCAGTGGCTGTACCCGAATGTGCCGGAGCACGAAATCCCGGTTGACTCGGTGACCAACGGTATCCATGTACAAACATGGGTCAGCCGGGAAATGGCAACCCTTCTCGACCGTTATCTTGATCCGGCTTGGCGCAGCGAAGAAGAACGTCCCGAGGTATGGGAAAAGGTCGACTCGATCCCCGATGCTGAGCTATGGCGCACCCATGAACGACGGCGTGAACGGCTTGTGGCTTTCACCCGCACACGACTGCGCACCCAACTGGAAAAGCGCGGCGCGGCCCTCAGCGAGATCGAGGCAGCCGATGAAGTACTAAACCCCGATGCGTTGACTATCGGCTTCGCTCGGCGGTTCGCGACTTACAAGCGGGCAACCCTACTCTTCCGCAATCCTGAACGCTTGAAGAAAATTCTGAATAATCCAGATTTCCCAGTACAGATTATTTTCGCAGGGAAAGCTCATCCCCATGACACGGGCGGTAAAGACCTGATCCGACAGATTGTGAATCTGGCGCGTGAAGAAGGATTCCGCCACCGCATTGTCTTCCTTGAGAACTACGACATGAATATCGCGCGGCATCTGGTGCAAGGCGTCGATGTGTGGCTGAATACCCCACAACGTCCAAAAGAAGCCAGCGGTACCAGCGGTATGAAGGTCATTTACAACGGCGGGCTCAATTGCAGCATCCTTGACGGCTGGTGGGCAGAAGCTTATGCCAATGACGTCGGATGGGCTATCGGAAACGGTGAGGAGTATCCCGAAACCGAGTGGGAACATCAGAACTACGTCGAAAGCGAAGCGCTATACAACTTACTTGAGCAGGACATTATTCCTCTGTACTACACGCGCAGCCGTGACGGACTGCCACGCGAGTGGATTGCCCGCGTCAAGAAATCGATGCGGACTTTAGCACCTTTCTTCAACACACGACGTATGGTGCAAGAATATGCCACGAAGTTCTATCTGCCGAACTTTGAGACGGTGCAGGCCATGAACGAAGACAACATGAAGGAAGGTCTGGCTTATACCAATTGGCGTAGCAGGTTGAATGAAGCATGGAAATTCGTCAAGGTTCGCGACGTCAAGATTTCGCAAACCCAGATCAAAGTCGGGTCCAATATCGAAGTCACAGCGATGATTGATCTCGGCCAATTGACGCCGAAGGATGTGCGCGTACAGGTTTACTACGGGAAGCTAACCACGCTTGGCACCATCAGTGAACAGGCGGAGGCTGTGAACATGACATCCAGCGGTGTTGACGGTAACGGGACCTGTAAATTCTCGGCCAATGTCACTTACGATACGAGCGGCGAACGCGGCCTGTCCGTGCGCGTAATGCCCTATCATCCGTATCTTCATACCTCATTCATTCCGGGTATGATTACATGGGCGGGTTAGCGCAGAAATATAACCTGCATTAGTGGATGATTATGAAAATGGGCGATCACAGAAGTAAATGTGACCGCCCGTTTTTTATCCGCGTAAGAGGCGGGGAATATCTCGCAGTTTGGGCGCTTGACCAGCCAACAGAGTCTGGACACGGAATAAGCGTCCTGCTAACCAGATCATTACGATATCCAAGGCAATGAGCAGGACTAAGCTGACCACGATTTGCCACGCGGGAACCGTCGTGATGGAAATACGCATGACCATCGATAACGGCGCAGTAACCGGAATGAGGCTCAGGATGACCGGAAGCAGCGAATCGGGCGATGTGGTAAAGAGGCTGATGAAATAGAGCGGGATGGCAGCGGGCAACGTGAAGAAGACGGCAAATTGAGGACCTTCTTGCATCGAGGCGGAGATCGCGCCAACCATGCCGTAGGCCGCAGCGAAGAACAGATAGCCGAAAACAAAATACACGAGGAAAAGCAGTACCTGCATCGGCGTCAGGTTCAGGCTGATTAAAGCCATGAGTGCCGTGAGGCCGCTGCCAGCCGCTAAGCGTCCTAACCAGACAATTCCCACTAACCAGACCACAATCTGAAGAAAGCCCAGTAAACCGAGCGCGAGAATTTTACCGGCGAGAAGCTGCGTCGGACGCATGGAGGAAATTAAAATCTCGATAAGGCGCGTTTCTTTTTCCTCGATGACGGTTTGCATCATGTAACCGTTGGTGGTGAAAACGGCGAGCATGAGCAAAATCGCGAAGAGATAGGCTACTGCAAAATCAGCGCCGAAATTGGTCTGCGTTTTGCCGGTTGCATCCCGTTGAAGATTGATTTCCTGAACATTGACCGGATCCACCAAACGGCTGAATAAGTTGCGATCAATGCCCTGCGACAACTGACCTAGCAGGAGACGACGAACGGGATCCGAACTGACTTGCCCAAGATTGAGACGCGGCATGACCAGCGTGACATCGCCTGTCGAGAAATAATCGGGAGGAATGACATAGTAGAGGTCGATCTTGCCCGCATTCAGATCAGCTTTGGCGGTGTCCTCGTTATCATAACGTGACAATTTACTGCGAAGGCTGCCCGGATCAGCGAACGAGCCCGTCATATCCACATAACCGGCTCGGGCTATGCCTTTGAATATCTCGGCGGTCGAGGTAATGGCTTGTGATGCTCCAGCTATAGGCGACGCTGACGAACTTGCATTCCGGCTATTAATCGCATTAATGCCCTGATAAGCGAAATAGACGATAAAGGCAATGAGCGGAATACCAAAGGTCGTGAAAAGATAACCCCGACGACGGAAATTGCGACGGAATTCATAGAGGAATACGTGAGCGACATGCTTAAACATTGTTGGTTCCTCCGGCTTCCTGCTTTACGGAGATGCCCATTTCCGGCGACGACCAGATGACGCGCAACACTTCCCGAAAACCGATGCGCTTGCCATAGAGCAAGAGTCCCCAGCGAAAGACACGGGCGGATGCCCAGATGAAAAAGAAACTGGTCAAGATCAAAATGGCAAGACTCAGGCCAAGCTGCCAAATCGGCACGGCGCTGAAGCCCATACGCAACAAAATGGTCATGGGGGCTGTGAAGGGGATAAAGGTTAAAGCTAGGGCCAAGGGTGAATTCGGATCACTGATGAAGGTGGTAAGGAAGAAGAAGGGAATAACCAATACCAGTGAGAGTAATGACGCGAACTGACGGCTTTCCTGTTCTGATCCTACCACTGCGCCAATACCCGCCATCAGGCTGGCGAGGAGGAAATAGCTGACGAGAAAGAAGACTGCAAAGACAACCATCATGTCAACTGGAAAGCTGATACCGTTGAGAAATGGGAACTGTTGCCCCACGCGCATCAATATGGCACCGGCCCCAGCCCAAATGACGAGTTGAGTTAATCCTAGAGCGCCTAGCCCAATGATTTTCCCCATCAGCATTTGCGTCGGCGTGATGCTGGTGATGAGGATTTCCATGATGCGGTTCGCCCGTTCTTCGACGATGCCACCCATTAAGAAGCCGCTGGTCACATTGGAGGACATGAGGAAGACAAAGGAGAAAATCAGCGGAATAAAGATCAACGCGGGAATATTGGCCTCGGTTAGGCTGCGGCCAGAATCTTCAGGGCGAACGGTCAACGTGACGGGGTTTTGAATACGCTCAACCGGGAATTTGTTCTCCAAGCCGCGGCTCAGGTTCGCGAGTAGAAAAGCACCCAAATCATCCTTTAGCGTCGAGGAAATACTATCGTAGCTGTAACTCTGGACATCGCCCGTCGCAAGATAGTTTTTGGGCAAGACAAAGTAAGCGCTAATCGCTTTTGAGTCCAAGGCGTCGCGGGCTGACTTTTCATCAGCAAAGGGAACAAACTGTTCAGGTTTATCCGCAAGCGGAACAGGATCCGCAAGAACGCCGGAAAGATCTACGTAACCGAACTTGCTATCCTTGGTCACATTGTTTTCACTGTTGGACATGACCAAAAAGACTACGCCCCACACAATGAAGGTGAAAATAGGTACCCCAAACACCGCAAAGAGAAATGAGCGGCGTTTCAAGTTATAGAAGTATTCGCGACGGGCAACCAGCCACATCTTTTTCATGCAGAGGCTCCCTCTACCACACGTATGAAAATGTCGTTCAGGCTGGGAACGGCCATTTCAAAGCGTTCGACGTGCATATCAGGGGTAGAAGCAATGGCAGCCAGTACGCTATCTGTTGTGGTTTGTGGGGCAAGATGTAAAAGTGCCGCCTTCCGGCCATTCTGGATGGTCTCGATGCTATCGACACCGGGCAAGACAGCCCAATTCCCCTGCCCTTCAACAATCACGGCATGAAGGGCGTACTGTTTACGAATGTCTTCAACCGCACCATACAGTTTCTGCTGACCGTGACTAATCATGAGCAGGCGGTCGCACATTTCTTCGACCTGCGACATCTGGTGGGTGCTCATGACGACCGTACCTCCGCGATTCTTGAAATCAAACAAGAGGTCTTTGAGCACTAACGAATTCACGGGATCAAGACCGGAGAACGGCTCGTCAATGATAATGAGTTCCGGCTCATGGATGACTGTAACCGCGAACTGAATCTTCTGCTGCATGCCCTTACTGAGTTCGCTGACCTTCTTCTTGGCTTGATCGGACATACCAAGGCGATCCAATAGCGCCACACTGCGCCGATTGGCTTCGGGGCTGGATAGCCCTTTCAAGGTTCCAAGGTAGACCATCATCTCAATGACTTTGACGTTCCGGTACAAACCCCGTTCTTCGGGTAAATAGCCGATACGATCTTTGGTCGCTTCAGTTATTGGCGCCCCCAACACTAAAATTTGTCCCGTATCGGGCTTGAGAATGTCCAGAATCATACGCATCGTGGTGGATTTTCCAGCGCCATTTGGGCCAAGCATGGCAAAAATCTCACCACGACGAACTTCAAAAGTTAGATTATCAACGGCGCGAAATGAACCGTAACTCTTACTGATTTCCGTGACGCTGATAGCAGCGCTCGAATTCATGCAGCCTCCTTAGGTGAAGGAATGTGGATCCTTCCCCGATTCAGTATACGCAAACCACGAACGTGAGTTGCAGGGTCATTTTACTACAGCGTTTCCATTAATTGAGGGGATTGTCAGTTAATTGCTTGTTTGGAACGTGATAGCATGTTAGAATCAAATTTAGTCGATAAAATGCTTACCTAGACCCTTGTGATTTGTAAATATATCAAATGACACGGATTAATTGGGATTGCAAAGTAGAAGCAGTTATCAAAAAATAGGTGATCGACAAAAAGCTCAATACAAAGTTATTGCACCATCTCTGAACGTGGTGTTAAAATAAAAATATAGTTGAGATGGTTTCGTTTCAATAAATTAATTATTTCGCTGTCTACACATTGACGAGAATTTTAGAAAACTCGAACGCCTCGGAGGATTGCATGAAGAAGCATATTCTGGTCGTGGACGATGAAATCGGTGCGCTGACGCTGATTGGCATCATGCTAGAGCGCGGTGGTTTCGGCGTCCTGAAGGCCAAGGATGCGCGCTCCGCACTCGGCGTGTTGGATCAGAACACACCCGATATGATTATTTTGGACGTGATGATGCCGGGTATGGATGGTATTGAACTATGCCGTGTCGTCCGTGAACGTGCCGATACCAAAAATACACCCGTCCTCATTCTTTCGGCGCGCGGTGATGCGGAAAGTATTATGCGCGGTATCGAAGCAGGCGCGAACGACTATCTGCCCAAGCCTATTTTGCACCACGACTTGGTGGCAAAAGTTCGCGTAATGCTGGAACAAGTTGACGGCGCAGCCTAAGCAATAGAAAAGACTGTAATATCGAGAACGCACCCTTCGAGGTGCGTTTTTGATTTGTGGGGAGCAATTGTTAATTCTTGCCGTAAAGGGCGCGATAGATGCTGTAGAAGCCGTAGATGCGCTGGACATAAGTACGGGTACTATCAATGGTGATGGCGGTCATGAACTGATCGGGATCACCACCGGAAAGATCAAGCCAGCTCTGGGCACGACCGGGGCCAGCATTGTAACCCGCTAGAGCGGCCTGAACATTACCGTCAAACCGTTGAAGATTCTCCGATAGGAAGAATGCCCCAAACTCAATGCCGACATAGGGACGAAAGAGGTCGGTATTTTGATAGTTCGGCCAATTAAGTTGTTCGGCTATATATTGAGCAGTAGCTGGAATAACCTGAGTCAGTCCCTTTTCGCCAGCCGCAGCCGTGGCATAGGTATTAAACAAACTTTCGTGACGAATCAACGATAGCAGAAGTAATGGATCGACGTTGTGACGCTGGCTGACATCCACTATCACTGAACTATAGTAGGCAGGATAGCGCAAACGGGCGAGATAAGGCGGTACTTCGAGAGTACCGACTTTAGCAGCACGAATGATGTTGGCAGATGCAAGCACAGACGGGTTATAGGCTTCAATCCCACGCAGGAAGATGGCTAGCTGATAAGAAGTTAATCCATCGTTTTCGTAGGCATCAATCACATCACCAAATTCGACTTCGGCTTCGGCGTTGGCCCCTACTGTCCAAAGTTCGTTACCCCGAATGAGGCGAGGGTCGGATTGCAGTGCAGGTGAAAGCGGCCAGAGTGCGCCCTCCTGTTTAAGACCAAGCTTCTGACGCAGCCAAGTTTCAGCTTCGCCGATTTGTGCGTTGTCATCAAACTGGAAGGTATATCCGGTGGGTTTGGCAAACGAGTCACGTCCCGCCAGAATATCAGCGGCACGGGCGCTAAAGTAACTATCCGGCGAGGCAGAAACGGCCAATTGATAGGCTTGATTAGCAGTCGCCTGATCACCACGCGTTCCGGCTAATTTTCCAACCCAGAAATAGGCGGCGGCCTGATCATCGCCTGTTGTTGTAGTAGCGAGGCGGGCATAAAGACGCTCCGCACCAACCGGATCACTCATTTTGGTGGCCGCGGACGCAGCAAGGAAAAGTCCACTTTTGGCCTGATCAGAATTGGGATAGGCATCGGCGAGACGTTCGAAGACTTTGCGCGATTCGCCGGGGTTGTCGTTGGTGCCATAGAGATAGCCGACACGCCAGAGGGCTTCGGCAGCTTCAGGCAGATAGTTGTAGTTGTCGGCCACTTTGAAATACGTATCAATCGCACCGGGGATATCATTGGCGAGGAACTTGGTACGCCCCTGCTCCAACAAAGCTTCCCCAAAAAGCGGGTCGGTTTTGTAACTATCAATGATGATCTGGAAAGCCACATTGGCGGCGGCTGGATTACCAATCTCGCGATAGGCACGACCTTCTAGCAAATGCAGGTTCGCTGGAATAGCAGACAAGGCATGTGACGTGGTGTAACGGGTGAAGGAGTCGATGGCATCCTGATAATCACCATAGCCATAGCTGATCTGACCGCGCTGATAATCATCAACGTCGCGTTTGGCATCGAGCAGGAGTTTCATGGCCTCGTAGGCTTCACGCGTGGCGGGATAGGTATCAACAATCTTCTGCATACGATCCAAGCCAAGTTCGTTTGCGCCACCATCAATCATCGTTTGGGCAGCACGGAACTCGATGCTGGCACGATAAGGATCGTTCTTGGCCACGGCGAGAATGGCTTCGTACTGGGCAAGCGCGTCTTGAGGCTTAGCGGATGAGATGAGGACTTGAGCGACCTTTTCACGTAAGGCCAAGAGCGGCACAAGGCTACGACCAGCATCCGTCGCGGCTTTATAACTGGTGAGGGCAGCCTCTTTCTGGCCGAGCGAAAGCTGGGCATCGGCAATGCGTTCATCGACATAGCTATCAATCATGCCGGGACGCTGGGAGAGATAGTACTTGAAGTCATCAATGGCAGGCTGCCACTGAGACAAGCCCATGTAGGCATCACCGCGAAGGAAATGGGCCTGCACGGTACGCGGGTCATCTTTGAACTGCGTAATAAAGTTGGTCAGGGCGTTGACCGCATCCTGAAACAGACCTTCACGCAAGGCGGACCGTCCAAGACCATAACCGGCAGAGGCGGCGACGCTTGGCGAAGCGCTGGAATTGGCGATGACATCTTGATAGGCAGCGACAGCCTTTTCATAATAGCCATTAGTGAGGTACTGGTTAGCAAGCTGGATGGCGACTTCCGGGGGAACCGTCGGCGAGGGCGGAATAGTGGGTGTCGGTGGCACAGGTGAGGGGCCATCGGTTGCGGGAGGCGGGGTAGCGGTGACGTAGATGACGGCGGGTTCTTGCGACAAAGAACAAGCGCAGGTCGCAAGCAGCACGAAACCTGTGATCAGGCGGAAAAAGTGCTGTATGAATTGTCGAGAACGTTGAGATTTACGAGACATGGGCATGGGCCAAGCAAGGTGAATGGACAGATTGTTCATGGGGCGATTATGGCGGCGTGAGTGGGTGATGTCAATGGTTCTACCTGACGCTATCCCGACGGTGGTTGTAATTCTCCCGAGAGCCACGGCATTCCAAAACCGATGACAAGATGTCCCGCTTCGGCCAAGGCTTTGCCGAGCTGGTCGGTGTTGGTGAACGTCCACCAGTAATCCGGTTCGGGCAAGATGGCAACCCCGAAATCTTGAACAACAAGCGTACTTAAATCGCGTTGAGCGAAATACGGATGAGAAGATGGGAGGTTAGGAGCAAGCTGATCGGTACGGGTGAGAGTGACATGAAAACGGGAAGGATTACGCGATGCCCACATGGTATCCATGTAGGCGAGAAGCTGGTATTCGATGAAGGCAGTTAGGACCTTATCACCCTGACCATCTTCTAAGGGTTTGGTGAAGCGAAAGAGGCCACCTGCCCACTGCGCGGGACGTTCTTGGAGCGTGTATCCGGCGGCGGTGAAAGCTTGCCCGACGACAGTCAGAAGCAAGAGGCGGAAGTACTCTTGGGGCGATTGGGAGATAGAAGTCATTCGTCGATAGTCACTAGTCTATACTTGGCAGTTTACAGTCAACAGTTTTAAGTAAGCGGCGAAGAAACCAAATCCGCCGCCGCTGTCATTGCGGATAGCTTCCCTTAAAGATTCGGAAAATTCTTCGGATTCTTCAGATTCAGAACGTATTTTGATGCAAATGTTCAAAATGTTGTGCCCAAAGCTAAATAAATCAATTGAGACATGGTTTGGTGGAAAAGTCTGAGACTTTCCCTACGAGATTCAGCCCTGCTCAGAGACGGATTCTTCGAGGGCTTTGATGAGCCGGACGAAGAGCGCGTTTTGGGGCGTCGGAACACCGTATTTTTCTCCGAGAGCACAGACAGCGCCGCCAAACATATCAACCTCGGTCTTCTTACCAGACTCGATGTCTTGCAACATGGAGGATTTGAAGGCGGACGGCATATTGCGGATGAAATTTTCGCACCACGGGAGCAAGCCATCCACATGTTGGACGCCGACCTTTTCAGCGACTAGAACAGCCTCTTGCATGAGTTCGAGGGCGATGTCGCGGACTTTCTGACTGCGCTGGAAGGCACCATAAGTGGCTTTCAGAATGGCCGAAGCTTGATTAATGCCGACGTTCAAAACGAATTTACACCACTGCGAAAAGAGAATATCCTCTGGCACCTCGTAGTCAATCTTGGCTTTGTCGAAGAACTGGCAGACCGTATCGACTCTGGAAGTTCGCTCCTGCGCGTTGGCTTGACCAAAGACGATGCGGCCCACGCCATCGAAGGTGATGGCGTTACCGGTACGGGTGCTACCATGACCGATAAAATAGGCGTGAAGCACTTTGTCGGAGCCGTAACGTTCCGCAATGAGGTCTTCGCTGGTAATGCCGTTGAGCAGCGAAATGATGATGGTTTGATCATGGACAAAGTTTTCAATGGCGTCAATCGCTTCGGGCAGCGCATCGGATTTGGTGGCGACGAGAATGAGGTCGGCCTTTTGATGATTGGCATTGGGTAGAACATAGTTGAAATCTTGGCGGACACCGTTCAGAAGGATACCCGTCGCTTGGTAGCGTTCGAGGCGGCTTGCATCGACAAGGACGCGCACACAGTTCGGATCATACTGCTTGAGTTTGGTGGCGTAGATGCTGCCGATGGCTCCAAGGCCGATTACGAGAACGTTCTTGATGTCAGTCATTACGGTATTCACTCCGCTCGTGCTTTATGTGGTACTGGTTATTAAAGACAAAATAGGAGTCCACTACAATTACCGTATAGACCACTCGTTTGATGGCGGCATTGGCGGCGGCATTGATGCCAACGGAGTCCGCCATACATCGCAAATTTGGCAACCGCTAGGCGTCGGCAATGGCAAAAGTGGGATTTTGTGCCAAATACTGCAAAAGCTGCAAAAACCGCATTTGCAAAGGGCTGGTCTTATGCGAATTTGACCGCGTTGTTAAGGTGCGAAGACAGGGTTTGTCTCTACACAGGATAGCACAAAGCGGAGACGTTAGGGTGACCAAAATGTAACTCTTTCGCGAGCAATTTATTAACCGAAATGAGGGAGGATGGGGAGCGAGGATGGTTGGGAAATGGTTGGGGCAACATGAACCCCCTCCCAACCTCCCCCGCAAGCGAGGGAGGAGTCTCGTCATTTGTTTAGTCGATTAACCGCTAAAGCGATCTATCAGATTATTGTTGAGTTTGAGCCAATAGTGTTTCGAGTTCGGACGGAGTGTTGACCGGGTTGGCACAGACGAAGTGACGGCAGACATAGACGGTGGGTTGGTCGTGACGGAGCGTCCGATAGCTTAACAGTGGGATGGTCGACTCGGCGGGAACATCAACGGGCGAGAGCGCCGTGATGATGTTGGGGCGATAGGGTTTGCGAAGGACATCCAAGAGCGCTTTGGTGGCGGAATTATCCGGTGCACCTATGAGCGCGACTTCGGACAAACCGGTGACGAGCATATCGACAGCGCTGAGCGATTCGCCAAAGGCCTGCGGGTACTGGTGCATGGCTTCGGTCAAAAGCGCAAGGGCACGGCGGGCGGCTTCGTCATAGCGATCATCGGCGGTATAGGCGGCGAGGCGAACAAGGTTCTTGGACATCATGGCGTTACCGGAGGGCACGGCGTTGTCCTGCATGTTACGCGGGCGGGCAATGAGCGCTTCGTGGTCATCAGCCGTATCAAAAAAGCCACCATCCTGCGCGGCAAAGTGCTCCAAGACGGAATTAGTCAAGGCGCGGGCTTCGACAAACCAGCGCTCGTCAAAGGTGGTCTGATAGAGTTCAAGCAGACCATCGATGAGGCAACCATAATCCTCAAGCGTGGCTTTGATGCGTGGATTGGTCACGCCGCTTTTGTGGGTACGGAGCAAACGGCCATCCGCAGTTTTCATATTGGCGAGGATGAAGTCAGCATTCTTGATGGCAGCGGCTTGATAATCGGGACGGTCCAAGACGCGGGCGGCTTCGGCAAGGCTGGCGAGCATCATGCCATTCCATGACATGAGGATTTTGTCGTCAAGGCCGGGATGTACGCGCTGAGTACGAACGGCGTAAAGTTTGTCCTTGATGGCGGTCAGTTTGGCGCGGAGTTCATCCACAGAAAGATTAAGGCGTTCGGCGACCACAGCGTCGTCGTTGGGGACATGGAGAATATTGTGACCTTCGAAGTTGCCGCGCTGAGTCACCCCCCAGTATTCGATGGCAATGGGCGCGTCTTCACCAAGCAGTTCCTCAAGCTCGGAAATGCTCCAGATGAAAAACAGCCCCTCTTCACCTTCACTATCGGCGTCGGTGGTGCTGTAGAAGGCACCATCGGGCGTGGTCATCTCGCGGAGGATGTAGTCATAAATTTCGGTGGCGATGGTTTTGTAGAACTCATCGCCGGTAATCTGGTAGGCGTGGAGATAGACGCGGCTGAGCTGGGCGTTGTCGTAGAGCATCTTCTCGAAGTGGGGAACGAGCCAGAGCGAATCGACGCTGTAACGGTGGAAGCCGCCACCAAGCTGGTCGTGGATGCCGCCACGCGCCATTTGACGGAGGGTAAAGGTTACCTGCTCCAAGGGTTCGGAATCACCGGTGCGGAGATGGGCGCGGAGCATGAATTCGAGGTCCATGGGCTGCGGGAATTTGGGTGCGCCGCCAAAACCGCCGTGAGTCTCGTCAAAGTTGCTGCCAATTTGCTTGTAGGCTTGTGTCAGTAAGTCAGCGGTCAAGGCACTTTGCTGGCCGCCGATGCCGAGGAATTCACGGTTGAGGGCTTCGGTGAGATGTGCTGCCGAGTCTTCGACCTGATCACGGCGGTTCTGGTAGGCTTCGGAAACACCGGCTAAGACTTGGCGGAAGGCGGGCATGCCATGACGCGGTTCAGGCGGATAGTAGGTGCCACCGTAAAAGGGACGTCCATCGGGCGTGAGGAAGACAGTCATCGGCCAGCCTCCATGTCCACTGAGGGCTTGGACGGCCTGCATGTAGATGTCGTCCACATCGGGGCGTTCTTCACGATCCACTTTGATGTTGACGAAAAGGTCGTTCATCAGTTTGGCGGTGGTGGGATTCTCAAAGCTCTCGTGCGCCATGACATGACACCAATGGCAAGCACTGTAGCCGACGCTGAGCAAGATGGGCCTGTTCTCGGTGCGGGCACGTTGAAAGGCTTCATCACCCCACGGATACCAGTCGACGGGGTTATCGGCGTGCTGAAGCAAGTAGGGGCTGGTTTCGTGTTGGAGACGGTTGGGCATGGGTGTCAGCTTTCAGCCGTCAGCGGTTAGCTTTTAGCGGTTAGCCATTGGCTCTTGGCTGAAGGCATATTGGTCGGAATGGAAGGCAAATTTTAACACAAAGGCTCTAAGACACGAAGGGACACGAAGGCACAGCGGAAATGCAATTGAACCGCCATCCCACGGGAGGCTTCGCACAGACGCAAAGAGCGCCAAGATAATAAAGAGAGGAAAGGAACAAGAAGCTGAGTACAATAGGTTTATAGGTATTCATAAGGATTATTTGTGCAACCCTATTCCGATTATGAAATCGCACAGCGGGTTATTGAGCAACGACAAAATCGAAAAACACAATTTCGAGCATCATTGTTCATCTTGGTTACAGCCATATTCGTTTCACTCATAGGGGGTTCAGCCAGTGTATGCTCTATCCCTATTGCTCTTTTAGCATTCATTTGCGCCATCATCCTAAGAATCATTCTGTATTACTCAGCGCCCGAAAATTTCCCAAGTAAAAATGAAATTAACCAAGAAATCGCATGGCTATTTGGGGAAGAATCGACTGTTTTTTCAGATGTGCAAATCCGTACGTTAGCCCAAGATCGAATTCGAAAGCGGGGACTTCGACAGTGGCGTTTCCTAGGCCATCTCCTCCTATTTGTTCCAATTAATGGAGGAATCTGCTTGATCGCGCTTCAAGTAATTATTTTCCATACGAGCGATGCAGATATTGTGTTTGGTGTCCTCACATTATTCATCGTCAGTGCGTGGATGGTCATATTGATTGTGGATTTTCAAGGGACATTTCCTAGCATACAGGAAGTTGAAAACCAAGAAATCAACTTTGGGAAAACACTTCACTTCGAACTAGAAAGGTTACAGCCTGAGAAGCCGAAAGTGCGCGAAAAGCTGAAGCGCGGGAAGTATTACGTGGTTGGGGATGATGGGGAATTGGAAGAAGTTGAGGATGAAATTACGCAACTGGAAGATAAACCGAAGCGCGTGATGCGAGACGGTGAATAGCCGAACAAGGTCTATCCTGTCAGCGGGTTGTGCTTAGTTCGCATCCAAAGCGCAACGAAAGCCGTAGTCGTTCCACAGGAAATCAAACCACTCATTGTTTCGGATGGTGGCCGTCGCTTTCGAAATGTCAAAGTCGAAACTACCGCCCCTGACCACTCGAATCGTTGCCAGTTGTGCACGGTTCACCTTGTCGGCAGATGTTCCGGTGTTTTCAAGGCTCTCCCTGCCATCCGCAGCATTGTAAGGATAGGGGAATTTCGCGACTCCGTTCACGGTAACGGTGTCATAAATCGTGGACGTAAATTCACGGAGACTTCCGGCCATATCTTTCGCGCCGACCCAAGAGCTGTCATAGGGTTTGCTGCCAACAGGCTGCATATCGCCGGGAATAGCACCGTTATTACTAAAGTTGGTGCGAACGATGGCATAATTCATGTTTTCACCATTGCCCCACGGATACAACCAGTTATTCACCCCTCGCGCGGCGTACTCCCATTCTGCTTCGGTCGGTAGCCTCATATCATGTGTCTGACAAAAGGTGTTGGCTTCTTTCCAAGTGACACAATTACGCGGGTAATTGGGTTCTTTACCGTTCACAAAGCCTTTCATCGTTATCTGGTTGGTATTGCAGGTATCTTCGGGCGGCGAACCATACTGCTGGTTGGTCACTTCGGTCACACCAATCCAGTAGGGTTTCGTAAAGCACTGCTGATGAACCGGTTTCTCGTTGTCTCTGCCGCTGCTGTTGCCCATATTGAAGCATCCGGCAGGAACCAACGCCAGTTGATAGCCGGATTTGGTCATAAATTGAGGTGTCCAATCATGATTGTTGACGACGGTCTGAGAAGTCCCTTGTACAAAGTACATCCCAAGCAAGACCACAATCAGGAATACTCCGGCACCGCCTGTGATGATGAACCGTGTCCTACGTTTGACGGTGGCTTTCACTGATGAAGTGGGCGCGACCGGGAATTCCGCCAGTTTAATGATGAGATCCACTTGTGCGTCGGACAAATCTGAAGGTTCGCGATTGACCTTTGAGGCGAAAAAGATACGGATGTGTTCGCGAATATGGGCTGAATCAAAAAGCGGCAGTTTACGGGTTGATAAGTGCATCCGAAACAGAATAAGCAAATCAACCAGTTTTTCCTTAGGAACACCCGACGCAGAAAACTTGGTAAAGCTGGGTTCGCTAAATCCCGATATTTTTTGAAGCCTTGCCAATTTGCTGAGATCCGCTTGCGAAGCGTCAATCGCTTCCAGCCAATTTTTTAAATCCCAGTCTTTGGACGGCGTTGATGTGTCAGTCATTGAGATTTAGACAGTCTTGAGAATATGGATAAATTTAGTCTTTCGTCAGTAAAGAACTCGTTCACTGACTTTCAAATGTCTATCAGAGCCCGATTTTACCGCCTTTGCCCGTTGTGACAAAGGAAAAGGTGACTTAGTGTGAGATTTGTAGTGTGTTAAATAACAATAATTTGAGTACTGAAATTAATGAGCAAGGGAAATTAAAGATGGTTTGGGGAAAATCAACGGGATATGATGTACCAGCAGAAATTAGGTCGTATATGGAAATTATGCTGATGCTTCATTTGGCTCACGGAGCACTGGATGCTTCTGAAATTGAGAACCTACTAATCACAATCAATTTCAGCCCGAAGTTACACAATTTAGACAGCAGGCAAATCATTCACGCGTTAGGAAAAGCGTGGGAAGACATTGAGAATGAAGGTGTCGATTCCCGAATGCGAGCGATTGCAAAAACGCTGAAAGAAAAAGATCAGCGTATTGACGCCATTGGCATAGCCCTCTCCATTGCGGCGTCTGATGCCGTGATCGATTCACGGGAGCGTAATATTCTCGAAAAACTGCAACACGTGCTGGATTTAACTGACGATAATATTGAGGAATCCATGCTGCGACACGGAAATATTCCACTCATGATTTTCATCGCCCGATACTCTTTGCAGAGAGATTATGATGTCGTAAGCCCGCTAGAGAAACAACATATAGGGAACGATCATCTACGAATGCAAGAAGTCTCAAACTACTTATTGAATCAACTAGAGCAGCGTTCACTTACCGCCTTCAAAAAAAGGATACATTAACAAGAGCGAATATCTGAACTATGGAAAGCCGAAGTGAGTTATGGGCGATCATCAATATGGACAAAAGTCCGTATAATAAGATCAAGCTCTAACTACAAGGAAATGAGTTCGTAGGCCGATGAAAATCTTTATCAGCTACGCGCATGACGACACATCACGGATATTGGAATTTCAGCAGGCACTGGACATCCACGAAGTCTGGTTTGATCACCGCTTGTCGGTGGGACAAGAATGGTGGAATGAGATTGAACGGCAGATCGGGGCCAGCCACTGCTTTATGCTGCTGCTGTCGCCGAAATCGATGCAATCGGAATACTGCCAGAAAGAGCTTGATCTGGCACTCAAACTGGAAAAGCCGATTGCGCCGGTCATGATCGAGGAGATGCCCATTCCAGAGCGGCTGAGCCGGTTTCAGGTCATCAACATGGTCGGGGATATGACACTGGAACGTACGGTCAAGCTACTAAACGGACTGTTTGAGATTGAGCGTGAGGTTTTTAATCCGCTGAAGTCCACGCGGAATAGTGCGAAGAGTGCCTATAAATCCAAGCTGTCAATTTCCGATTTGTATTTCGCGACAACGAACCCGCGCAAAAAGCGGATGTACGAGCAAATCCTGAACACGGAACTCCAGACTACATCGATTCATCTAGATGATATTCAGCATGTGGACGCGGGTGAAGTGGCATTGGATAAGGTTCAGAAAGCCTACGAAATTCTGAAGAAGCCAGTGTTTGTCGATCACTCTTCACTGGCGGTGCGGGCATGGGGTGGCTTCCCCGGTGGGCTGACTACCAGCTTTTACGTGCCGGTAGGACTGAACAATATCTGCAAAATGCTCCAACCGTTTGATGATAAATATGCCGAGTCGATTTCGGTGATCGCGTTTGGTGACGGCAGCATGCGGCGCAAGTTCGTCGCCAGCGTACCGGGGCGAATCGCTGACCAGCCGCGCGGTGACGGCTACAGTTGGAACAACATTTTCATTCCAGCAGGGTTTAATAAGACGCTGGGCGAAATGACTGAGGAAGAAATTCTCTCCCTCTCGAGCAGACGGCGTGCGATGATCGAGTTTATGCGCTTCTTGCAGGCGAACTATGAGTTTCAGTGAGATGAGTCCAATCCTCACCCCCTCCCCTCTCCACTTCGTAGAGAGGGGAGAAAAACAGAAAAGTGGCTTATATCTCTTTAGATAAGTTAATGAGATGACATTCACAGATTAAGGAAAGTATTCACCGGCCTCGATGGGAAATGGGATGACGTTGCCCCGCGGCGGCATAGGACAGGTCGTATATTCACAGAATGCACAGGGGGGCTGGTAGAACTTGTTGAAGTCGACATCTACCGTGTTGGCATCCAAGAAAGGAGCCATCATAAAACGCCCTCCCCCATAGGTCGATTTGCCGGATGTGCCATCACGCATCAGCAACCAGACATAATCCGGCCCTTTCTCCGAGGCGCAGGCTTCGAAGTGGAAGGTGTGACCGAGCAGTTCAAAGTTCACTGAGCCGATGTTTTTCAGCACCTGAGTTTCACCGCCGGTATGATCAACGGTGATGTCACGGGCGCCGGGGTACGGCGTGAACTTGCCGAAAACACGGTACTTCGGGTCGATGGGATACCAGATACGTCCAGTGAAGTTGAGCCGCTTGGGAGCATTGGCATCCCACACACGAATGTTATAGGGATCGCTTGCCCACTGCATGATTCCAAAGCGTACATCCCGAACGCGAACGACGGACATGCCGCCGGGTTCATAGTGATTGCGGAGTTTGGCCTCGCGAAAAGGCACATCATCGACAGTGACGACTTCATCGGTTGTCACATGAAGCGTGCCGTGATTGTCGTGAAAATCTACAATACCGAGACGGTCAGGAGCCGCGCCGACTGGCAACAGGACATCGCAATCTGGCGCACTGCCGATGGAATTTTCACCCTCATGAAGCGGATACATGCCGACAATGGCTAGCCAACCACCGGGGCCGGGAGCACGCATCTGCGCATCCATATCCTGACGCCATGCTTCAACTTGGGCAACGTAATCTTGCCGTGTTTGGTCAACCGTGGTCATGCTTATCCCTTTGTGTCCTGATGAGGTTGGTGAGTATAGTCAAAAATTGTGAGAATGTCATGCGATTAGGAAAATAAAAGGCGGCTCAGATAACCGGGCCGCCTTGGACAGAGGGGAAAGGAACGTGGAGGGGTCGATTTAAAAGTTCTTCTGCCAACTGAAGGTGTATACCTTACCTTCTGCATCAGGCGGTGTGGTGATCCAGAACCAACCGGACTGCGAATAATTGAGGGTATAGCCATTTGACTTGGCAATCGTGAAGTCTTTGGTGGTGTTCTTAGCGATGGCCTTTTCAATAGTGTCTCGCGAGACATCCAGAACTTGACTTGCACTCTCTGAGCCGTTGTTCCAAGCTAAGAGCTGAATGCCGCTGATGACGGTTTCAGTCGTGGCGAGACCATCCGAGTCTACGGTGGCAATGTCTGAACGTGTGTCAAAAACGGCGACTGGCGCACCAGCATCATAAGCATTCAGACGGCCGTCATTAAAGGATGGAACAGGCGGTGTATCGGTTGAAGTGTCGGCAGCTTGAACCGCGACCACGCCAGTGACCAGAACGAACGACAATAATAGACTGAGACCTAATTTCTTCGACATGATTGTGTTGTACTCCTTGACTACGTTGTTATCGAGTGGTGTTGTTTGTTCACCATGTCCATCAGTATGAAGCGAGCTCATGGAGAAGTTTTGGAGATCAACTGAACATGAGGTGAATTTTGGTTTAGGGGAAAATGAGGGAGATTTCTAACCCGTAATTGGGGTCAACAGCCCGTAAGTTTAGATCACGCGAAGGCGACTAAGAGCTAGGTGATTTATTGGTTTAGGCTATAGGGAGTGAGTACAATGGAAATCGATGTCAGCAACCTTGAGGTGATTCATAACCCTGAAAAAAAGAGATTTGAGATTCAAATCGGGGATCAGATTGCGATGGTGAAGTATATCTTGGGGTCGACGGAAATTATCTTCACCCACACGGAAGTGCCAGAAGCATTTGAAGGACACGGTATTGCCGGAAAGATCGCTCAAGTGGCGATTGAATATGCCAAAGAACAGGGGTTGCGTATTCGGCCAATGTGCCCGTATATCGCGGAGTACATTAAGCGGCATCCAGAGTATCATTCGATCACAGCGGGATACTAAATCAAAAGACGGTTCAGAATGTCTGAGCCGTCTTTTTTATGCGCTTGTCCTTATAGACTATTCTGGATTAGAAGTTCTTCTGCCAACTGAAGGTGTAGACCTTGCCTTCAAAGTCTGCTGGTGTGGAAATCCACAGATAACCTGATTTTGAGTAACCCAAGATATAGCCGTTTTGCTTTGCAATCACAAACGAGTCGGCATTGGCCTTGGTGGTTGTGGTATTGAGGTTAGCCGAGTTGTTGGCAGCAGTGGTATTCGCAGTTGTGTTGTTGACACTACTGTTTGCTGAACTCGAACTGGTCGTATTGGCATTGGTTGTCGTCGTGTTCAATGGGGTGGACGTGCTCTTGGTCGTGCCGTTCATCTTGTTGATCGCGGCGTCAATATCGGCTATTGGGACATAGAGCACTTCTTTAGCGTAAGCGCCATCCCAAGCCAGCAACTGCACCGCATTCACAATATCACCGGTTGTCGGCACGCCGTTATCATTTACGATCGGCACTGTCTGGCGTGTTTCAAAAACCGCGACCGGCGCACCCGGATCATAAGCGTTTATACGGCCATCATTGAATGAGGGCTGAATAGGCAAAGGGGTTGGTGCAGGCGTCGCCATCGGATCAGCAGCGTAAACTGCCATCGCACTAACAGCTAAGAGTAGTGCCAAGACCATTCCAAGACTTGCTTTCTTCAACATGATTCATACTCCTTACGGCTATGACGTCGAAAGGTGCTTTGTGCACCTGCTCACCAGTATCGGATATCAGCATGAACCGTACAAAGGCAGAGTCTAAATAGGAAGTGAGCAGTTATTTAAGAAGACTTAAATGGCTTTATGCAGGGTGCATAATAGTGATTCATAAGCATCTCATTTTGGTATCCATTTTGAGGGACGTGTAGACCAACTGGCTAGGCGAGGTGGGCAATTAGGGGTGTTTACTGAAGAATTCTACCATATGGTGGGCGTATTCGTCGGGGGCAGTGATCGGGCCATCACAGTGGGTCGCACCGGGGATTTCCCAATATTGGGCATTCGCGCCAGCCGCCTGCTGGTAGCGCTGAATGTGGAGCTTTTCACTACCTTTGGCTCCTGCAAAGAGCATGATGGGACGCGGGGCGATGTGGATGATGGTCGTAATCATTGAAGGTGGGGCCGCCATACCCGTATACATTTCGAGCAGACGGTCAACAAGGTGATAGTAACCGAGCAATAAAGATTCTTGCCACGTGCCAGCGGGGGGGAAATCATCCGCCGTAACAATGGAAGGGCCATCGGCCAATACGGCTCGAATTTGAGGGTATTGGGCAGCAGCGCGCAAAGCGATCTGCCCACCAATGGAACAACCTGCAATGCCGACTGAAACGGCCTTATCTTTGAGGAAATCGAGGGCACCGCCAACGTCGGCAACATCGCGCCAACCAAACGAACGCCGCTGCCCATCACTTTCACCCGCGCCGCGCTCATCATATAGAAGCGCACCAAATCCAGCCTGTGACAGATGACCGGCGTGGAAAAGCATCTCCGTCCGATCCAGAAAATAACCGTGAAGCAGAATAATCACTTGTCCATTTTTCGGTGGAATGTACCAACCGCGCAGGGTGAGATTATCTGCGCCAAGGAATGAAACATCTTGCGTTTCAGATGGTAAGTTAGCGGGTCGAGTGACTGTAGTGTGGGCAGAAACCACATAAATTATGGCTTCCACATTCGCGATGACCAGTGTTACCACGATTGGAAATACTATTGTGACTATAAGAAGAAAAACCAGCAGGCGCTTCCAATAGCGACGATCTCGTTTTGAGTGCTGCGGCGCTACCATGTCAAAAGGTTGGGGGTTGTTCCTGTAGAAGCGGTATCGGGGTTCCAAATGGAGGCTAACCAATCATGCAGTTCATTTTTTACGTTGTGGGTCAAACGCACTCCGGCCTCAAAACCAAAGGGCGAAAAGGCATACAACGATGCATATTGGCGGCGAATGGTACAAATAAGGTAATCTTTCTCCCAACGAGATTGCCCCCATAGAAAAGCGATTCCATCCTGTTCGCGATGGAGAAGCTGCAACCAGTGGGCACAATCAACAGGCGTGAGGTCATTCATCCGAAAGCGGAAGGTCAGCATTGAGCTGATGGTGTAGGCGAGCTGAAACTGGTTGGAATCAGGCATCGCTTCAACAAGCAGTGTCGCCGTACCATCAGGAGTGGCTAACGTACCAAGGCTGGGTTGATGGGGCGTTTGAACCTTCTTTTGTTTGAAGATGGTCATGAGCGGCAAAGTGGGGTAGCGGTTGCTCAATTCGATGGCTAAATCCACTTTACCGACAAAATGCTGCTGCAAAAGCCAAGGTGCATTGACGGTCGAACGGCTGATGGTAGCAGGGCGGGACGGATCCTCAACCGGCAGATCAGGAAGGGAAGTACGCGTAGCAATTGTCAAATCATCTGCGACCTCTTTTTTTTTCGTTTCGCGTGGCATAATGTGATTCTCCCTAGCATCTCTGCAATACTTATTTCAGCTTATAACAGCCTCGTGCAAAGTGCAAATAGCGATTTGCCCCCTAGAAACGAGGGGATTAGAGAGATTGTAATACCAAACAGATACGGCGCTCATGCAGTTCTAACACGGCGTCACTATCCTTAACCCATAATCTAACGAAACTGAGGTGAAAAACGTGCAACCTCCTGGTCAAGACAAACAACCAAATAACCAGCCATCCGGCCCCCAGTTTAAAATACCCCGATGGGTGTGGCCGGTCATCTGGATAGTCCTCATCATATGGGCGTTCACACGTGTGCAAGATATGGTCAGCACCGCGACAGGTGAACAACCGATCACGATCCCCTACTCTTTCTTCCGCGAAGAGATCGCTGCCGGAAAAGTCGATAGTGTGGTGTTTCAAGGCAGCCAAGCCAGAGGTACATTTACGGGTTCCGTGAAGTATCCCCCTGATGGATCGCCGTTGATTCAACAAGGTACTCAGCAGGTGACATCGGATCGGTTTGTGACGATGCTGCTGCCGATTGATGATCCAAGTTTGACAGCACTCCTCAATGAAAAAGGCGTGACGGTCACTTCGCAGAGCAACGACACATCACCGCTGCTGTATATCCTTATCCAGTTCGCCCCTTTCATTCTGATCTTGGGCTTCTTCCTGTGGTCAGCACGACGTGCGCAGGGTCAAATGGGTAACGTATTCGGTTTCGGGCGCACTCAAGCGCGAGAATATACGGTAGAACGGCCTCAGGTTACGTTTGGTGATGTGGCAGGTCAAGATGCCGCCAAAGCTGAACTGGTCGAAATCGTAGACTTCTTGAAAGAGCCGGATAAATATATCGCCCTCGGCGCACGTATCCCGCGCGGTGTGCTGCTGGTCGGCCCGCCCGGTACAGGTAAGACTCTCATGGCGCGAGCGGTCGCTGGTGAAGCGAGCGTCGCGTTCTTCAGCATATCGGCTTCAGAATTTGTGGAAATGTTCGTCGGTGTGGGCGCGAGCCGCGTGCGCGATTTGTTCAAGCGGGCAAAAGACGCCGCACCGAGCATCGTGTTTGTGGACGAAATTGACGCGGTCGGACGTCAGCGTGGTACGGGTTTGGGCGGCGGTAATGACGAGCGTGAGCAAACGCTGAACCAGATGCTATCGGAAATGGATGGCTTCGACCAAACTGAGAGCGTGATCGTCATGGCGGCGACAAACCGGCCAGATGTACTTGATCCGGCACTGCTGCGTCCGGGACGTTTCGACCGTCAGGTGACCGTCGGACTGCCTGACCGTATCGGTCGTGAGAATATCTTGAAAATCCATACCAAGGGTAAGCCGCTGGACAACGATGTTAATCTGACGGATATGGCAAAGGCGACCATCGGCTTCTCCGGCGCTGATCTTTCGAACCTTGCCAACGAAGCGGCACTCACAGCCGCGCGGCGGAATGCAAAACGCATCAGCCAGCGTGATTTCCTGAACGCCTTTGACCGCATCGTGCTGGGTACGGAAAGCCCGCCCCTCTCGAATGAGAAGGAACGGCGCGTGGTAGCGTATCATGAAGGTGGTCATGCGATTGTGGGCGCATTGACGCCGCATGCAAACCCGGTATTCAAGGTGACGATTGTGCCGCGTGGTCAAGCCCTTGGTGTTACCGCTTCACTACCTGATGACGACCGTCGCAATTACTCGAAGGAATTCTTGATCGCCCAGATTTATATGCTGCTGGGTGGTCGGGCAGCCGAGCAAATCGCGATTGGCGAGATCACAACCGGCGCATCCAGCGACTTGCGACGCGTGACAGACATTGCTCACCGAATGGTCGCCGAGTTCGGCATGAGTGACAGCATTGGCCCGCTGAACTTCGGGGATAACGAACGGCAGCCATTCCTTGGGTATTCACTGTCTCAAGGACGGAATTACAGCGAGTCTACATCCGCTCGTATTGATGCGGAAGTACGGCACATCGTGGATGCGGCGTATGCTCATACGCTGGAATTGATCCGCAACAATAAAGATAAGCTGGATATTCTGGCGAAAGAGCTACTGGAAAACGAAATCGTAGAAGGTAAGCGTGTCTACGAAATCGCTGGTACATCACCATCTCCAGAACTTGAAGAACCGACTGCTGCACCTAATCCGCAGCAGGGGATTATCGCCGGGCCAGCATAGCCTAAACTCACGCAGGAAATACAAGAACGCTCCGACACATCGGGGCGTTTTTGATTTCACATGCAACCGAAAAGTTATTGATGCGTATAGTAAGTAAATAGCAATTTTAGGATAACGCCAATGGCTAACGGAAATTTGACGTTTCTGGATTATCTGGAACTGCGACGTCGGGTTGAACGCCGGTTGCTTCCGGCAAGCTACTGGTGCTTCATACTGTTCTGTTCATCATAGGCGCAACTGCCCTAGGAACGGCTGGTTTTCCGTCGGTTTATCCTGCTGAGGATTACTATTATGTCGAGCCTACAATGGGACATATTGTAGGCCTGTGGAGTGCTATCCTTTTCATACATGCTTTATGGTCTTGCTGGCATTCCGGCGCACGAAGAGGAAGGCGAGAGGAAGCCATCGAGTATCAAATGCGTGAGCAGCTCCAATCTGATGATATTTATATCAGCCACGATCCGAAAGTACTCTTCCGGCTACATGGTTTGCTTCATCATGATTTTTTAAAGCGGACAACCTTCATACCGGTGCTGGCACTTATTATTTTCCTGAATGCGGCCATTTGGGTACCCTGGGCACTGGTTGATGTGCATTCCCGTTTCGCGTGGACTACTGCTCCCAACCTGATCATTCCATTTATGATTGTGCTGGTATGGAATCTATGGGCGCAAAGACGACATGAAGCTCATCTCAGAACGCAATGGGAACAGTATTTCAGTCATGAAGATGAATACGATGATCAAGATGATCAACGGGAAATGCGATTAAGTGACGATGAGGAGCTGGTCACCGTCGATGAATACATGATGAAACGCAAGCGTAACTGAAATTTAAGCCTCAGGATACATAGAAAGAGAAATCACCATGCAAAAACCAACACCGGTCGATTGGGTCACGGCATACACCGCACACAACCTACCTGAAGCGTATCTGGTCGCGGGACGGCTCAAGAATGCAGGCATTATCAATTTCATCAAGCCGGATTCACTGGGCCAGATTTATGGTTTTAACGTCGGTCTTCACAGCGGTGTGGAAGTTCTGGTCAATGAAGCGGATTATGAACGCGCGGAAGAAGTTCTGCGTGAGCCATATTAGGTAAAGAAAAAGGGAGCACACATAAGGTGCTCCCTTAAAAGTAAGTCGGTCTACTTCATCAACCCGCAGTCGTAGTGGCTGAACTTCATGGTGAAAACACCACGCGCCGCTGAAATCGAGCGCAGTACGTTCCCATAACGCATCATTTCGCTATAAGGAACCTGAGCGGTCACTTTGCCCTTGTGGCCGATGGTGTCCATGCCTTGAACACGCCCTCGACGGGTGTTCAAGTCACCCATGACGTCGCCCATGACGGCTTCGGGTACCGTGATTTCGACGTCCATGACAGGTTCCATCAAAACGGCACCAGCCGCTTCGAATACTTTCTTAAAGGCTTCGCGTCCGGCAATCTGGAAGGCAATGTCCTTCGAGTCGACAGGATGCTCTTTACCATCAAAGACCACTGCTTTTACGTCGACAATCGGATAGCCAGCAATGACACCTTCTTCAAGCACTGAGTGGATGCCCTTTTCAATTGAAGGGATGAAGCTGGCGGAAATTGAACCGCCGACAATCTTGGTTTCATAGACGAAACCACCACCTGGGTTGGGTTCAAGGCGTAAGTGGACTTCACCAAACTGCCCTGCGCCACCGCTCTGCTTCTTATGTCGATGGAAATCAGAACCCTGTTTGGTAATGGTTTCCTTATAGGGTACCTTGGGAATAGCGATGTCCATGCCGACGCCCAGTTTAGCAGCGCGGCTGATGGCGAGGTTCACGTGCGCTTCGCCCATGCCTTCGACAATCGTTTGCTTAACATCAGGATCTTGACGCCACCGGAGAGTCGGATCAGCCTGTGAAAGACTGGTCAGAATTGTACCCATCTTGGCGCTGTCCGCCTGCGTCTTGGGTGTAACAGCAACGGCATACAACGGTTCAGGAAAATCAGGTTTAGTAATGCGGATCGGATTGGCACGGCTGCTAAATGTATCGCCAGTCTTGGTATCAGCCAATTTAGCAACTACGCCGATATCGCCAGCGTGAAGAACTGTGACAGGAATTTGTTCTTTGCCGCGCATCACCAGCATGTTGTTGAAGCGCTCTTCAACGTTGCGGACGGGATTGAAGTAACGTCCATCCGAATGCATGTTACCTGAGAATATACGGAAGTAATTGAGTGTTCCCACGAAGCGGTCGTTAGTGGTCTTGAAAACATACGCGGCAAGCGGACCTTCATCCGACTGCGGCGCAGTGAGGAACTGCTTCTCACCAGCTGAGTCCAGATATTGCACGCGGCGCTGCGAGGGCGGAGAAACATAAACGACCAGAGCCTCCAACAATGGGATTGTGCCCACATTCTTCGCGCCAGAAGTCACAAAGACAGGCACTGTTTTGAGATAGGCATCGCGGGCAGCCTTACGCATACCATCACGAATTTCGTCGTTGGTCAGCGTATTTTCAGCGAAATACTTTTCCATGTAGGCGTCGTCGGCTTCGGCAGCTGCCTCAACTAGAACAGTGCGAGCTGCTTCTGCCTCGGCCTGCATGTCAGCAGGCAAATCAGAACGATCTTTCCCTGCGTCAAAATAGGCCTTCATGGTAAGCAGGTTGACCACACCTTTGAAATCAGCCTCAGAACCAATCGGGATCATGACAGGGATAAATTTGTAGTCGGGGAAACTTAGCCTGAGGTTATCGAGCGTGCGCTGGAAATCCGCATTTTCGCGATCCAGCTTATTGATGGTGACGATAATCGGCTGCTGGTAGGCTTCGGCATATTCCCAAGCCAATTCGGTGCCGACTTCCACGCCCGCCACCGCATCTACAACAACGATGACCGAGTCGGCAACGCGGATGGCGTTTTTGATTTCGCCTTGGAAATCGGTCATACCGGGGGTATCAAGGACGTTAATCTTCGTGTCTTCAAACTCAATCGGAACTAAGGATGTCGAGAGGGATACTCCACGTTCTTTTTCGTCGTCATCCCAATCGGAAACTGTGTTCTTCTCTTCAACCCTGCCCATACGTGAAATGGCGCTGGTATTGAAGAGCAGGGCTTCGACCAATGTGGTTTTACCAGCGCCCTGATGGCCTACGAAAGCAACGTTCCTCAACTTATCAGTGACGTACTCTTTCATAAACAGTCTCCTTATATTTTTAAAAAGCGATCAGTCGATCCGCCTTTAGACACCAGCAACAAGCAGCTTCTGTGGCAGGACTATGATCTCTGAATCAATATTCGCGAAGTTTAATCGAGCGTTTCGTTCTCTTACGTTGACTAGCTGCCCTGCCGAAAACTACTATTTACTGTATGTGAAGATTTTAAGACCGGCTTAAAGAGTTGTCAAAGAACAGACATCATAGAAAATTACGTTCAAAATACACTGCCGTTTTGGACGTAAATCAGCGAGGCTAGAGAGGCGAAGTGTATAGCTCGTTTCCGGCAAGCATGGTATATTGAGCACTCTTAAAAAACGAGGCAAAGGGAAAGATTGTGAAAATATTAGTTGCCTACGCAAGCGCACATGGAACAACCACCGAAGTTGCGGAATTTCTATCGAATTCTTTGGCTGTTTTTGGGGCCGACGCTATTCACAAGCCTGTTGAAGCGATTGAGAGCGTAAAAGAGTATGACGCCTTCGTCTTAGGAACGGCTATTCATGAAGGCATATGGCTGCGTAACATGATGCTTTTCATTGACAAATTTGAAGCAGAACTGGCACAAAAGCCTGTCTATTTCTTCGTGACCTGCATCCGAATTGCTGAACCGGATGGCTATGAGCATGTCATGAAGCACTACATGGACGCAAAGACATTAGAAAAGCTGAACGTGAAGAACGTTGCTGCATTCGGCGGCGCAATCCGTCTCAAGGAGATTGACTGGAATGAACGCTGGACACTCGGTCTACGTTATGACGGCACGAATTTGCAAGCACGTTTGAACGCTGATTACCGTGACTGGTATGCCATCGGTACATGGGCAAATGGCATCGCCAAAGAGTTGGAACTTAAGCCCGTCGCAGGCATCTAATAGAAATGGCAGAGGCGGCCTCGCGGAGCCGCCCCTACACATTCCACACAGGAGGACACACTGGAAATTATCGAAAGTTAAGAGAGCCTTGACCAGATGAATACTCCGCAAGGCTCAAGACAAAAGACTGAGACTCATCCCCCACGGGGTTGGGCCGGATATTCCAAAATAAGCCCCAATCGCCGTGAGATCACGAATATCAACCACACCATCGTGATTTATATCCGCCCCCGCAACAACACTCGAACTATCAAAATTAGCTGCAATCAATGCCGCATCTGTCAGGTCAATCTTGTTATCGAGATTGGTATCGCCTGCGATTAGCATGGTTGAAGGCAAGACAAGGGTCTGTCCTTGACCTAAAGTGAAGTTCTCTTGACTCGATAGGTAACCGGAAACATTTGCATCCACTCGATAGGTTCCCGGAGCAAGATTGGCAAACACGAAGTGGCCAATGCCATCGGTTGTCGTTTGTAGAGCGGTTCCATCTGGCAAGGTCAAGGTTACCGCAATACCGGAATAGTCCGTTTGCAATGGCATACCTATCTGACCACTCACCTGCGTAATGACCGCTAGAGTCGCGGCAACAGGTGCGGTCGGTTGCAAGGTTGGTACCGCGATGGTTGCAACCACAACATTGGGCACGACAATCGGATTCTCAGCGGTTGCCAAAACGTTTGATGGTGGTGGCAATGTGCCAAGCGCCAGATTCGACTGTGGAACAACAGGGGTTACATCTGAATTCACAGGCATGTTAGTCGCAGGGATCGGCAGCACAGCAGTAGGTTGAACCTCAACCTGTCCGCCAGCTATCACCGGCGCTGCCTGAGGCACTTGCACCTGTCCCGCTTCGGGCACACTCGATGTCTGGCCTTCAACAATAGTAGATTGTACAGGCTGCTCAACGACCACCGTCGGCTCTATTGGCTGTATCACTTCAGTCGGTTGAACCGCGGGCTCCACTGGAGCAACAGGCGGAACATCGGTTGGCTGCACGACTGGCTGTGCTGGCTGCTCAACCACGACGCTTACGATCTCCGTCGGCATCAAGGTCAACGTTGGCACATCAACAGTCGGCGGAGGAGGTTGCGATGATGGATCGGTACTATCTGCGGTGATAATCACCATGCCTGCTGACAGGAACAGAATCCCGCATACCGCAACAATCATGTAAGGCGGAAAGCGTTTCATTATTTAGCTCCCTAGGATTTGCTTACAAGTGTGTAGTGCACACGCATCCGCGAATACATGCCAATGCTCAACGTAAGCAATATCACACCCATCACCAAGAAAGCTATGGCAGCCAATGAAACGATCTTATCCGTATGGTTAATGGTGTCTGAGGCAATGACACCGGCGTTGACGTTGTCCGTTTGAGGTACCGCATTCAATTGTGGATTGCTAAACATGGAAACGGCATCATTCGAGGCTGCGGATTCAGCCGGAGCAGCATTGGCCGCTTCAACCGTTGGAGCCACAACTTGAGCGTTATTGACAACAGGCGATGTGTTGACCGCGCCCTGTACTTCGGCAGTCACCTGATTGACTTTTTGCGCGACCAAATGCCCATCAACCTGTTTGAATTCGGGGGCAACAAAATTAGCACTTAGGGATGTGAGTTCAACCGGCCCATCTTTCAAGGCATGGAGTGTGAATGTACCCAGCACACCATCGCCATCAACGGGCCTTGCAGGCTGCATGAGGGTAATCGCGTACTCAATCGTGCCAGCGGTCGTATCAACAACGTTTCGGAGCGCGAATCCCGGTTCATTTGCGAAGAATGCACCGGGCGTCACAGCTTTATTGTCCGATTGTACAACTTCAAATGTTTGAGGGTCATATCCCAATTTGAAGCTGCCACCATAGACGCCGACCGCACCCACAACATTGACGGAAACCGTGATGGTATCCCCGGTAGAAGCTTGTAGTTTATCCGGATTCAATTGTAACTGTGGCGAGTTATCCTGTGCGCCAACCGTGAACAAGTTAACGGTAAATGCTAGAACGAGAACGATCAAAAGAACCAGTTTGTGTGTGTACTTCATGATGTGTGTATCCTCAAACAAAGCCTTCAGAGTAAAAGTAGAAAATTATGCGGATAGGCCGCGAACCTATCCGCATAATGAAACTCGCTTACAAACTACTTGATGATGATTGGTGACTTCAGGCCGAAGTTACCACCGATGATCGCAAGATCGCGAATGTTAATGACACCATCACTGTTGATATCGGCTGCGGCAGGCGCAGGGTTAACCGGCACATCGAAGTTGGCACCAATGAGGCTGGCGTCAGCAACGGTGATATCGCCGCTGTTGTCTGTATCACCACCGGGAAGAGTGATTGAACCTAAATCAATCTTCTGCTTGCCCTTAGTCACATTTACGACTTTGCCGACACGCAGATAGAGATCAGCAACTGCGGTGACACCTAGCGTACCTGTCGGAACGTTCTTAAATTGATAGGCTCCATCAGCGCCAGTGGTCACAGTCGCAATAGCATTACCTTTAGAGTCGACCAGTTGCACGGTGATATTGGAGTTATCCGGATGATTCTGGTAAAGCATCTTCCCCGAAATGGTTGACGATCCTGTCGCAGCTGTGGCTTGCGGATTGTCAGTGGGCACAACAGGCGTATTCTCGACTGTGGGTTGTGGCGTGGCAGAAGGCTCCGTAGTCGGCTGAGGAGTTGCTACAATTGCGCCATTGAAGCTGCCATTAACAACGTTGAGTGCAACTTCTTGACCATTCGCATCCACACCTAAAGCCGTGCAGGTTACAGAAGTTTGTCCTGAAGCTTTGACTGTGTATCCGAGCTTAAAGGCCACACCATTGCCTGCAAAGACAGGGTTCGGTTGCAGGCGGCTCGCACCTACGACCCAGCTACCATCTGCCTGGAAACCTTTGTCTGCAAAGAAGCTATTGGTGCTGTTAAAGACATCACCATCGCTACGAGTCGTGCCTTGAAGGATATTGGGGTCAACTGTACACGTCGTTTGAAGACCATAGACATTTTGCACATTATATAGTCCAAGATCGACATTAATTGTTGAGCCGGGATCTGCACTCGCAGGGTTGACACTGACCACCAATGATGGATCGGTCGGTGGCACGGGTGTAGGCGGAGGAGGAGTCGGCGTACCCTGAGGTGGTGTCGTTGGAATAGGTGTAGGAACAGTTCCACCATCAGCATAGCGATAGAACCACGTAATCCAGCGCTTACCGGCAGGCGAAATGTCGTAGTCAGTAGGCTTGCAATTTTGGAAGCAATCGGGTTGATGGGTATATGCACCTTCTTTACCATCAAACTGATTCAGAACAACATTATCGTATTGATATGGAACACAGTCCAATCCGGGGGATGTACAACTGCCATTGTATTCGCCCCAACGAGTCAAATACCCTTTAAAATCAGTACGGCCATTTTGATCCGCATCTATTCGGACTTGTTCCGGATTGAGTTGTAAGAATTCATGGATCTTGAGCTGATAGCCAATGAACACACTAAATATTGACGCATCATAGTGGCAATTCATATCGGTCTGTGCGCAGAAGAACTGCCAGTGAGCGGGATTGGCCGGATCAACATTTCCAATGGGGTCATAGGCGTTTAGCTGGAAGCGAGTCTCACCACCGGCATGCCCCCACCATTGTGCCAGCGAAACTGGCGATGGATAACTTGGCAAAGTCGTAATAGTCGGATGGCAGCGAACTTCGTCACGAACATCAGGGCGGTCCAATGGGAAGTACAAGGTATCAGCAGGAAGAGGAATTTGAATACCACGCGAAACGGCACCACAGTCTACGTCACCGGGAGCCATCGTCACTAAGCTCCCCATATCGATCCAGCCACCATAACGGAGAATACCGCAGCTTGAAGAATCAGATGCTTGTACGCAGACCCGCGCTTCAAGACTGAATGAATGGAAACGCACGGGCATATCGGCTGCGCCCATAATGGAATGAACCTGAAGGCGAAAATCGGTTACGCAGTTGTCATTCGGGCAAGGCTGATCCCGGCGCACCACCCAAAGATAACCTTCATGCTTCAGGTCATTTTCCATCTGATGATTTGCCATATAGGTTGTATTTTGCTCAGTTTCGGTTGCGGCCTTGAAGGTTTGCCATGGATAGGAAATTTCCATACCGGGGCTGCCAAACCATGCGCCGGGTTGCCCAAAAATGTCATTGACATAGCTGGGGTCATCATTGTGTTGATGATCATAATGACACTTCTTCTCGACGTTCACGAGGCTATGCCAAACGTTTGGATCATGCTCGTCCGGCTGACAAGGCCGATCATAGACGCCGGCGTTGATATCGGCGCGCACTTTATTTAAGGCATCGAGGTTTATGCCCGTTTCTGATCCCTGATTCCGCCCCGTACCAAAACCACCACCAGATACCGCGGCTGATACAGAGTAGGAATACGAAAATGACACCATGACAAAAAACAGAACCGATACAAGACTAAACGCTGTATACAGAACTGGCTTTTTCCGATAGCGAACTTTGAAACTCATCATAGATATTCTCCTCAGATTTACGAATGACCACCCCCATGTGGCCAACTGACGTCCCTACCATAACGGGAGCATTTGTTTAAAACAACCTCGCTAGATAGGCTATAAGTCCTAAGAAAACATGAATTAGGAATGAAGTACTGCCGGAATATCCACACTGGGATTACCCAATCTAAATTCTTTCTAACCGAAACCTAACTTTTCTAACCGTGTTGTAACCTGAAATAAAAAATGCAAGAATTAAGAAAAACCTAAAGAACGTAAAGATTTTGGCAGGTCTATTGACTATGGAAACAAAATCATGCTAGGCTGAAATCACCGTTATGAGTAAGGAGATTATCAATATGTTGTATATGCCTCGTGAAGAAGGCCAAGGCCTCGTAGAATACGCTCTGATCTTGGTATTGGTCGCCGTCGTCGTTATTGTCATTCTCGCGCTGCTCGGCCCAGCCATCGGCAACATTTTCTCGAACTTGGTCAAGAACCTGTAATTCACTGTTCCCATTCATTAACGTCTTTTTTGAAAGGCCGCGCGTTATGTGCGGCCTTTCGCTTTTAGACGAGATAAATTGTCTCATAATCAAGCCAACACAACGTGAGATAGAAAATTATCAAGAATGGAAAACAAGCCTTATTCACGACCTTTTAATTGGAACTATAGGCAACTTATTCTCATCGGTATCATCATACTGATCATCTTTATTCTCATTTTCTGGGTAGGGCTACCATAAGTGGTGGGCAGCCAAGTAAGGGAGAGGACGAAACCAAAGCAAATCAGTAACAGACCAGCAATGGTCGGATAAGCCAGCAGCCATAGCGGGTGTACGATCGCGAAGAGAAGCATGAATGGGGCAAAAGTTATAGACGCAACCCAGTAGGAAAACGCGTTCAGTAACAGTCTGTTGACGGCGAGCAGGACAGCGGGTGCGGCGGGTCAATAAACTGAGATGGGTACGGAAAGTGGCATTCAAGCGCTCAATGTAAGCGGTGTTGATAGAACCAGAGCCTTGGGTGCGTTGGAGTAGACGTTGGAACATCGTCGCGGAGCCCCACAGGATCCAACGGAGCCCCAGCCAAGTCTGTTGGGCATCATGTTTGACCACTTGCACCAAAGTCAGTTGTTTCCAGATTTGCATGGGTGCCCGTCCTTTTTTGCCGGTGTAAAGGGGTTCACTAAACACTTGCAAGCACACATCATAATAGACGTTCCAACCATCAAAACTGATCACCAATGGCCGTTGTTGAGCCCAGTTGTAGATACAGGACACGATTTGTCGCGCCAACTGTTTGTTGCGTTTGGGGCGACAAACAGCACCTAACCACAAGCGACTCCCAACCGCGATGGCCATGGCCAACCACAGGACCTGCTTCTGGATGCGTACCCACATCTCGTCTACTTGTACCTGCTGCAAATCTAAGGGATGCATGTGTTGGTGATGAATGACCTCCGCATGGCTTCCTGACCGTTCTAGCCAGCGGGCAATCGTGCGCTCGTCACGCCCAAATGCGGCCACGATCGCCGCTACTGGACACCCATAAGCCACTAATGTCACTACACATGCAATCTCTTTTACATCACTCCGTAACCCGAAAAATGCTGTCCCTCGTCGATACGAAACCGTATGTCCACAGCTCGTGCATTTACAGCGTTCTCGCTTCTTCCCATGCGAGATGATATTCCCTTGCCCTACTTTATATTTGTCTCCACACCCTGCATTAGGACAAAATACTGTCTCTAGGTTCATATTGGCCTCGTCTTGTTGTGGTTAACAGCGAGTTTCCTTTTTGAACCTTCTCTTTTCAACCTTACCCACCACTTACGGTGGCGCTACCATTTTCTGGCTTGGGACGCCTGCATCCTATGGTATCCAACAAAATCTCATTCGAGATTTGTAATTAACTTCGCACTGTAAGGGCTTCCCTTCTATATAGCCGCCAACCTTCCCTTCTGATACAATCCCCGCCATTCTTTTTATACAAGCAGATAGGTTCATACATGACCCACAAAGACTTCTTATTTCGCGGGGAAATGGCCGAGCTTGACCCGGATGTGGCCGAACTCATCCGACACGAAACAGCACGGCAAGCTCAGTACATCATTTTGATTCCATCTGAGAGCACTGTACCGGAAGCGGTTCGTGAGGCACTGAGTTCAGCCTTTCATAACATATACGCTGAAGGCTATCCGCTGGATGAAACGCGAACGATGACGCAAGCGGAAATCTTAGATTACAACCAGCGCCTACCGGAATACAGACGTCAAGCCGACAAGCGCTATTACAAAGGAACCGAATACGCCAACATCGTCGAGTCATTGGCGCGGCGGCGAGCAGCCGAACTGTTTGCGACTCCCCAATACAAACCGGAACAACTCTTTGTGAACGTGCAGGCACTTTCCGGCGCTCCGGCGAACAATGCGGTCTATAGTGCGCTCCTGAGCGTTGGTGATACCGTGATGGGAATGGATTTGCTGCATGGTGGACATTTGACGCACGGCAGTCCAGTAAACCGCAGCGGCAAGAATTACAAGATTGTCAGCTATGGTGTTGATCCCGTGACTGAAAAACTGGACTACGACAAGATTATGGCGCTGGCGCTGGAACACAAACCCAAGATGATTATAGGGGGGTATACCAGCTACCCATATGCGCCGGATTGGCAAGCCTTCCGCAAAATCGCGGATGCGGTGGGCGCGTATTTGATGGCCGATGTATCTCACGTTTCCGGCTTGATTATTGCGGGTGATTTCCCCAATCCAGTGGGCATCGCGGATGTGGTGACGTTTACAACCCATAAAACGTTAGCCGGTCCGCGCGGGGCTGTCATCATCACGCATAAGTCACAACTCTCAAGCAAGATTGATCGCGCCGTCTTCCCCGGTGAACAAGGCGGCCCGCATGTGAACAGCATCGCAGCACTGGCTGTGTCACTGCGGTTAGCGGCCAGCAATCAATTTAAGGAACTGCAACATCAAACGGTACGCAATGCAGCACGGTTAGCACAGAAATTGGAATCACGCGGGCTGCGTGTGGCCTATGGTGGGACTGATACCCATCTCTTACTGGTTGACTGCAAGAGTGTGGTCGGCAAAGACGGTACGACGCTCAGCGGAGATATGGCCGCACGAATACTCGATTTGTGCGGGATCGTGCTGAATCGAAATACGATCCCTGGTGATCCGGCAGCGCTGCGCGCATCTGGCATTCGTATTGGGACGCCATGGGTGTCGCAACGCGGATTTGGCGATGCCGAAATCGACAAGTTAGGCGACATCATTGCCGATGTGTTGCAGGACTGTGTGCCCTTCAGCTACGGCGGGAAGAAGGGACCGGAACCCCGCGCCAAGATCGACTTCGACGCCTTCCAGAACGCCAAATTGGCCGTGCGCGAACTTTCACACAGTGTTGGCATTGACACGGATGTGGTTGCCGATGACTATCCGCATTTCTTCTATCTTGACCCGGCCAAAGGCGAGTCTGGCTGGACAACGCTAACAGTGACCGGTGAACAGGCCACATCTTTCTTGAACACCGTACTCACCAGTGATGTGCTGGCACTTAATGCAGGCGAACAACAGGCAGCATGGCTGCTTGAAGCGAACGGAAGCGTCATGAGCCGCGCAGTTGTCGAAGCAACTAGTGATGGTTACACGCTGTATGTCGAACAAAACGCGGGACGAGCAGTGGCATGGCTGCGCGGTCTTTCTGACGGCTTTATGTTGTTTGATGTGACCGATCCGTACGCCAAGGTGCCGGGGCCAGTGGACGTGGTGGTCGAAGGCGCAACTGATATGAGTGTGCTGCGCATCAACACCAAGAGTGATTGGTCGAAAGACTTCACCGGTTACGCGGCCAAGTCCTACTTCATCGGGATTAATGGGGAGCAATACAGCGGGCCAAAGGACGATGCCCTGCCGCTTTTCAGTTGGCAGGAACCGACCGGCAATAGTTTGCTGACAACGACTCTTCACGCATTGCATAAAGAGTTGGGCGCGAAGATGGTCGAGTTCGCCGGTTACGATATGCCCGTGTGGTATTCATCGGTGACAGAAGAACATCAAGCGGTGCGCACAGGCGCAGGCGTGTTTGATGTAACGCACATGGGTGTGCTGGGCGTAAAAGGCAAAGGCGCAGCGGCCTTCCTTGATGTGATGACCACAAATGAAGTGGAAAAGCTGGCTATCGGCGAGTCGCATTACACCTACCTGCTCGATCCGGATGGCATCCCGTACGACGATTTGATGATTTACAGACTGGGCAAAGAAGATTTCTTAGTCGTGGTGAATGCCTCGAATAATGATAAGAACACCGCTTACCTGCTGGATGCACAGGCCGGAAAAGTCCGGTTTGGTGACGGAGCCCATGGTAAACGCCTGCCGACCGGCGCGAACCAGTGCGTGATTATCGATTACCGTAAGGGTGCTGGCGAGGCCGGGCGGGTCGATGTGGCGTTACAAGGCCCTAAGAGCACGGATATCTTGATGGCTCTGGGTGGAAGTGACAGCGACAAGGCGAAGGTCAAGAAGCTGGCGTGGGCAGGCGTGACCCAAGTGACATTAGGTGGATATGACCTGATTATTTCCCGCACGGGTTATACGGGTGAACGCACCGCTTACGAACTGTTCGTGCATCCTGAGAAAGCGCCGAAGCTGTTCGGTGAGCTGATCGCGAATGGTGCTACACCGTGTGGATTGGCCGCGCGTGACAGCTTGCGAACAGAAGCCGGACTGCCGCTCTATGGGCACGAGTTAGCGGGGCCGCTGAACCTCAATCCGGCAGACGCGGGCTTCAGCAACTACGTAAAGTTGTGGAAACCGTATTTCGTCGGGAAGCAAGCCTTTATCAAACATGAGTTGGAGCGTGAGGCAGAAGTTACACGCTTCCGATTGGACAACAAGGGCGCACGTCCGGCTCACCAAGGCGATCCGGTTGTGGATAAGAAGGGCAAAGTGGTTGGTGTCGTGACGAGCTGCAGCATTGATCGCGACGGTTTCCAATCCGGGCAGGTGTATATCCACGATGATTACAGCGCGGAAGGTACAGCGGTTGGTGTGTTCGCCGGATCAGCACGGGCGAAGAACGGGAAAGCGCCGAACGAACTGACGTTGGGTGATAAATACCCGACGCCTGAACCCGCGACGATCCTTACACGCTTCCCGAAGGCCAAGAAGGCTACCTAACCCCGCAGCAACCTCGACAAATCTCTAACAATAAGCGGACGCCTGTCCGCTTATTTCTAATTCCTTCCTAAGCGACAGTATTTACAATACGGCCTTCCACATTAATTGAAACACATGGGACAACATCAGCATGGCTAAAACTGCCGCGAAAGTGAATAAAGTCGTACAACCGCCGACAACCAACCGTTTCCGACAATATCTGTCGCCGGGATATTTGATGATCGCAGTGGGCGTGATCCTGATTGCGTTTGTGCTGATCGTAATTGTCCGGAATACGATTGCTGACAACACAGTACTCGGTGATTTGAGCATTCCAGATACCAGCACAAGTTATCCCAATCAGGGACAAACGCACATTGAAGTGGGAGCGGCCCATCCCGCTTATAATTCCAATCCGCCGACTTCAGGATGGCATTATGTTGATCCGGCACCATGGGGAGTCTACACCAACCAACTTCCGGACGAAACACTGGTCCACAATCTTGAACACGGTGGCATCTGGTTGTCGTACAAAGATCCGACCAATCAGGAGATCATTAACCAACTGCTGGACATCGCCAGTAAATATCCTTCACATATCATTGTTGAGCCTCGCCCACAGAATGACAGTCCGATTGCAATTGCTGCGTGGGGTCAACTTCTGAAGATGGACACGGTGAACGCCGATGTGATTTTCTCGTTCATCCGGCGCTACCGGAAGCATGGGCCAGAGAATGTGGGGTAAGGCAGTCATTAGTCGATAGTCTGTAGTCAATAGAAGAGGCGTGAAAGCGCCTCTTTTTGTTTGTGGCTGTTAGCGATTGGCTGTTGGCTCCAATTCACTTGATGTGAAGTTTCCGAATCTGAGTTGAGGGAGAAACTTCGCAAAATTCTTCAGATTCTTCAATTTCACTGTGTAATTTGGGGCGCTGGCGGCGGTGATTTTGTCGGAGGCTCAAGCCTCCGCCTGAGCACATAACGGGCGCTGAAGCGCACCATATTATGCGAAAGATGCGGCAAAAGCAGCAAAAGCGGCAATTTCGGCAAGGATAAAGGGCGTTTTTGTGCCACTGGATACGGCGGTGGCGGCGGTTAACCTTTGGCGGCGACAGTTTTGTGTCAATCGGGCTGTGGTTTCATGGCAAAATTGGCGAAATTGCCAAGCTGATAGCGGGAAACAGCCGAGAAACCGTTGTCAAAATGGGCAGTGCTCTGCCGCCGCCAAGATTGTCAAATACTCGATAGCCATCAGTTCCAAGATTAGAGCGAAGGGCAATTGTTAAGGTGCATGGGAAAACCGGTGTAGGTTTGCCGACAACAGGGTTTGCCGGTGGCAAATCCCTACACCTAACCCGTTGAATATTGTAGAACAGGATAAAAAGAAACGGGTTACCTTTTGGAAGACCATTTTGTAACTGATTCGGGACGGCGGCACTAACGGAAATAGGGGAAGGCGAGAAGTTAGATCGTTGTGTTTTGGTTGGTAAATGGTTTGCCGACAAACCTAAAATAAACTTTATTTATAATAACTGAGTACTTCACATCGTTTTGACGTCACATTAAGCGTATACCCATCGGCTGAGGCACGCCTCTGCCCTACATATCGGCACGTGGTGTAATGAGGGAAGCGTAAGAATGCGCGGGCGCAAGCCTTGCACCCCTACAGATCGATATATGGAAGCCTGTGGACTTGAAGATTAATCGTGTTTAGTGTTTGGACCTGCGGTTGCGTTCGACAATGTTGATGACACGGTCGTGGCGGGCGAAGAGGACGAGGGTATCACCACCGTGTACAGCCACATCGCTTTTCGGCTCAACATCAAAGGTGTCGTCGTGCCCGTGAAGCACGATGTCCATGTCGTTGGCATCTTGGAGTGAGCCAATGGTGCCACCGTCAAGGAAAGAACCGGGTTCAACTTGCAAGCGGATCATGCTGTATTCGACTCCCGCAATTTGTAGGGTTTGGGTAATTTCCACACCCACTGCAGCACCGGCAAAAACGGGCGCGGCTAAATCCGAGGCGCTGTGAACCGCATCCACGCCCATAAACTGTTTCATTTGCTTGGAATAGGTGTCGTCCCACATACGGGCGACAATCCGCACGTCCGGATTCATATCACGGGCGCGCATGATGACTTCGAGGTTGGTCTGGTCACTGGAGGTACAGGCGACAAAGGCTTGAGCATAACGCAGACCGGCCTGCTCCAAAGCTTGGGGGTTACGGCCATCGGTACTGATGACAGGAACGCCTAAGGACGCGAGTTCATCGTCCACATCGGCCTTGAGCTTTTGCTCAATTGCCACAACATCAAAGCCCATGCTGACGAGGGCACGTGCCACGCGCAGCCCGACATGACCTACACCGAGAATGATGACATGATTGCGATACGTTGAAGCCACAGCTTCCTCCCATGCACTGCGCCGTTCAGAGCGATCAAAGAAGAGGCGCACAAAATCCGCCGCGCCACGCCCGACGATGAAGATTGCCAAAACAGGCACGATATACCAGAACCCGATGAGATAAATTTGAGTGGGGACTTCATCAACAGGCGGCGGCTGCAGCACCATCATTTCGAGGATGAAGTACGGCAAGTGTTGATACGGGACGCGCGGATAACCGGCCAATACCATCAATTCACCATAGAGCCAACCCCCGCCAAAGAGGAGCAGCAAAAAAGCTAATATCGGCAGCCGGAATTCGTTCCAGAGGGCGGCAGTATCGCGATAGAGGGCACGAAGCACGCGCCAGATTCGGGTGGTACGACGGCGTCCTTGAGGAAGTACGAGACGGGCGGATGGCAAGGTGGTGAATAGTCCTTAGAATACCCCCTCACCCCACCCCCTCTCCCCCAAAACACAGGGGAGAGGGGCTTCAAGAGTCGAATTAGGCCAATATCTCAGGTAGGCAAGGGTCATAAAAAACAACGTGCGTATCTATCAGTGAGGATACAGCAAACGGGCGGTTCGCGAAACCAATTGGTAAATGAAAAATCAGACCAATGAATGATAGTGCGTCACCCCAATTTCGCATATGATAAAGATAAAGTCTGTGGTTATTGGGTAGGTTATCGGAAGAATGCATCCTCACCCCAACCCCTATCCACTTCGTAGAGAGGGGAGTTAAGGCTGGGGGAGCGGTTATTACTCCATTCTTTCGATAGAGTGTAATTTAGAAAGTCGGGCAATGGATTCACTGATCGGGAAACGTCTGGGGCAATACGAGATTCTATCGAAGCTTGGCTCAGGCGGGATGGCCAATGTGTATAAGGCACGCCAAACGTCAGTTGACCGGGATGTGGCGGTCAAGGTCATTCGCACGGATTTGACTGAAGACGCCGCGTTTATGGAGCGTTTCGCGCGGGAAGCGCGGACGATTGCCTCGCTGAGCCATTTGCACATCTTAAAGGTCTTTGATTATGGGCAACAGGACGGCGTGGCGTATCTGGTGATGGAGCTGCTGGAAGGTGGCAGCCTGAATACGCTGATCCAGAAAACGGGCGCGCTTTCACTACCGATCAGTGCACGAATACTCAAGCAAATATCCGGCGCGCTGGATTACGCACACGGCAAAGGTATCGTTCACCGTGATTTAAAGTCGGATAATGTGCTGCTCGACGGCGCCGAAAATGCATATTTGACCGATTTTGGCATCGCTCGGCTGCTGAACGACACGTCCAAGATGACCCAAACCGGAACAATTATGGGCACGCCAGCTTATATGGCTCCTGAATTGTGGACGGGCAAGGCCGCAGACAAGCAAGCAGATATTTATGCGCTGGGCGTCATCCTGTATGAGATGCTGGCGGGCACCACGCCGTTCAGCGGCGATACGCCATTCGTGGTCATGTACCAGCATTTGAATGAGATGCCGCCGGTCGATGATTTTAAGGGGGATATTCCTACTTCGGTTGAAACGGTCATCCTGAAGGCGATGGCGAAAAAGCCTGAAGACCGCTATCAATCGGCAGGCGAATTGGCGAATGCCTTTGATGAGGCCATTGGAGGAATCAGCGACACCAAGCATGGGGTTACGATCAAACCAAAGGCGGATGAAGTCCCTATCGAGGATGGGCCGCCCACGGAGATGCTTCACCGTCCAACTGATCCAACAGAAGCCAGTAAGCCGACCGTCGTAGAAAAAGTCACCGCCCATCTGCCGCAGCCATTGACCACGCCGACAAAATCATCCAACGGGCTGGTGTGGGGTGCGGGGATACTGGCAGTGATCATCGTGTTGGCGGCGTTACTGGTCGTGCCGCGTATTCAGCAGCAGCAAGCGGATGCATCGGCGACAGCGGTGGCGATGGCAGCTACCCAAACGCAGGCCGCAATGCCGACAGCCACACTCACGGCGAGTCCAACTTCGACGGTCAGCCCTACCCCTGCACCAACCGATACGCCTGCGGCAACGGCACTCGCGTTTGACCAGCTCCAATTCGATACTTACACCAACAAAGACCTGAACATCGTCTTCCGTTATCCGCGCGGTTGGGATGTCGAAGTCGTGAAAGAACAGAGCATCTTTGTGACCGAGGATTTCAAGAAACTGGATTTCAGCGATTTGAGTAAAGGTGTCCTCGGAGCACCTTATATCCAGTTGAATATCGGAGATGCGGAAACCTTAGGCGCGCTGGATATGAAAAACGCGCAGACCGCTCAAGATGCACTGGTGGCGTTTATGGGGCGTGACCGCATCACCAATCTGGATGCAGTTCCGGGCGGACGGTTCCCGACTGCCACGACAACCCGAACGAAAAGCGATCTTGGCGTGGTGCGGTATATCTATTCGGTGATTATGGGGCCGAACTATTTCAACATTGCGATGCTGCAAGCGCCACCGGATGTCGCGCCTGCCTACAACACGAACATCATGCTGCCACTCATCCGGTCAATTGACACCTACGCCAAGGACATATCCACGCCGACACCTGCCGTTACGGCTACGCCAGTTCCGACTGTGTTCTTCGCAACACCGTCCAGCTTCGCAACGCAAGACGATCCACAAATCGGGGTGTCGTTTGTGTATCCGAAAGGCTGGGTATTTGTCGCAAACCTGCAATCTGGCGCAGCGCTGCCAGCTAACAGCCAATCGCTCGACCAATATAGCAATGACGATTTCAACCGCCCGATGAATATCTTTATGAAGTTTGATAAAAAGGGTTTCATCGCGGTACGCAACCCGAATGACAGTATCCAAGTGATTTTTAACGACAATTACGGCAGCTATACGGTCAATCCAACCGAGCTATATGATGCGCCCTTCCCGACGGTGTATGCGCGGGCGGGCGAACAACCTGTTTATGGGGTCGCGGTGGCGGGATGGGTTGCGCTGGTCAAGGTGCGGGATGATCTGTTTGTGTCCATCTTTGCCCACGCTGGACGAGGGAAAGAGGATGCTTTCCTTGACGGTGTGCTGCTGCCGATGCTGCGGGGCATGAAAGCCACCGAAATCCGAACCGCTACGCCAAGCGTTCCGCAAAGCAGTGGGGGTTTGATCAGCTAGTCGCCCAGATCGAGGATGCCGGACTGCTCGGCTTGATTCAGGGTGATGGTGCGGGGATCGCCATCATCGAGATCCGCCGCCATTTCCGCCAGATGGTCGGGTGAAAAAACGTCTTCAGCTACCGATTCATCCATTGCATCCAAGTAATCGAGCACCGACGGATCAAAGGGCATGGGTTCTTCTGGTTCGGGGTCTACAGGTGTGAATACCAAGGTGGCGTAATCCTCCAACTCTTCATCAAGGTCGGGCATAGGACGAAACTGTGCCGCCAGCTCATCAGGGTCATAACCGGGATAGGTTTGCCAGAAGGTTTCCAGCGCCATCCATACCCGGTCACGTTCAATGGGTCTGCGAATAGCCCGTTCAGCCATCGAGCGAATAAAGTGATATTTCTCAGCCGCTGCTTGCAGGCGTAGTGCTTCACGCGCTTCCTGTTCGTAGTCATCAATGGGATACCAGTCAGGCGCGAAACCAGATTGGCGAATACGTGAGAGCCACTCCAAGGCTGCGCCCCACTGGTCATGATCAGCGGCATCTTGATACTGGCGGATGGCTTTCATGACATCAAACTGGACGTTCTGCACCTGCGCCATAACTTTCCATGCATCAAGGCGCTGAAGTTGATGTTCGACGGCGTTTAAGATCATTTCGATGTTGTCGAGAAAGTGACGACCAGAATCGAGATGAGCGCTGTTGTAGTCGAGCATGGGGCGCAAGTCGGTGGGCAGATCACGAAAATTGGGGATGACCGCTTTCTTGATGCAGATCGGCGCAATCGGCTTTTTGAGTTCGAGCGCCAGCCGGATTTCCGTGCGCACGTAGTCTTCATCATCGGCGTTCTTAATGCGCTCTTGCAGAGTCTTCAGCCAATGAGGGCCGACGATTGCGACCAGCAGATCACAGGCGGCGACTTGTTCACGGATGAAATCAGCGAACGGTGTAAAAGGCGGGATGGTGTCGAAGTCCATGAAGACGCTGTCGCGCCCGTACTTCCACGCGAACCAATCACGGATGCGTTCGACAAAGTCGGGGCTATCGGCGCGGCGGTAGCTGATGAAGATTTTACGTTTGGGTGAAGCGGCTGTATCGACCATACCATCCAGTTTTTTCATTGGCGATGTACAGACACATTGTAATGCTGAAATGGGGATTATGCCCCTGTGACTATCGTCATCATAGAGCGGTAAGTATTATCCAAAACAGTTATAATTAAATTTAGTTCGTCGCAGCTTATATTTCCTCCATAGGGACAACCGCATGTCGCATGTTTTTATTAGCTACAGCAAGAAGAATCGCGCCTATGCCCGAACTCTGGCTAACCATTTAATTGAATTGGGTTTTGATGTATGGATTGATGATCGTATCGACTATGGTGATGATTGGTGGCGCACGATTGTCCGTGCGATCCGTACCGCAAGTGCTTTCATCGTGATTATGACGAATGACTCGGACTCATCGGAATGGGTGCAGCGTGAAGTCACACTTGCCGATAAACACCATATCGCGCCCTTTCCAGTTTGGTTAGCAGACGATTTTCACGCCAGTGAAAACTGGTCGATTTATGTTCGCACCCAATACGCGGATGTGCGTGATGGCAATCTACCCAATGCCAACTTTTATGAACGGTTGGCGAAATCAGCGCCACGCAAAACCCAAGCAGGCAGCAAAATCACAGGACTCGTCGCATCAACGCCATCGCTTAATGCGGACCCCGAATTTGCTCATGAAATAGCCAGTCCACCTGCGCCAGAGTTAACACCCCAATCTACACCAGCAGCCAAACCGTATAGTGAGCCTTATGTGGTGGTCGCCAAAGTGGGAACGGCCAACTTTCGCAGCATTAATGATGCTCTGAAAAAGGTAGAAGAAGGCACAACAATCGTCGTACGACCGGGGTTGTATCGTGAAAGCCTAGTTCTCAATAAATCCGTTGTGATTGTTGGCGAAGGCAAACGCGAAGAAATCATCCTCGAAAGCAACACTGCCAACTGCATCAATATGTCGACTGATTATGCTGAAGTGCATGGACTAACCATTCGCCTGAGAGTTGGCAGTTCAGGCGTAAAGCAATTTGCAGTAGATATTGAAAATGGGCGCTTAGTTCTAGAAGATTGCGACCTTACATCTGACTCACTTGCTTGCATAGGCGTTCATGGAAAAGGTGCTGATCCTATACTGCGTAACTGCAAAATTTATGATGGGACCCAAGGCGGAGTGATGATGTATGAAAATGGTTCGGGTCTGATTGAAAACTGTGAGATTTTTGCTAATGCCCTTGCAGGTATCGAAATTAAAGAAGGCGCTAACCCAACTGTCCGTAATTGCAAAATTCATGATGGGAAATCAGCAGGGGTGTTAGTATGGGAAAACGGATTTGGTCTGATTGAAGAGTGCGAAATTTTTGCGAATGCTCTCCCAGGTATTGCAATCAGAACAGGCGCTAGTCCCACTGTCCAAAACTGCAAAATTCATGATGGGAAATCAGCAGGGGTGTTCGTAAATGAAAACGGTTCAGGTCTGATTGAGAAATGTGAGATTCTGGCTAATAACAACGCAGGTATTGTAATCACAACCGGAGGCAATCCGACGATACAGAATTGCACGATCAGCCGCAATGTCTATCAGGCAATATGGGTATATGACAAAAGTTCTGGAAAAGTTGAAAACTCCGACCTGCGTGGAAACACAAAAGGCGCTTGGTCAATCGAGGATGGATGTAAAGTAGAGCGAAGGAATAATCAGGAATAAGGGGCGACAGGTGCCGCCCCAATAGTGTCAATTTACTGAACGGGGTCTTTCTTGACCGATTTGGAGTCTTCCGCCCACTCAGGGATGGGACGGCAGCAGAGCACCAACTGCTTGGCAGCACGGACTTCATCCAGCCGCGAGACGGGCGCATTGTGAGGCGCACCGGTGAGCAGTTCGGGGTTCTCTTTGGCTTCGGCAGCGATCTTCTTCATGATGTCAATGAATTCGTCGAGCGTGGCTTTATCCTCGGTTTCGGTCGGCTCGATCATGAGCGCTTCGGGGGCAATCAGCGGGAAGTAATTCGTCGGTGGATGGATGCCGTAGTCGATCAGGCGCTTGGAAATATCCAGCGCGTGGACGCTTTCCACGCCTTCAAAGTGGCCTTCCAGCACGAACTCATGGGCGTTAATCCGGTCATAGGGAACGTGGTAGGTATCGCGCAGTTTGACACGGATGTAATTGGCGTTGAGAACGGCATGGCGGGTAATGTCCTTGATGCCCTGATCACCATGAATGCGGATGTACGTGTAGGCGCGGACATGCATACCAAAATTGCCGTGGAAGGACTTCATGCGTCCGATAGATTTTTCCGGCATGTGCCAACCATAAAGCGGCGCATCGTCCTCATCTTTGGCTTCTTCAACAATCTTGACAATCGGGCCGGGCAGGAATGGAATAAGCTTCTCGCCGACACCCACCGGACCACTGCCGGGGCCACCACCACCATGCGGTGTAGAGAAGGTCTTGTGCAGGTTGTAGTGCATGACATCGAAGCCGAGTTCACCGGGTTTAACCGCGCCGAGCAGAGGAATGGAATAAGCTTCTCGCCGACACCCACCGGACCACTGCCGGGGCCACCACCACCATGCGGTGTAGAGAAGGTCTTGTGCAGGTTGTAGTGCATGACATCGAAGCCGAGTTCACCGGGTTTAACCGCGCCGAGCAGCGCGTTCATATTAGCGCCATCCATGTACATCAGGCCGCCGCAGTCATGAACCGCTTTGATGACATCGACAATTTTGCTTTCGAACAGGCCGAGCGTATTGGGCACGGTAATCATCATGCCAGCAACGGTATCATCACAGTGTTCGCGCAGAGCAGCAAGATCCACATCCCCCATTTCATCGGCAGGCAGTTCAACCGCCGTGAATCCAGCCATGGTGACGGTGGCGGGGTTGGTGCCATGCGCACTGTTGGGGATCAAAATCTTGGTGCGCTTGGTGTCGCCACGATCCACATGATACTTGCGGATCATGAGGATGCCCGCCAGCTCACCTTGAGCACCAGCGGCAGGCGTCAAACTCACCGCTTTGAAACCGCTGATTTCGGCCAGCCATTTTTGCAGGTTGTACTGCAAAGCGAGTGCGCCCTGAGAACCTTCAGGATCAGTCAAGGGATGCAGCTGGGCAAAGCCCGGTAGACGCGCCATGTCTTCATTCAACTTGGGGTTGTACTTCATGGTGCATGACCCCAATGGATAGAAGCCCTTATCAATGGCGAAGTTCAGATTGCTCAAGCGCGTGAAGTGCCGCACGACCTGTAACTCACTGACTTCAGGGAAGTCCAATTCCTCACGCAGCAGTTCGGCAGGCAGCGGTGATTCGGGAACATCACAATCCGGTAACAGTACGCCGCGCCGTCCGGGTGCGCCGAGATCATAAATCAGAGGTTCACTCATGCTGTCACTTCCTTTAAGCCTTCAACCAGCGCGTCAATTTCGTCTTTGCTGTTCGTCTCGGTCACACAGATCAACATGTTGTCTTTGAGGTGGGGATAGTCCTGTCCCAAGTCATAGCCGCCGACGATGCCCTTCTCGATCAGCTTGTCATTGATTTCAGCGACCGGACGCGGGCACTTAACCACAAACTCATGGAAGAACGGCTTGCTGGTATCGACCACAAAGCCCTTTAGATCGTTGATCTGCTTGGCGGCATAATGCGCTTTGTGATAGCAGAGTTCAGCCACTTTGCGCATGCCATATTTGCCCATGAGCGACATGTAGATGCAGGCCGTCAGGGACATTAACCCTTGATTGGTGCAGATGTTGCTGCTGGCTTTCTCGCGGCGGATGTCCTGTTCACGCGGACGCAGGGTCATGACGAAAGCGCGGCGGCCTTCTTTATCAACGGTTTCGCCAATGATGCGTCCGGCGATTTTGCGGACATATTCGTTGCGAACGGCGAAGAAACCGAGGTACGGGCCGCCAAAACTCAGTGGAATGCCAAGCGGTTGACCTTCACCGACTACAATGTCTGCACCGAGCGCCCCCGGTGGCTTGAGCAAACCAAGTGCAGTCGGGTTAACGACCATCACCAGCAGCGCTCCCGCTTGATGCACTTTTTCAGCTAACTTGGTCAAATCATCAATCTGGCCGAAGAAATTGGGATACGACACCGCAACCATCGCTGTATTCTCATCCAACATTTCGATGAGATCCGCAATGTCGGCGCGGCCACTATCCCCCATAATCTTGATGTTCGTGCCCTGATGGTAGGTGCGAACCACTGCGCGATACTGTGGGTTAATGGCTGGACTAAGGATGACCTTGGTGCGCTTGCGGCGTCCGACCTCCAACGCGACGGTCACCGCTTCGGCCAAACTGGTGGCACCATCGTAATGGCTGGCATTGGCGGCATCCATTCCGGTCAAGGCGCACATCATGCTCTGATATTCATAGATGGCTTGAAGCGTCCCTTGGCTGACTTCGGGTTGATATGGGGTATAAGCTGTCAGGAATTCGCCGCGCAGCACCAGATGACCAATGGCCGAGGGGATGAAGTGGTGGTAAGCCCCTGCCCCACGAAAGATGGCGAAGTCACCGGCGTGTTCGTTGGCATCCGCCAGCGCGGAGAGTTCGGCACTGACTTCCATTTCACTGAGCGGTTTGGGCAAATCCAGCTTGGGGAAGCGGTAATTCGACGGAACGGCTTCGAAGAGGTCTTCGATGGTCGTCACGCCGATGGCAGACAACATTTGCTGCCGTTCAAGGTCGGTATGCGGTGTATAACTCATGGTTTTCCTATAGTGTCCAGTAGACGGAAAGTGGAATTAACGATTGGCGCAAAACTCAAGGTAAGCCGCTGAGTCCATCAGGGCATCCGCTTCGGCAGCATCCTTGACTTTAATTTTAATCAGCCAGCCTTTGCCATAGGGATCGGTGTTGACGGTTTCGGGTGTATCTTCCAATGCCGAGTTGACTTCGGTCACCGTGCCGCCGATGGGCATGAAAATATCGGAGGCCGCTTTAACGGATTCGACGACGCCGAAGGTCTTTCCTTTTTCGAAGGTCGCGCCGACATCAGGGAACTCCACATAAACGATGTCATTCAGTGCATCCTGAGCATAATCGCTGATGCCGATGGTGGCGGTATCGCCTTCGATCTTCACCCATTCATCATTTTTGGTATATTTCAAATCAGCAGGGGTCTTTAGGTCGGCCATGTTTAGTTTCTCCTCAATTATGAACAAAAAGAGCGCACAGCCAAAATTGCTGTACGCTCTGTCAGTCTACTTCCAGAGAGATCAACCCGCGAATCCTTGAACCTGAGAGTTTCATCACCGGGCTAGCATCACCCGATCATTTGCCCCTTCGGTGTTCCCTCTAAACAGGAACTCTCTTCACAGGCTGGTATATCATTATGAGGCTATTGTACCGAAGCCCCACATGATACGCAACACGCGATACCCACCAACATAGAGAAACTTACCGAATGGAATTTACTCAGTGCCCGCGCTGGCCGGCAGCCAATCAAATAGGGCTTGACGGGCATCGCTGCTCAGCGCCAGATTGAAGCCCAGATGTCCGGTGGCGTCACCAACGACGGTCGGACGGAGCAATAAGACGCCATCCGGTTTTAGGCCAACCGCGAGATAAGCCTGCGCGGTGCCGACATGGCGCGTCGTTTGCAGACCTTCAACGGGATGCAATCGCCCTAACACACGCGAAAGTTCCTGAAAGCGTGGGCGGAGCGCAAGCTCGAACGGTCCATAACTGGCAGAAAAGGCCACATAACCTCCCTCACGCTGCACGGTGACAACCGGCTTTCCGGCATGGGCTTCTTCAGTTGTGAACTGAATCAGTCCTGCTTGATTGTCGATCGTCACCACATCAAGAAGTTGGAAGTTTCGCATATCCCATTGCTCCAATATTCACAAGCAACGAAGGAAAGAGTATAACATGTATTTACAATTAGAAAAGCAAATGATCGTCACTATTTTTTCATGAAGGTAGGTTACACTCGTGCAGCAAATGCCATTTATCAACAAAGGTGTTCAAGATGTCTAATGGCACCCTTCCCCAATCATCATCCACGAATTCACGACTGGTGCTCCTGAGTACACTGCTGGTTGGAATCGTCGCGACCTTCGTGGTGGTTTATGCGTTAACAAACCGTCCTCGAGCCGCAGCGACACCGACCGTCGATTATTCGCAAAACTTTGATGGTGTGCGAGCGTTCAATCCCGCGCGGCAGGTGCAGGATTTTACATTGGTGAGCCAGAATGAAAAACCGGTCAGCCTGAGCAGTTTCAAGGGCAAAATGGTGCTGATGTTTTTTGGATTCACCAACTGCCAAGATGTGTGTCCAATCACGCTGATGCAATTCAAGCAGGTACGGCAGCAGCTTGGCGACAAAGCGGATCAGGTGGCGTTGTTGTTCGTGAGTGTTGATCCGAAGCGGGATACGCCGAGCGTGATCGGGGATTATCTCAAGAAATTTGATCCGACGATTACCGGACTGGTTGGCGACATGGATGTGTTCGAGAACGTCAAGAACGACTACGATCTTCAATTTATCGAAGTGCCCAGTGAGGATGGAAACGGCGGCAGCGCGTATTCGGTGTCGCACACGCCCAACCCGTTCTTGATTGACGCCAATGGGAAATTGGTCGCCAGCTATGCCTATGGCACGGATGTCAAGCTGATTGTCAATGACATCAGCAGTCGCATTAGCGCCAATTAATGACGTGGGACGCGCGGCAGAATGCTGGTAACAACCTCATAATTGATCGTACCCAACTGCTTGGCGATGGCCTCGGCTGTGATGCGTTCATCCCCCTGCTGACCTAAGAGCACCACCTCATCACCAACGCTCACGCCGGGGATGGCGGTCACATTAATGACCGTTTTTTCCATGCTGATGCGACCAATGATCGGGGCACGCTGACCATGCACCAGCACCTCACGCCATGAATTGGGCGCACGGCGGAATCCGTCCGCATAACCGACCGGAATAACGGCGACACGTTCCTCGGCTTGGGTGTAATACGTGCGGCCGTATCCGACCGGATGATTGGGCGGTAAAGTCTTGACCTGCGCGACAACCGTTTTCCACGTGAGTACGGGGCGGAATTCGGATGGCAGCGGAATGGTCGGCGAGGGAATCAAGCCGTACATCGCCAGCCCTACCCGTACCATGTTGAAGTGATTCTCTCTGGAGGACAAGGTGCCAGCGGAATTGGCAGCGTGGGTGTAGCGGAAGCTGAAGCCTGACGCCCGTAACGGCTTAAGCAAATCTTTGAAGACTTTGACTTGATATGCGGTGTAGTCTTGGTCTTCATCGGCGGAGGCGAAGTGGGTAAAAACGCCTTCCACATCCAGCGACTTCAAATTCAAAATATGCCGAAAGAGATTCATGGCGTCTTTGGGCATGACGCCGAGCCGCCCCATGCCGGTATCAATCTTGACGTGAACCGACAAGCGCTCGCCGAGTTCACGGGCTGCACGGTCAAAGGCGCGTGCCATATCCAGATCATAAATGGTGATGGTTAGCTTTTGACGGATGGCCTGACGAATCGCGCTGAGGGGTGTGTAATTCAACACCAGAATCGGCGCATCCAATCCCGCTTCACGCAGATCAAGCGCTTCTGTGACTGAACTGACGGCCAAGTATTCAGCGCCGTTTAAGAGTGCTGTACGAGCGACCGCGACTGCTCCGTGACCATAGGCATCGGCTTTGACCACCGCCATGAGCATTACCTGAGCGCCAATCCAATTCTTGAGGCTGCGGACATTGGTGGCCAAGGCATCGAGATCGAGTTCAACCCAGTTCAATTGAGCGGACTGTGCCAAAACAGCGGTTTCACTGAGGGCGTCTTGGCGGGTAAGCTGGCTTTGATCCTGCTGATCTCTTAATAGCGCACTGACGACCAATTCCATACGGGCAGTTTTGCCGCCCGTGACAAGGACAATATCATGCTCCGTGATCGAGTAACGGTCACGAATGGCTTGGACAGCATCTTGAATGCTGTACGTCATGGTCACTTGGCGCGGATGCATTCCGGTATCTAAAGCGGCGCGTCCAGCCAACGCGGCTTCCGTACCTTCAGTGATGAGGATGTCAGCGATCTCAGCGGCGTGCTGGCCGATGGTGCGATGCGCCTGCCCGACCTGACCACCAAGATGATCCATATCGCCCATCACAAAAATGACCCGCTGCGGCGTATCGGATGACTGCTGCATTTTGATGGTCTGTAACCAATCGAGCGCAGCTAACATGGATTGGGGCGTCGCCGAATGGGTGTCATCCACGATCAGGCTATTTTGGAGGCCATTGAGCGGATTCATCCGTCCCGGCAAATAAGGCAAATCAATCAGCTTGCGGAGGCCGTCGTCCAGCGACACATCATAATGAAGACCGACACACAATCCGGCTAACGCGTCAGCAACTTGATGTTTACCCAGCCAAGGAATCCAGCGTCCGACATGACGTTCGGCACCATAACGTAAATCGAAACCGGTTTTGTCGACACCGGTCAGAACGTTATAGGCAATGACATCTGCGCCAAAACTTTCTACGCCAAAGGTTAAAGCGCGGGCACGGGTCGCACCCATCAAGAGCTGGGAGGCTTGGTCATCAGCGTTAAGAACGGCTAGACTGGTCGGTGACAAACGATCCAAGAGCAGACGGTTTTCGGCCACCACTTCTTCAATGCTGGCAAACCCATCCCCGATACTAGAGCCAATGCTGGGCAGGACAACCACATCGGGCTGCACGACCTGTACAATCTCGGCCATCATACCCGGTCGTGTCACATTGAGTTCCAGCACCACAAATTGATGGTCAGTCGTTAAGGATGCTAAGGTGGCCGGCAGCGCCAAACGTCCCGGCAAATCATTATCAACGCTGTGCAAAACGCTGTATTGAGACGACAACACGCGGCTGATGGCTTCGACCGCTAAAGACTTCCCCGATGTCCCCGCGACACAGATCACCTGCGTGCCAACCTTATGGAGCATGTAGCGCGTCCAATTCATTAAGGCGGCTTCAGTATCGCGAACCAGAATGACCGAGGTTTCCGTTGTGTCAAAATCCGGTGGATGTGTACATAATATGCCGGTCACACCACGTTCGACGGCTTCGCGCATGAACTGGTGTGTATCGCCGCGTTCTGTTTTGAGCGCCACAAATAACTGCGACTCACTGGCATGACGGGGATCAAAACAAAAGCTTGTGAAAAGGTGCGCTGCCGGTTCACCAAATAATTGACCGTTGGATGACTCAAGAATGTCGTAGAGACTTATCAAAATTTAGTATCCTGACCGGGAAAGATTTCACTTTAGGCTCATATGTTATAATAGCATGGTCTTTAAAGGAAACATACTTAAATGTCATTCGAGTTCGAAATAATTAAGACGCAGGGACGCGCCCGCGCTGGCATCTTGCATACGCCACACGGCGATATTCCGACTCCGGTTTTCGCGCCTGTGGGAACACAGGCCACCGTCAAAGCCGTCCCCCCCCGCGATCTTCATGAATTGAAAGCCTCACTGGTGCTGGCGAACACCTATCACCTGCATTTGCGCCCCGGTTCCGAGTTGGTGCGCGACATGGGTGGGCTGCACCAGTTTATGCAATGGCCGGGTCCCATGCTGACGGATTCGGGCGGCTTCCAAGTCTTCAGTCTGGCGGAAATCAACAAGATTGATGATGAAGGGGTCACCTTTCGCAGCCATTTGGATGGCAGCAAACACCGCCTGACTCCCGAACGGTCGATGGAAATTCAACAGAACTTGGGTGCGGACATCATCATGTGTTTTGACCAGTGCCCTACCCCCAAAGATCGGCAGGTCGTCGAGCGGGCGGTTGAACGCACCGGTCGATGGGCGGTACGCTGCCGTGAAGCACATCCATCTGACGAGAAGCAGGCGCTGTTTGGTATTGTTCAGGGTGGCATCTTTGAGGATTTGCGGACACAATCTGCCGAATTCTTGAGCAAGCTGGATTTCCCCGGTTACGCGATTGGTGGACTGGCGGTTGGCGAAACCAAGGCCGAGATGTATGCCGCACTGAGTTTCACCGAGCCGCTGCTGCCAGCAAACAAGCCTCGTTATCTGATGGGTGTGGGCGAACCGGATGATCTCGCGAATGGTGTCGCACTGGGGGTCGATATTTTCGACTGTGTCATCCCGACACGCCTCGCACGGCACGGAGCGGCCTTCACACCGACAGGGCGCGTGAATATGCGTAACGCTGTTCATTCGACCGATTCGGCACCTGTGGACGCTGACTGCGACTGTTATTGCTGCAAGAATTTTACGCGCGCTTACATACGTCATTTACTTCGCGCTGAGGAAATACTTGGTGCGTATCTCCTGAGCATTCATAATATCCGCTTCCTTATCCGGCACATGGAGGCCATGCGGGAGGCGATCATCAGCGGCGATTTACAAGGCTATACTGATGCGTTTATGGGACGGTACCGCACTGCAATCGGAGTAAAATGACCGTATGTGGCGGCCAAAGCACGCTCTTGTCATGGTCACATTCGCGCTGGTGAGCTGTAGCTCGCCGGTCGCGCCCGCATCGACGCCCACTCATGGCGCTGTGACGCTGCGTCTATATGCCACCACTGCCGCCATTCCCCTACTCGATGATCTCACCAGTCACTATACCGAAACGCATCCCAATGTCAGCTTCGAAACCACAACCGGCAACTTTCAGACAATGATGGAGCAGTTCAGCCAGACCAAGGAAGGTTATCTGCTTTCTAACCATCTGCCGGATGACAGTTCGATGCTGGCATGGCCGATTGGACAGGACGGAATCGCGGTGATTACCCATCCTAAAAACGCCATTGACAATCTGACCAGTGAGCAGCTTCGCAGTATCTACTTAGGGCATATTGGTCGTTGGAGTGAAATCGGGGGGATTGACTCGCCGCTGACGATCTTGAGCCGAGAAGATGGCAGCAGCACCCGCGCTGAATTCGAGAAACTTCTGTTAGGAGAGCGTTTGACCACACAATCCGCACAGATTGCGCCATCCAGCGCGGCGATGATGAGCAGCGTGGCCGCTATACCGAACAGCATCGGTTATGTTTCGATGAGCTATGTCGATTCGAGCGTAAAGGTACTCTCAATAGACGGGGTCGAACCGACATCCAAAACCGTCTACGATAACACCTATCCGCTGCGTTCCAACCTCTACATCGTTGGTCTGAGCGAACCGCAGAATGTCTACCGCGATTTCGTCGGCTGGATTCAAGGGCCGGACGGACAGCGGATCGTCGGGCTGCATTACGCGCCGCTGCCTACGCCGTTACATTCAGGAACGTGAACAGAAGCGTGTAGAGCAGCACAAACACCAGTATCCACAATAAGGTAAAGGCTAAGTCGCGATAGATGCGAATGCGTCCACGCCTTTTTTCCATTTCCATTTCAGGGCTGCGGATACGATGAAGCGCGCTGGCCGCGTTTGAATTGCCCGGATTGACACGCAGGACATTATCAAGACAGATCGAACTTTGATCGAGTGAGTCAACCGCCACGCTCATCCACAACCATGCGTCCTCGAAGTCATTGTCCTCGCGAATCAATTCGCGCAGGATATTGATGGCTTCGCGGCGGCGGTCAGCCTTAACCAGTTCAATGGCATCCATCAAGCGGTCGATCCGCGAGGCGGCTTCAGCACTTGCCATAGGTTAGTCGATCCGCACACCCGTAAACAAATCAGATTCGTCAACTTTATTGACAGCGGGCGCAGGATGAACACGCGTCAGGCTGTGCTTACTGACAAACGTTTTGCGGAACCACATCGGTAAACGCGGCATCCCACCACCAAGCTGACTGTCGTGGCAGGCGCTGGCTTCATCCCATGCTTCGAGATATTGTCCCACATCAATCTGGGTATGGATCGGTTCCATATTTTCCAAGATGGCCAGCATGTCAAAGTCTTTGTTGCGTCCTAGTTTGCGAGGGTCTTGGCCTTGCAAGCGTACCCGCAGCAAGTTGACACGGAACATTAACGATGAGAAGGCCGAATAATACAGTTTTTGCGGCTGGTAAGGCGCTTGTCCGGTTTCATAGGTAGAGTCGCCCGCCAGTTTGAAGGCGTCGGTGGTCGCGCGCTGGATGGCAATATGATCGGGATGTCCGTAGCCACCATATTTGTTGAAGGTAATGATCACCTGTGGTTTGATATTACGGATAACTTCGACAACCCGCTTGGCGACCTCATCGCGGGGCGCTTGCCACAAACAGGCCGGATCTTTAGTCGTCTCAGAGTACATCATGCCGCTGTCTCGATAGCCAAACTTGAAGACTTCCTTGAAGCCGAGTTTTTCGGAGGCACAGGCTAATTCGGCTAACCGCAATTCGGCCACTGTGTTATAGCCGACCATCTTTTCGGGCGCGACCGTACCGACGTCTCCGTTGGTCGCACAGATATAGTAGACATCCGCGCCTTCAGCAACGTAACGCGCAATCAACCCACCCGCACCAAAACTTTCATCATCGGGATGCGCGTATGACAACAAAATGCGGCGGTTTGCCATGAAATCCTCCACTAATGGAATTCAGTCTCTTAAAGATGAGAATTAGACGACGATTGACCTACGCAATCATACATCACAGATGGTTAAGTACGAAATAGCCCTGTGCAAGCCATATCCGGACACGTATACTCCACCGCCGTGTTTTCAATCGGATTGCATGAGGGTATGAATAATTATGCGCCGAATACTCGGTTTTGTATTGACAACTTTATTGGCCGCGTTGGCTCTGGTGGCGGTACCCAGTACAGCCCTCAGCCGCGTCAATCTGCTTCAAGTGACGCTGCCCGGAACCAATACGCCCAAGCCTACTGTTTTTGACTTCGCGACCAACACGCCTGTTGGGCCAACATCCACGCCCAGCCGCACAGCGACAGCCACCAATACGGCAACCGCCACCGCGACGGCTACCCGTACGCCGCTGCCGACGGAGACGCCTACGGATACTCCATCGCCGACGCCAACACCCAACGGCCCATTCAGTTATCCAGAGAATATCAATCCGCTGACGGGACAGGAATATCCAAGTGAGGCCGCCAAAGCACGGCGTAATTTGATCGTTAAGGTTTCCAACTATCCGCCGATTGTGCGCCCACAATCCGGTGTCAATCAAGCAGATATGGTATGGGAATATGAGACAGAAGGCGGCGTGACCCGCTTTGCAGCCATCTTCCGCAATAATGCGCCGACGCACGTCGGTTCAGTCCGCAGCGCCCGTCTCATCGATCTGGAATTGGTGCCGATGTATAACGCCCTGCTGGCTTATTCCGGCACGAGCGCACCGATCCAAAAGCTGATCATGTCGTCTGATTTCGTATATCAAACCTTCTCGCCGCTCAAGGGTGACAACTGCGAAGACGCCGGTTTCTGCCGCTTCCCGAATGGTGATTTGCCCTTTGAGCATACGCTGTTCCTTGATACGACTAAAGTGTGGGAAAAGGCCACCCGACGCAACGTCAATACCGGTTACAAAGCGCGCGGTCTAGCCTTTAGCCCGACCCCCGACGCCGGTGGTCAGCCTGCTTCCGAAGCTTACATCGACTGGTATGGTCAAGCGGATGCCCGCTGGCAGTATGACGAAGCGACAGGTCATTACGTCCGATTCTCCGACGGCGTACCGCATATCGACAAGGAAGATGGCCAGCAGCTTTGGGCCGATAACTTGATCATCATTGAAGTGCCGCACAACGACCATCCCGATATTTTTGACCCCGGTGTGAAGTATCTCTCCATCCAGATTGAACTGTGGGATCAAGGACGCGCCTATTTGCTGCGCGACGGACAGGTTTACCAAGGCTATTGGCGGCGTAAGGACAAGGAACCGGGTTCAGCGCTGCAATTGGTTTACGGGAACAACGCGCCAATGATGGTCAAGCCGGGACGCAGTTGGGTATCGGTGGTACGCGGATTTGGTGACGTGTTCATTAACACCGAGAAAGCCGATATGGTCGGCACAGCGACCGCCATCGCCAATCAAGCGACGCCGACGGTAGACGCCAACGCGCTTGACAGCAGCGACTCGGGCGGGTAAATAGCAACGATCAAAATATATACCATAAAAGGAGACGCTCACATAAGGCGTCTCTTTTGTTATCCTAACTCTGCAATGAAACTCTGCCAATCAACGGTTTGGGTTACACCGGGTTTGAGCGCTTCAAGATAGGATAAGGCGTCATCGATGGTCTTGTAGAAAACGGAACTGCCTTTTTCCGCGGTGGCAAATTTCGAGAAAATGCCGACAAACATGCTCGAAATAACATCTTCGCTGAAGGCTGCCCCACCACCATAATTTTCATGCTTCGTCAGGATGCCCAATTTCTGCAAAATGCCAACGTCGACAATACGCCCCTGCCGCAAATCTGAGAGGAAATAGAGTGGATGTGGAGACTCTTTGAGCAGGTGACGCAAGACTTCAATATATTCGGATTCCGGTTTGGTCGATGCGTTTGCCGTCTTATACCACTTGACGAAAATCAGTTCATCAGTCACCTGACGTAAATTGTAAAATGAATCGTATCGCATTTGCTGTCCTTAAATGAGCCACACGTCCTAGTCCCTATATATTATTCTAGCGAAACTTAAAGGTCGTAAAGCAAACGCATTGTTAAGATTTGTCATGTGTCATTTCGGTAAGTAAGTGTAGGTAACCGCTCACTCGGTGTCGGATGGGTTTATCCCCAGTCGTTGAAGTGAAAAAGCAGAGGCATCCCGCACATTAGGATCACTGTCGTGCAAGGCATTCAGCAATACCTGCACAGCACTTTCATCACGTCGATAGGCAAGCGCAGACATCACCATTTCACGGATAAGACTATTTTGATGAAGGGCTAATTGAAGCAAGTACTCCAAGGCTTTTGGCTCGCCAATTTGACCAAATGCGATCACCATTTCGTTGCGGATACTTTCTTCAACTGCCTCGACGGGATGAATCTGCGGCAGTTTCCAGATGGCAATCAAGCGATCAACAACAACTTCAGTGTTAATCGAAACCAGTGCATCACGAGCCGCTTCACGGAGATCAGCAACAGCGATTTCAAACGATCCATAGTCACGGGTGAGCGTTTCAATCAGTGGATCGATAGCTGCTGGATCAGCGATAAAACTGAGCGACTGTGCACAGGCAAAGCGCACCTTCGCCTCACCTTTATGCGTCATATCCGATTGTAAGAACTCAATCAGCGCCGCGGTCGCTGACCGGCTGCCAAGCAATCCCAATGCTTGAGCGATGGCTGCCTGCACCTCATAACTTCCAGACTGCCGCAATATCGTGACCAACGGCTCAACGGCAGCAGCATTGCCCGTAAAACCCAGTGCCGCGATAGCTTGCGACCGTACCATCATGTTCGCGTGTTGAAGATAAGTCACGAGGCCGTCAAGCACTTCATCATCCGCGCCGTCTGCAATTTCACGGATTTGAGATGTGAGAGATTGATAAGTTTGGATGTTGCGCTCAAGGGGTGTATCTGAACCATCAGTGGCTATGGAAGACTCTAGCTTCACCGGCAGACGCGCTTGCGTATCCCATGCTTCAAGCTGTTGGAAAAGCGATTGGAGTGTTTCAATTTTTGTTGTCACAACATATCTCCATTGTTTAGCAGATTTTAATTGAAGCTCAACGTAATATATACACCTTTGGCTTAGTCTAACACTTGCAGCAGAGCAACTCACCTCTTATAATAGAACGTTTGTACTCTCCTTTTCGTAGGGTTCAATTAACCTGATAGGCAGACCAATGACACAAGATAAGATTGTTGTGCGCGGCGCGCGCGAGCATAATCTGAAGAATATTGATGTCGAGATTCCCCGTAACAAATTGGTCGTCATCACCGGACTTTCAGGCTCAGGCAAATCATCCCTCGCTTTTGACACCATCTTTGCCGAAGGTCAGCGGCGCTATGTCGAAAGCCTGAGCGCTTACGCACGTCAGTTCCTCGGACAGATGGAAAAGCCCGATGTTGACCAGATTGAAGGACTCAGTCCTGCGGTCTCCATTGATCAAAGAGGCGTTAGCCAAAACCCCCGTTCAACCGTCGGTACCGTCACCGAAATTTACGACTACCTGCGTCTGCTTTATGCCCGCATCGGTGTTCCCCACTGTCCGATATGCGGCGCAAAGGTCGAAGCCCAGAGTGCCCAGCAGATCGTTGATGAGGTGCATAAGCTGGAAGACGGAACGCGTATCCAGATCCTCGCGCCGATCATCAAGGGACGCAAAGGCACGCACGAAAAAGTCTTTGAAGATGTCCGCAAAGGTGGTTTCGCCCGCGTCCGCGTAGACGGCGAACTACGTGAACTAAGCGATGACATTACGATTGATCGTTACGTTATCCATAACATTGAAGTAGTGGTTGACCGTCTCATCATTCGCAAGTTCGACGATCCACAGTCGGAGGAAGCGCGTGGAGCCGAAAGCCGCTTAACCGATGCCATCGAAACGGCACTCGAAATTGGTGAAGGCATCGTCATCGTCAATAATCTCAGCCACACGCCACCGACGGATACCCTTTATAGTGAACTGTTGGCCTGTGTGAACGGGCATGGCAGTATCCCGGAGATCGAACCGCGCAGCTTCAGCTTCAACACACCCAAAGGTGCCTGCCCCGATTGTCAGGGATTAGGCTTCCGCTTGGAGTTCGATCCAGCGCTGGTTGTTCCCAATCCTGACCTGAGCCTGTCGCAAGGCGCGGTCAACGGCAACGGTTGGAACTTTGAAGACAATTCCAGTTGGGGTTCGGGCATTATGCGCGGGCTGGCAGATGTTTATAAGTTTAAGATGGAGACTCCTTGGCGCGATCTTTCCGACGAAGCCAAACGCATCATTCTTTATGGCACGAACGGTCAAAAAGTTCGCCTGCGCTACGCCAATCAGCGTGGTGACTATCGTGAATACAGCACCGCCTTCGAAGGCGTCATCAACAACATGGCACGCCGTTACCGTGAAACCCAATCCGACGGCATGCGCGAGGCCTTCGAACAGTATATGGCGAAAGTGCCCTGCCAGACCTGCGGCGGTAAACGTCTACGTCCGGAAGCGCTGGCAGTCACCGTAGTAGACACCTCCATTTATGATGTGACGCTGCTGCCAGTGGGCGAACTGCTGGATTGGGTCAATGGACTGCGTGGTCTTGAAGGTCAAGATGCTAGACTGAACGAGCGTGACCAAGAGATCGCCTATCAAATCTTGAAAGAGATCGAAGCACGTGTCGGCTTCCTCAACAACGTTGGCCTGAACTACCTGAGCCTGTCGCGTTCGGCAGGGTCACTCAGCGGCGGTGAAGCCCAGCGCATCCGTTTGGCGACGCAGATCGGCAGCCGCTTAACCGGCGTCCTCTATGTGTTGGATGAACCGTCGATTGGTTTGCATCAGCGTGACAACGCCAAGCTGATCAACACACTGATGGAAATGCGCGATCTCGGTAACACGCTACTGGTCGTCGAGCATGATGAAGAAACCATGCGGGTCGCCGACTGGTTGATCGACCTTGGGCCGGGTGCTGGCGAGTACGGCGGCCGCATCATGGCCGAAGGCACACCGGAAGAAGTGATGAAGGTCGAAGACAGCTTGACCGGTGCTTACCTCTCCGGACGGCTGCGCATCGAAGTGCCGGAGCAGCGCCGCCCCGGTAACGGCAGCGCCATCGTGGTCAAAGGCGCACGCGAGAACAACCTGAAGAATATTGACGTCGAAGTGCCGCTGGGCAAGTTTGTTTGCCTGACCGGAGTCAGCGGCAGTGGCAAGAGTACCCTGATGACCGACATCATCTATAACCGTCTGGCGCAGGTCATCAATGGCAGCAAAGAGCGCCCCGGCTTACACGACAGCATCGATGGCATCGATCACATTGACAAGATCATCAACATCGACCAAAGCCCGATTGGACGTACGCCGCGCAGTAATCCCGGTACCTATACTAAGATGTTCGACGCCATCCGCAGCCTGTTCACTGAACTGCCAGAAAGCAAGATACGCGGCTATAACGCCGGACGTTTCAGTTTCAACGTCAAGGGTGGTCGCTGCGAAAACTGTGAAGGTCAGGGTCAACTGAAAATCGAAATGCAGTTCCTCCCGGATATTTACGTCGAATGCGATGTCTGTCACGGTACACGCTTCAACCGCGAGACCTTGCAGGTCAAATATAAAGGTAAGAGCATCGCCGATGTACTCGACATGACTGTGACTGAAGGCTTGGCCTTCTTCGAGAACATTCCGGTGATCCGAACCAAACTCGAAACATTGGAAGCCGTCGGCCTCGGATACATCCGCATCGGCCAGCCCGCAACCACGCTCAGCGGTGGTGAAGCCCAGCGCATCAAACTCAGCCGTGAGCTGTCAAAGCGCGCCACGGGACAAACCCTCTATATTCTGGATGAGCCGTCAACCGGTCTGCATGCGGCGGATGTCAAGCGATTGATCGAAGTCTTACAACAGTTGGTGGATAACGGTAACACGGTGCTGGTGATCGAGCACAACCTCGACATCATCAAGGTAGCCGACTGGATTATCGACCTTGGGCCGGAAGGCGGTGACGCAGGTGGTCAAGTGATCGCCATCGGAACACCGGAAGAGGTCATCGAAAATGAGAAGAGCTACACCGGGCAGTTCCTCAAACCGTATCTAGGGCAGCCCGAACCGGCCTAACCACTCCACTTTTGAGGCGGACACCTAAGTCCGCCTTTTTATTTGCATAGCGCCTTAGGAAAATCCAGTTCTATTTAATTTCCGCATTAGAAATCCGCAGACTTACATTGCCACTTTCCAATCAGTAGCAAATAAACCATTTGGAAGATTAGCGCCACATTAGACTATGCAATTTGTACTATAAAACATCGGACATTTTACACAATTTTAGGAATTTTTAAGTATACTGCGGTAGGTTTTCGTCTATACTGAACAGTAGATGGAACTTTCTTTTAGATAGTTTTTTAAGTACCACAATTTTTTGGACTGAGGAGAGTATATGGTCGTTTCAATGAATCACAGCCAATTTCAACACTCGTTGGAAATGGCGCCGAGCGCCTATGAAACAGCATTGACCCAATATGATCGCGCGGTTCGTCAATTGAACTTAGATGAAAATGTGATTGAGTTTATGCGCTGGCCACAGCGTGAATTCACGGTGAATTTTCCGGTTCGCCGCGAAAATGGCAAGGTCGAGATGTTCACCGGTTATCGTGTCCACCACAGCACGGTGATGGGACCCTGCAAGGGTGGCATCCGCTACAGCACCAATGTGACGCTGGATGAAATCCGCGCCCTCGCCATGCTCATGACATGGAAGTGCTCACTGGTGGGTTTGCCCTACGGTGGCGCAAAAGGCGGCGTCTTGGTCGATCCCCGATCATTGACCGCACGCGAACGCGAAAGCCTGACACGGCGTTATGCCTCAGAATTATTGCCCCTCATTAGTCCTCATTCGGATATTCCTGCTCCTGATATGGGTACTGGGCCACAAGAAATGGCTTGGATTATGGATACCTACAGCATGACCGTCGGGTATGCCGCTCGAGCAGTCGTCACCGGTAAGCCCATAAACATCGGTGGCAGCCAAGGACGCAACGAAGCGACAGGCCGTGGCGTCATTATCACGATGGGCGAAGCCTTGGTTCGGATGGGCATCGCCAACAAAGCCGACACAACCGTCGTCATTCAAGGTTTCGGCAATGTCGGTTCACATGCCGCTGCCCATGCACATGACCTCGGATTCAAAGTGGTCGGCGTCAGTGATATTGATGGTGGCATCTATAACCCGAACGGCCTCGATATTCCGGCTGTGCGTGCATGGATGGCCGAACATAAGACACTGGCAGGCTACATGGGCGCCGAACCGGTAACCAATTCCGAACTCCTAACTCTCCCCTGCGACGTCTTGATCCCCGCCGCCATGGAAGGCCAAATCACGGAACACAATGCATCACATCTCCGCACCAAGTTGATTATCGAAGGCGCGAACGGCCCGACGACTACCGAAGCTGATGACATCATCAATGAGCGCGGCATCATCCTCGTGCCCGATATTCTGGCGAACGCCGGTGGTGTGATCGTCTCCTATTTCGAATGGGTACAAGGTCTACAGGAATTCTTCTGGGACAAGGAAGAAGTCTTCCGCCAACTGGAACGCATTCTGGTTCGCAGCTATGATGCGACCGTTGCCACCGCTGAAAAGCATAAGGTCGATCTGCGTACTGCTGCCCAGATGACCGCCATTCAGCGCGTCGGTGATGCCCTGCTCACACGCGGCTTCTACCCCTAAGACTGAACCTCAATCGTTAATCACAAACGAGCGTGCTGCCAGTACGCTCGTTTTTATTTGGTCAAGAATACCCATCGAATCTATCATTCTCTAATCTTTCAACGCTACAATAGGTTCAGACTTCATTACTTAACGGAATGTCCATGAACTTTTTTGATGATTTGAAACGTCGGGCTGGTGGACAACCCCCTCCCCGTTACCCCAATCGCCCCGAACCGAACGCGCTCAAAGATGCACTGGATGCCGGACAGCGGCTTAAGAGAGCCGAGAATTATCCTGCGGCTTTGGAAGCGCTGAACTCTGCCATGCAGCTTGCGACCAGTTCCGGTGATGCTACGTCCATGACCATCATCGCGCTCAATCAGGCCGAAATTTATGGCGATACCCGGCGCTTTGACGAAGCCATCACCTTGCTTGACCACACCTTCCAAACGGCACAGGAAACGCGCCAGCGGGTTCAAATGGCGTATGTGCTCATTGGTCAAGGCACATTAGCACAGAAACAAGATGATTGGAAAACCGCGCAAGCCCGCTATGAACGGGCGCTCGAAATGGCGCGCAGCGTGCGTTCGGTCGGCGCAGAAGGCCGCGCCTTAGGTTATCTCGCCGAAACCTATCTACATGACAATAATGCCAGTTATGCCATACGACTATTACGCGAAGCCCTACCCAAGCTCAACCAAGCGGGTGACCTCGAACTCAGCAGTTTGTTCGTCGGGCGCTTGGGACATGCTCTGATTATCAGCGGTCAGGAAGCGGAAGGCCATCAACTGCTGGAACGGGCACTGCGGCTCGCGAAGCAAACCGGATATAAGCGCTACGAGCGTCGGTGGAGTATTGAGTTAGCCGAACGCGCCTTGAACAATGGACAGAGCGAAGAAGCCTACCAGTATCTTGATGACAGCCTGCCGCTGTTTGATGCTAAAGCTCAGGCCGCTGAGTACATTGAAGCACTGACCCTCATCGCTAAAACCAGCCTCAATCTCCAGCGCCAAGAAAACGCTCTGAATTTCGCCAAACAAGCCAGCGATCTGGCCGCCATTGTCGCCACCGACAACCAGATTACAACCCAAGCCGATATGCTGATGGGTATCGCATTGGTTGCCAACAAAAATTACGAGGCGGCCATTCCGCACCTCGAACGCGCATCTGAACACATCATTGAGAAGAATGTCCCAACCACCGGCTTTAACGAAACCGATGTGGTGCGCAACTTGGCGGCTGCTCATGCCGAACTCGGCAACGAAGCAGCGGCGGTTGATGCCTACCGTCAAGCCATCGCCCGCGCCGAGAAAAGCAATAACCGGCTTGAAGCGGCACAAGCGGCCCGTGATTTAGGCTTGTTCTTTATTAACCGCCAAAAGATGACTGACGCCATTCGCGAGTGGTCGTCTGCTTTGACCATCTACGAATCCGAACGTCAAACCTCGCAGGTCGCCCGCCTTTATTGTGACTTAGCCGCGGCCCGTAAATTCATCGGGCAAGGTCAACGGGCGTTAAAGGATTACGAACAAGCCTTGATGCTCCTCAGCAACCTCAAAGAGGATTGGGAAACGCGCGGCCTTGTGCTTGCGAATGCGGCCACCGCCTATGCCGATCAAGGTGATATGGACTCCGCTGACTCGTTCTTCAATGAGGCCATTGCCATTTCCCGCCGCATGAATAACGAAGTGGCCGAAGCCACGCGGCGCGGGAATTACGGCTGGTTCCTGCTGGCTACAGGTCGCCACGAGCAAGCCCTCTCGATGTTAGAATACGCCCTACGCCTGAGCAAGAATATAGGACTCGGCCTGCAAGCCGCCATTCAGACCGATAATATGGGGCTAACTTATGATGCGATGGGCAACTATGAAAAAGGCTTGGCCTACCATCAAGAAGCGGCAGCGCTCGTCGAACCGCTGCGCAAACCGCATTGGCTCCACATCATTAACGTGAGCCGCGCCAACAGTTTGAATGGACTGCACCGCGCCGACGAAGCCAAAGGCATATTCGAAGCGGCGCTTGACTATGCGCGCAGCACCAACGATGTAGAAGTGATGATCCGGTCATTGACGGGACTGTCATTAATTGCGGTGAATACGGAAAAGGCGTCGGATAGTGGAGGTTGGTTAGAGGAAGCAGTAACACTTGCTCGTAAAGCGGATATGCGCCGTTTGCAGGCCGAAGCGTTAGCCGTTTACAGCCAGCAGCAGGCGGCTGTGAAAAACAACGAACAAGCTGGCAGTCTATGGCGTGATGCTCAGAAATTATTTACGATTCTGCGCGCACCACAAGCCAATATGAAGCCAGCTTGGTTGAATGCGAGTGAATGACAATTAAGCTTCGGTACGGAATGGGCGTTCGATAACGGCACCTTCAGGCGAGACAAGGCTCAAAACCTTGCTGCCATGTGCGCGTTCCAAACGGACCCAGAGTTGTTCGATCAATCCCTGACGTTGATTTTCGGTCAAATTGTCATCATGGAAGGCAGTTTCGATCTGCTCAATTGCCGAAATTTCCATCGGTGTAGGGGTGAACCAAGCCATAATTTCATTCCTCGCTATAATTGCTTAATCAACTCTGTCTTAATCTTATATGGATGTTTCGAATCGAAACCTTAAGAATATTGAGCTTAATGAAGAATTAAGTAAAAGTTCATAAATTGTAACTTTAAGCACAGTTTACCAATCCCAAAACACCGACAATGACTTCATAAATTCATCTACCGAATTGACTTCAACATGGCAAAATTCTGGTTCATCTCCGCCCCTCTTCACGGTCACCTCGATTGGGGCGGATTCCTGAAAACGGCGCAAGCCCTACAGCAGCGCGGACACACCGTCCTCTGGCTCAGCGAAGCGCCTATTGCACAAGCGGTTATGGCTGCCGGAGTGCCCTTTCATGCTCTGAAACGTACCGGATGGCTCTGGCCGCCGCCTCCTGCCCCTGACTTAACCTCAATCCCACCGGCGCAGGCCGTCATGCTGCGTTATCAACGGGCGCTCGACACATGGATGAGTGAAGATTTAGTGGGCGAAGCGGTACAGTGCTTACTCGACACCGCCCATGAAATCGGAGTGCCAGACGTCATCGTCACTGATCCGTTTTTGACGGCTGCGGCGTTGGCGGCTGAAGAGCTCAGTGTTCCTTTGGCGGTCTGTGGATGGCCTGCCCAGCGTGAACTGAATGACGACTATCTCTTTCCGGTACAAAAAACGTTGGGCAATGCCAGCCGTGAACGTATCACCCGCCTGTGTGAACGCTACGGCCTGAAAGGAACAAACTTCTCCAGCGGCCCAACGCCGTCGATTGTCAGCCCACATTTGCACGTCAGTTATTTCAGTGATTATTGGTATCAAGCCGACGCTGAAAATGTCCTGCCCCAAACCTTGTTTGTCGGTGGGTTACCCACCGCGCCCAAAGACGCGCCGCCCACATGGTTGAGCGACATTCCCGCTGATAAATCGCTGGCACTGGTCACGCTGGGCAGTGTCTTTACGGGTGATCTCGGCTTCTTCGCATGGGCCGCACAGGCCGTCGCCCGACTGCGCTACATCCCGATTGTAGTCATCGGGCGCAATCCGATTGAGCCAGACAAAAAAGCTGAACTCAAAGCCGCGCTGCCGCCTAATACCCGACTACTCAGTTGGGTACCGTTTGATCATGTCCTGCCCCGCACGCGCCTCATGGTGCATCACGGTGGTATGGGCACGACTCACGCCGCTGTTATTCATGGCCTCCCGCAAATGGCGGTACCCCATGCAGCCGACCAACGTGGCAATGCCCGCCGCATCGCACAGGCCAAAGTCGGCTTCAATCTGACCGCCCATGAGGTCCGTCACGGTGCATTACTGGAAGGCGCGAACGCCCTCACCAACGACGCCAATGTACAGACCAACGCGCGTCAGCTCGCCGCTGATTTCGCAGCATTGGGCGGTGCTGAAAAAGCCGCAGAAGCATTAGAGCACTTAATATAAGGCTTAACGCTGAGTCCGCCTACAAATGCTACAATCTTAATATAGGTTGTCATACAGTAGGGGGATGAAATGCAGTTCTTCAAAGGCTTGATACGAGCTTCAACACCTCAACCGACCGCAGAGCCAGATGCCAGAGCGTTAGAATTCGACGAGACTTGGGTCAAGACTTTACGCGTTTTTGAAAAGATGGTGGGTTTAGGCACAATCCGCATCAACCTGACTCACCCGCGAACCAAAGGACCGTTAAAACCCCACGAAGGTTTGAACGCCACCTTTGCCGAATGGAAGAAAATTCAGTCCCCTTGGGATCAACGCGTCTTTATTTTTGACTTCCTCATGAATGACATGGGTTTTAGAAAAGCGATGAAGGTATGGCAAATCGCCAATGCGCTGACGGCCATGCGCGGCCCCGATAAGGCGCTCAAGCTGCTTCAAGACAATCCGCAGCCTGAAACCACGTCGGAAGATTACGCCGCGCACTGTGCCGCCTTTGCCAGAGCATTCTTTGGGCTGCAACAGCCTGTCACCGCTTTAGAATGGGCAAAGAAAGCTTTTGAGCACGACAGCGCAGCCTACAAACTCATTTATGCCGATGGTTTGTACCTCACCGGGGAGTGTGATGCGGCTGACCATCTGTATACCGAATTAATGGGCGAGAGCAAATCGGATGAAACAGACGAAACCATACCGAACATGTTCGCCAAATTATTCGCGCGTGATACCGGCGTCGTTCCTTCACCGGTCGTGGCACTTTCCATCGCTGAAAAGCTGGCGAATCCGGATCAAGCGGCGGAGTTCTGGCAGTTTGCTGAAGCCGATTATTATGACAGTTCCTTCTTCCGCATGCATCACGCTTATCACTTGCTCAAGGCTGGACAAACCGAACGTGCCCTCGCCAAGCTGGTTGCCCTCGTTCAAGAAATGCCGTGGCTTCGTGAACCAAGCATCAATCTCGACATTCTGTTCAAGCAGCTTGATCCGACCGGTTCCAAGTTCATGCCAGAATTCCAAGCTCAACTTCGGCAGCGGATTCAGGAAAACGGCTGGACAACAGAAGGCATGAACCTCATGCAAGTCGACCTGAAAGCCTCTGGCTCAGGCACTACTTCCGCCCCATCATAACGACATAATGATGGTCAAAGGTCGCGTCGGATGTTCCGGCAGCGTGGGGATTCATCCATGCCCACGCGGCTTCCGGCGCTTGTACCAGCATCACCTGTAACCGTTCGATCACGTCTGCGCCCTGCCCCTGTGTCGTCGCCCATTCGATCAAGCTGGCACCCGTCTTATGCGCCAGTTCGGATACCTCGACTGTCAGTCCGGCGTCCAAGAACATCCCCTGCCATTCATATCCGGCATACATCCGGTGATGGCTGGGGTCGCGCAGCCGTTCGAAGGCGTCCACATAGCGTGCCGCACGTTCATCATCCGGCACGGTGTTGTCTTGGAGGATGAACTTACCATCCGGCTTGAGTACCCGCGCCACTTCCTGAACAAAGCGCCAGCAGTCGGGGAAATGATGCGGCGCAATCCGGCATGTCACCAGATTAAAGCTGCTATCCGCAAACGGAAGCTGCTCGGCATCACCCGCCGCAAACTCAACGCTCACCGCATTTTTGCCACGAATAAAGCTACGCGCCGCTGCCAGCATCTTAGGCGTCAAATCGAACGCCACCACCTGCCCGACTAACGGCGCAAACTTCAACGCCGTATGTCCGCCGCCGGTTGCGACGTCCAGCGCCAGCCAATCCGGTTGTGGCTGCGCCAGTTCGACCAAGCGCTCCAAGTCACCGCCGCTGGAATGCACCTTGCTCTCGACATAGCCTTGCGCGAATTGACCGAACCGCTGCTGCGCCTGCGCCTTCACGTCTGCGTTGGACATGATCATTTCCTCTTGAATTGGCTGCTGTTTAGGCCCATCATAACCCCATATCGAAACGGAATAAACAGACCATATGGGTACTGCTCAAGCCCTCAAAACCCGCGCGCTCGAACTCGGCTTCAATCTGGTCGGCATCACCCCTGCCGAACCTTCGCCGTATCTCTATGCCTACTTCCGCTGGGTTGAAGCCGGCATGCATGGCACCATGAATTACATGGCGCGTCCGGATCGACAGGAACGCCGCCGTGATTTGAACATCATCCTCCCCGGTGTGCGCTCCCTCATCGTTGTTGGATTAGATTACGCCACTGCCGCCGTACCGGATGAGGTGCTGCATGATCCTTCGCGGGGACGCATCGCCGCCTATGCGTGGGGCTTGGATTATCACGACATCCTCACGCCGCGCTTGGAAGCCTTGGCCTATTGGCTGCGAGCCGAAAGCGGTCAAGACATCAACCACCGCGTTTATGTCGATACCGGTGCCGTTCTCGAACGCAGTCATGCTCACCACGCCGGACTCGGCTTCACCGGCAAGAACACCATGCTCATTCATCCCCGACGCGGCAGCACCTTCTTCTTGGGTGAAATCCTGACCAATATCGAATTTGACGCTTACGACTCGCCGGGACGCGAAACACAGTGTGGAACCTGTACCCGCTGCCTTAACGCCTGCCCGACACACGCCTTTCCCCGTCCTCACGTGCTCGATGCCCGCCGCTGCATTAGCTATTTGACCATCGAGCACAAAGGTAGTATTGATCCCACACTGCGCCCGCTCATGGGCAATTGGATTTACGGCTGCGACGTGTGTCAGGATGTGTGCCCCTTCCAGCGCTTTGCCCTGCCCACAAGGGAAACCGCCTTTTATCCGCCCAACATCGACCATATTGCTCCAAAGCTGGTGGATATACTGGCGCTAGACGATACGACCTTCCATCAGCGATACTATGGCAGTCCCATTGCCCGCATCAAACGTGAACGGCTGGTACGTAATGCCTGCGTCGCGGCGGGGAATTGGGGTAGCGCAGAAGTCATTCCTTCTTTGAAAAATCTCTTGCGTGACCCAAGCCCCTTGATTCGCAGTCATGGGGCGTGGTCACTGCGTCAGATTATGGGGGATGACGCGCGTTCGTCGTTAAAAACGCTTCTGCTGCACGAGCCGGATGTCCACGTTCGAGAAGAAATCCAGTCCCTTCTCGACATGGATCACTAAATAGTAACGACTGGGAATTCACTTCACTTATGCGTTTGTTGAAACGACTGCCGCCTTTCCCGCGCGAACTCTGGTTTCTCATTACCTGTTTCTTTTTCAACCGTATCGGCGCATCACTCATCTGGCCGTTCATTACCCTATACATTCGTGAACAAACCAAGCTGCCGCTGGGCATCATGGGCTACGTCGCCAAACACACTGTTTTCGGCGTCGCGGGCAGCACATCCGCCCTCAATATTCCGCTGGCGCTCAGCACCATTACCACGCTGCTTTCCCTGCAGGCCCTTTCCAGCGTCATCGGAACGTCCCTCATCAGCACCTTGATGGATCACTTTGGCCGCAAGAAGATCATGGTCGTCGGCCTCATCCTCTTCAGCGGATTGCTCATCTTCATGAGCGGTGCCAGTCAGCTCTGGCAGTGGCTTGTGCTCATTCCGCTCTACGGCATCCTTCAGCCTATCTTCTACATCGGCGTCTATGCCATGATTGCCGATATGGTCAAACCGGATCAGCGAACCAGTGCTTTCGCCCTCATCCGCACCGTCTCTAATTTTGCCATCGCCATCGGCCCTGCGGTTTTTGGTGTCCTCATCGCTCGATCACACAACATTGCCTACTACATGTTTGTCGGCATCAATGTGATTGTGCTCATTCCATTTGTGTTGATCATCCGCGAAACCCTACCCAAGAAAACCACTGAAACCAAAGTGTCTATTGGCTACGGCGCGATTTTGCGGGATCGCCCCTTTGTCATCTTCATCGGCGTCTTTACCCTGATGGAAATCGCGGCAGCGCTGGTCTTCAACCTGCTCTCGGTCTACACCAAAGAAAATTTCCACATTCCCGAAAACCAGTTCGGCCAAATCCTCGCGGTCAATGCGCTGATGGTGGTCTTCTTGCAATACGGCGTCACCCGCGTAACCAACCGCTATCGTCCGCTGCTGGTGATGTCCTTCGGCAGCTTCATTTATGCGCTTGGCCTCACAGGCTACGCCATATCAAGCATGCTCCCGCACTTCATGCTGGCGATGGCCGTCATGACCATCGGCGAACTCATCGTCTCACCCACCAGTAACGCCATGGCAGCTAACATGGCCCCGCCGGATAAACGCGCCCGCTATATGGGCATCTATTCCCTCACCTATACCTTCGGCACCGGCGTCGGGCCAATTGCAGGCGGCGTCCTAAGTGACAGCTTTGGCCCGTCTGCCATCTGGTATGGTGGTGCCTTCACAGCCTTAATGGCCTCACTCGGTTTTGGCTTGATGCTCCGTGCTCAGTCCGCAAAGGCCAAGTCAGAAGTCGCGTCTCCACCCCTTTCGGATACACAAACCGTTTCATAACCATTTAGGAACCTTCGCAGGTTAGGTTCTCCCTCATTTTGGTTAGCAACTTGCCTCGCAAAGAGTTACCAAAATGTAACCCGAAGCCCTTCAACCTATGCTACGATGAGAGTGTAAATCGGCGTTTAGGACTTAGTATTCTACGAGAACGGTAATGGGCATCTTTTCTCTGCGTCTGTGCGATGCCTCCCTGTGGGACAGCGGTAAAATTCTTGGCGTCCTTGGCGTCTTGGCGGTTCAATTGCATTTGTCTTTTGCATTTTCGGCGGCATTCTCCCTTACATCCGCTGCGACGGCACTGCCATTTGCGCCGCGGCGGCCATACGGGAGCCATCCGCTGCAACGGCGCCATTTCAGCGGCATCAGCCGAGCCTCCCGCGGCATAAAAATGTCAATTCAGCGGCTTTTCCCGTGCCTCCCGCCAATCATTTCAGCGGGAAATATGCACAATCGCCATAAAACGAAAGATTACAACACTTCACATTGTCCATATACCATAGGGGGTATACAATAACCCTCGAAAGAGTCATTTAGATGAGGCATGAGCCTCTCAGTTTGAGGAGAAGCATTATGGAACGCAAAACGTTTGAAGTACCTAATATTGGCTGCGATGGCTGTGTTCGCACCATTAAGAATGAAGTGAGCCAGATCAACGGTGTCAAGCAGGTTGATGGTGTGGTCAACACCAAAACCGTCACTGTCGAGTGGGATACCCCTGCCACTTGGGATCAAATCGAATCGACCCTCAAAGAAATCGACTACCCACCCGCGTCGCTCATCAGTTTATAACGTGAGCTTGTCAAAGGGCGCGAGCGCTTGCGCCCTTTACATTTACCCGTCGAGTTAATCCTCGTCCGTCTCGCCGTCGATAATATCCCAGACCGCGTCCAACAAATCATCGGCACTTTCGAGTGCACCAACTCCCGCTTCGTCATTCGACTGCATCAAGGCCGAGGCCGCTTCGAGTAACTTCGCTGCCGCCTGTGATACCAATGATGCCACGTCCTGATACTCGTGTTCCGCAATCAGGTTATCAATTACGGTAACCGCCTCGCGTGTGGTCGCTAAGGCTTGCTCAAGTCGTTTGGCTGCTTCGCTCGAAGTATAAATCATAATCCCGCCTCACAGTATTTTTGTAATACATATGCTACCTTTGCACATCCTGCATCGTAACTCCAGATCATATTGCTATCTTCGGTTGCTGATATTGATTGTATGGTGTCCGGATCAAAATGTTGTGGATTGAATGAGGAGAAATTCTACGGGTGGGATGGATAAAGTAAGTTGGCATAACCTGCTCTGCGCCAAATAGTCAGCATAAGTTACAACGACTCTAGCTTACAACGAAGAGGAAAGCTAATGGTCGAACAGGATAAATCATCTCTGCCACAAAAAGCCATGGAAATGTACACTATTTTTCTAAAGACCTAGCGATAATACTCCCCCAAGCCACCAGTCACGAGTCGATAACCGAATTGAGAATGATGATCTTATCACATCGGAATACCGCCGCGAACGTGAAGCTTGCCTTTACCCGTATGTGGAAATATTATGGCTCTCGGGAAGCGATCCGTGACGCCGACGTGGCTAAACTCACCGGATTAATTACACCGTCGAACTATCCTTAAGCTATGGCCTCTTACATCAAAGGTACGCGGGTGCAAATCATGCGCGAACGTGAAGATGCGAATATTGACATTCTGGAAAAGCTTCCCGTTGATGAAGGGTTACGCTGGCTGCTTTCGCTGCAGGGTATGGGGATTAAGACATCATCTTCGGTTTTATTATTTTATTTTGGTAAGCAAATTATGCCAGATGATACCAATGTCCGCCGCGTAAGTTTGCGAACGGGCTTAGTACCAGCATGTACCAGCGTCGATAAAGCTCATGCGCTGCTCCTAAAAATTCTGTCCCTGATCCTCACACGCTTTTTGATTTTCATGTGACGTGTTTGCGACATGGGCGTACAATCTGTACGTTTAACATGCCGAAATGTTTTGAATGCCCTATCAACCATTTGTGTGACTACTAAAATGAGGTCTCTGGGTCGAAATCCTAACGTATCGTTTTAATCAGAAGGCCATCCAATCGCCGTGCTTGCAAGTTACTTATAAAATAACGAAAACGGTTGAGGTTGAATAAATAAATTCAGATGGTTGAAAAACGCATTGGTGAGATTGTCATTCGCACTCCCAACATGCAAAAGATGGCGGCCTTTTATCGGGATGTAATCGAGTTACAGCCATTCAAAGTGCTGGGAACAATGCAGTTTTTCAAAGTCTCAGAAGGGTTTAGCGGTCAAGTCCAAGCCGTAGGATTATTTGACTTGGGCGAAGTTTCAGATGTCGATGATTCTGCCTTCGAAGGTCATGATACCCGCCAAACGCCATTCCATCATTTCGCGTTTATCATTGATGCCAAAGACTACATCACAGAGTTCAACCGGATCGCAGCTTTAGGCTACACCTTACGGACGATGGAACATTCTTTAACCCAGTCTCGCTCTTTCTACCTCTACGATCCTGATGGAAACACAGTCGAGTTCGTCTGTTACGATCCGAGTATCCCAAAAGCTGATTAGGGCAACACGGATAATACTGTGTTGCCCTACGTATTGGCTTGTTATCCGCCCGACTTCTGGATTTTCGACCAATCGTCGCGCAGCGTTACGGTACGGTTGAAAACCAGCTTATCTGCCGTCGAGTCAGGGTCAACGCAGAAATAGCCCAGTCGTTCAAATTGGTAGCGTGAACCCGCTTCCGCACCCGCCAGACTGGGTTCTACCTTAGCTGATTGGAGAACTTCTAGTGAATTCGGATTGATATAGGCGGTGAAATCCTTACCTTCGCTGTCATCGTTCGGGTTAGCGCGGTCAAACAAGTGGTTGTACAACCGTACTTCCGCGTTCAAGGCCTGCGCTGCTGATACCCAGTGGATCGTAGCCTTCACCTTGCGTCCATCCGGAGCATCCCCACCGCGCGTTGCTGGATCATAGGTGCAGCGTAATTCAACGATATTTCCCTGCGCGTCCTTGATCACTTCCTCGCACTTGATAAAAAAGCCATAGCGCAGCCGAACCTCGCGCCCCGGCGACAGCCGATAGAATTTACTTGGCGGGTTTTCCATAAAGTCGTCCTGCTCGATATACAACTCGCGCGAGAATGGAACTTTACGGCTTCCAGCATTGGGGTCTTCTGGATTGTTGATGGCATCCAGTTCTTCAACTTGGCCTTCGGGATAATTGGTCAACACAACCTTTAGAGGTTTCAGAACCGCCATCACGCGCAGGGCCTTTTTATTCAAATCCTGCCGGACGCAGTATTCCAGCATCCCGATTTCGGCAATGCTGTTACTCTTCGCCACACCCAATAACTCGCAGAAATTACGGATCGATTCCGGCGTAAATCCGCGTCGGCGCAAACCGGAAATGCTCGGCATACGGGGATCATCCCAGCCCTTCACATGGCCTTCCTGCACCAATCGGATCAACTTCCGCTTGCTCAATACCGTGTAGTTTAAGTTCAACCGTGCGAATTCGATCTGCTGCGGGTGATAGATGCCCAGTTGGTCAAGCACCCAATCATACAATGGCCGGTGATCCTCGAATTCCAACGTGCAAATCGAATGAGTAATGCCCTCAATCGAATCCGACTGACCGTGTGCGTAATCATACATCGGATAAATACACCATTTGTCACCGGTTCGCGGATGGTGAGCGTGCAGGATACGATACAAAACCGGATCGCGCAGGTTCAAATTGGGGGACGCCATGTCAATCTTCGCCCGTAAAACGCGTGTACCGTCAGGGAATTCACCTTTACGCATCCGTTCGAAGAGATCGAGATTTTCCTCGACTGAGCGATTGCGGTGTGGACTTTCCTTACCCGGTTGCGTCAGCGTCCCGCGATATTCGCGCATTTGCTCGGCGTTCAAATCATCGACATATGCCTTGCCAGCTTTAATAAGCTGCACCGCCCACTGGTAAAGCTGCTCAAAATAATCCGAGGCATAGAACAACCGGTCTTGCCAATCGAACCCCAACCAGCGCACATCGCCAATGATGGAGTCGATATATTCCTGCTCTTCTTTAGTCGGGTTGGTGTCGTCAAAGCGGAGATTAGTTTTGCCGTTGTACGTTTCAGCTAGGCCAAAATTCAGGCAAATCGACTTAGCGTGGCCGATATGCAGATAACCATTCGGTTCTGGAGGAAACCGGGTATGGACGCGTCCGCCGAATTTACCGGTTTTGATGTCCTCATCAATAATCTCTCGAATGAAATTTGTGCGTACAGAGTCGCTCTGCGATTCGGTAGATCCGTTGTCTACATTTTTGGGGTTCACATCGTTGCTTGACATTATCTACTCTTACCCTTCATGACGGGTGAAATCCGCATTTATCCAGTTATCTAAACACAGACCATTCTAACTGATTCGTTGAGTATCCGAGAATAGCACATTTCATTGTTCAGTACATTTTTGGTGGCTCAATCATCTTACGGCGCGAGGATAAACAGACTTTATGAACAAAAAAAGAGATAGCGAATACCCGTTATCCCTTTCGAATTGGATTCTAGATTGTTATTTCACCGCTGTAGGGTTCACAATCAGCTTTGTAGGTACAACTCTCTATTCAGTTGCTTCCCTCAATGGTGAAGACTGCTGCTTTACCACATGACTATGATGACTTGCGGGTCAAAGTGACAACAGGAATCACCCGTGAGGTTTTCTGCTTGTATCCCGTAAACCCGGGATTAATCTTTTCCATTTTCTCGTACAGGTTCGTGCGTTCCGGTTCTGAGGGGGCTGCCGCTGTAGCAGAGAACTGCTCAGTACCTACTTCAACAGAAACTTCCGGATTGGCGAGAACATTGCGATACCAATCGGGGTCCGTATCAGCACCGCCTTTAGATGCGATGACGACATACCGATCACTATCCACAAAATACGCTAACGGATTGATGCGTTCCAATCCACTTTTTGCGCCTTTGGTATGTAGCAAAAGCAGAGGGGTATGCTCAAACTGACCACCAACCTTACCCTTATTTGCCCGAAACTCTTCAATAATTGCTTTATTCCAGTCACTCATTTGAATGTCTCCATCTCATGCTTGATTAGCCAGACCAGATAAATAGGATGCTCGCAGCACTCATGAATCTTACTGATCCCTTGACTGAGTGCCAAACCTTAATGTTGCCATGCTGAAGTTTAATTCCAATCTATTATTTGGTGTCGCCTCTATTCCCGCAGTTCTTGGTAACGCGTGCAGCGAACAGAATGAAGAGAACATTACCAGAAGGAACATAAGCCACTTGGTTCTTAGGATGGTTGCAGATGTGTGCTACAACCAGACAAATGAACGAGTAAGGAATGCGCATGTTTCCAGAAATTAAATCGCCTCTGCAAGAAAAAGCGATGGGTATGTACGAAATTTTTCTAAAAAACTATGGTGAACGTCAACTTAAGCCACCGCGGCGCGATGCCATGACCGAACTCATTATGACTATTCTGTCCCACCGCACAACCGCCGCGAACGAGAAGCTAGCATTTACGCGGATGTGGGACTATTACGGCTCATGGCAAGCTATTCGCGATGCCGACACAGCCAAACTCATCGAGTTGATTGCCCCATCAAATTACCCTGAAGTCAAAGCATCGTATATCAAATCCACGCTCGCGAAGATTATTGAGGAACGCGGTGAACCCAATATTGATTTCTTGGAAAACCTACCCAATGATGAGGGTCTACGGTGGCTGCGTTCGCTGACCGGCGTAGGCATCAAAACGGCGTCGTTAGTATTGCTTTTTAACTTTGGTAAGAACATCATGCCCGTTGATACGCATGTTCACCGCGTCAGTCTGCGAACAGGTTTACTTCCACCGCGTACCAGCGCCGATAAGGCCCATGTGCTTCTACTCAAGATACTTCCTAACGATCCGCATATTCTGTTTAACTTCCACGTCACTTGCCTTAGACACGGTCAACGAATTTGTACTTGGAACGCACCTAAATGCAACCAATGTCCCGTCAATCACTTATGCGATTACTACCATCAGTTCTATATGCTGAAGTCATAGTGAACTTTCTGATCTACCCTGTTTTAAAGAGAGAAAGATAGCGTTCCTAGACTGAACGTAAGGATCAAGGAAATGGGCAACCACAAGAAGTACGGCAATGAGTTTAAGCAAGAAGTGCTGGCCGGTACTTGTACAAGAGAGCTAATGAACGACTAGAATGCGCATGCTGGCAAGACCAAGTGACGCAAAAACTTGATAAACCGCTAGAGACTGAGGCAGCACAGCAAGGTTTCAAGCTGTGCTCCACGCATTGAGAGCATACCCGCAAAGGTTCACAGTCTTTGCGGATTAGCAAAATAATTACTGTGACTGACTCGCCTTTGCAGTAGCGAGTACAGCTACTTTAGATCGGTCACCCCCTGTGCTGTTTAGCCGTTTTCCGCGAAGGCGAAGGCTGTTGCTAACAACAAACACACTGCTGAACGCCATCGCTCCGGCTGCTAGCATCGGCACCAGCAGCCCTGAAATCGCTACCGGGATGAGGATGATGTTATATACAAACGCCCAGAAGAGGTTCTGATAGATCGTTCGCATTGTCGCTTTACTCAGGCTAATAGCCCGTGCCACGCCGCGCACATCACCACTCATGAGCGTTAAGTCACTGGCTTCCATCGCGATGTCCGTACCCGTTCCAATCGCAATGCCAACATCGGCCTGTGCCAGTGCCGGAGCATCATTAATGCCATCTCCAACCATCGCGACCCGTTTGCCGCCTGTTTGCAGCTGCTTGATCGCGTCCGCCTTTTGTCCCGGCAGCACATCTGCCAGTACGCGCTTGATACCCGCTTCGGCTGCTATCGCTTCAGCAGTCCGTTGGTTATCACCCGTAATCATGACTACTTCCAAGCCCAATGCCTGAAGCTCAGCTACGGCTTCTCGCGAACCGTCTTTGATGGTGTCCGCGATACCTAGAATTCCTGCAACAACCCCATCTACCACAGCCACGACTGTTGTACGTCCATTAGCCTGTAGAGTCTCAATACGCGCGTTGACATCGGAAATGGACAATCCCTGCTCGGCAATGAAACGCGGGCTGCCGATCAATACAGTATGATCTTCGACAGTCGCGCGGATACCTTGACCGGAAAGTGCCTCGAAGTTCTGCGGCTGAACCAGCGTGTACCCTGCTTTTTGTGCAGCGGTCACGACTGCTTGGGCTAATGGATGTTCGCTTCCCCGTTCTGCGCTTGCAGCCAGTCGCAGCACGTCAGCCTGATTAAATCTGTTCAATGCGATAATATCCGTCACGCTCGGCTCGCCTTTGGTCAGCGTACCTGTTTTGTCCAGTGCCACGACTTGCAAGCGGTGCGCATTTTCGAGCGCTTCACTGTTCTTGAACAGGATGCCCATCTCAGCGCCTTTACCGGTACCAACCATGATGGCTGTGGGCGTTGCTAAGCCCAAGGCACATGGGCAGGCAATGACCAGCACGGCTACCGCATGAACCATGGCCGTCGTAAAGACCGCATGTCCGATTATAAGCCATCCCACAAACGTCAGCGCCGCTAGGAATAGCACGACAGGCACGAATACACTTGATACTTGATCCGCGACTCGCTGAATTGGGGCTTTGGAGCCTTGCGCTTGCTCGACTAACCGAATGATCTGCGAGAGCGCCGTTCGCGAACCAACCGCAGTTGCCTCGACGACCAACCGTCCCTGCTTGTTGACCGTCGCACCGATTACGGAACTGCCAACTGCTTTATTGACAGGCAAACTTTCGCCAGTAAGCATCGACTCATCAATCGACGAACGCCCTTCGATCACAACACCATCCGTCGGAACACGCTCGCCGGGACGCACAATTAAGCGATCCCCTTCGATAACCGTGTCAATTGGAACTTCCAATTCCTGACCATCGCGCAATAACGTCGCGGTTTTAGGAGCAAGTCCGATCAGTGCTTTAATCGCTTCACTGGTTCGTCCTTTGGCGCGGGCTTCAAGCAACTTGCCCAAAGTAATCAGCACCAAGATCACCGCAGCCGTTTCGAAGTAAACGTGTTCGCCAACCACATTTGAAAGACCAAGAGCCGTTGCGATCAGGACTACCACGCTGTAGATGAAGGCGGTTGATGAGCCGAGCGCAATCAGCGTGTCCATATTGGTGGTACGGTTACGCGCAGCTTTATACGCGCCAACAATGTATTGGCGTCCGAGGAAAACCTGCACCGGCAGTGCCAGAAGACCAAACACAAACGGCCATCCTGACCACAACAGCCATGCCAGCAGTGGATTAACCGTCGTCGCCGTATTCATACCGCTCATTGCCATTCCGGCATCGCCCGATGCTGCGCTGGCCATGACGATGTCCCGCGCCATGCTCAACACAAAGAGCGGAACGGTAAATGCTGCCCCAATCAATACTAGTCGTCGTTGACGGTCAATTTCGGCCTGTCGCGCGGCTCGCTCGACATCTTCCGGCGCTTCCACATTTGCGAGATCCAACACGCCGTAGCCTGCCGCTTCAACGGCATGAATGATGTCAGGTCGTCGGACGCTGCCGGGAAGATAGGTAACGTTCGCTTTTTCCGTCGCCAAGTTGACATTGACTGACAAAACACCCGGTTGCTTGTTAATCGCACGTTCCACGTTACGAACACAGCTCGCGCAGGTCATTCCAGTAATAGGCAGTTCGATGGTCGCCTGTGCAACCCCGTAGCCTGCCTTATCCACGCGTTCAATCATCTCTGGGATTTTCAGCGTGGCCGGATCAAACGTCACTTGGGCACGTTCGGTCGCAAAGTTTACATTTACGGTCTCAACACCGGGCGTTTTGCTCAGTGTGCGCTCGACTGTGCGGGCGCAGTTGGCACAAGTCATACCTGTAATCGGTAAATCAATCTGTTGTACGCTCATTTTGTTATCCTTCTAGCCATGAGCATGGGGTTCGGACGTTGCTTCAACATTGTCCGTTACATCAACTACGAAAGGAAAGGTATATATGTCACCTTTATATTGGATTTGTAGCCACATTGACCACAAACCGATTGATGGGAACTCAGCCATAAAATCGAGGTTTGGACCGTATTGCGCTGGCATATCCATCCCGCTCATCGCTGCAGTAGGTGTCGCCATATCACCCATGCCAGACATACCGTTCATAGCATCCATATCATGCCCAGCGGGATGTGTGTGAATGTAGACTTGAGCGGTTGGGTCAATAATGACCAGATGTCCCGCAGCACCTAGATATTCATCCAAAGTGTTGATGTCAGCGCCTGTTTTAGCATCTACAACATGGAATTGCAGGTGGATTTCCGAGCCTGCTTTGAGCGCCTCAGTATTTACCAAGGAAACCTTTAGATCACCTACTATGACATCAGCCGGGCTGACAACTAGATTTGGCTTCTGGTCAGCAGCACCATTTACCGCGATTGTATTCCGCACAAAATGCAGGTGATCGCCAGTTGGGGTAAAGTCTGCGAACGTCACATAATTCGCAACCGTCGGCAGCACTAAATCCTTTAGGACAAATACGCCATTACCCTGATAGTCAGGATGAACGTGGATAAATTGGGTGAGATCATCACTGACCAAGATAAAATGCAGCAGCTTGGTGTGAACTTCGTCAAAGGCTGTGACTGGTATTTTGCCATCGGCCTTTTGTATTGTCACAGTTAAAGTAAACGGTTTATTGGCCTCAATCACCTTCGGTTCCGTAATCAAATTGACGACATATCTATTTTCCGGTGCGGCGGGTGTGGCCGTTGAATCGTGAGCGCGAACAGCGCCAAGTGTGAACATCATCATTACTCCTAACAGCAGCAAGTGCTTCATGCCATTTCCTTTTCGTCGATGGTGTAGATCAGTGATTAAGCAGGTCAAAAATACGTGAAAGTTCGGTTGTCGTTTTCTCGGGGTCATTTGCCATTTCGTGACGTGCCGTATTGACGAGATAGCACTCCACTAAGTGCGTGATTAAGCTTGTCATGCCTTTCTCGACAGTACGGGCGCGAATAACGCGTTCCTCGCAACTCCCTTCATCGGCTTCAATCATCTTTTCGAGGGCATTCAGTTGACCTTGAATACGACGAATGCGATGGAGCGTTTTGGTGTTATATTCACACTTCAAATCATGCTCAGCAGTTTCAATTAGTTGATCAGTCATTTCATCCTCCTAAGCTACAGACATACCCACCCGGGTATATCTTACTCTCCATTTTCGAGCACGTACAGTGCAATTGCTGTCGGGAACCATGCGGATGCAGTAGGATTAAGTTTGAAACGAAAAAAGGATAAGTGTGTGATTGCCTCATTGTTAAGTTCCTTCAGACGAAAACGCTTACTGCCTATCCAGATTGGTATCTTCATCACTTTTGTGCTCATTCCGATGTGGTTCCGGTTTTCGGGTATGCGGGCACTGGGTATGGGTGATTTCACCGTCTTTTACAGCGCAGGGTTCTTGATCTTCTGGCCTATTCTCTGGACGGTTGTTTGGTGGGGAATCAGCCGCTTTGCAGGCATTGGCGCCCTTTGGCAGAGTAAATCATTACGCTTGTGGCTAATCTTGCAAATGATTTTTGTTGTGTGGATTCTGCTGTCGTGGACATGGAGCTATAAGCGTGATTCGTATCCGTCAGTAACAGTTGGCGCGGCGCTTCCGTTTACTCTAGTAATCATCTTTTCGCTGGCAGTATGTTGCAGCCACATCTCCATTCGACTGATCGTCACAGCGCTCATCATTGGGCTGATCTGGAACAGCTTATTGGCATCTGTTCAGGTCGCCCATCAGGGATCAGTTGGGTTAACCATCTTGGGGGAGTTTCAAGTTAATCCAGCGAACTCCGGAGCAGTGGTTGTACAGGCTGCTGACATCCGCTGGTTACGCCCGTATGGATTGCTGCCCCACCCGAATATGTTAGGGGGATTTCTCACTGTTGGATTATTAGGAGTATTTGGCTGGAGTTTGAGCAGTCAAAGCAAAGGCTGGCTGTACGGAGTCGTGATTTTTGAGTTTGGATTGTGGAGTTTGTTACTCACATTCTCCCGCAGTGCGTGGCTTGGACTGGCTGTAAGTCTATTCTTCATACTGGCGTTGACATTCGAAACATGGAGCCGTGATCGCCAGCGCTGGATACGCATATTGACTATTGGGGGTATATCGCTCATAGTCGGCGGTGCATTTTTCGCCCTGTATCAACCATTTTTATCTGCGCGGGCCGGCTTGTCGGACGAGTCACTTGAAGTGCGGTCAACTAGTGACCGTGTGGTTTACACACAAATTGCGCTGGATGCCATTCGGGAGTCGCCAATTCTGGGAACGGGTATCGGTAATTTCCCTTGGTACGCCAGCACTTATCTAGCGAAAACCAAGTTCGATTTGCGAGGGCAGCCCGTTCACAATATATATCTCTCCGCTTGGGCAGAGTTGGGCGTCATCGGACTCGGATTATTCCTGTTGATTATCGCCGCGACAATCAGGGCAGGTTTCGCCAATATCAGAAAGGAATACGATAAGAAAGAATACCTCTATGCTGCCGTAGGATGTGGGGTGATCGCATTTTTGATTATTGGCTTATTTGACCATTATTCGTGGACGCTCATTCAATTTCAGGCAGCATTCTGGGGATTGATGGCGGTCGCAATCCAACCGCCATCGGCAGGTCAGAATTTAGCCTGAAGGCAATGGTGGAGGAGACACCAAAGGCAGCGTTCCACAGGCACCAGCAGCAGCAGTGTTGTCCGCAGCAATCCAGACACCCTCTACCAAACGCCACCACACTGCGCCATCCGAACCAATGGCACGGGCATCAGGATTCCCATAGAAGCCTCCGGTTACACCGCGTCGAATCGGGTAATTGGTGCCGGGGCCACCACGCAGATTAACATCCACTGTCCAAGCCGCGACACAAGGCGAGTCCGCTGTAAAGGTTTGAAGAAAGCCTGTACCGGGTGTAAATGGGAAGATTACCCCGCCCAGCGAGAACGGCAGTTCAAATTCGCGCGGCACCAAAACCAAGGGCAGGTACCGGGCGTTGGCGTAATCGTATTCGACAGGTGCGCTGTACGTAATCGTGTCACCCTGAAACCCATACTCGATCTCTTCAGCAGGCTTGAGGCTGCGACCATCCGCATAAAACAGTTCACCTTCTAACATGCTGAGAACAGTTTTGCTGTCGGCAGTGGTTTGTAAAAGTAACGTTCCGGTGAGAGTTAGGTTCGCTCCATTGACGACAAGATTGGTTGAAACCGCGTCTGGTGTCTGGATGAGCAAACCGCTCTCAGGCGCACCGGCACACGGTGAGTCATCAATGACCGTATGCAGGCTAATGGTCTGCATGGGCGCATAAACATCCGCGATTTCGCTGTCAGGCGCAAGGACTTGGAGCTTGCTCAAGTCGGCAGTACTTCGAATGACATCTTTTGAAATCCAGCCGTCGGCTATGCGGAACCATGCGCTATCTTCGGTGCGGCCAATCGCTTGCAACCGATCACCGCTGTAGACCCCGCGTACAATCCCAGCGTCGGCTTCTGGTTTTGCACGGAGATTCGCGCCTTTAGGTTCGGTTACGGTAATTTCGAGGCCAACGAAGTCATTTGAAGCATCGCTTTTGTTCTCAAGTGTGGTCTTGCCGAAAGCAATGACCGTTAGGGTTCCATTGAGCAAGTCCGCGCGAACGTTCATGATAGACAAGCCCCACGTTTTCGCGTCTGCATCGAACGCACTGGTACTGATCGATTTTAGAGATGCGAGTGGCGCGACATCACCTGTCTTAGAAAAAGCCAAACGCACATTGTCACGCGGTTGGATTTCAACTTTAGCATTTCCATAACAAGCTTGGTTTTGCTCAAGGTCTGAACAGGCTTTTCGAGCAGCCTCAATGGCTTTCTGAGCGATTGCGGTGCAGTCAACGGATTGGGCTAAAACGGAACTGGATAGGAGTATGCAGAACAGTGAAATCAGAATTCGTCGCATCAGGCCGTGCCTTTCGGTAGTTCGTACAATTCTACCATGACGCCGCCGGTACTCTTGGGATGGACAAAGGCATAGCGCGTACCGTCTTCGCGCTGACGTGGAGTTTCATTAATGAGTTGCACGCCTTGGGCTGCGATTTGCGCCATCGCGGCTTCAATGTCGGCTACAGCGAGGCACAGATGATGCATCCCTGCGCCACGCTTGGCGAGATACTTGGCAATGCCACTATCCTCAGTGGTTGGTTTGAGCAGCTCAATCCGTGATTCGCCAACCGGTAGAAAGGCAATATCGACGGCTTCGTGTTCATTGGTTTCGGTCCCTTCTAAAGGAAGTTCGAGCGCATTCTGCCAGAAGTTAAGAGCAGCGTTCATATCATCCACAACCACGGCGATGTGGTCAACTTTAATGGGTGTCACAAATCATCTCCTTACGATGTTAAGCGACCGCATTATACAGCAGCGGAGTGCTATAATTCAGGGAACAGAATTCATTTATTACAAGGAATAAAGTCATGGTCGCCACTCTTGAACCCACCAATTTAACTTTACAGTTGACCGAAGAACATCTGGCGTTACAGGATGCTGTGCGAAAGTTTGCTCAAAAAGAGATTGTACCCATCGCGGCGGAATTCGATGAGTCGGGCGAGTTCCCGCTGGACACCATCAAGAAAATGGGTGCGATGGGGTTAATGGGCATCGAAGTGCCGGAGGAATACGGCGGCGCGGGAATGGATGCACTGGCCTACGTTCTGACGATGGTTGAGGTGGCCAAGGCCGACGCCAGCCACAGCACCGTTGTAAGCGTGAATAACTCGCTTTATTGTCACGGGTTGATGAAGTTCGGCACTGAAGAACAGAAGCAGAAGTTTCTCGTGCCGGTCGCGAGCGGAGAGAAAATCGGCGCATACAGCTTGACCGAACCGATGTCCGGCAGCGACGCGGCGACGATGCAAAGCCGGGCCGTATTGAATGAAGCAGGCACCCATTATGTTATCAATGGGCGTAAGAGCTGGGTGACGAGCGGACCAGTAACGGATCTATTGGTGCTGTTTACCATGACTGATCCTGACAAAGGGAACAAGGGCATTACCGCATTTCTGATTGACGCGCACCAACCGGGTTTTATTCGTGGCAAGAAAGAGCCGAAGATGGGCATCCGCGCCAGCGCTACGAGCGAGATTGTCTATGATAACTACTTGTGTCCCGTTGAGAATGTGCTGGGGAAGGTTGGAGAAGGCTTCAAGATCGCGATGACTGTATTGGACGCTGGACGCATCGGGATTGCGTCACAGGCCTTGGGCATCGCAGAGGCGGCGTATGAAGCGAGCATTCAGTATGCGAAGGAGCGGCAGGCGTTCGGAGAACCTATCGGCGCGTTCCAGATGATCCAACAGAAGATTGCCGATATGAAAACACGCATCGAAGCCAGTCGACAATTGATCTACAACGCGGTGCTGGCGAAGGAGCGTAATAAGCGCACAGGCGAACGGTATACGCTGGAAGCCAGCATGGCGAAACTGTTTGCGAGTGAAACGGCCATGTTCGTGGCACACCAAGCGGTGCAAATTCACGGCGGTATGGGCTACAGCAAGGAGCTTCCGGTCGAGCGTTACTTCCGTGATGCGAAGATCACTGAAATCTACGAAGGAACAAGCGAAATTCAGCGTTTGGTGATTGCGCGGAATGAGTTAGGGCTGCGGTAAACGAAGTCTAGCAAGAGAGCGAGGTTGTATGGCCTTACCCAAGTTCATTACACCAGAAGAGTATCTTCGGATGGAACGCGCCAGCCAAGAACGACACGAATATTTCAAAGGAGAAATATTTGCCATGTCTGGCGCAAGTCGCGAACATAATCTGATCGCCCAAAATACCAGCAGACAACTCGGTAACCAATTGGAAGACCGTCCATGCGAGGTTTACCAGAGTGATATGCGGGTCAAGATACCCAAGACCGGATTATATACCTATCCTGATGTCGTGGTTGTTTGTGAAACGCCTCAATTTGAAGATGATGAATTTGATACCTTGCTCAATCCAACCGCAATCATCGAAGTGCTTTCGTCGTCGACGGAGAAATATGATCGAGGCACGAAGGCATTTTATTACAGAAGCATCGACTCGTTACAGGAATATGTATTGATCTCACAAGATAACGTCCAGATCGAACACTATCAACGCCAAGAGGATCAGTGGGGTATAAGGGACATCAATGATTTAGATGAACAACTCAAGTTGTCTTCAATTGGTTGTTCAATCAGCCTAAGTGACATCTACAGAAAAATTACTTTTAAGCCGGAATAAGGACATTTACATGAAAGCAGCAGTGATTACAGGGCACGGTGGAAGCGAAGTCGTACAAGTGGTGGATAACCTGCCGATACTTGAACCGAAAGCGGGCGAGGTTCGCATCCGTATGAAGGCGGTGGCACTCAACCGGCTGGATTTGTGGGTGCGTGCGGGTTGGGCTGGATTAAAATTGGCGATGCCTCACATCACCTGTGCAGATGGCGCGGGCGTGGTGGACAAAGTGGGCGAGGGTGTTACGCAATACCTCGCCGGAGACAGGATATGCATTGACCCAACGATTGTAGACAAGGACAGCCCTGCCCTGATGACTGGACTGGAAAACCAAACGCGCATTCACTTGCTGGGCGAAACGGTTCCGGGAGTAGGCGCAGAATATGTGGTTCTGCCTCAGCGTAACCTGATGAAAATCCCTGAAGGCTTTGGGTTCAATGAGGCGGCATCAGCAGGATTAGTCTACGTGACTGCGTGGCATTCCCTGATTACGCGCGGGGGATTGAAGCCGGGGGAAACGGTGTTGATCGTTGGCGCGGGCGGGGGAGTGAACAGCGCCAGCATCCAGATTGCGAAACTGGCGGGCGCGACGGTTTATGTGGTGGGCAGCAACGCGGAGAAATGCGCCAAGGCCAAAGAACTGGGCGCGGACGTGACGATTAACCGAGAAGAGACACCCCAATGGTCAAAGGCAGTTTATCAGATGACCAACAAGCAGGGTGTCGATATTGTGATTGATAACGTGGGGGCGGCGACCTTTAACGACAGCATCCGATCGGCGCGAATTGGTGGACGCATTCTGGTGGTGGGCAACACGAGTGGGCCGATGGTCGAGTTGGATTTACGGCAGGTGTTCAGCCGACAGGTGAGCATCATCGGGAGCACGATGGGGCCGCATCAGGACTTTGTGAAGGTGATGAACCTTGTTTTCGCTGGCCGGTTGAAGCCTGTGATCGGGGCGGTTCTCCCGATTGATGAGGTGCGGAAGGGCATGGAATTGCTGGAAGATTTCAGCGTGTTCGGGAAGATTGTGCTGGAAATATAGAAATACGGATTGAACCGCAGTGCCACGGGAGGCTTTGCACAGGCGCAGAGAGATATTCAACCCCCACCTTAATCCTCCCCCGCAAGCGAGGGAGGAGACTATATGAGATCATTAGGTTTCAATTTGGTTATTTAGCCTGTCTGGAAAGTACCGAGAGAAGACGTGGAATACATCGCATCGCTCCTGACGACGATAGCCGAGCAGTTGAAACTCACTCCGATTACCAAGCTGGCGCTCCAGCCGGGGGTACGAGCTGTATACCGGCTGACCATCCGGTATCACGACCGGCGGGCAAACGATTCAGTAGCGACGGTGATTCGCACAAGCGGAAGTGGCGCGATGTTGGAGATGGTCTTTAGAGGGCGATTTGAGCAGAAGCCTCTACGGTTTCCCGTGACACAGGCCGACTATGAAGGGCTTACGGCAGGCTTCCAGAAAGTGAACTTTGATAAGCTGGGCGACCAACCGAACTTGAAATCCTACGGGCAGGATTTGTGGATGTGGGAGCGGGCGGCAGGCACATTTCATAAGAGTGTGGTGCTGGCTCCACCGGATGCGGAGGGTGCGTACTGGCAGTTGGTGAGACTGGCGTGGACGCATTTACCGGAGGCGGTTCGGGTAGTCGATAGTCAATAGTCTGTAGTCGATAGAAAAAACAGACATTTTGAACTGCAGAAAATGCGAAACTTTTGCAGATTTCGCATTACATCCGCCGAAATGACTGGCGGGAGGCACGGGAGAAGCCGCTGAATTGACATTTTGATGCCGCGGATGTGAGGGAGTGTGGCGCTGAAATGGCGCAGTTGCAGCGGATGGCTCCCGTATGGCCGCCGCGGCGCTATTGGCAGTACCGTCGCAGCGGATGTGAGGGAAGAAACCGCCGAACATGCAAAGGCAAATGCATTTTTACCACAAAGCCACAAAGAAAGAAGAAGAAATACATTTGAACCGCAGAGACGCAGAGGAAAAAGATATAAAGAAGGCAAGTGAATCCCCCAAAACAGAACATTTGAGCAATTCAAGTGTAGCACAGGTTGAGGGGCATAGGGTGACTCTAGAGTAGGAAGATTCAAACGAATGGCTAATCGAATCAAAACTTTGGTTGAGTATGGAGGATCAGATTGGCGTAAATCATGATTAACAGCCAGTCCAGCACAATTTCCAACCAAACACAATCACTACTGCTTGAGCTGCTGCGCGGCATTTATGGTTCGGATGCGTCAATTAGCGATGTGAGCATTGTCAATCAGCATCATGATTATGCTGCGTTGTTGGTTACTATCGAGAATCCTTCTCTCAAACTGGCGATTAAGTTGGCGGGCCGAGAAGCGCCCTACTCCTATCCGTTTGACCAGACCGCATATTGGCATCAGATTGTGAGTGAGCAAACGTCGATACCGATGCCAGAGGTTATTGCCGTCGATGTATCATACCGTGATTATCCTTGGCGCTATTTGATCAAGACATTTATCCCCGGTGAGGTCTGGGCTGATGTGCGGCCACAACTTCAAGGAGAAGATCTAAAGCGGGCTTACGCGCAAATGGGTCAAGCCGTCGCGGAGCTGCACAGTATTAAATTTGGGGGTTTCGGGGATGTAAAACCCGAGCGGTTTGAGCCTATGCGGCAAGGTTTCTACCCTGTGGTGATTGAGCGTGTGAATGCGACTATACGGAATGAAGGCATCCGACAGGATTTTCTCAGTTTACTCGAAGTGAACAAAAGTCTGTTTGATAATGTCACTCAAGCGCGCTTATGCCACGAAGATTTGCATCCATACAATATCCTTTTTCATCAAAACGCAGGAGAATGGCAGTTAGCGACAATTTTGGATTTTGACAAAGCGTGGGCGGGACACCACGAAATTGATCTGGCGAAGCTGGATTTGTGGGATGGGATGACTGGTGACGGGTTCCGGGAGCGCTATACTGAGATTATGACCGTTGATGACGGTTATCCAAATCGCCGCCCTTTTTATCAATTGTGGTGGTGCTTGGAGTATGCGGCGAACACGCCGAAACATCTGAGGGATACCCAGCGATTGAGTGAGCTTTTGAATTTCCCACTCATCGAGCGATTTGATGAATGATGACAGAAAGGTCTTCTCATGAATGCAAAAGACTACAACGAAACCGAAGTCAAACTGTATGTGCCGAATCTAGAAGCGGTAAAGAGTAAGTTGGAAACAGCGGGCGCAGAATTGACCGCGCCGAGAGTGTATGAACGCAACGTACGGTATGACAATAAAGAGCGAACTCTAACGCCGCATGGGATGGTGGTACGGTTGCGCGAGGATACCCGGGTGAGACTGACCTATAAAGATGATGGGACATTTGAGAACGGCGTGGTCAGCCGATTTGAGGCGGAAGTCGAGGTCAGTGATTTCGACGCGATGGAAACCATTCTCGGCAAGCTGGGTTACACGCCATATCTAACCTATGAGAAATACCGCACCACGTATGAATTGGACGGTGCGGAAGTGGTGTTGGACGAGATGCCTTACGGCAACTTCGTGGAAATTGAGGGCGAGAAAGACGCGATTGAACGGATCATTCAGACCTTAGGATTGGGTGATGGTAAGCGCTTCGACGGAAGCTATTCGACACTGTTTGAGCGGGTACAAAAGAAACTGGGTTTGAAGTTCAATGATTTGACATTCGACAATTTTAAAGGTGTGACGGTAAAGGAAGAGGACTTTATATAAGCAAGGTAAGGTAGAAAAAGTGGAGGGCTTGCGCCCTCCACACCAAACAATGGATCACCCTAGTCATGCGGAACGGTTAGGTTCTGCCACTGGAAAGTATAAGCCTTCCCGTTAGCATCGGGTGCTGTGATCCAGAACCAATTGTCCTTCGAGTAATACATTGCATAGCCGTTCTGTTCGGCAATCAATGTCCCGTCTTTATGTGTAGCCTTATCGACAATCTTGGCAATATCATCTGCCGACACCGCGAGCGCCAACGTCCCGTTGCCCGTCTTGGGATCAATCGCTAACAGTTCGACACCACGCAGCACCTTGACGTCATAGAACGGATATTTCCAGTCACCGGGCTTGCGAACAGTGTCATATTTGTAAAAGACCGCTACCGGCGCAGCCACATCCGCGCCATTGAGCCGTCCATCTTTGATATAGCCATTGGTCGGAACAGGCGGTGGTTTGGGCGTATCCCCAGCATAGACCGCAGTTAAACTGAATAGAAGTACCGCTAAAGTAAGTAGGAGAAACAATCGCTTTGCCATTTTTTCCTCCCAACAGTAAATAAAACAGGCGCTACCCCACAGGTAAACGCCTGAATAAACGACGGTGATATAATGATATGGCGTCAACCTGCTGTGAACGGGTTGAGCAATGAGCCTACATCTGAATCATGTGGGCTCAATTCAGTTTGCTTCTGAGTACACTGTAGCATGTGAGCGGCGTTCATCGTTATGCAAATTGTCATGCCGTCATGATTACTTTAATCATTTTGTATCGTATTCAACTATTCTGAAGGCAATTCGACTATCGTCACAAGGGCCACAGATTGGTAACTTTATGGGTCGCCATAGACCGACAACCGATTTGATAAACCCACTATAATTTGCAGAGCATGATCATCAGCCTATCGAAACGCCCAATTTGACATCAAAACTTAATTCATGCCCGCATGGAGAAATAATAAATGACCACGACAGCAGCTAAGCCCAGCGAAAAGAAAGCTCAGGAACGCAAAGAACGTTTTACGACCTCGTCCGACATTGACTTGAAGCGCGTGTACAAGCCGGATGACGTGCCGCAGGATTATGCGCAGGAGATCGGTGAACCGGGGCAGTATCCGTTCACACGCGGGGTACAACCGACGATGTATCGTGGACGCTTCTGGACGATGCGGCAGTACGCGGGATATGCCACAGCCGAAGAATCCAACGCGCGTTACCGCTATCTGCTGGAGCAAGGTCAAACGGGGTTATCAGTAGCGTTTGATCTGCCGACACAGATTGGCTATGACGCCGATGATCCGATGGCGCTGGGTGAAGTCGGCAAAGTCGGCGTGAGCATCAGCAGCATTCATGATATGGCGCGGCTGTTTGAAAATATTCCATTGGATAAAGTCTCGACCAGCATGACGATTAACGCTCCGGCAACGGTGCTGCTGGCGATGTATATCGCGGTGGGCAAGCGACAGGGCGTGAGCAGCGACCAATTACGCGGGACGGTGCAGAACGACATTCTGAAAGAGTACATCGCACGTGGAACGTATATCTTCCCGCCTGCCCCATCGCTACGACTCATTACCGATCTGTTCGCGTACTGCAAGACGGACGTGCCACAGTGGAATACGATCAGCATCAGCGGCTATCACATCCGTGAGGCGGGATGCACGGCGGTGCAAGAGGTGGCATTCACGCTGGCGAACGGCATGGCTTATGTGCAAGCCGCGATTGATGCAGGGCTGGACGTGGACGACTTCGCGCCGCAGCTTTCATTCTTTTTCAACGCGCATAATCAATTCCTTGAAGAGATCGCCAAGTTCCGTGCAGCACGTAAGCTGTGGGCCAAGATTATGAAGGAACGGTTCGGCGCGAAAAATCCGCGTAGCTGGCAGTTGAAGTTCCATACCCAGACGGGCGGCAGCACGCTCACGGCGCAGCAGCCGGAAAACAATATCGTACGCGTGGCGTTACAGGCGCTGGCGGCGGTCATGGGCGGCACCCAATCGCTGCATACCAACAGCATGGATGAGGCACTGGCACTGCCCAGCCAAAAGGCGGTGCAGGTGGCGCTGCGAACTCAGCAAATCATCGCCTATGAAACGGGCGTGGCGGATACGGTCGATCCACTGGCGGGGAGCTACGTCATCGAAAGCCTGACGGACGAGATTGTCAAGCGGGCGGAAGACTACATCGAGAAGATTGACGCGATGGGCGGCGCACTGAAGGCGATTGAAGCAGGCTTCATCAACCTCGAAATTCAGGATGCGGCCTATCAATATTTAAAGGCGGTCGAAAGCAAGGAACAGATCATCGTCGGGATGAACCAGTTCACGGTCGAGGGCGAAGTACAGCCTGATCTGCTGCGAGTGAATCCGGCGATTGAAGCATCACAGCGGGCGAAACTAGCCGAGATGCGCGCTAAACGGGATAACGCCAAGGTGGCAGAACTGCGCGGTCAATTGGACACAGCGGCACGCAGCAAAGACAATTTGATGCCGCTGCTGGTGACGTGCGTCGAGAACGAATTGACGCTGGGCGAAATCTGCCACACGCTGCGAGGTGTGTTCGGAGAATACCGCCCCAACGTGAGCATCTAAAACGCAGTACAATTAACTGCAAATTCAATCGCATATAAGGGACAATTGGCATGGCATTCAATCCATTTCGGCGGAAGCCTGACTCGCAGAATTCAGCTCTGATCCATGCCATTGTCAATTTAGCCACACACCAATCCTCAGGAAATTATCAGCGCTTTTATCAAGAACTGCTTAAAAGCAACTTGATTATTGCTGAAGAAGCAGGAGAATCGGGCCCGATTCTCCTTGAAGATGAAACCGGAAACATAACGCTGCCCGTCTTCACTGACGCTGAGCGGGTCAAACACGTGTATCCAGATGCTGAACGGATTGCCTCCTTGCCCGCACAGAGTATTTTTCAACTGGCAGTGAAAAGCGAATATCACAAAATCAATATCAATCCAGAGCGCGGCCCCGGTGGTATTCTCACATTCGATGAGTTCGTTCTTTTAGCCAATGGTCAACTGCCTGACGTTTCATCGGCTGATTCCCATGATCTTGGTGAAGGCAACTTCGTACCTATGGGTGATTCGAAATTGCCATCTGAAGAGGTACTTCATAACATCATCGAGAAGGCAAAAGAACTTATGGCGCAAGAAACAAGCATCACGATAGGTTTCGTTATTTTGATGCGTTCCAAAACAGGCAAGTCTCAATTAACCTTGGCCTTAGGTACGGATCCAGAAGTCGATTTGAATCAAATGACCCACTTTAGCCAAAATTTCGTCGACAGTCTTGAGACCGTTGCGCAGCAGCCCATTGGCATGATGTGGCTGGACGATAAAAGTTATAAGGCGATTAGCATTAATTCTCAACCGTTTTATCTTCGTGAAGATTAGGTTGATGTCTATGCGAGGTGATTAGTCACGCACCCATATAACGCCGTATTTCTCGGAGATTTTGTCTTTGACTTCGTTGGAGGCCGATGCGGCAGCGTGATATTCAGCCAAAAATTCGTCTAAGGCTGCGGGAACCGTCATCATAAGAACAGTAGCCCGTGCACCAATAACATCCCACTTATGAGGAATGTTACGTGGGAGGAAAGCAAAACCGCGTGGGCCGACTTCAAAATCCTTGTCACCACAGGTCACGGTGATCGTACCATCAACTACGTAGAAATATTCATCCTCACGAGTATGTATATGCATAGGTGCGCCACCATCGGTATTCGACTCAATAAGGGTGAAATGTCCGCCAGTCGAAACGACAGACGCTTTCAGTGATGAGTCACTACCTACGCCTTCACCGGCTTGCAGTGCATAAGGTTTCATGTTTTCGGTCATTTAATCACCTCAAATCTATAACTTACATAGAATATTTATTCTAATTCATTTCAAAATTGCCGTCAAATGAGGCAAATTCAGGTAAGATAGTCTTGATTAAGATGGAGAAGCAGCAACCATGAAACAAATCAGTAGTATTGGCAGCATCAAAAGTATTGCCAGTATCGGCAGTATCCTATCGATTGCCAGCATGGGCAGTATTCTTTCGATTGGGAGTACGGGCAGCATCCTGAGTATCGCAAGCACGGGCAGCGTGCTCTCGATTGGGAGCACATTGAGTCTGGTCAGTATCTTTTCGGTATTCAGTATTTTCTCAGCGTTTCGAGCTTTCACCATCGACAGTTTGGGCATCTGGCGGGCGATACGACAGTCGAACAAATAAGGGGGAATGATGGCTGACTTCGAGAGTTTCATGCAGCGAATTGGTCAACGTGCGCTGGCACAGAATCCCATGACGCGCATCCGAATACTTGCAAAGGAACTGGCGGAAGGCGCGGCCATCGGGCTGTGGGGCATTTCGTTCCGCATGTTCCGGGGGCAGTTGGTAACGAGCGAAGATCAGCAGGATTTGATCCGCTATTTGGAGCAGCGCTGGAACGGTGCATCACCGCATTTCGGGCTGCTGCTGAGCAACGGTTATCTGCGATTCGACGCGGGCGAGAACGATGTGTATATCACCAAGGCGGCGTTTGATCTGATCGACGAATCGGAACCGGCCAACATTTTCATAGTATCAATATCTGGTGGCGCTGCTGAGTCATGATACGTTGAAATCTGAGGTGTGCCTGAAAGAGATCACATGGGCAATTGAGGCAGGGCTGAGCATCATTCCCATCTGGCACAATGGATTCGTCTACAAATCAGGGGCGTGGCCTGTCTCGCAACAGGTTGATACGGCGTTGAGCAAGACGCATACGATCCGTGTCATCGAAGAGAGTGCGCTGGGCTATAACAATGCGCTGGTGGAACTGCTTAATCGGTTTGGTGTAATGCCGGATTAGAAACATTGAACCGCCAAGGACGCGAAATTCAAGGCAGAGATTTTCTGATCTGAGAGCAGGTGAAAACATGGATGAGGATAAAAAGGAAGGATTCGTAACGCTACTTCGCACTCTACATGATGAATTCATGAAAGGGGGAATTTCACAGGGCAAGATGGCGGAGCTACTTGGTATCAGCCGAGTTGATCTTATTCATTTACTCGAAACTTTGAATCTTCAGGTGACAAACCTTTAGTCAACTACTTAATACCATTTGTATCTGCATGCGTTGACAAAGCGCAGACTTCATTACTCTCTAAATCTCTTTATTCCTTTTGGCGGCTTTACAATTTGTAACGGCTTTTGTGACGTGCTGGTGGGCGGGTTATAATACGGTTTCGCGTGGTGTTCAGTCCACGAGCATGAAGATCATCATGGATTTAGTATCTGCAGGCTGATATGGTTGTTGTAATTCACGTAAAGAGCCTTATTTGGTGCATCCCGGTTTGTGATCACGCTTTTTACCCGTGATGGGGCTGAAGTGCCCTACTCACGCGAGATGAAAACCCTAACGGAGAAAGCAATATGACTGTAACGGAGCAGAAGTTGGATAAGATCGCGGAACTGCGACTGAAGCGTGCGCAAAGCCATGCAGGTGGTGGTGAAGAACGCATCAAGAAACAGAAGCAAAATGACCGTCATACCGCACATGAACGGTTGGATATTTTGCTTGACCCCGGCAGCTTCCGCGAACTGGACGCTTTTGTACAGCACCGAACCACCAACTTTGGTATGCAGGATAAAAAATACTTAGGCGACAGCGTCGTGACCGGATGGGGAACGATCAATGGACGACTAGTCTATGTGTTCTCGCAGGACTTCACGGTCATCGGCGGCAGCTTGAGCGAGGTTCATGCCCAGAAGATTATCAAGATTATGGAGATGGCGCTCAAGACCGGCGCACCGGTCATCGGGTTGAACGACAGCGGCGGCGCACGTATTCAAGAAGGCGTGGGAAGCTTGGCGGGATACGCTGAAATCTTCCTGCACAACACACTGAGCAGCGGCGTTATGCCCCAGATCAGCTTGATTTTGGGACCATGTGCAGGTGGCGCGGTATACAGTCCGGCGCTGACCGACTTCATCATCATGGTGCAGGACACCAGCTACATGTACATTACAGGGCCAGAGGTGGTCAAGAGTGTCACCCATGAAGACGTGACGCACGAAGAATTAGGCGGCGCGAGTGTCCATGCCAGCAAGAGCGGCGTGTGTCACATGGTAGCGGAGAACGAAAAACAGGCACTGCTGCTGGCACGGGAGTTGATGAGCTATCTGCCGCAGAACAATATGGAAGATCCGCCGTTTGTATCTACGACGGACGATCCGCTGCGGGCAAACCCCGAACTGGATGAAATTATCCCCGATAATCCAAACCGTCCTTATGACATGAAAGAAATCATCCGCAAAGTGGTGGATGAAGGCCACTTCTTCGAGATACATGAACAATTCGCCATGAATATCGTGGTGGGATTTGCGCGGCTCGGTGGTCACAGTGTCGGCATTGTCGCCAACCAACCCGCCGTATTGGCAGGGGTGCTGGACATTGACGCCAGCGAAAAGGCAGCGCGTTTTATCCGCTTCTGTGACGCGTTCAATATCCCGATTGTGACGTTTGTGGATGTGCCGGGTTATATGCCCGGTACCGCACAGGAATACGCGGGCATCATTCGCGCGGGTGCGAAGTTGGTGTATGCCTACTGCGAGGCGACGGTGCCCAAGCTGACGGTGACGACGCGCAAGAGCTACGGCGGTGCGTACTGCGTCATGAGCAGCAAGCATATTCGCGGTGATCTGAACTTGGCGTGGCCGACCGCCGAAATCGCGGTCATGGGGCCGGATGGCGCGGTTGGTGTTGTCTTCCGCCGCGAGATTGAGACGGCGGATGATCCGGTGGCGAAGCGCGCGGAACTGACCAACGATTATCGTGAGAAGTTCGCCAGTCCCTATGCGGCAGCCGAACTCGGTTACATTGATGACATCATCGAACCACGCGACACACGGGCACGTTTGATTAATGGGCTGGAAGTGTTCCAGAACAAACGGGACAGCAATCCCGCACGTAAGCACGGCAATATTCCGTTGTAGCGAATAGCGATTAGCAGTTAGCTTTTAAATTCATTGGGAGCATTAATCGAGGCTCCCTTACAAAACCAGTTTACGCGGACACCACACACGATACTGTTGCAACGCGTAAAGGACAAAACAGGAGGCGCACAGTGGCAAAGCGCAAATCAAAAAACGCTGTCAATGAACCGGGACAGAAAACAATCAAGAAAATTCTCATCGCCAATCGAGGCGAGATTGCGGTGCGTGTCATTCGAGCATGCCGCGACCTTGGTATTAACTCGGTAGCGGTGTACTCCGAGGCTGACCGTACCAGCCTGCATGTTCGCTATGCGGATGAAGCAGTCTTTATCGGCCCACCGGCACCGCGCGAAAGTTATCTCGTGGCCGAAAAGATTATCGAAGCGGCCAAGAAAACCGGTGCGGACGCCATCCATCCGGGATATGGATTTCTTTCGGAGCGCAGTTTCTTCTCGCAGATGTGCGCGGACGAAGGCATCATCTTCATCGGCCCGCACCCTAAAGCCATCGACACCATGGGCGATAAGCAAGCTGCCCGTGAAGCGGTGCGTAAGGCAGGTGTTCCGGTCGTGCCGGGTACCACGCCGGGAATGCGTGATGATGAGATTCTGGCGCTTGCACCCAGTTTCGGCTTCCCTCTGCTCGTGAAAGCGGCGGCAGGCGGCGGCGGTAAGGGCATGCGTGCAGTTCTGAGAGAAGAAGATTTCAAGGACGCGATTGCCAGCGCCCGACGCGAGGCCGAAAGTGCCTTTGGGAGCGGTGATGTTTACGTGGAAAAGATGCTGGTCGGCGCACGCCACATCGAGTTCCAAATCTTGGCCGATACTCATGGCAACACCATCCACCTCGGGGAACGCGAATGTTCGATCCAACGGCGGCATCAAAAGCTAGTGGAAGAATCGCCAAGCATCGTGCTGGATCAAGACCCGTCAATGCGGCAGCGCATGGGCGACATGGCCGTCAAGGCGGCACAAGCCGTTGACTATGTGAACGCCGGAACGATTGAGTGTTTGGTCGATAAGGACAAGAACTTCTACTTTTTGGAGATGAATACCCGCTTGCAGGTTGAGCATCCCGTTACCGAACTCGTCACGGGTATTGATCTGGTCAAAGAGCAAATCCGTATCGCACGTGGGCGGCGCATGGGGCCAACCCAGAGCTTCCTCAATCCAACGGGTTGGGCGATTGAGTGCCGCGTGAATGCTGAAGACCCGTATAACAACTTCCTGCCCTCGGTGGGCAAGATCACAACGTTGAACGTGCCAACAGGGCCGGGTGTACGCGTGGACAGCGGCGTCTATGGTGGTTATGAAATCACCCCCTACTATGACAGCATGATCGCCAAGCTGATTTGCTGGGGTGAAGATCGTGGTGAGGCGATTTTGCGTATGCGGCGCGCGCTGGAAGAGTACACTATTATGGGCGTAAAGCATAACATCCCCTTCCATCAAAACCTGATGAACAGCTTCAGCTTCATCGCAGGCATGTTCGATACGAAGTTCGTCGAAGAACGCTTCAGCATGACGACCTACGAAGAAGTGCCGAGCGAAGATGAACTGGAAACCTCAGCCATCGCGGCTACGTTATTTGCTCACCGCCAGCGCCAACTCGCTAGCCAAGTTGTCACACGCGGAGAACGCGACACCAGCAACTGGAAGTGGGTCGGACGTTGGGAGAGGATGCACCGATAATGAAGTACGTTACAACGGTCAACAATAAGCAGTTTGAGATTGAAATTCATGCGGATGGCAGCATCACCGTCGATGGCAAGAAACGGGAAGTCGATTTCCGCGCACTCGGGCCGTCGATGTATTCCATTCTGGCGGAGAATGTTTCACACGAATTGACGATTGAAGAGCGCGACGAAGAAATTGAAGTGCTGATGCGCGGACGGCTCTACAGCAACCGTGTCATGGATGAACGGGCACTGCTGATGGCACAGCGCAGCGGCGGGCTTGGGAACGATACCGGCGAAGTGAATATCAAAGCGCCGATGCCCGGTCTGATCGTCGCAGTCAAAGTTGAGCAAGGGCAAACGGTGAAAGCCGGTGATACCGTCGTCATTCTGGAATCGATGAAGATGCAGAATGAACTCAAGACGTCGCGCGACGGTACGGTTGGCAGCGTAAACGTTCAACCGGGGCAAACGGTTGAGCAGAACAAAGTGCTGGTCAGTATTTCGTAAACCAATTCACTGAATGCCGGCATGATTTTATTACGCCCTACTGAAGTTGATGATTTGTCGTATGTCATTGCTGCTGAGCAGAGCGATGAGAACAATCCTTTTATCACAGCGTGGACATACGACCAACATCGGGGCGCACTCTTTGACACCAATCTGGCGCACCTGATTATCGAGGATGAGACGGATCAAGCAGTGGGCTTTATCCTTCTCGCGGGACTCGACAGTCCACATCAGAATATTGAATTCCGGCGAATCGTGGTCACCGAAAAGGGACACGGTTACGGTCAAGAGGCCATCCAACAGGTGCAGCGATTTGCCTTCACGCGGTTGAATGCACACCGGCTGTGGCTAGATGTGAAAGAAAATAACCGCCGTGCCCGATATATCTATGATAAACTCGGCTTTCGGGAAGAAGGCATCCTGAGAGAGTGCCTGAAAAACGGTGAGCAGTTCGAGTCCTTAGTGGTCATGTCCATGCTAAGCCATGAGTATTTTCAACAACCTGTCTGAAGACAACTGTGAGTGATCTTGTCTCGATTTTCCCCGCGCTTAACATCCTTTCTTTCGATTATCTGGGTTATTGTGCTAGCGGGTTACGTGCTGGCTGGTACGTCGGAAGCCCCGTTTCATGGCGACGAATCCACTCAAATTTACATGAGTCGGGACTACGCCTACCAGTTCATTGACCGTGATTATAACAAACTGGCTTACAACCCGACCCCACAAAATCCCGCTGAGCAAAATCTACGACTGATCAATGGCACAATCAACAAATACCTGATTGGTTTCGCATGGCATTTTAATGGTATGAGCATCAGTGATGTCAATGAGCAGTGGGATTGGGGCGCAGATTGGAACTATAACCAGCAAAATGGACATGCCCCTAGTTCGGCTCTGCTGATGGCAGCGCGTTGGCCATCCGCGATTTTGTTGGCAGCAGGCGTGGCGGTGATGTTCGCATTAGGCCGGGCATTGGGTGGAAAGTGGACGCCGTTTATCGCCAGCTTGTATTACGCGTTGAACCCGGCGCTGCTGCTCAACGGACGACGGGCTATGATGGAAGGCAGCTTCATTTTCTTCAGCCTGCTGGTGGTGCTGGTGGGCGTTTGGCTGCTGGAAAAGCCGTCGCTGCGGCGAGCAATACTGCTCGGTTTGGTGAGCGGTTTTGCATTGGCCAGCAAGCATACATCGATTTTCACGGTTGGCGCGGTATTTGTGGCAATTCTGCTACATCTGATTTACCAGTCAGTGCGGTCAGAAGATGATTACAGCGTTGTTGACTATGTACTGCTTCCCTATCTGGCAATTGCCGCGGCGATTGTTTTCGGCACTTTTTTCGCACTGAATCCAGCATGGTGGGGGGACCCAGCGGGACGCGCCCAAACCGTGCTGCAACTGCGACAAGAGCTTTTAGCCGGACAAACGGCAGCCTTTGGCGGATACACTCATTTTGGTGATCAACTGGCGGGATTTCTGCGCCAGAGTTTGGTTGTGCTGCCGCAATATTATGAGGTTAGCTCATGGCAAAGCTTTATCAGTGACCAGATCAGCCGTTATGAAACGTCCCTGTGGCGTGGAGTAAGCGTAGGCGGATCAAACGTGGGGGCGTTGGTGCTGTGTGGTATCATAGCGGCGGGCGTGTGGGGATTATTCACCCTTCGCTCTTCAAAAGGCGCGGGAGAAACGACAGGCGGTATCCGCTGGCTCATCGGGCTATGGGGATTGGTGATCATCATCACGACCTTAGCGCTCACGCCGCTAGAGTGGCAGCGCTATTACCTGCCGGTGTATCCGGTGATTGGAGTGCTAGCGGGTTTGGGTGTCGATACGCTCATTCACCATCGCGGATTACTGATGCGGCGGTGGGTATCCGAGGAGACTGAAGAACCCTTGACAGCCGATGACTCACGACCTGATACACTGCCCGAACTTGTTTAACTATTTCTGACGATTACGACCTTTCAAGATATGCCCTACTGGATGACTTCAACTTTAGCCGCGACGCCTGCCCTGCTGTGGATGTTTGTGGGCGTCGGATTGCCTTGGGCGCTGGTGGCACTGCCGCGTCAGGATTGGTGCGACCGTGTGATGGTGGCCTGTCTATCGCTGGCGTTTGGGCCAGCGCTGCTCACAGTATGGATGTTCGTGCTGGGCAGCGTACAGAGTGCTAATTTGCTGCGGTTGGAGACTGTGATAGCGGGAACAGTGGTGATTGCGGTTATTGGCTGGGCCTTAGTATGGCGAAAAAGAAAAATTGAACCGCAGAGCCGTAGAGAAAAACAGAAACTTGGTATAGATGAGCGGCTGCTGATTCTACTGGTGGTGGTCGCGCTGCTGATCCGTTGGATTGGTGTGGCCTATTGGCCGACGACAGCCTACGACGCGCTGTGGGTGTATGGCTACGAGGGACGGTTGTATACGCTCGTGGGGCACATACCGACGACAATTGAATACTATCCTCAGTTTTTGCCGCTTCAACATACGTTTTTACAGCTAGCAGTCGGTGGCATTGATGACCATGCCGCGAGAGCGGTACTGCCGTGGCTGCATCTTGGCAGTATTCTCGCCGTTTATGTGATGGGAAACCGTCTCTTTTCACGGCGTGTGGGCATTTATGCAGCGGCGATTTGGGCATTGTATCCGCACATGGGCGAATGGTCGCGCTACGGGGATTTGGAAGTGCCCTTGACGTTCATGTTCACGGGCGCGGCGGCGTTTTTCGTGATGGCGTGGATGAATCTATTTGAACCACAGAGACACAGAGAAAAAATAGAGAGAAGCTACGCTGTTATTGCGGGGTTATTTTTGGGGATTGGGCTGTGGACAAAGCCGACGATGGGTGCGTTTATTTGGGGTGTGGCGCTGGTCGCTGGCATTGCAGTCGTCATCGCGTGGTGGAGACATCGACAGATCAAACTCACACCACTCCTTCAAGAGCTACGACCGCAGATTGAAGTTGTTATGATTACGGGACTGGTGTCCATTCCGCTGGGCGGTGTATGGTATATCCGAAATGTGCTGCTGGGACATGCCGCGATCATCTTCCCAGACGGGTACTGGCAAACGTTAGCCGCACGGAGCGGGGTCGAATTCGGCTGGCCGCTGCTGGCCTTGTTCGTACTGGTGGCGTGGGTGATATGGAGAAGTCGGCAGTCAAATAGAAGTCCGAAGGCAGCCCCACTCGTCATTTGGCAGTTGGTTGCAGGTTTAGCGCTGATCATCGCAGGTGTTTGGCCGTCGATTCATAATACGGGTACGGTAGGTATCACCGACAACCGGATGCACTTGCTGGAATGGCTGGCCTTCGGCGCAGGTCTGGTGATCGTCGGCGTAACGCTCTGGCGGTGGGCGAAAACCCGATGGACGGATGAGGGACCTTCTACAGCGGCGAAAATCGGCTGGCTGTGGGCGTTGGGACTGCCCTACTTTATTACATGGTTTTATTCCTACAGCTATCACTACCGCCTGTCATTCGCGATTGTGCCGCTGATGATTATGCCAACTGCCGTGATTCTTGTAGCATGGCGGAACAGTCTACAGTCTGCGGTCGCCAGTCGTCGGTCAATACAAAGCAGACTCTTCGCACTTGTTAATTTAGTTGTCATTGTGGCACTGTCGTGGCAGGGGATCATTAACCCACTTTACGATGGCAACGCCGGATGGGATTGGCTGTGGACAGACAAAATGCCGGATGACCATGCACGCTATGCCTCTGGCAATAAGGCGCTGATGACTGTGGTGGATGGGCTGCAAAAGTATATTGATGAGAATCCGGATAAACCGCTGCGCGTGGTCGCGCCACAGGTCAAGCGGCTGCCATTCTTTTTCCCGACGATGGATATCAAAATTGACACTATGCCGACCCAGCTTGATCAACTGGACGGTGTAACCTACTTTATCTATGGCAAGCCAGAAGCAGGCGGTGACTTCAACACTTTTATTCCGGGACAGAACCAAGTGCTTTCAGCATTATCATTGGCGACGACCAGCACCGATATCGGCAGCAATATTATGCGGCGGGCTTGGGGTGACGATGATGGTATCTTTAAATACACTGTCTATGAACTGCATCTGGAAAACCGCTTTAAACCTCCGGCCTACATTAATGGGCCAGTGACCGAAGGGGATGTGCAGTTTGGCGGCTTTGTGCGCTTGCTGGGATATGACGTAGGCGGCCTCGATTTGTGGCCGAAACGACGTTTGATAATGCATTTGTTCTGGCAGGTTCTGGCGAAGCCGACAGCCAATTATATGGTCTATATTCACCTGCGTGACAAAGATGGCAATGTCATTCAAGCATGGGACGGCCCTGTAAGTTGGACAAATGACGGCAACATGTATTCGACATTGGTTTGGGAGCCGAGCGAGTATATTGTGGACGAACGATCATTAACGTTTGATAAAGATAATGCGCCACAAGGCACAGGCTATTCATTGGTGGTCGGCATGTACGACCTCGCCACACAACAGCGTATACCAATGACGCTGAATGGCAATCCAGCCGAAGAAGGCTATACATTGACCAACAAAATGAATATTGTTGCTGCTCCTGCGCCGTAGCTAAACATTAACACACATTACAATTTTCTATCTCAATTGATACGGATTCGAATTCTCTCTTAATTGAAAATCCATTGACTCTGAATTAAGATAATAGAAGTGGCTCAATTTTAAATTGCTACTGCACTTATGGGCGTTTGGGGAGAAATAAATATGATAGGCATTCAATACGCATGGGATGATGGTGAAAAGACAGTCATTCGTGTCTATGTTGGTGACTATTGGGATTGGGACGATTTTAAAACCGCTATGGACGGCGTCGCCGACCTGATGCGTGAAGTAACACATCAAGTCGACGTGACGACCATTATGCGTCCAACCAGCGCCCTACCTGAAGGCAATCCCAGCTATCACATCAAGAATGCTATCGCCTCGATGCCGACAAACGCCGGAATCCATGTGATGGTCGGCGGTAACATGCTGATTAACCGCACCGTGCGGATGATGTCGAATACCTACACCTGCATGATCGGACGGTTTTTCCAGACCGATAAACTTGGAGAAGCCTACCGCATCATTGCGCGGAACCGCCCTGAAGTCTACGAAGCTTTCGACATGGCGGTCTAACCTCAGCGTATCGCCAAGATCGCGGAAGACAACTTCTGTTGTATCTTGCGTGAATTGAATTGTGCCCAAAGCTCTGTAAGCTGCCCGCGAAGGGCAGTTTCTTTTTCTTCTAGATGTGCGAGATAGCCATTTAAAGCCTCAAGATGGCTTTCTTTTACAAAATCCCCTAAATAGCTGCGCGCCGTTACCGCATCATGCATATGACCAAGGCAGTCTTGCAGCGCTTTCACTTCGTCAATATAGTCGGCTACCTGTGGCCCCAAGACTTCGCTGAATAAGGATATGGCATAGCGCAACTGTTTGAACTCGATACGCAAGGCATGCAGTCTGTTTGCGTCAGCTTCCATCAAGATGCTGTCATAGGCACGAACAGCCGCCACCCGTTCATATATCAGGATGGGCAGGATGTGACGCACTTCAACCGGAGTAACACTCTCTTGATCAATGGCTTTAGCACCATCCCCAACGGTTGTTAAGAACTTACTATAATCCTTCACTAAACGGCGAAAGAGCCTCGAGTCCAGCACATCGATTAACTCGTGCCGGGCTGATTCGCGCTGCTTATCGAGTTCATCAACGGCCTGTTGAAGATCGGCCTGCTGCACCGCCTTCAAGGTCGCTTGATAGGTACGTATATCCTCGATCAGCACATCGAGATCACGCACTGTACCCAGTGTTCGCGCCAGATCTTGCAGTTCACCCTTAATGGTCTTGATGGCGCTGCGCTCGTAATAGGGTGTGAGGAGTTTAAAGAGGCTGCGGGTTTTACGGATGGCAACCCGCATATCATGCACATCTTCAATGTCACTACCACTGCGGCTGCCTTCTTCATGCTGGAGTACCTTCACAAATTCAGCCAACAGAATTTTGCGGCCAGCCTCAGCGATATGATCTTCGGGAGCAACTGGCTGGATGGCGGTACTCAACTTCTCGATGCGTTCGGCTAGATTAAAAGCCATAAATGGGCACTCCGTTGGCGTGATTTGGATACATGGGTTTATTTTAGTTGAGGATTATGGCGTTGTTAAATATCATAGGCAAACCTTAATGTAATTAAGAACGAAATATCTCACATGAGCCATCAGGGCAACATCGGCAGGTCTGACAATGCTATAATCCAAACTATAGCAGAGAGATTGGGTGGAACATGACATTTGATGCCAAACACTTAAACGATTTTCGAGCCGCTCAACAACAGTGGGAACAAACAACACTCAAGCAAGCACAGTCCCGCATCCCCGAACGGCAGTCTACGTTCACGACCCAATCCGGTGTACCGGTTAATGGCCTCTATACCCCTCTCGACATCAGCGATCTCGACAGCCTGCGTGATCTGGGACTTCCCGGTGAGTATCCGTTCACACGCGGCATTCACGCCAGCGGCTATAGGGGCAAGCTGTGGACGATGCGCATGTTCGCAGGCTTTGGTACAGCCGAAGAAACCAATGCGCGATACAAATATCTGTTAGCCGAAGGCAACATGGGTTTATCCGTAGCGTTCGATCTGCCAACGCTGATGGGTTATGACACCGACGCGCCTGAAGCTTTGGGCGAATTCGGCAAGTGCGGCGTGGCGGTGAGTTCGCTGCAAGACATGGAAGCGTTGTTTGATGGCATTCCACTGGGTGATGTGACCACCAGCATGACCATCAATGGTCCTGCCGCCATTATCTGGGCGTTTTACATCGCGGCGGCTGAAAAACAGGGCGTGCCGATGGAAAAGCTGCAAGGCACGCTGCAAAATGACATTCTGAAGGAGTTTATCGCCCAGAAAGAATTCATCTTCCCGCCCGAACCATCGATGCGGCTGGTGACGGACACCATCGAATTTGGCACACAGAGGATGCCCCTGTGGAACACCATCAGCATCAGCGGCTACCACATCCGCGAGGCGGGCAGCACCGCTGTTCAAGAGTTGGCCTTCACCTTAGCCGATGGGCTGGAATACGTGCGTTGGGCGCTCAAACGCGGGATGGATATTGATTCGTTCGCGGCTCGCCTCAGTTTTTTCTTCAACGTCCACAATGACTTTTTCGAAGAAATTGCCAAGCTGCGGGCGGCAAGACGCATCTGGGCGCGGGAAATGCGCGAAACCTTTGGCGCGAAAAATCCGCGATCATGGCTGATGCGCTTCCATACACAGACAGCGGGCGTCAGTTTGACGGCTCAGCAGCCCGAAGTGAATACCGTGCGCGTGGCGATTCAAGGGCTGGCAGCCGTGTTGGGCGGAACACAATCGCTCCACACGAACAGCCGCGATGAAGCACTGGCGCTGCCGAGCGAAGATGCCGTGACCTTGGCTATGCGAACGCAGCAGGTTATCGCAGAGGAAACAGGCGTCACACTAACCGTCGATCCATTGGGCGGCAGTTACTATGTTGAAACGCTGACCAACCAAACTGAAGCGGCGGTTTACGACTACTTCCACAAAATTGATGCGATTGGCGGGGTGATTCCGGCGCTGGAAACAGGGTATATGCAGCAGGAAATAGCAGAAGCGAGTTACCGGCAGCAGGTAGAGTTCAACAGCAATCGACGCATCATCGTGGGCGTCAACAAATATGTCAGTGATGACAAAGTTCGGATCCCTATTCTGCAAATGGATCCTAAGGGCTATGAGCGGCAGATGTCGCGGCTCAATAAATTACGATTGACACGGGATAATGTGGCAGTTGAGGCTGCTTTGAACGCCCTGCAACAGGCGGCCAAAGGTGATGAAAATGTGATGCCCTACCTGCTCGATGCCGCCAAAGCTTACGCGACTTTGGGCGAGATTACCGATGTAATGCGCGAAGTGTTTGGCGTGTATCAAGAGCCAGTGGCAATATAGCTTGTGTTGAAATAACTTCATTCAAAAGAGGGGGATTGGTATGGAGCGCTGGGAATATCTGACCAAGTTCATTAAAGCGGATGTCAAAAGTACGGGTGTGGCTGATTTCTTTAAGAGCTACCGTCCCAACTGGAAGAATCCGCCGCCATATACGCCGGAAGCCATGATGCCGGAACTGGACAGTCTAGGTGATCAAGGCTGGGAACTGGTGCATATGGAGCCAGTCGCCAGAGTTGGGCGCAAAGGCGATGTTCTGTTCAACAATGGTGAATGGAGTAATACCTATTTTTGTGTGCTGAAGCGGCGGAAACCGGCGATATAGTTTCTTTCCTCACAAGGATAATTTATTGTGCCTCAACAACGTGTTGCATTGATCACCGGCGCATCTAGCGGGATTGGTTATGAAACAGCGCTGGCCTTTGCCAAGCGTGGTCTACACGTCGTCGCAACCGCACGACGAATGGATAAGCTGGGTGAGCTGCAAAAAGCGGTGATGCAGCTTCCCGCCGGTCATGGCGATATTCTGACGGTCGAAGCTGATGTGACGCAGCGCGAGGCCACGCAGAATGCCGTCAAGCTGGCGATGGGACGCTTCGGGCGGCTGGATATTCTGGTGGCAAACGCAGGTCTTGGACATCGTGGCGCTTTAGCCGACGCGGATTGGGCAGACCTCGAAACACTGCTCAGAACCAATATCGACGGCGTGCTGCACAGTATCCAAGCGGCGGTGCCTGCCATGCGTCAAAGCGGCGGCGGACATATCATCACCATCTCTTCTGTCGTCTATAACATGACCGCGCCCTACGCAGCGGCTTATGCAGCCAGCAAAGCCTTCGTCAGCAGTATCTCTCATTCACTCAGACTAGAACTCGAGCGCGAGAATATCAAAGTGACTGACGTGCTCGTAGGACGCACCTCGACTGAGTTCAACGAAAGGCGCTTGGGCTTAGGCAAACGCAGCGGTGAGAGCTTACCAACGATGACTCCGTCACAAGTCGCAGCGGCGATCATACGGGCGACGGATGGCAATCCGCGTTCGGTGGTTGTACGCTTTTTTGACCGTCTGATCATGCTCGGTAACACACTGATACCGGAGACCATCGGACGGATCGCACTGCGACAATATAAATAATTCACCGTTCGCGAGGATCACCATGCAAACATCTACCCCACAATGGCGTCGAAGTCTAGGACTTACGGCGAGTAATCCGTTTGCGCCATTCATAATCGGGCTAACGATAATCACGCTGATCGGCCTCCTCATCACACTTGGCATCGCCTTTTTCGGAAAGACCGCCGAGACGCGTTTTTGGGGCGGGGTTGTGTTCATGTTCGTCGGGGGTCTGATGCCAGTCCCAGTCATTCTGCTCATGATCTACAGCCGCAATTACGTCCGCATTCAAGATCTGACGGGCGGCAATTATTGGGTTCACTGGGATTATCCTCGTGAGGTCTATATCGGCGAGGAAGGTGTGTATTTTCCAGCCAAGCGCCTCACACTGAACACGTTTTGGAGTGGCCTCATCCGCGTGGAAATCCTGCCGGGTGATCCCTCAATCCTCAGCTTCGAATACTTGATGCGCCGCTATTATTCGCTTGCGCTGCCACCCATTGAAAGCACTAAAACCCTCACCGTACCCATTCCACAGGGCAAAGAAGATCAAGCTGAAGCCCTTGTTCAGCGCCTTCGGCCACAAATTGGAAAGCCATCAAACTATGTCAATGATCAATGGAAGCTCGCTTGGATACTTGGTGGTGTGATAATCGGGTTTGTCGTGCTTTCCATCTTGCTGCTTCTGCCGTTACAGTACCAATTTGATGCAGAAAAGGATGCTCAGTACGACGCGACAGCCACGGCCCAAGAAGCACTTGATGTGGCACAACTCAATATCATGATTAAACCGATTCGCGCCATAATCGATAAGCAAATTGAACATCTGGAGTCACTGCCTGATGGCACGATGTCGGCGGAAGAAGCCGGCTTCAATTCAAGCGCTGGAGTACGAACAGTTTTTTATGGTCACTGTCTGCCCGATAACGCGTTTTATGTGTATGTCATCTTGAATGAAGAAGCACTGGGGCGCAGCTATTTCCGTGAGCCGGGGAGCTTTAACTATACGACCGCGACCGACCCACGTTACATGGATTGCGGACCTGAACATTGGATTTCTACTCTGCCCGACAAGCTAGATGGCGGTTGGTATTATTCCGTCATGGCGTATATTGCTTCGACGCGCACTCCGCGTATCATTAATACGGCGACACCAACAGCGTCACCTTCTTAAATCAAGCAGAAACGGAAATTCATATGATTACGATCCAAAATAAATACTGGCAGGTCGGTATCTTACCTGAAACCGGTGCCTCTATCGCCTTTGGGCGCTTTCGATATCAGGACAAGTGGGTTGATGTCATGCGCCCTACACCGGAAAAAGATTGGGGCAATTCCAGCAATTGCAGCAGCTTTATCATGCTGCCGTGGTGCAACCGGATCAAAGACGGTGTGCTGCGTTTCGAGAATAAGAGCTATCAACTACAAACCACCAAAGACGACGGCACCGCGCGGCACGGTGATGTTCGTAAGCGCAATTGGATCGTTGACCTGATGGACGCCAACCATATCAGTATGAGTCTGAACTCAACCGATTATCCCGATATGAACTGGCCATTCAAATTTTCGGCACATGCTGAATACTGGTTGAAAGGCAATGAGTTTATCTGGAAGCTGTCCATCAAGAATGAGGATACGCAGCCCTTCCCCACTGGATTCGGTCATCATCCCTATTTCGTGAAGACGATAGGCGCGAACGCTCCACAGGTGCAAATTCCATGCAGTAGGCATTTTGAACTGACAAATTATATGGCGACGGATGCAGACGTTCCATTACCTGCTGAACTTGATTTTCAGCACATGAGAGCGCTCAATGATTTGGAAATGAACCATGTGTTCACGCAGCGGCAAGGCGATGAACCCGCACGCCTCCACTATCCTGAATGGGGTGCAACATTTGAGATGTATGCCGATCCGCTGTTTGAGCATATTTTGCTGTATGCACCCAAAGGCGAACCTTTCTATGCTGTTGAGCCAATGACCAACGCCAGCGATGGCTTTAATCTATTTGCAAACCATATAGCAGGCAGCGGGGTATTTGTGTTAAATAGTGGCGAAGAACGTCATGCAGATGTACGATTAGTATCAAATGTGTTATCAGACCGTTAATTTTACGTTTGTAACAAAATTGATACTCCAATTGAGGCTGTCATGGCGACGCGTTTCTACAACCTATCTGAAGTATTTGGTAGCTGGCGCGAGTCCAACGCGCCAACTTATGTTGACCGAGTGGGGCTAGATCATCGCATGGAGCGCATGATCCACTCTGGTAAGCATGTGGTCATCCACGGTGGATCAAAGCAAGGGAAATCCACGCTCCGCAAAAAATTCCTCCCTGATTTAGATTGTGTAGTCATCCGCTGCACATATGGGATGACAGTTGAGAAAATCTACTTGGAAATCTTGCGCCAGCTCCATGCCGACCAACTGATGCAGATCCAGCGCGCTCGCAGCAAAAACAGGAACCGCAAGACGAACGGCAGCGCCAATCTTAAAATCGGTGAAGTGGGTATCGGCGGAGGCTACGAATATCTCGCGGGCACAAACGATAATCTTTCCGAAACACGCACACCCATTGGCAATGATCCTCAAAGCCTCGGCTTCATGATCGAAGAGATCAAACGAAAAGGCGAACGCATCGTTATTGAGGATTTCCATTACATTGTGGAAGAGGAACAGAGACGACTGGCGTTTGATCTCAAAGCCTTTTGGGACTGTGGCGTGAGTCTGATCATCTGCGGCATCTGGCACGAGAATAACCGGATGACCGCTTTCAACGGCGATCTCACCGGACGCGTCGATGAAATCAATATTCACTGGCCGGACAAAGATCTAGTCGAGGTCATCCGCAAAGGCGAAAACGCCCTCAACATTCGCCTCTCCGATGAGATTCGAGCAGACATCATTCACGATTCGCATGGCAACGTCGGACTGCTTCAACTGATCGCCGAAAAAGTGTGTGAAGCGGCTAATATCTATCATACACAGGAAAAACGGGTAATTATCAAGCGCCTCGATATCTTACAAGAAAGCCGCGCGAGAATCTGCGAGGAGCAGTTCGGGCGCTACCACGCTTTTTATACCATTTTCACTGAACCGGGACGTGACGGCAGACTCAGCACATATGAGCATATCCTACGTGCCTGCATTGAACACGCCAGTGATTATGAACTGATGCACGGCATCCGTCCCGAGAAGATCATGCAGAAGATACAGATGTTTCAATCTGATGTACGACAGTCAGACATCACATCCGCACTGCAAAAAATCAACCAGCAGCAGGGAAATCTGCATATCTCACCACTGATCTTTTACTACAACCGATCAGCACGTGAAATGCATCTTGTTGACCGCGATTTGCTGTTTTATCGTAAGTATCATGTCAGACCATGGCCGTGGGCGGATGAGGTAGCAAGTACAAATGGCTAAGGCAGTCAACAAACTGAATTCCATGCGTTTGCTGGAAGCACAGAATATTCCCTATGAAGTGACCGAATTTCCCGATACGGAGCGGGACGCCGAAGTAATCGCCGAGATTCTGGGCGTTCCGGCATTTATGGTCTATAAAACACTGGTGGTGCAGCCTGTCGAAAATCCAAAGAAGCCGTTGCTAGCGATTATCGCAGCGGATCGGCAGCTTGATCTCAAAGGGTTGGCGACGGTTTCGGGGCATAAAAAGGTGTCGATGGCGGCTCACAAAGATGCCGAACAAATGACCGGACTGAAAGTCGGTGGCATCAGTGCGCTTGCCCTGACTCACAAAAATTGGTCGGTTTATCTGGATCAACCCGCAATGGAACTGGAGCATATCATAGTCAGCGCCGGTCAGCGCGGCCTTGATCTCCGAGTGCCGACAGCGGCTTTTATCCGTGTGGTAAATGCAAAGGTTGCGGAAATCAGCGTACCAGCGTAATCCTGCGGCGAAGGATAGCGGGTATTGAACCGCTTCCTTCGTAAGTGATTTTTCTTTAGCGGGAGAGCATCCGGGCCAGTTCGAAATAATTCGGATTAATGGGCTTGACACGGGCAATCGCTTGTTCAATCGGAATGGTGGTCAATTCACGCCCATCGAGCGCAACCATGACGCCGGATTGTCCATCACGCAAAACTTCCAACGCCTTGACGCCCATACGGGTCGCCAATAAACGATCGAATGCTGATGGACTGCCGCCGCGTTGAATATGGCCTAAAATCGTCAAGCGGACTTCAAAGCCTACATCGGTTTTCTTATTCAGATATTCCACCAAATCAGTTGTCTTGTACGACACACCTTCAGCAATCACCGCCACTGCATGCGACTTACCACGCACGTAAGCATCTGCCAAGGCGTCATGAATAGACTCCATCGAAACTTCACGTTCCGGTACAGAAACAATCTCCGCCCCGCCAACGATACTGGCGATGATCGCAAGATAGCCACAGTTACGCCCCATGACTTCGAGAATAAACGCGCGGGTATGCGACGACGCCGTGTCACGCACACGGTCGAGCGCATCAATGATGGTGTTTAGCGCGGTATCCACGCCGATGCTGGTGTTGGTTCCGTCGAGGTCGTTATCGATACTGCCGGGAACGCCGACCACGGGGAATCCCAGCTTATGCAGCGCAGTCGCACCGCGCAGGCTGCCATCGCCACCGATGACGATCAAGCCTTCAATGCCCGACTCGTTCAGGCGGCGTAAACCCTTGGCCTGCCCTGCTGGCGTCTTGAAATCCAGATTGCGGGCCGTTTGCAGGATGGTACCACCGCGCTGCAAAATACCGCTGACTTCAAAACTGGTCAGCTTATGAAAATCCCCATTCAGGAGACCGGAATAGCCCTGACGAATGCCATAGACTTCAATGTCATATTCCAAACCAGACCGCACAACCGCGCGGATAGCCGCATTCATACCGGGGCTATCCCCACCACTTGTCATCACTGCAACGCGTTTCATAACCTAATATATCCCCACTCGCCCGACAACCTGCCCAAACGAATAACACAGAGCAAGCCTGTTGGATGCGCTAAACTGAGCATTAAACCGCCCTATTGTAGCGAAAAGAATGTTAAATTTCAGCCTTATTCTGGACGATCAAAGACCTCAATATTGTGTGCATCTCCTACAATTGTGAGCAAGTCGCTCACCAGATCGTCACAATAGGCAGTCGTGTCGTTCGGAAATTCCATTTTGAACGACTGTTTGGCGTCTTCCAGCACAATGCTAAAGCGATCTTTGCCGGGATAAGCCGTCAAAATACCATGCAAGCGGCGCAAGCGGCGGCGATCTTTCTCAGCGTCATCCGAGCGCTGGAAGTAAATCATCATCCAGCGTTCCGGTATGGTTTTCTCTTCATTGTGCAAAGGCGGCAAGTCATCCAAGTCCGAAATATCGGGCGATTCAGCACTCATCCAATCAGTGTTCGGTTGAAGTTCACGAACCGGCGCAATTTGCGGCTCTACGGTCGGAGTACGAACAGCCACTGCCCCTTGAGTCGCGGGCGCGACTAGCGCAACCGGCACTTGTTCCATGACCAGTTCGGGCGGCGGCGCAGGCATATCGAGGTCACTATCCGCTTCATCATCCACTGCCCACGATGGTGGCTCATTCTGATAGGAAGGCATATGGACGTCATCCGTCGGCACCATAAGGTTGAAGTTCTGGGTAATGGTTTCAGCTTTGACTTGTGGATCACCACGTGAAGTATCCAGTTCGCCGCCAACCATGATAACGCTGCCTTCAACAATCAAGCTGCCGAACTTCTGCCAACTTTTCGGGAATAAAACCACATCAATCGACTCGGCGCTTTCATGCCAATCTTCGATGTTGAATACCGCCATCATATCGCCGTTCTTGGTGACGAGTTTCCGCACTGAAACGATCTCGCCGGCGACAGCCACGCCTTTTCCATGCATATTCGATTCTGGTTGCTTAATGACTGCGACATCCGCCGTGTTATTGGCACGAGCCAGCAGGTCACGCACTTTATCAACCGGACGCCCGCTGACGTACAGTCCAAGTAGTTCTTTTTCCCAATTGAGCATTTCGCGCTCAGGGATTTCTGTGGCTTCTGGCAGCGTCAGCTTATCGGTCATGCCGGTACTTTCGCCGAACATGCTCATCTGCCCAATTTCCTTCGCATGGTGATCGTCACTGCTAAAGCGAACCATACGCTCAAGTGACGCAACATCCGCCAACTGCCAGCGAATGCCAAACGAATCGAGTGCGCCGACCTTGACTAGGCTTTCGAGTGTGCGTTTCTGGACTTGGCGCAGATCGACACGGCGGCAGAAATCCTCGAGGCTCTTGAACACGCCGCCCTCTTCACGCGCCCTGATGATGGGCATGAGTGCGGCTTCACCTGCGTTTTTAATGGCGACCAACCCGAAGCGAATACCACGTACGCCGTTCGGCTGCTTCTGAATGTCGAAATCCACCGCGCTATAATTGACATCCGGCGGCAGCACCGGAATGCCTAAGCGCCGACACTCGCCGAGAAACGTCGTAATCTTGGTAATGTCATCACGGTGCACCGACAGCAGTGCTGTCATGTATTCGGCAGCATAATGTGTCTTCAGATACGAGGTCTGACAGGTGATGACTGCGTAGTCTGCGGCGTGCGATTTGTTGAAGCCGTAATTGGCAAAAAACTCGATGTCATCAAATATTACATTGATGGTGCCGTCATCAAGCCCGTGATTAGGACCGCGTTCGAGGAAGATATCACGATGCTTCTTGAGATCTTTCTCTTTTTTCTTGGATACCGCACGACGCATGAGGTCAGCTTCACCCAGTTCATAATCGAACAATTTGCCAGCAATTTGCATGAGCTGTTCTTGATAGACGATGATTCCCATCGTTTCTTCTAATATCGGCTGCAATAATTCATGCCGATATTGGATTTCTTCCTCACCGCGCAGACGCTTGTTATAGGTGGGAATAAATTCCATCGGGCCGGGGCGGTACAGCGATACAGCGGCGATAATGTGCTCGAACTTGGTCGGGCGCATATCGCGCAGCATTTGCTGCATGCCGCTGCCTTCAACTTGGAAGATACCAACGGTTTCGCCCCGCCCCATCAGTTCGAATGACTCTTTCAGTTTGCGGTCAACATCAGGGTCGCCGGTTGGGCGGTACGGAATGTTGTCCATCGTGAACTTGATGCCGTGATGACGCTCGATCAAATCACAGGCTTTCCGCAAGATGGTTAAGGTGGAAAGCCCAAGGAAGTCGATTTTGAGCAAACCAATCGACTCGCAAGTTTCCATCGGGAACTGCGTCACGGCCTTCAGCGGATTCTCACTGTTGCCTTCGCCATCTTCTTTTTCAACTTTGGTCGGACGATGCAGCGGCAGATATTCCACCAGCGGCTTATCGGCCACAATCACCCCTGCCGCGTGGGTTGAGGCGTGGCGATTGACACCTTGCAGATGGACTGCGGTATCAACAATCTTCTTAATCTCTGCATTGCTCTTGTACATCTGGTGGAGTTCGGGATTTTCCTCCACGTAGGTCATAATGGGCTTGGGTTTCGGTTCAGTGGGAATGAGCCGTGCCGCCTGATTGACCACTTCCAACGGCACATTCAGCGCACGTCCAACATCGCGCACCGCTGCTTTCGCGCCCAACGTTCCGAAAGTGATAATCGCCGCAACCTTATCTTCACCGTATTTACGCGCTGTGTAGGAGATCATTTCCTCACGACGGTCATCGGGGAAGTCCATATCAATATCGGGCATACTGACACGCCCCGGGTTCAAGAAACGTTCAAACAGCAGGTGATTTTGAATAGGGTCAATGCTGGTAATGCCCAACGAATAAGCGGCAACACTGCCCGCGCCGGAACCACGTACGTTCCACCAAATGTCCGCATGTCGCGCAAATTGGGTCAAATCCCATACAATCAAGAAGTAGGTGTTAAACCCCATATCCCCGATGATGCCCAACTCACGGTCAAGACGCGCCTTGACCTCTGCATCATCCGCCCGGCTGCCGTAACGCCAACGCAACCCCTTTTCGCACAGATAGCGCAAATAGGTGGTTGAGTCGTAACCTTCTGGTACAGGAAAAACAGGCAGGTGATACTGCTTATCGTCGAGGTTCACCTCGCACATTTCGGCGATTTTAAGCGTATTCGACAGCGCTTCGGGTGCGGCATCTCCGAAATAGCCGTACATTTCTTGCTGAGTGGTCAGGTGATAACTGGCATCCGACATGCGCAGGCGGTCTGTCTCGGATTTGAGTGCGCCGGTTTGAATACAGAGCAAGGTGTCGTGGGGGTCATAATCCGTATCCAGCACATAATGAACATCGTTAGTGGCGACTAACGGCACATTGGTATGGTTAGATTTGCCGTATTCCAGCAGCCACTTATTCAGCGTTTCTAGCTCCGGAATATCATGCTGTTGAAGTTCGAGATAGAAGTTTTCTTTGCCGAACACATCTTGATACCAGCCGATGAGTTCTCGCGCCTCATCATCGCGTCCTTCCATAATCGCATTCGGGATTTGTGCCGCCAAACAGCCGCTGGTCGCGATAATCCCTTCAGCATGTGCTGCTAACAATTCGCGGTCAATACGGGGACGATAGTAATAGCCGCTCAATTGGGCTTCGCTGGCCAGCTTCAGCAGGTTCTTATAGCCTGTCTGATTCTTGGCCAGCAGCAGCATATGATAAGGACGTTTATCCAGTTTGGGATCACGATCTTGCCGTGAGCGCCGCGCCAGATAGGACTCAATACCGATAATCGGTTTAACCCCGGCGGCCTTCGCTGTCCGGTAAAATTCCATGATGCCGAACATGGTTCCATGATCGGTAATCGCCAGCGACGGCATGTTCAACTCTTTGGCGCGATCAACCAACTTGTCGATGCGGCTTAGGCCGTCGAGCAACGAGTATTCGGTATGAACATGAAGATGTACAAAATTCTGATCAGTCATGCGGGTTTAAGTCCCAAATCAATGAATTTTTGCGTGGGTGAAGCGAACATCTGTTATAGGGTTGATTATAGCACTGCTGGCTGTGGAAGCTAGTTTTGACCTAGCACTACTGACACAACTTGCCACTGGATTCATACGCTGCTTAGAACAATCATACTTATTTCCCACGTCATTGTTTTATACTAAACGCACATAAAACAGGAATCCGATTACAATAACACTATGCCTGAATTACCAGAAGTTGAAACCGTTGTACGTGGATTACGCGAACCACTCGTAGGGCGACGCATCGAAAGCGTATGGTACGAACGCCAGAACGTGATCCAGATGCCAAGCGCTGAACAGTTTAGTGCGCGCATCAAAGGGCAAACCGTAAGAGCCATCACCCGACGCGCCAAATATATCCTGTGCCAGCTTGACCACGATATTTTGGCGATTCATCTCAAGATGACAGGGCGTCTCTTTGTCGCCGCGCCGGAAAACCAACCGCCGGAAGACCGCTGGGTGCGACTGCGCCTCGGTTTGGATAACGGTGAGGAACTGTGCTTTTCAGACGCACGTCGATTTGGACGGGTTTATCTAGCAGGTTCGGTAGAAGAAATCACACCGCTGCTGGGACCAGAACCCTTGGAAGATGCGTTCACACCAGCAATACTGACGCAGCAGCTTCAGGGACGAAGCAAGGTGATTAAAGCGCTGCTGCTGGATCAATCCTTTGTCGCAGGCGTCGGCAATATCTATGCCGATGAAGCACTGCATCGCGCAGGCATTCATCCCCAGCGTCCTGCGGACAGCCTCACTACAGACGAGATTGAGCAGCTTTACGGCACTATTCGGGAAGTCCTCAACAAAGGAATTGAATATCAGGGCGCGACCTTGAATTGGTATCGCAAGCCTGATGGCACAAAAGGTGAATCCCAAGATCACTTTTATGTCTATGACCGTGAAGGTGAACCCTGTTTAAACTGCGGCACGCCGATTATCAAGGTTCGAGTCGCCCAGCGGGGAACGCATTATTGTCCGAACTGTCAACCGGAGAAATAAGAGATGAACAGTGATTTCTCGGAATTTTTAGGTCTGCCCTTCATGCGAGCCATGATCCCGATGATGTGTTTCATCAGCCTGCTGCTGATTGCAACGATTGTCGCCATCGTGATCATGCGCCGCCGCAAAGCACAAAAAACGATGGCAAATATGGTCACGTCACCGGGCTTTGTCACGGCTGCTGATTACGGATCAGGCGGACATGAAATGCCGGACTTAAATTTACTGCTTCATACCTCTACGCCTGCGTCCGCACCTGAACCTGTGATAGCGCCCAAGGCTGCAAGTCCAGCGCCTGCAATGTCCGCGCCCGCCCCCCTGCGCTCGGCACGGAAAGGCACGTTTACGATTACACCCAAAGATGGCAATGTCACTGAGGCCGTCGAAGTCCTGACGATTTTACGCGACGTCATGGACGGAACGCTGCTGATCCAGATGGGCGAAAATACTTATCTCAATGTCAACAGCAATCCGGAGTTTAAAGAACGCTTTAGCAAACTCATGCGCGAAGTGGGACAGATGATTACAAAAACATCCTCCCCCGCTCCCGCCGCAGCTAATCCGGAGTCAGAAACTTTTGTCTCACCGTCCGAACCAGATGTGATACCGTCTGCCGATGAAACCATGCAGGGCAACGAACCATCCTTTCTGATACCAAAGGTCGCCGCTGCCCCGCCTCCACCAGTTGCCTCCGGCGTCAAACTGCCGGGTGATTTGCCCAGCTTTAGGCTAGCCGATAACCCGATGAAAAAGATTAAACGTGGAGAGGAACTGCCGCCGGTTCCCGAAATTAATATCGCTGGTGCGATTGAAGCCTATCTTCAACACAAAATCAGCGTCACGCCTCAGTACGCAGGCCGCAACATCCACATTTATCCGGCTCCCGGTGGTGGCGTCAGTATCGAAGTCGATGGCAAGTATTTTGAAGCCGTCAGTGACGTCACCGATGTTCCGGTACGCGAATTCCTATCCGATACCATCGCCGAGTGGCAAGAACGCCATTAATCGAAGCAACAAAAAAAGCAGATGTGAATGCGACATCTGCTTTTTGATTCTTGCGGGTCATCATCAGGCAAACGGTTCATCAAATGCCACAACCGAAGCCTTACCATCTGCGCCCATCACATAATGTCCGACTTGCCGCTGCGGGTCATGCGCAAATATCAAGAGCGCATTCGTTTCGAGCGCCCACTTCTGCCAATGGCGTTTTGTTTCCAGCGTAACCAGCGGCTCCACATCATATCCCGTCATCCACCCTAAACGCTCGAAGTGAATGGCGTAACTCGCCATATCACAGACAAACAAGGCTTGCTGCCCCTTACTTTCAAAGCGGATGCTCATATGCCCCGGCGTATGTCCCGGCGTCACATGTCCGGTGATACCGGGGAAAATCTCCGTATCGCCATCCAGCAAACGCATTTGCCCCGATTCATATAACGGTTGATAGTTCATCAGAAAGTAGGTTGCCCTTGTCCGTTCGTTGGGATACATGGCATCCTCATATTCCCGCCGCTGAACCACATACTCAGCGTTAGGGAAAGTGGCGACAAGCTTGCCGGACTCATCATAGCGCGTGTTGCTGCCCGAATGATCACCATGTAGATGTGTATCAATCACCAGATCGATATCAGCAGGCGTCAGATTGAGGCGCGCCAGAGCATCCGTCAAACTGCCATTGGGACGAGTAAGCTGCATGAAGCTCCTTTGCTTATCAGTCAGCTTTTCGCCATGCCCCGTATCCACAAGAATATTGCGGTCACCAACTTGTACCAGCAAGCAGTTGTGAATCATCGACACCAGATGATTTTCGTCGGGCGGCATCAGCGGTGACCAGAGTACGCGGGGCACCAGACCGAAGGCTCCGCCGGGATCAACTTTAATCACCGACTCGTTGATCATATGAATACGAAAATCACCGACTTGAAGCATCGATATACCTTTTGTAGTTGTGGCTGGAGTTAGGACGGAATCTCGAGAGTGGATTCAAATTGGGCAACCAGCTCGCTGCGTTCTTCTGCAGGCAGGAAAGCCGCTCGCGCCGCATTCACCATCTGCCGCTTCACATCCTCAACCGAGAAAGACATGAATTCTACAGCGTGAACTAATTCATCCGTCAACGTAATGTCACTGACGAGCGGATCGTCCGTATTGATGGTGGTCGTCACTCCATAGCGATAAAGCGGATTCAGTGGATGCTGTGACCAATGAGCGACAGCGCCACTGTGGACATTACTCGTGGGGCAAATCTCGAGCACAATCCCGCGTTCGATCAACCAATCACAAAGGGTTGTGTCTTCAACTGCCCGCACGCCATGCCCAATCCGGTCAGCGCCCAGCGCTTGCACCGCCGAGCGAATATTGTTTGCCGATCCCCATTCCCCTGCATGGATCGTGATGCCCAAGCCCCCGCTCTTCGCCCGTTCAAAAAGCGGTTGAAACGGTTCCGCTGGAAAGTCGCTTTCATTCCCTGCCAGATCAAAGGCCACAACGTAAGGACTACCATATGCAAATACCGCGTCGAGCGTCCGCTCCGCTATCGCAAAACTTTCATGCCGGTTCACCGAGACAATCAGCCGCACCTGCATATCGTATTCGTTCGCGGTTGCAATCGCTTCGCTGCACACCCAATCCAGCGCACTTTCAAAAGCGCAGTTGAGTATGTTGGATAGAGCACGAGGGGTAAAACGAAGTTCAAAGTATTTGACATTATCGAGCGCGGCATCAATCACAACCTCACGAGCCATACGCCGAATGACCGTCTCCGACAGAAAAAACTGGCGAATGGTTGCAAATTTGGCGAGGAAGTGCTGCGAGTTGTGGGCTTCGGTGGGCATCATCTGGACGAAGGGCCGCAGCAGTTCGATGTCATACTCTGGCATCTCAATACCGTATTCTTGGGCGACCTCGACCAGAGTCGCAAGGCGTATTGAGCCTTCCAAATGACGGTGCAGTTCAATTTTGGGCAGTTTATGCATGGTGCGGCGCAAATGATCGTCAGCCAAGTCGATGCCCCCAGTAATAGAAATAGAACCCTTTCACCTTAATATTAACATTAGCTGCGTTCTGCTAACAACCAACTCCAATAACGCCAAGCAATAATTAAGCTTAAGGTCAGGGCAAACGCAGGCAAACCGAAATAAAAAAGGACCGCATTCGGTTCATCAGGTAAGGGAATGTGCGCCTGAATAACATTGATTAAACGGTAGACAATGCTTGCCGTTATTAGCGCTGCACTGAAATAGAATCCACGATAGTAACGGGGAGCGCGGGTGACCTGCCCCAACCGCTTACTCAACAATCCCAAAATAACCAAAGCGATGGCAATCGAAAACAAGCCCACCGAAGCAAACAAGCCGCCTGCCACCACGTTTCCCCCATTTAGCGATTTTGTGTCATCCGGTAGTACAAGAAGATCGACAATACGAGCAGCGAAACTCCGGCCAAACCAAACAGCGCGTCACCAGCTAAATCGCCAGCCAAATGTCCAATACTGGCATAGCGCATAATCGCAGCGCCAAACAACAAAATCGGTACCGAAAACACTTCGAAGAAGGTTCGTTCCATTGCAAATCGTTGATAAAAACGTGCAATCAACAGTAGAAATACGAGCACAAAGGCTAGGGGAAACCACAAATATAGCGTCAGAAATTGGCTGACTGAGACGGCTGCCACCCCTGAACCTGCCTTCGCTCAGCGCATACTGCGAATAACGTGGTATATAGCTTTCACACGAAACAAGCGATCATCACAGGCACGAACAAAGGTATTAACCATTTCACGCATTTGAGGATCATCCGCCAGTCGGTAAATCGCCCGCCCAGATACCATCTGCCCAATCAGCACATTGGCCTCGGCGAGTTCAGCCAAGTCGTCACAAATGGCCAACACATCACGCCCTGTAAAGCGCGCGATGTTTTCGGCGGTATCTGCCGCGTGTGGATTATCATGAAAAAACCGAATCAGGTCCCACTTGACGAAGGAGTTCACCTTGTTATGGAGAAACTCAACCATCTGTGGATCAAGATCATCGCCCGTACGCGGCGCAACATCCATCCGAGTCATACTACAACCCTATCAAACAACTTCTCTGTGACGAACGGTAGTGAATTACAAACCGGGTGTCAATAAGAGGCAGCTTACTACTGCCTCTCACTAACCTTATTTTACTTGACTTTCGCTTGATCTTCCTTGAGGTGGCAATTTTTGTACTTTTTGCCGCTGCCGCACCAGCAGGGATCATTGCGACCGAGTTTAATTTGAGCACGAACGGGCTCAGGGCGCGAGTCACCGCCGCCGGATGCGCCTGCATTAGTGGTTACGCTGGCGGGCCGGCTCAGGTTAAGCTGAATCGGCTGCGGACGTCGGGCTGGACGCGGCGCGACCTGTACCGTCAGCAGTTGATAAGCCGCTTGCTGCCGGATCTCATCCATCATGCCTTGCCACATGCTATAAGACTCGCGTTTGTATTCAACCAGTGGATCACGCTGCGCAACTGACATCAAGCCGATACCTTCGCGCAGCACATCGAGGTCCGTCAGATGGCGCTGCCAGTGCTGGTCAACTGCTCGCAGCATTGCCCACTTTTCCACTTTAACCATCATTTCAGGGCCAAGCTCGCCGGTCTTATGATCATAAACTTCATTGACAGCCGAGAGCAGCATCTCTTCGATTTCTTCTACCGATTTTCCTGCCATCGTGTCGGGATTAATATGTTCGGGCACCGGGAAAATAGCAAGAGCGCGGCGGTACAGCCCTTCCAAATCCCATTCATCCGGCTCGACGTTATCGGGTGTATATTCATCCACCAAACCGATAATCGCGTTATCCAGAATCTTGGTGTAATCCTCGCGCAGGGTATCTTTTCGCAGCACATCGCGGCGTTGCGCATAAATCACTTCACGCTGCTTGTTGACGACATCGTCGTATTCCAGCACGCGCTTTCGCATGTCAAAGTTGTAGCCTTCAACGCGCACCTGCGCCTGACCAATCGAATTGCTGATCATACGGTGTTCAATCGCTTCGTCCTCAGGCATATTCGCCCACGACATGAAGCCTTTGACACGATCACCGCCGAAGCGCTTCATCAAATCATCTTCAAGGCTCAGGTAGAAACGGGACTCACCGGGATCACCTTGGCGACCGCAGCGACCACGTAGCTGATTATCAATACGCCGCGCTTCATGGCGTTCCGTACCGAGTACGAACAAACCACCCTGCGCCAACACCTTTTGACGTTCGTCCTCGCACTGCGCCTTGGCTTCCTTAAAAGCCTCTTCCCATTGTTCATGGGTCATGGTAGCAAAATCGATGCCAGCCTTGCGCAGCTTTTCGCGGGCGATACCTTCCGGATTACCACCGAGCAAAATATCGACACCACGACCAGCCATGTTGGTGGCGATAGTGACCGCAGCGAAACGTCCAGCTTGGGCGATGATGCCTGCTTCACGTTCGTGCTGCTTCGCATTCAACACTTCATGTTTCACGCCTGCCCGTTCCAGCATCTTGCTCAGACGTTCAGAAGTCTCAATCGCGACCGTACCGACCAGCACCGGCTGCCCACGTTGGTTGCGCTCTTTAATCTCGTTCACCACCGACTTGAACTTAGCCGGCTCATTCATATAAATGAGGTCTTCAAAATCCTTACGGATAATCGGCATATTCGTCGGGATCGCCACGACTTCGAGGTTATAAATCTTCTCGAATTCTTCGCTTTCGGTCAGCGCCGTACCGGTCATACCGGCCAGCTTTTTATACATGCGGAAGAAGTTCTGGAAGGTGATGGTCGCCAGCGTCAGGTTTTCACGGCGGATCTTGACGCCTTCTTTTGCTTCAATCGCTTGATGCAAACCTTCAGAGAAACGCCGACCATGCATTAAACGGCCCGTGAATTCATCAACGATGATGATTTCCATTCCATCGCGGCCCTGCTGCACCACATATTCCTTGTCGCGGTGATACAGAGTCATCGCGCGCAGCGAGTTATCCAAGTACGGAATCATTTCCGAATGGTTGGGATGGTAGAGCTGCTCAATGCCTAAGCTACGCTCGACCTTTTCAACGCCCTGCTCAGTCAGATAGACGATCCGATCTTTAATATCGAGGACATAATCGCCATCCGGTTCTTTGTCTTCGACGCTCTGGTCGCTGCTCGGCTTAAGAATTTTGACCAGTTGAGCAAATTGTTTGTAGTATCCGGACGGTTCGTCCGAGGGGCCGGAGATAATCAGCGGGGTACGGGCTTCGTCGATGAGGATGTTGTCCACTTCGTCGACGATGGCGTAGTACAATTCTTGGCGCTGCACCATCTGTTCCAGTTCGACCACCATATTATCACGCAGGTAGTCGAAGCCGTACTCGTTATTGGTACCATAAGTAATGTCCGCCTCGTAACAGGCGCGGCGGGTGCATGGACGCAAATTCTGGAAACGCGCGTCCGCCGACTGGAAGTCTGGATCATAAATGAATGATCCCGCGTCCGGATCAGGGCTATCACCCTTGCTCTGGATAACCGCAACAGTCATACCCAGCGCATGATAGATCGGCCCCATTTGCTGGACACCGAACTTACTCAGATAGTCGTTAGGTGTAACCAGATGCACACCCCTGCCCGTCAAGCCGTTCAAATACAGCGGCAGGCTGGCGACCAATGTTTTACCTTCACCAGTCTTCATTTCAGCGATACGCCCTTGATGCAGGACCATACCGCCGATGAGCTGCACATCGTAATGGCGCAAACCCGTCGTCCGGACAGACGCCTCGCGCACCACAGCATAAGCTTCGACCAACAGTTCATCAAGCGCCTTCTTGAGCGCATCCAACTCGGTAATCCCTGCGAGCCGCGCCTTGAATTCAGCAGTCTTCGCTTTGAGTTGATCATCACTGAGCCGCTTCATGTCGGGCTCAAGCGCATTAATCCGCTCAGCAACCTCCCGATAACGGGAAAGCGCGCGCTCAATCGGGTCGCCCGCAACCATTTTCACTAGACTTTTGAACATTGTTGCCTCAATTTCCAACCTGCTTAGGGTGTGGTTTTACGAGTTAAAATTATAACACAAACGGTTAAGCGAATGTTTAGCTCATCATTTGAATTGTAGATGAACTCGCTCTACGGGATTGCGTACGGGCGATTATAATACAGCCCACATAACATTGAACATTCAAACACGATAATCTTACATAAAAATGATGGATTTGGTTTTTGCAAGCTTCATAAGATTTGGCCTGCTTATCGCATTATGAAAAGCAATTGAACAAAACTTCAAGGAATTTTGATTGACCAACATTTTCGCACTGACCACACGCGGACTCGAATCCATCAGCGCGGCTGAAATCGCTGAGCTTCCGGATGTAACCATCACCGAAACCAGCTACCGCCGCATCGCCGCCGAATGTACGGGTTCGCTTGCCCCGCTTCTCAAACTGCGTACCGTCGATGACGTCTATCTTGGCCTCGCCTATTGGGATGCGGTCTTCCATACCCGCGACATGCTGGCGCAGTTCAACGCATGGAGCGATCATCTCGACGTGCAGCAAGCCGCCATTCAAATCAACATCGTTCGCCCCATTCCAGAAAAACCAGTCTTCTCGGTCAGCGTCAGCTTCATCGGCAAGCGCAACTACACCGCCGATGAGGTCAAAGTGAGCATCGCCGATTCCATCACATTCACGCACGGCTGGACATACACGCCCGATGACCGCGAAGCCCACCTCAACATCCGTGTCTTTATCGAGCATGAAGAAGCCCACGTTGGTGTCCGTTTGGGCCAGCATGCCCAGCACGAACGCCTCTACAAGATGGTGGAACGTCCCGGTGCGCTCAAGCCGACTGTCGCGGCGGCCATGCTTCGCCTCGTTGATGTAGAGTCAGGCCAGCGCTTACTTGATCCCTGCTGCGGTTCAGGCACCATCCTTATTGAAGCGGCATTGATGGGCGCGTCCATACAGGGCGGAGATAACGACCCTGATGCGGTCAAAGCCACGCGCCAGAATATGAAAGATGCTGGAGTACAGGGTCAAATCGAACAGTGGGATGCGCGAGTCCTGCCGCTGCGCGATGGCAGCAACAAACGGATTGTGACCAATCTGCCTTGGGGGCGGCAAACCTTCGTGAATGAGGAATTGGGATCATTTTACACACAGGTCTGCGCCGAGATGGAACGCATCATCGCCGCAGAGGGGCGCATAGCGATCTTAACCAGTACGCCCCAACTTCTGCACTTTAACTATTTAGAGCTGATTCATTCGCTTGAGATCAGCCTCTTCGGGCAGAACCCGACCATTTCAGTTTACGCGGCTACTCGTTGAACAACGCGCCCACACTGCGCCCTTGATGCGACCGCAGGATCACTTCGGCCAGCATCGGCGCAACCGACAAAATCTTCATATTCGGCAGCACTTTTTCCGGTGGCAGCGGCACGGTATTGGTCGTGATGATTTCCTTCAAGCCCAACCCGCGCAGATTGTCGTAAGCTTTGTCTTTGAGCAGCGCGTGGGTGAAGACCAGATACACATCTTTCGCCCCGTACTTACGGATCGCCTCGACCGCTTTGACAATCGTACCGCCAGTTAAGACCTCATCATCCACCAGCAAAACGTTCTTGCCGTCGATATCACCAATGACCGCCAAGGCTTCGGCCTGCCCCGTATTGAAGATGCGGCGCTTCTCGACAATGGCCAGCGGCGTCTCCAGCTTCTCCGCCCAGTTACGCCCCTTCTTAGCGAAACCCAAGTCCGCCGCGCACACCACCAGATCAGGGATATGCTTTTCCTTCATATAATCGCTCATCAGGTGGAATGCGGTTAACGCGTCACCCGGAATATTGAAGAAGCCCTGAATTTGCCCGGCGTGGAGATCCACCGTCATATAACGATCTGTACCTGCAATCTCGATCATATTCGCCATCAACCGCGCAGTGATCGGCACACGTGGCTGATCTTTCTTATCCGACCGTGTATACGACATATAGGGCATGACCACATTAATGCGCCCCGCCGAGTCCCGCTTGAGCGCATCGATCATAATCAACATTTCCATAATGTTGTCATGCAGCGGCGTCGTCATGCTCTGGATCAGATAAACATCTTGGCCGCGAACGCTTTCCTTCAGACGAATAAAGATGTTCTCATTGGGAAACACAATACGCTCGTACGCTCCCAAAGGGCATCCCAATTGTTGGGCTATCTCGCCAGCTACGTTCTGGGAGGCCGATCCTGCAAACAGCATAATCCGTCCATATTGACCATTGTCCACGGTCCGGTGAGTATCCGTGTCGCGAACATAGGTCGTTCCCGGAACTTTTTCCAAAACGCCCTCCATAAGACTTGCACCTCGCACTGTGTCTAAATTTTGAGTGGATGAATTGAGTAGGTTGCGCTAAGGCAGCCTCCACCGTTGTATGCCTATTTTGCCACGTTTACCTGCTGGAATGCCAACAGTTGGTTCACAGCTGTATGCGGATCAAGTGATCGTGTTTGCACCTGATGAACCACGTCGCGCAGGGTTTCCGCCGGCAAAACCGAAAATAACCGCTTTACCAATTCGTCTCGTACGCGGTCCACCAACTCCATTTCGACATGCTGCTGCTCAAGAGAGCGAATGCGGTCGGATTGAGTCAAATATTGGCGGTGGGCTTCGATAGCCGCTACCAACTCTTGAATGCCTTGTCCCTCGGTCGCGACGGTTCGAATAACCGGCGGCAGCCACATCTCCTGATTGGACGCGGCAGGCAGCTCAGCGGCCATCGTCTTGCCATGATGCGTCAGCATTTGTTCACGGGATGCCGGATGTCCGAGTTCAAGCATGGCCTTCAAGGCACGCACGGTGCTGTCCACGCCGGGTCGATCTGCTTTATTCACCACCAGCACATCAGCAATTTCGAGGATACCCGCCTTGATCGCTTGGACATCATCGCCTAAGCCCGGCGCTTCAATCACAACTGTCGTATAAGCCGCACGCACAATATCCACTTCACTCTGCCCTGCGCCAACCGTTTCGACCAAGACTCGGTCAAATCCGGCTGCATCCAGAACGCGAATAGCGTCGCGCGTCGTTCGGGAGAGTCCACCTAAACTGCCGCGTGTCGCCATGCTGCGGATAAATATGCCTTTGTCACCTGAAAGATCGCGCATTCGAATGCGGTCGCCGAGGATTGCGCCGCCTGTAAAGGGGCTGGTAGGGTCAACTGCGAGGATGGCTACGGTTTCACCTTGGGCGCGGTATTCCTTAGCCAGTTCGGTAACCAGAGAACTCTTGCCCGTGCCCGGGGCTCCGGTTAATCCGATGATCCAAGCGTGTCCGGTATGCGGATACAGTGCCGCTAACGCCGCTTGAACCCCTTCTCGCTCATTTTCGACTGCGGTCAGCAGTCGGGCAAGGGAACGGCGGTCACCGGAGCGTAATGGCTCAACCAGTTCGATCATGCCTGACGGGTGTCCATGAGTTCGCGAATGTGGTTCACAATATCCTCCGTATTGGTTCCGGGGCCGAACACTGCCGACACGCCCATGTTATGCAGCGCGTCCACATCATCGTCAGGGATAATGCCGCCGACCAATAAAGAAACGTCTTTCAAACCGCTGCTGTCCATTTCTTGGCGAATACGTGGAACCAGCGCCATATGCGCCCCGCTGAGGATACTTAAGCCCACGACATCCACATCTTCTTGTAACGCGGCCTCGGCGATCATTTCCGGTGTTTGTCGCAGTCCGGTATAGATCACTTCCATACCTGCGTCGCGTAACGCCCGCGCAATCACTTTAGCGCCCCGGTCATGTCCATCCAAACCCGGTTTGGCGATGAGCACACGAATTGCAGTCATGCTCCTTCGCCTCCTTTCATAAGCCTGTCCGTATCGCATAAATTTAACCTGATTATAACAGACAATACCATCCAATCCGCCATGCTCAATTGGCACTGAAACCGAAATCAAACCGAAACTTAATGTATACCAACATCCCCATCAAAAACCTGTGTTACAATATCCAAATGAAACATGTGCATTGCGGAGGGAACGGATGAGCAGCCTCGCATCCAAGCAAAGCCAGAATCCTGATATATCAAAGAAGCGCGCAAATTCAACGTTCAATACCTCAGCGATGGCGGGACGTATTCCGTTTTATATTTCAATGGCGGTCGGCGCGGCTGCGGTTGTTTTACTGATCGTCTATGTCATAACTGCTTTAGAATGGCGGCAGAATCCCTTTTTCGGTGCCATGCTCAGTCCCTATATGGTTGTCGATGGCTCTCGTCCCATCGGCAATAGTAACTGGATAGGTTTGAAATCCGGCTTACAACGCCTTGATGAAATCACCGCCATCAATGGACAAAGCATGGTTTCCAATCCCCCTGATTATGCCAAAGCCCGCGCAGCATTCCTATCAGCGCTAGACAAACTCAATCCGGGTGATACCGTCGAAGTCAATTTCTTAAGGCCGGACGCCAATAAAGTACAACCCAATTATTGCGGCACCGTTCAAAACGGTTTTAGCAGCTGCACCCTCTCCTACACCTTGGGGACGCTGCCGGATAGTGACTTCATCGCCTACTTTGTCATTCCCTATGTAGCGGGTTTGATTCTCATTGTTCTCGGTATCGCCGTTGCTTATCTGCGCCCCAATCAATCGGCGGCACAGTTAACGGCTGTGTTCTCGATGACGCTCGGCATCTTCATGGCCGGATTGTTTGATATCAACAATACCTATATAGCGCTGCTGCCTTGGTTGTTAGCCACGACCTTGATTGGGAGTTCCCTCGGAACGCTGGCGCTCATTTTTCCAGTTCCCATCAACGCCGTCTATCAATTCAAATGGCTCAAGTTGCTGCCGCTGGCACTCAACATCCCGCTGGTACTCTTTGGCGTTTATCTGTTTCAGAATCCGCCCAACGCCAACAGTTTCGCAGACGCATGGCAGCCCGGCATCTTCTACGCCGTACTGATGCTCATTGTCCTAACCATCAATTTGGTTCAGCGCCGTGCCAGTGCCATATCCGCTGCCATCCGTGATCAAACCAACAGCGTTTTAATTGGTATCACCTTGGCAACTGTTCCGCTCATCATTTGGATCGTCGATGAGGTCTTAAGCAATCTGCTGAACTCGCCGATCTTCAATGTGAACACCTCGGCGACAATGCCCTTCTTCATCATGCCTTCCGTCGCCTTGGCCTACGCGGTCTTGCAGTACCGCCGCGTGAATACCGATCAGGTCATCAGTCAGGGCATCACCTACAGCATCATGTTCGTGACCTTGGTGGTCGGTTATTTCCTGATCGTATTCGGAGCAAGTCTGTTCGCCAATCAAGCGATGGCACTACAAGGTAACCAATTCATCATTGCGCTGACCATCTTCATTTTGGCAGTGGCCTTCCTACCGGTTCGTAACGCCTTGCAGGAACGCATCAACCGCATTTATTTCCGTAAGCGTACCAACTTTCAGGAGCGGGTTGAAAACTTCGCCACCCGCTTGGCCTCCCTAGAAACGCTTGAGCAGTTGGTCGATGCATACCGTGACGAACTCAACCAGTCGCTCAATCCGACCAGCACCTTCTTGTTCCTACCAGATCGCCAACTTGGTGAGTATGCCGCCTATGGCAAACCCAAGTCCGAAACCGATGTCCACTTTGAGACGACCAGTCCGCTACTCGGTCTCCTCGAAAAGAACGAACAGATTTACCTTGAGTCAGGCCGTCCTTGGCAGCCGGAACTGCTGGTCGAAAAGTCACGTCTCAGCATCCTGAAAACGGTGATCCTTACCCGCCTGCGTGGACGGAAAGAACTCATCGGCTTTGTCGCCATTGGTCCTTCCCGTGCTGAGCGAGGTCGCTATGGTTTTGAAGAACTGCGCTTCATCCAGAGCCTAACCGGACAATTGGCCGTCGCCGTCGAACGTGCGCAGGTCGTCGAATCGCTGGAACGCCGTGTCCGCGAACTGGACGTGCTCAGCCAAGTCAGCCAAGCAGTCAACTTCACCATCGAGTTTGACGACTTGCTCGAACTCATTTACGCGCAAACCGACCGTCTGATTTCAGCGCCCTATTTCTATATTGCCCTACGCGAACGTGGTGGCAACAAGCTGTTCTTCGCCTTCTTCCTTGAAAATGACGAACGTTATACCGAGCGTGAAAACCGCCGCTGGGTGATGGGGCGTGATCTCTTCAGCGAAGTGGTCAAAACAGCCAAACCCCTCCGTGTCGAAGATTACACGGCTGAAATGCAAAAGCGCGGCAGCACTATCATTTACGAGAGTCTTGATTTGAAAAGCTGGATGGGTGTGCCGCTCGAAGCAGGTTCGAGTACGCTCGGGGTGCTTGCAGTTGGTTCGACCGAAGCAGGCAAGAAATATACAGATGATCAGCTGCGTGTCTTCAGTGACATCGGAACATTGGCGGCGACCTCACTTGAAAAAGCGCGTTTGTTCGCCGAGACCGACCTCCGTGCCCGTCAGCTCGCCGCCCTCAACGAGATCAGCCAGAAGCTCTCGTCCGAATTGAACGTCGAAAACCTGCTCGAACTCATTACCCAGAGCGCGGCCAACATCTTGAACGCCGAAGCTGGGTCGCTTCTCTTGACCGACGAAAACAGTGACAGTCTGGAATTCAAGGTCGCAACCGGTGAATCAGGCAAGGTTCTCATTGGTCGCCGCTACCCCAAGAATCGTGGTCTGGCGGGTGAAGTCGCCACAACCGGCAAGACCATCATCGTCAACGACGCGGTGCATGATCCGCGCTGGGGTGGTGAAGCTACAGGTGATTTCAGCACAACCGCCGTTCTCGCAGTGCCGCTGATTGCTCAGAATAAAGTAGTCGGTGTCCTTGAAGTTCTCAATAAGAAAGACGGCAGCCTCTACCTCCAAGAAGATGCCGACCTACTAACCACATTCGCAGGGCAAGCAGCCGTCGCCATCGAGAACGCGCGTCTGTTCCAGATGACCGACTTGCAGTTGGGTCAGCGCGTAGACGAACTCCAAGCGCTCGAACGCATCGACGTCGAACTCAACCGTTCGCTCGATCTGCAAAAAGTCGCCGACATCACCATGCGTTACGCCATCTCCAACAGCCATGCAACAGCGGGTGTCTTGGGCTTGGTGGTCAACTCGGATACCCCACACCTCGAAATCATTTCGATGTCCGGCTACTCTGCTGAAGATTACCCCAAGGGCGCGGAAGGTCGTGTCTGGCCGATTGAAGGCGTCGTCAAGCGCGTCATGCGTACCCGCCAGCCCGATCTTGTGACCGATACCAAGATCGACCCCAACTACACGCCGAGCTTGCGTGGCTCACTCAGCCAGCTCACCATTCCCATGCTCTCCGGTGGTGAAATCAACGCCATCCTCGTTCTGGAAAAAGACAAAGAACCGCGTCTCAGTTTGGTCGATATGGCCTTTGCCCAGCGCCTTGCCGAGCACGCCAGCATCGCCATCACCAACGCTCAGATCAACGCCGAACTGACCCGCGCCAACGAGTCCAAGAGCGAATTCGTCAGCTTCGTAGCGCACGAACTCAAGAACCCGCTGACCTCTATGAAGGGTTTCGCCGATCTCTTGGTGAGCGGCATGGTCGGCGACATGAACGAGAACCAGAAGAACTTCCTCAACACCATTCGTTCCAATGTTGACCGTATGAACACCCTCGTCAGCGACCTCAACGACGTAACCAAGCTGCAAACCAACAACTTGAACGTCGAGTTAGCGCCGGTCGATTTCCGCAACGTCATCACCGAAACCCTGCGTCCGCTCACCCGCCAGATCGAGGAGAAAGATCAAACACTGACGCTGCAACTACCAGAGCGGATGCCTAACGTTCTGGCCGATCAAAACCGCATGATTCAGGTGCTCACCAACATGGTCAGCAATGCCTACAAGTATTCGCCTGAAGGCACCGAAATCGTCATCAAAGCCGAAGTGCAATCCAAGAATCTGGATACCAAAGGTCGTGATCAAGGCCCTGCCCTCCATATCAGCGTCAAGGACAGCGGTATCGGCATGAGTCCCGAAGATTTGGCGAAGTTGTTCACGCCCTATTTCCGCAGCGACAACCCGCTGACCCGTGAGCAGCCCGGCACCGGCCTCGGCTTGACCATCACACGTGGTCTTATCCAGCAGCACAAAGGCGATGTTTGGGTTGAAAGTGAACTTGGCAAAGGCACGACCTTCCACTTCACCATTCCCATCGTGGTCGAGAAGCAGCCCTCAACCCAGCCGGAAATGCAGCCTGCAAAGTAATCTCTCTCACCAACGTAACGAAAAGCCCGTATCAGTGTGACACGGGCTTTTATTTTCGCAATAGATGGGAAAGAGTCTTGCCCTTCCCCATCCTGAATGAACCGCTCTTATTGGACGGCCTTGTACTTCGCCGTATAGGTGATGTCCGTGTCACCTGTCGTCACGGTATGGGTCGCGTCGCCGCCATCTGACCACGAGTCAAACTTGTAAGTCACACCGTTCAACGTCTGCTCCAGTGGCGCGCTGAGTATATTTTCAAAGCCCTTGAGTGCTGGTCGCATGAATGGTGTAACAATCGAAGACTCGTTATAGCCGATGCTTATTCCGGGTGGATCACTCGTAATAGTCTGGTTAACCTTGTCAGGATAGATCGATACCGAAGCCGTTGAAATAAGCCCATCGCCATCCGTCACCGTCAGCACGACCTCAAACCATGTTTCCTCGCTAAAGTCATGCCCGGTAGTTGGAATACTCAGCGTACTGGATTGACCAACATCAGGTCCCGTACTCGGATGCACATGGTCAATGTGATGAAAAATGGTCTTCCAACTGTAGCTTTCGTTGGTCAATGCTCCATCATCAGTAGCGCTGCCATTCAGAGTAATCACATCACCGGCTCTAAATTTCGCTTGATCTTTAGGCTCTGTAATCGTGACTGTAGGGGGCGTGCCAACCACAATGTCAATTGGAGTGGAGAATGCAACAGCGTTCCCGTCTGATACGGTTAATCGAGCGGAATATTCTCCAGCTTTGGCGTAGTTATGCGACATATTCGCTTGGTCACCCGTCGTATGGTCGCCAAAGTCCCAACTGTAAGTCAGTGAATTGTTATCCGCGTCGGTGGCCGCACTGCTAAACTCAATTGCTTGTGGTGCCTTCGGCGCAGTGACAACGTTCGCTTCAGCCTTCGTAATAGTCGGTGGATGATTATTCGCGCTGTACGCAATCCGTCGTATCGATCCCGGCCCAAGGTGATTGCCGTAGTTGTCGAGCGCAATATCGACATAGTACAGAGCACCGTCCGGCCCCTGCTCCAGATCGACAATATCGCCAAATGGTTCGTCATTTAAACCGTTGGTCGGCAGGAATGCGTTCTCGGTAGGTTTACCCGCCGCATCGAACGTCAGCCGTCGAATCCAGTTTTGGGCGTAATCCGCGAAGAAATAGCTTCCTTGATACTCCTTCGGGAACATGTCGGCATGATACACAAAACCACCGATAATCGAGGCGTCCCGTGAATTATGCGCATAGGTGTAAATCGGATCCGTCATGCCGTCTTTGTTGCAAACGCCTTCGCAGATCGGCCAACCGTAGTTCGCGCCGGCTTTGCCAATGTTCAATTCTTCGATTGAATTCTTGTCATTTGCGCCCACGTCAGCGATATACATCACATCGGTTACCGAATCGAATGTAAACCGGAATGGATTTCGTAGCCCAATCGCCCAGATTGTATCCAAATTCGGCCCGTCACCATCATAGAAGGGATTGTCCTTAGGTGCAGTTCCATCACTGTTCATACGCAGGATCTTGCCGCGATACGAATCTAAACGCTGCGAAACGTTTCCCTTGCCTTCTGTCGTATCACTGTGGAAGCCGACAGCCGCATACAGTTTTCCATCTTTACCAAAAGTCAATTGGCCGCCATGATGCCAGAAGTCGGCGTCAGCCAAATCTTCCCAGATAACCACTTCACTCTTCAGATCGGTAGTGTTGTCGTCACTCAGTGTAAACCGTGAAATTCGGTCATGTAGTGGAGTATCCGCCGTATAAAACACATAATAATAGTGATTTGTCTTGAAATCCGGATCAAGCGCAAATCCAACCATGCCACGCTCGCCGGCTGCCGTGTTGATATTCTGGAGTTCCAACACGTTCTTACGGCTGACCAATGTCGAACCTGCTTCAACCAGTTTGACCTTACCAGCCCGTTCAGTAATAAACATTTGGCCATTTGGCCCGAAGGTAAGGCTAGTGGGTTCGTACAAATTCAAGATGAGAGACTGTAAGTAAAAACTATCCGGTGGATTTGAGGGGTTCAAAGCCAGCGTAATTCTTTCCTTCAGATCGGTTTTCTTCAGGGCATATACGATACCTCCGGCCACAACCGCAATAACAATTACGATCACGCCAAGCAAAATAAGACGTCGTCTTGTCACAGTAGTTCTCTTTCAGTTCGCGTTAGCAAAATCCCATGTATACCCAAGTATATGATCGAATGACGAACAAAATAGTTTCGATTGAGAGATAGAAGTATTGTGTTACTTTGACACAAACAACTAATTTTCGCCTAAAATGACCTTACAACAGGGTAAATAACACTTCTCGGGGACAAAAAAAGTGCCTGCGTCATTTTGACACAAGCACTTTATTCTAATCAGATGGATAAGCTTCAGCGCTTTAGCTCAGATGCGGAATGAGCTTGGAAGTAATCTTATCCTTTGGCTGGTAACCCGTTATACGCTCGACAGCTTCACCACCCTTAAACAACATCAAGGTGGGGATACCCATCACATTGTAACGCATGAGCACATCTGGATTGGCGTCCGCATCCAGCTTGCCAACCCGCACCTTACCCTTGTATTCATCCGCGATTTGATCAACCAGCGGGCTGATCATCTTACAAGGAGTACACCACTCTGCCCAGAAGTCGATCAACACCGGTTCGGTGGATTCAAGAACCTCTTTTTGGAAATTAGCTTCTGTTATCTCGAAGGTCTTGTCACTCATTACGCTCTCCATTCTGTATCTATTTTGACGCTGTATTGTGGCCATGTTATCATGATGTCAAGGTTGTCGCCAACCTGAATTAACAGTCTAATAACAGCGCGAGAATTCACTTTATCCTATGCATATAGACGACGCTCAGCTACCAGAACTTACCCGCAGGCAGGAGGAAATTCTCTCTCACATCATCCGCGCCTACACGAATTCTCCTGATCCTGTCAGCTCAAAGAATTTAGCCGAAAATGCCGACCTAAACGTCAGCAGTGCCACCATCCGTAATGAAATGGCGGTGCTGGAAGAATTGGGTTATGTCACCGCGCCACATACCTCTGCTGGACGTGTGCCGACGGAGAACGGTTATCGTTATTTCGTCAAACGTCTGATTAAAGCCAGCGATTTACCCGCCTCTGAACAAACCCATATTGCCGAAATATTCCATGACTCCCCTTTAGTCACCGAGCAGTGGATGCGCCGTGCCGCCACCATTCTCGCACGTACTGTAAATAGTGCCGCACTCGTCACGCCGCCTATTGCCGAAACCAGCCGCTTTAAGCACATTGAAGTTATTTCTATTCAAGGTCGCTTGGTGCTGATTGTGCTCGTGTTACATGGCGGCGCAGTCCATCAGCAGATGTATAATCTTGCTGATCCTATTTCTCAACCGCAGTTGAGCGAAGTCGCCGCACGGATCAATTCGCTGTGCATGGATTTGAACTCCAATCAAGTTCGCATGAAAAGCGTTCAGTTACAGGCGCTTGACCGAGAGATCGCCGATGTCATAGCCGATATCATGGAAAAGGCCGATAGCAATCCGACCCTGCTCATCTACCGTGAAGGTCTGAGCGAAGTCATGAGCAGCTTCCAGAACAGTGCTGGCGCGCAGCAAGCCGTGCGTGTCTTCGAAGAACGCCCCGTCCTCAATATGATCTTGAACGAACTTGGTCCGAATATGAATCATGTCGAGGTCGTCATTGGTGGCGAAGGACGCTGGTCAGAACTCAAACATATCAGCATGGTATTTAGCCGTTATGGCATCCCCGGTCAGGCCAGCGGGGCGCTCGGTGTGCTCGGCCCCGTCTACATCAATTATGGGCGCGCCATCAGTACCGTGCGCTATGTTGCGGGCTTGATGACCGAAGCGCTCGAAAACATCTATGACACGAGTAAATCCACCGAAGAAGAAGCTGAACAGTAGGCCTCTTCGTTTCCTCAAAGTCAATCTGACAGAATCATTGATAACTCATATGGTTATCATATAAACGTTTATGCGATTCTGATACAATGTCCGCTATATTAATCATGTCTTACACACTATCCTTTAGTGTGTCATTCAATCTAAGAGAGGAAATAAGATAACGTGAGCCAAGAGGAGACGACACAGTTCGCCGCCGAAGACAACGGCACGCCACTCCCCCCGGATGATGGAGCAGCCACTGCGGTGCCTGACATCAATCTGGCCGAAGAATTGGCCAAAGCGCGAAAAGAAGCCAAGGAAGCCAATGAGTACAAAGAGGGCTGGCTGCGAGAGCGGGCGGACTTCAACAATTATAAGAAGCGTGTCGAAGGCCAAATGAAAGATTTGCGCGACGCGTCAGCGGTTGAAGCGATGCTCGCTTTACTGCCCATCATCGATGACTTCGAACGGGCAATGGCGAACGTCCCCCCAGAATTGAAAGACCATCCGTGGATGAACGGTGTGAGTGGTATCTACCGGAAATTCCAGAAGACTCTGGAAGAAAAAGGTGTTACGGTGCTCGATCCGGTCGGTGCGGTTTTCGACCCGACTCGCCATGAAGCAGTCGTCACGGAAGAAAGCAGCGAGGTTGAAAGCGGTTATGTCATCGCTACGCTGCAAAAAGGCTATGTACGTGGGGATCGTGTCCTCCGTCCAGCCTTAGTCAAGATCGCAACCTAGAAAAGCAGTGCACCGGGTACATCAACCAATCCCGGAGAGCAACTCGCACCAAATCAAATCAAGGAGAGCTAAAAAGTTTATGGGAAGAATAATTGGTATTGACCTCGGTACAACTAACTCGGTTGTAGCGGTGATGGAAGGCGGTCAGCCTGTGGTTATCCCCTCTTCCGAGGGCAGTAACCTGATCCCATCTGTAGTGGCGACCAACCCCAAGACCGGTGAACGTCTGGTCGGTAAAGTCGCGCGTAACCAAGCAGTCGTGAATCCTGAGAATACTATTTTCTCAGTCAAGCGCTTTATGGGACGGAAGTTCTCAGATCATCAGGTTCAGGAAACCGTCAAGCGCATGCCCTATAAGGTCAGCGCCGCGCCCAACGGCGATGCCCGCGTCCATATGGGTGGCAAGGAATACAGCCCGCCAGAAATTTCGGCCATGATCCTGCAAAAGATCAAGGCGGATGCCGAGGCCTATCTGGGTGAAACAGTTGATAAGGCGGTTATCACAGTTCCGGCTTACTTCAACGATGCCCAGCGTAACGCCACTAAAGACGCAGGCAAGATTGCCGGTCTCGAAGTGCTGCGTATCATCAACGAACCGACGGCCTCCAGCTTGGCCTACGGCATGGGTGAGAAGAAGAACGAAGTCATCGCGGTCTATGACCTCGGTGGTGGTACATTCGATATTTCCATCCTTGAAGTCGGCGACGGCGTCTTCGAAGTCCGCAGCACCAACGGTGATACCTACCTCGGTGGCGACAACTTTGATGAAACCATCATCGACTATGTCTCCGCAGAGTTCAAGCGTGATCAGGGTATTGACCTCAAGTCAGATCGTCAGGCGCTTCAGCGTCTGAAGGAAGCGGCTGAAAAGGCCAAGATTGAACTGTCGAGCACCCTCTCGACCGAAATCAACCTGCCCTTCATCACGGCCGATGCCAGCGGCCCCAAGCACCTCAACATGACGCTCACCCGCGCCAAGTTGGAAAGCTTGACTCAGGGTCTGATCCAGCGCTCAATCGCCCCGTGCGAAGCCGCGCTCAAGGATGCTGGCCTCAGCAAGAACGAAATTAACAACGTCATTCTGGTCGGCGGTATGACCCGTATGCCCGCCGTTGTCGAATCGGTGAAGAGCTTCTTCGGCAAGGAACCCAGCAAGGGCGTTAATCCGGATGAAGTCGTGGCGCTCGGTGCCGCTATTCAGGCCGGTGTGTTGGGTGGCGAAGTCAAGGACATTCTGCTGCTCGACGTGACCCCGCTGTCACTCGGTGTCGAAACACTCGGTGGCGTGGCAACCCCGCTCATCGAACGCAACACCACCATCCCCACAAAGAAGAGCCAGGTGTTCTCCACAGCAGCGGATGGTCAGACACAGGTCGAAATTCACGTCGTGCAAGGCGAACGTCCAATGGCCGCTGACAACAAGTCGCTCGGCAAGTTCATTCTGGATGGTATCCCGCCCGCGCCGCGCGGTGTGCCGCAAATTGAAGTCACCTTTGACATCGACGCCAACGGTATCATCAACGTCAGCGCCGCCGACAAGGCAACCGGACGCGCTCAGAAGATCACCATCACGGCCAGCAGCGGTCTATCCGATACGGAAATCGACCGCATGGTGAAGGATGCTGAAGCGCACGCCGCTGAAGACCTCAAGCGTAAAGAGCAGGTCGAAATCAAGAACACGGCAGACAGCACCATCTTCTCCGCTGAGAAGGTTCTCCGTGACTTCGCCGACAAGCTCCCTGAAGATGCCAAGAAGCAGACTCAGGAAAAGATCGACGCGACCCGCAAAGCCATGGAAGGCAACGATCTGGATAAGATCAAGGCCGCGACTGATGCGCTCAACCAGCACATCCAGACCCTCGGTGGCAGCATGTACCAGCAGGGTGCATCTGAACCCCCGCCGGGTGCTGCGAACCCCAATCCCGGTCAGCAGAAGCCCGGTGGCGAAGATGTGGTCGAAGGCGAATACACAGAGGCGTAATGTACGTCATGTGGAACCGGTAAATAAGCAAACAAAATGGGTAGGGAATGAACCCCCTACCCACTTTTTATTAAAGCCGACAACGTCTGGTGGTACAATTAGAAGGTACTGAACAATTCAAACCGTGTTCATCACACGAACTTCTCTCATTCAAGCAATTTCAGGTAACCGACTGTAATCTTTCATCCAGACGAGATGACGAGATATTAGCTGGGGGATTTGGACGATTTTTATGGCACACGATTATTATGAGCTACTGGGGGTCCCCCGGACTGCTGGCAAAGACGAAATTAAGAAAGCATTCCGCAAGCTCGCCCGTGAATATCATCCTGATGTCAGCGATCACGATGACGCTGAAGCCAAGTTCAAAGAAATCAACGAAGCCTACGAAGTTCTTTCCGATGACGAAAAGCGCGCCCGCTATGACCGGTACGGCGCGGCTGGCGTAAACGGACAGCCCGGCTTTAACGGGCAGGGTTTCGGCGGTTTTGAGGAAATCTTTGAGGAATTTTTCAACAACTTCGGCGGTGGACGAACCGCTGGACGCCGTCGTGGCCCGCGCCCGGGTGCGGATCGCCGTGTCGATGTTCAGGTCAGCTTTGAGGAATCGATTTTCGGTGTCGAAAAGCAGGTCGAGTTTGACCGTCTTGAAGTCTGCGAAACCTGCAGCGGCAACGGTGCCCAGCCGGGAACATCACCTGTCACCTGCCCCGAATGTAAAGGGTCCGGCGAAGTCCGCCGTGTGGATCAAACCTTCCTCGGCGCGATGGTTCGCACTTCAACCTGCCCGCGCTGCAATGGTCGCGGCGAAATCAACCCCACACCCTGCAAGACCTGCAACGGTCAAGGTGTCCTCCGCAAACGTGCCAATCTGAACGTCACCATTCCACCCGGTGTCCGCGAAGGTTTGCAAATCCAGATCAAGGGCGAAGGCGATGCAGGTGAACGCGGCGCGCCTCAGGGCAACTTGTATGTCGTCATCGACGTCAAGCAGCACCAATACTTCAAACGCAAAGAAAACGATGTCATCTTGGACATCAACATCAATGTGGCGCAGGCCGCATTAGGCGACAAAGTCAATGTCCCGACCGTCGATGGTGATGTCGAACTGGCGATTCCTGCTGGAACCCAAACCGGAAAAGTCTTCCGTCTGCGTGGCAAAGGGATTCCGCGTCTCCGCAGCGATGGTTCGAATTCTGGTCGCGGCGATCAACTCGTCTATGTCCAAGTCGGCGTCCCGACTACCCTCACCGCTGAGCAGCGTGATCTGTTCGAGCGTCTTGCCGCCACCTTTGGCAGCGACGTCACGCCCCAGCAAAATGGACGAGGCTTCTTTGACCGTGTTATGGATTTCTTTGGCGGCGAACAGGCATAGGGTTATTCGCCAAAATTGAGTAAAATACACACAAAGGCGTTCAATCGAACGCTTTTGTTTTATGACTTTAAATTTAATCATTCCCTCCCCTGTTCTATGGGGGAGGGTTAGGGTGGGGGTACTGAATGGATTGGATCGAAATTGCGCTCAGTGTCGATGGTGAGTCCGCCGAAGCAGTCGCCGAACTGTTACAGCGTTACGGACATCAAGGCGTAGCCATTGAGCAAGAAGGCATCATGCCGGAGCTGTACGACGAAGGCGCAACACCACCACCGACACGCCTGACAATTCGCGCCTATATTCCGGCGGACAACCGCGCCGAGGATGCCAAGATGCGCCTCGAAGCCGCCCTCGGTCACATGAATATGATGTACCCCATGCCCACGCCGACCTACACCATCGTTCACGAAACCGATTGGGCCGAAGCGTGGAAAGCCCATTATCATCCGGTGCGCATCGGACGCCGCTTGTTTATCCGCCCCTTGTGGATTTCAGTTGAGATGCAGCCCGACGATTTGGAAATCGCCCTCGATCCCGGCATGGCCTTCGGCACGGGCACACATCCCACCACCCAACTCTGCATGGAAGCCCTCGAAGATTTGGTGCAGCCCGGTGTCAAGATACTCGACCTCGGCTGTGGATCGGGTATTCTCTCGATTGCCGCCGCCAAGTTAGGTGCAGGTCATATTCTCGGTTTGGATAATGACCCGATTGCCGTCAAAGTAACTCAAGAAAATATCGAACAAAATGGGGTTGCTGATAAAATCACCGTGCAAGAAGGCAGCCTCGAAAATGTAATTACCTCGGCTCGCCGTTTTGATCTGGTGGTCGTCAACATTCTGGCCCGTGTTATCATCGCCATGTGTGATCAACATCTTGGCGATACCGTCCGTCCCGGTGGCATCGCCATTTTCAGCGGCCTCACCGAAGAACAGGCCAATGATGTCGAAGCCGCGCTCCGTAAAACGGGTCTTGAACCCTATAAGCGCCGCACCCAACCCGATGGAGATTGGGTCGCCATCGAGGCACGCCGCCCGAATACCTAGTATATGAACTCAAACACAAAATTGACTCACCAATCAGCCCTAAGCCACACCCTCGCTTGCGAATTGAGAAGACGACACTTTTTGAAAAGGGCTTGCATTGCCTCCGAACTCCCCCTCTGCCATGAAATGGCTTTCGGCGGAGTGAGCGTGCGAACGTGCCGATGTGGGGGTCAGGGGGTGAGAATTTGAGGGTGGGTGTCTGATGTTCACCGCTAACTTCCGCTTCCATGACTCGCTCAACTTCTTCTTGCCTCGTGCGCAAAAAGATCGTCTCATTCAACACGCCTTCGAGCACCGCGCCTCCGTCAAAGACATGATCGAATCGCTCGGTGTCCCTCACCCTGAAATTGACCTGATTGTCATCAACGGCACATCTGTAGACTTCAACACCATCGTCCGGCATGGGGACTTTCTCAACGTCTATCCGGTCGCCGCTGCCCCGGAGGTCGCGAACCCTGTCTCGCTGCGTCCGGATTTCCCCGGTCGCCCGACCTTCATTCTCGACCAGCACTTGGGACGCTTGGCCGCCTATCTCCGTATGATGGGCTTTGATACGCTTTACCGCAACGACTATCATGACGAAGAACTGGCACAGGTCTCGCATGACGAAACCCGCATTTTGCTCACGCGCGATGTCGGCTTGCTCAAGCGCAGCGTCGTCATCTACGGCTACTTTGTGCGCGAAACCAACCGTCACAAACAGCTTGCCGAAATCACGGTCCGCTATCACCTCAAAGATCAGGTTGTCCCCTTCTCGCGTTGTATGAAATGCAACGGCCTTGTGGAAGCCGTCACCCGCGAACAGGTCGAGGATCAGCTTCCCGAAGGCACCGCCCGCTACTATGACGCTTTCCACCGCTGCACATCCTGCGGTCAGGTCTATTGGAAAGGTGCCCACCACCAGCGCATGCAAGCCCTCCTCGACGAGGTTTTAAAATAAATTCCAAGTCGGATTTTAGTCATGGGCCTGATTTTTATGCTTAGTCGCCGCCACCAAAGGTCAATACTTCAACTATCATTTCTGATGTTGTTATTGAACGTCTCTAGTCTGGCCGCCCAAACAAACTTCATTGATGTATTGGCTTATACAGTTAACTCTGGTTCCATTGAGGGTAAGACTGATTTAATGCTTTATGAGCCTTTAAGTCGATCACGTAGCTTACTTCGCAGCAATGTTGAACACGGTCATTTCAAGTTGAGCAAAAATCGACAATTAGCGTTCTCGTCAACTAAAGATGGAAATACTGATATTTATGTTACGGATACTCAACAAAGCGATCAGATCCTTATAAATATCAGCCAAGCTTCTGATGCATACGATTACCCCTTGGGATGGAGTCTTGATGGTAAGTATTTAGCATTTGCATCTCGCACAGCAGGTGATAAATCCATCTATATATGGGATAGCGAAAAAACGACAAATATTACGCCTCCAAATACTAACCCTGTTAGTCGCTATTTTAGCGATGATATTGCTTGGAATACGAAAAACGAATTGGCCTTCACCATATGGCAACCTACCAGAGCAGACGGCAGCGAAATTTACTATTGGGATGGTCGGGAAATAATTGACATCAGCCAAACGCCATTTGGCGGAGACAATTCACCAGTCTGGAATACCAATGGGCAATTGGCTTTTTCATCTTTGCGTAACGGCAAATACGATATTTTTGTATGGGATGCTATGTCCTTCAAAAACAATCAGGTCGATACGGATAGCTTTATCAACATTGCACCAGAATTGACAGACTACATGTCGTCTCCAAATTGGACTAATAAAGGCCTACTAGCCTTTAATGCGACGGGAGCAGATGATAGCCATGTTCAGGTTTATGTATGGAATGGGCAAACAGTGACTAATATCAGCCAAAATCCTGATCTGCACAATGGTTTCCCAACTTGGAGTGCAGATGGACGTTGGGCATTCTCAACTTTCTGGTCATCCAAGCAGTTAGTTTACGTTAAAGACGTGAACAATCAGACTATTTTTACAACTGAAGCCGAATACCCACCAGCATGGAGTTCAGATGGAAATCTAGCATATTGTAAGCGTGGTCCAAAAGGTTGGGAATTATCGGTATGGGACGGAAAAACCATTAGCAAAGTTTCAGAGGGCTGGGATATTAGTGCTCAATGGTCAAGTGGCTCAAGCGTCTTTTGCTCAAGTGGGTAAATCTTGTTCGCGTTGCCAATTTATTATCATTCAGGTTTACTTTAGGTTTGTCGGCATACCAGTTTCAAACTATCCACTAACCGTTCGTCTCAATCCGCTCACTCAAAACGGTTAGCGCCAACCCCACGAATCAGTTACAAAATGTTCTTCCAAAATGTAACCCGAACCAACTGCAATTCCTGTACAATAATCACCAGAGAACACGTATTTGCGCCCTTCCCCCATAGTAACAGGGGAAGGGTTGGGGTTAGGGGTATGGTGGCAAATCCTAGTACCCCATTCCCAACGCACCTTAACAACCACACGCCGTATTTGACTGTGAACGGGTAACTTCCTTGGCATAAAAACCCACTTTGCCATTGCCGCCTTTGCTGCATTTGCCGCATATTTCGCTCAAACCGTCAGCAAACGTGGCAAACAGTCTTGTATGGGCTGCCAACTATTGGCTGATAACTGTCGACTTTGACTATCTGACACTGACGACTGTGCCGCCTCTGACGACATTTCCGACACATCAATCATCTCGCCCAAACAACTGTCAATGCCGCCGCCACCACCGCCATAAAACCCGAATTGGCGTCGCCGCCGCCGACGACATCGCCGACACATAAGGTTCTTTGTCTTGAGCTAACCGCTAACTGCTAATCGCCAACCGCTGCCTAAACCATCTGCCGCAGCACAAACATCCCCCAGCCGAAGTAGCGCCGTGAGTAACGCATGTAGGCACGCTTGTCTTGGGCAATCCATTGCGCCAGCGCCGGAGAATCGCGGTCATGCGGATTTTCCCGCAGCCAATTGCTCACGGTCATCCACTGCGCCGCAGCATACCGGTCCCATGTATCATGGTCTGCCAGTACCATCTCAATCAGCTCTAACCCACACAGTTCAAAACGGTCGAGCGTTCCTTCCAGCGTCGTGTATTCTTCCGCCCCGACGCCCAATTCCATGTAAGCGTCCAACGGTGGTAAATCAATCCAGTAAGGCTCGCCGACGATGATCAGACTGTTCTGGTTGGCTAATCCCTGCTTCATCAGCTCCAAAATGCCCACCAGCCCGCCACCAATCCAGCTTGCCCCTAGGCAGCTCACCACATCAAACTGGAGTTCCGGTTTGATGTAATCCGAGCCGTCGGCCTTTACAAAATGAACTTGCTGGGCCACTCCAAGTTCGATGGCCCGCTGTTGCGCAGTTTCCAGAAACGTCCCGCTCGTATCCACACCGATGCCGGTTATTCCAAAGGTCTGTGACCACCTGCACAACATCTCGCCTTTACCACAGGCCAAATCCAGAATACGCACTCCCGGCTGGAGCCCGCACAGGTATCCCAGCAGCATCAGCTTATCGTCGCTGATCGGGTTCAGAATGCGGTGGTTCGCCTCAGAAATTTCGTGGAAACGTGCCGACATAACTTATTCACTCGCTTTGTTGGAGCCAATATTGGTAGGCGCGCTCAACGCGCTTCCCATGATCAAAATGCCAATCGGTAATCGTCTTATGGTCAAAGTAACCCACCACAGGGGTCTCGTGGGAAGGGGTCAAGACACCGCCCGTCGCCTGACGTAAAAACAACAGCGCATGCAGCGTATTAGGCTGTCCATATTCTCCCGGCAGCACACTAAACACATCAACCAGTGGACCGACTTCGACTTCGAGTCCGGTTTCTTCGCGGACTTCGCGTGTCAAATTTTCACGGGGCGTTTGATTGACTTCACAGAATCCGGCAGGTAGCCCCCATCGCCCATTATCGGAGCGTTTGACCAGCAGCACCTTGCCCTGCTCATCAAAGATGCCTGCCGCACAGCCCACTTTCGGAGTCACATAGCCGATTTCTCGCTTAAACCGCTCACCAATCTCGGCTTCAGCTAATCCTGTGATCGACGCATACTCGGTCACAGCCAACCGCATCAGCCGCTCATACCGTTCTCGATCATAAGGGTCTTGTGCGTAATGCAATCCCAGTTGGGCTATCGAACGGAGTTCATCCAGCAGCGCAGCGACATTCATTTCAGCGTCCTTGTTTCTGTTCCGCCTACATCATCACTTTGCCACCATCAACATTGATGGCTTGTCCAGTCAAGTAACGGGATGCATCCGAACACAGGAACAGTACCAATCCCATAACATCTTCAGGAATACCGAGCCGCCCTTGGGGAATATCCTCTAGCCACTTTTTCATTTGGGCCTCGTTCTGGCGCAGGTGACTGGTCATCTCGGTTTCAATCACGCCGGGGCAAACCGCGTTCACGCGGATTCCATAAGCTGCGAACTCTCTGGCGCACTCCTTGGTAAAGCCGATCAGTCCAGCCTTACTCGCCACATATCCTGACCGCATCGCAATTGGTATGTTATGTCCTGCAATCGAGGAAATATTAATGATGACGCCCTGCCCCCGTACCCGCATAATCCGTCCCGCGCTGCGGCTGGTATAAAACGCGGCGTCCAAGTTGGTGCTAATCGCGTTGTGCCAATCAGAGTCGCTCATCTCCAGAATCGAGGAACGCGGCTCAACGCCAGCATTGTTGATGACGATATCCACATGACCGAAATCGGCGACTACCTGATCAATCATTTTTTCGACTGCCGCCGAGTCGCGCACATCCGCAACATAAGCCTTCGCGTCGCCTGACAAGATACCCGTCGTCAGCGCAGCACTTGTCGGATCAATATCATTCACGGCGACTACTGAACCGGAGTCAGCTAACCCTTGCGCAATGGCTTTACCAATACCGCGTCCTGCGCCTGTAACCAGAGCGACCTTGCCTTTCAAATTGACACTAAACATTGTTGCCGGCTTCCTTGATTGAGACAGCTAAAAGAACTTCCAAATACCCTTGACTTAAGTTATGACATAGTAGCATTATACCACTCAGGCAATTTTAATGGCGCATCTCCAAAAGCTTATGATATAATGTTCGTGACGTTTAGCACAAATTGAATGTTGTAAACGATGGCCTATAAACGACTGACCGAATTCATTGATAAACTGGAACAGGCTGGCGAATTGGTTCGCATCAAAACGCCTGTCAGCGCCGAACTAGAAATTACTGAAATTACCGACCGGATTTCAAAGCTGCCCCATGACCGCAACAAAGCCCTTCTTTTTGAACAGGTAGAGGGCAGTCGGTTTCCAGTAGCAGTGAATCTCTACGGAAGTCCACGCCGGATGGCATGGGCAATGGGCGTCGAAGATTTGGATGAACTCAATCAGCGCCTTGCGAAACTCATCGACCTCAAGCTGCCTAAAGGCATGGGGCCAATGATGAATCGTGGGATGGAAGTCTTTGATGCGTTACGACGTGTGGGTCTCGGCCCCAGCAAAACATCTAAAGCGCCGGTTCAGGAAGTCGTTATTACCGAAAATCCTGATGTCAACATCTTCCCTATTCTGAAATGTTGGCCACACGACGGCGGTAAATACATCACCTTAACATCTGTGATTACCCGCGACCCAGTAACAGGCACGCGGAATGTCGGTATGTATCGAGTGCAAGTGTACGATGGACAAACACTTGGTCTGCATTGGCAGCGACACAAAGGTGGCAAGGAGCATCAAGAAGCTGGTAAAGCCCGTAATCAACAGAAGATCCCCGTAGCAATTGTTTTAGGGGGTGATCCGGCAGCGATGTGGTGTGGTTCAGCACCGCTGCCTCCGGGGATTGATGAATTTTTGCTTGCCAATTGGCTGCGTGGGAAACCGACAACCTTTGTGAAGTGTGTCTCCCAAGACTTGGAAGTTCCCGCCAATGCTGAGATTATCATTGAAGGTTGGTTCGATCCCAATGAACACCGAACCGAAGGCCCGTTCGGCGACCATACAGGGTTCTATACGCCACCCGACTTATTTCCTGTGATGCATGTCACGGCGATTACACACCGAAAAGATGCCATTTACCCCACAACAATTGTCGGCAAGCCACCGATGGAAGACCTGTGGTTAGGTAAAGCAACCGAGCGCTTATTCCTACCGTTGATGAAATTATTCATGGGCGAGATTGTCGATTATGCGATGCCCGCCGAAGGCGTTTTCCATAATCTGGTTGTCGTGAGTATCAAAAAACGCTTCCCCGGCCACGCACAGAAAATCATGTACGGTTTATGGGGACTCGGCTTGATGATGCTGACCAAAGGCTTCGTCATTGTTGATGCGGATGTGAACGTCCATGATACTGCTGCAGTAGCCAAAGAAATCCTGAATAACGTCGATTGGCGCCGCGATGTGACCATTGTGGATGGCGCGGTCGATCAGCTTGACCACTCGGCGATTGAAGACTCCTATGGTGGCAAGGTTGGTTTGGATGCAACCCGTTCCACAAAACCAGAGTTTTCAAAGCCCTACCCAGCACCAGCACCCATCCCTGTCGAGAAATTGACTGCACTTGTCGGCAACAAGTGGTGTGAAACCCATCAAACGCTGGTGGTTGCACTGGATAAGACACACTTGAAGCCTAAAGAAGCTATGCATAGAATCTGGGAACTATGCCCGGATTATAACTTGGTCATCGTTGATGCCTTTGTGGACATCAATAACCTTTCGGATGTTGCTTGGCGCGCGTTGGGAAACACCGATTGGCGGCGTGACATTGCATTTAGTCGTGGTGATGTCGATCATTATGCAAGTGCTGACCAACCGCGCAGCTTCATCGGGTTAGATGCCACCAGTAAATCGGCTGAAGATGGACATCCGCGTGGCTGGCCGGAAGAAATTGCGATGAGTCCAGAGATCGTCAAAAAAGTGGATGAGCGCTGGTCGATCTATGGTTTGAAGTAGGCAACCGCCTACACATTATTTTTGTTATTGTACTGTAGGGGCAATCTGCCGCGTTAAACGGGGCAAGTTAACACGACAACACTACCCCTACAGTCAATATTTTTAGCATCACTAGCCCGCTGCGTGTATATAAAATGGCTCGAAAGTTCCAGCGCCGCACCGAAAACTTCATCTGTGAAAACTGCGGCGAAAGCGTAGTTGGTGACGGCTATACCAACCATTGTCCGCACTGCTTGTGGAGCAAACATGTGGATGTTAATCCGGGAGACCGTGCGGCAGGCTGCGGTGGCTTGATGGAACCGGTCGGCGCGGAGCAAAAAGCCGGTGAAACCATCATCATCCACAAGTGTATCAAGTGCCAGCATGTGAAGCGCAACCGGGCAGCAGCCGACGACGATTTCGACCTGTTGATCGAACTAGTCGCGCTCGGTAATTCCTTCTAGATTCTTCCAGTAAAAGGCTAAGCCATGACGAATGCAGCGATAAACCCTGCCAGTAACGATACCCTCCTAACCAAGATCAAGGTTTTTCTCGACCTGATTAAGTTTGAGCACACGATCTTTGCGCTGCCTTTTGCCTATCTCGGCACGGTGCTAGCGGCTGGCGGACTGCCGACCTTTCACCAATTCTTTTGGGTAACGGTGGCGATGGCTTCGGCGAGAACCTTCGCTTTTGCAGTGAATCGCTACGCTGACCGGCGCTTTGATGCTACCAACCCTCGCACGGCCAAGCGTCCGTCTGTCACGGGACGCATTACCCCACAGTTGATGATCGCATTTGCGGCATTTTCTTTGATCCTACTGGCGATCAGCGCGGCGCTGCTGAGTCCTCTAGCCCTGATTTTATTCCCCGGCGCTCTTATATTCTTAATCGGTTATTCCTACACCAAGCGGTTTACGGTGCTGTGTCACTGGGTGCTGGGTTTCACAGATGGGCTGGCGGCTATCGGTGGCTGGATCGCGGTACGAGGCAGCATTTTTACGGCTGCTGATCTACCGGCTTGGCTGCTGATGCTGGCCGTCACCTTCTGGATTGGCGGGTTCGACTTAATTTATGCCTCTCAAGATGTCGATCACGATAAGCAGGAAGGTTTATATTCGTGGCCCAGCCGCTATGGAATCGCCAGCGCATTGTTCATGGCGAAAGTCAACCATGTTTTGACCATTCTCGTGCTGGTTGTTCTTGGCCTGACCTACCCATTGGGATGGCCGTTCTGGATTGGTGTTGCTATCGCAGCCGGATTACTGGCCTATGAGAACAGCCTTGTGAAGCCAAATGACCTCTCCAAGATGAACCAAGCGTTCTTCCAGATGAATTCCTATGTGGCCGTAACGCTGTTCATCGGGACATTTCTGGCGCTTGTGATTTAATTCAAACGATGAATGCAAATATTATCTTAATTGGGCCAAGCGGTACTGGAAAATCTACCATCGCTTCTTTGCTCGGAGCAAAGTTGATGCTTGACGTTATTGAGCTTGATACCATTCGCTGGAATTATTACGACGAGATTGGATATGATGCTACTTACGCTCAAAAGCTGCGCGACCAACAAGGGATGAAGGCACTAGCAGAATATTGGAAACCGTTTGATATTCATGCAGTTGAGCGTGTCTTATCTGACTATCCATCAAACGTAATTATTTCGTTTGGCGCCGGGCATTCGGTATATGAAGATCCCAGCATGCTAGAACGGGCAAAAAAAGCGGTGACAGATCATGCGGTTGTTCTATTAGTTCCTAGCTCCGATGTTGATGAATCGGTTGAGATTTTGGGGACGCGCATATTGGCTAAAGAGCCTTTTCTGACTGTTGAATTTATTGACCGGATTAAGGACATTAATCGGTTCTTCTTGAAGCACCCTTCGAACTCAACGCTAGCAACCATAACTGTTTTTACGAAAGATAAACAGCCAGATGACTCGTGTCAAGACATTATTGGATTGCTGAAAAAGCGATTGTTATAAGCATAAGCTGCCTATGAACCAGAAGATTATCCTGATTGGGCCGATGGGCGCGGGCAAAACGACGATTGGTAAAAAGCTCTCGGAACGGCTAGGGTTGCAGAACATTTCGCTTGACGAAATCCGCCAACCGTACTATGACGAGATTGGCTATGATAACGATACGGCTCGACAAGTCCACGCCGAGCGCGGGATGGCGGGCATCCTTGAGTACTGGAAACCGTTTGAAGCGCACAGCGTCGAGCGTGTTTTACAGGACTACGATAACTGCGTGATTGATTTTGGAGCGGGACAATCGGTTTATGATGACGAAGCGCTATTTACACGTGTTAAGAAGGCGCTTGAACCGTATCCGAATGTGATTTTGCTATTACCTTCGCCTGATCAAGATGAGTCCATCACAACCTTGAATTCGCGAATTCCGCCGGATGCGCCGACTGAAATCATTCCGTGGTACAAAGAGATGAATGCTTATTTCGTCAAGCATCACGCGAACAGCGACTTGGCAAAAATTATTGTGTACACCAATGGGTATACACCTGACGAAACCTGCGACGAGATTATCGGAAAGCTAAAGTAACTTTATGGCACACCTCACGGGCAGCGAACGGGCTGCGTATGTACAGGATATGTTCGGGCGGATTGCAGGTCGCTACAACCTGATGAACCGGTTGATGACCGGCGGACAAGATCTGAAATGGCGGCGTTTCGTTGTCCAACAAGCGCGTTTGAAAGCCGGTGATAAACTGCTTGATCTGGCTACAGGGACAGGCGACATTGCGTTTGAGGCGTTGAAGGCCGTGCCGGGTATCCAAGCAGTTGGGGGCGACTTCTCGCTGCCGATGATGCAGGTTGGACAGACCCTACCCATGGGTGACAAGGTCGGTTGGACAGGCGCAGATGCCCTTAATCTGCCGTTTCCTGATGGGATCTTTAACGCGGTGACCTCCGGCTATCTGGCACGAAACGTGGTCGATATTCCGAGAATGTTCGCCGAACAACTCCGGGTTCTGAAACCGGGTGGGCGAATTGTAGTGCTGGATAGTTCCCCTCCCAAAGATAACCTGCTCAAACCATTCATTGAAATTCACCTGCGTTATATTATTCCGCTGCTGGGGCGGATGGTGGCCGGGAAAAACGGTGCGGACGCATACCAATATCTCCCAAGTTCGACGCAGGCCTTTAAAACGCCGGATGAACTGGCGAATTTAATGCGGCAGGCCGGCGTCCGTAACGTGCAATTCAAGACGTTCATGTTCGGGACAATGGCCGTACATTGGGGCGAGAAGTAACCCGACCAACCAACGTATTGGAACTAAAACGACCTCAGTTACGTATTCATTGACGAACTGATTAACTTAGCGATTAAGGGAGCCGGTGATCCATGCATAGCAAATGGAGTATCCTTTTCGTAAGTCTTGTTGGTTTTGCTTGGTCTCTTGGCGCAGTTCAAGCAAAAGCCGCCAACTGCACCATTGATGTACAACCTATCGTAGCCAAACTGATCGAAGCACAGACCGCAGCCGCCGCTGGTAAGCAATCCGAGGCCATTCAACAAATCACCAGCGCAAAAGCGGATTTAGAAGCCATCGAAGCCAACTGTTCACCTGAATCGGCTGCGTCTATTCCGCTCGGTTCTACATTTAATGCACCGGATGGATCATTCGAATTCAAGTATCCTGACGGTTGGGCTGCCGGTGAATTCAAATCCACTCTGGATGTTTTCGGTAAGGGCGGCACGATGCTCATCGGGAGCAACAAGCAGGCGCTGAGTATGTTGACGAAAAACGTCGACGAAACCCAATTTGAAGCCGATGAGCAGGCTGTCATGGTTATTGTCGGATCAGCCAACAGCATCCTTTACTCGCTGGGTATCTATGATGAAAAGAGCGCTCTAAAAGGTGATAGCTCAGTTCAAGAACTCACTGAATACCTGCAGCTAGCCATCAAGGACGGGCCGCTGTTCGCGCAGATTGGTGAACCGGTATACGACAAGGCTGACGCACAGTTTACGATTAGCGACAAGGAATTTGATGGGTTGGTTCTCCTTAAAGAACTGGGCAAAGGCCAATATGCACTGACCTTGATGCTCGGTGACAGCGGGACAAGCGCAGAAATTCCGACAATGGCAACCGCGATACACTCGTCTATACAGTAAACGCGTGGTGGTTTGAGGAACACGGGAGATTGATCGCATCCCTATTCTTTAGAACTTATCGAAAACTACTGAGCGAGCGTGCGTATGCGAGTTATTCGCCTGTTGTACCTTGTTTTGTTCCTGATCCCTGTTACGACGGTGGTCGGTGTGGTCAATGTGCGGCTGTATTACACCGAATACAATCCCCAGCAGAGTGACGTGGTGCCACAGTTGGCTTTCATCAAGGAGGCTCTGCAACAGGGTGCTGGCGAAGAGATGCAGCAGTTTTTCCCTGAAGGGTATTTCTTCACTTACGCACTTTATGGACTGACGTGGGTTAACGTTGGGCTGAAAGACGCGACACTCGCCGAACAAGCAATCACTGAAAGTCAGTGGGCGATGGAGCGGTTGGAGTCACCTCAAGGGCGTGGCGTGTTTTCGGCGGAACTGACACCTCCATACGGAGTGTTTTACGTCGGATGGAGCAACTGGCTGCGCGGTGGCATCCTGAAACTGCAAGCACAAGACCAACGTGATCCGGCGGAAGTGGAACGATATACAAGTGAGCTTTCAGCGCTTGCGGCGGCGTTTGACCAGAGCGAAACGCCATTCTTAGCAGCCTATCCCAGTCAGGCGTGGCCGGTGGACAGTACGGTGGCAGTGGCGGCGCTGCACCTGCATGATACGATTTTCCCGCCGCAGTTCGAGGGAACTATCCAACACTGGATTGAACGGGCGAAAGCGAAATTTGATCCGGCGACCGGACTGCTGCCTCATCAGGTCAACTACCGGACAGGCGATTTGATACAAGGAACACGCGGCTCATCACAAAGTGTGATCCAACGGTTTCTGCCAGAAATTGATCCGGTTTGGGCACGAAAGACTTACCCGATTTTCCGCGAGAAATTCGCGGCGACGGTGCTGGGCATTCCGGGTATTCGCGAGTATCCGGTGGGCAACGATGGCATGGGTGACGTGGATTCGGGGCCGCTGTTCGCCGGAATGAGTTTGTCATCGTCGGTGGTAACGGTGGGTGCCGCAAAGCTCGCAGGCGATGGTGAACTGGCGAACGCGATGCTGAACGTGGGTGAAGCGCTGGGCATGCCGATTGAAATCGGGGGCAGCAAACGCTATGCGCTGGGCGTGCTGCCGACTGGAGACGCGTTTCTGGCTTGGGCGAAAAGCTCGATGCCTTGGACATTCAGCCCTGCTCCGACGACTTTTGCTCCGGTGGCTACGACTTGGTGGCGACTGCCGATACATGTGGTGAGCGGGATCGTGGTGGGTGGTTTATGGTGGCTGTTCCTGAGACGAAGGGGCAATTAGCGATTAGCAGGTGGCTTTTAGCTTTAGACGAAAAGATTGATGTGTCGGCGATGTCGTCTTTGGCGGCGACGCCAATTCGGGTTTTTATGGCGGCAGTGGCGGCGGCATTGACCTTGGCAGCGTGGCAAAGGTTCAAAATATTGCAGTTGTGAATCGGTGGGGTTTGTCTCATTTACAACATTTGGTGGTTGAGATGCGATGCACGGTGTGTCGGAACTGTCGTCAATGTCAGCCGGTGGCTCAAGCCACTGTCTGAGCAAACAAAGGGCGCTGACGCACACTCCAAGTCGAGAGTCATTGCAAGGGCTTTTGCCACTTTTGCCAAGGGTTTGAGCGAAATATGCGGCAAATGCAGCAAAGGCGGCAATTGCAAAGTGGGTTTTTGTGCCAAGGAAGACCATCGTTAACAGTCTTCAGTTGACAGTCAAATACGGGTGATGTTGTTAAGGTGCGTTGGGAATGGGGACGTGGATTTGCCATCATACCCCTAACCCCAACCCTTCGCAGTTGGTTCAGGTTACCTTTTGGAAGAACATTTTGTAACTGATTCGCGGGGTTGGCGCTAACCGTTTTGAGGGAGAGCGTTGAAGTACGACGTTGGTGGATGGTTGGAAAATGGTATGCCGACAAACCTAAAGTAAACATAGGTGCTAACATTTAACGTGAAGTGACGACATTTGGCATATGTGATCTAGTTGCGCCGCATGAGGCTAAAGGCGCTTTAGAATTTGAAGTATGTCAGAAATATTCAATTGACACAGATGGAAAACCTTTACTGATATGAATACAAGTAAGTGGGTATGGGAGTTAACAGCAGAAGACAAAATTCTTGGCACGCTCACAACCTATGGGTGGTATGATTTTCCATGGATCGGCTGTAAGTTCGAACCAACTACCGAGTTTGAAACATATCGACATTTTTTTAACGAGTCTTTGAAGTTCCTCGAAATGGGTGATATAGAAAAGCTAGACATCCTTACAGAACAAATCAATCACCTGATCAAGCTTATGCCAATTAACGACGAGACTCCAATTATAAGCGAATATTCTTTATATATTGAGGAAGACGACACACGGTTACGGGCAATATTTGCGGATAATTCAACAGATTGAAGGTTCGTCATGGCACAGCGGTTGATTGTAGGGATTTCAGGGGCGTCGGGCGTGATTTATGGGATACGGTTGTTGGAGACGCTGGCACAGGATAAGGCTATTGAGACGCATCTGGTGATGAGTCCGGCGGCGAAGGCGACGATTGCCCAAGAGACGGATTGGAAAATCAGTGATGTAGAAAAGTTGGCGAGCGTGGTGCATAAGCCGGGGGACGTGGGCGCGAGCATCGCCAGCGGGTCGTTCCAGACGATGGGCATGATTATCGCGCCCTGCAGCATCAAGTCGCTGTCGGCGATTGCGACGAGCTACGACGCGGATTTGCTGACGCGGGCGGCGGATGTGCAGCTTAAAGAGGGGCGGCCTGTAATTTTGGTGCTGCGGGAAACGCCACTGCATATCGGGCATTTGCGGCTGATGGTGCAAGCGGCTGAGAACGGCGCGGTGATTATGCCCCCTGCCCCCACCTTTTATGACCATCCGCAAACGGTGGATGACATTGTCAACAACACGGTGGGGCGCATGCTGGCTCGAATTGGCGTCCAAAACAGGTTATACTTTGAGTGGTTGGGCATGAACAAAGAGAGGCCATCCGCTGATGAGTGACCCCGACACACGGCAGATTATTCGCCAATTTTTAGAGACACAATCTACATTGTCTTTGGCAACGGTCAACGCTGAAGGGCAGCCGGAAACCGCACCGGTTTTCTACGTTTCGGACGATCAGTTTAATTTGTACTGGCTGTCTAGCACACATGTCGCGCACAGCGTGAACCTCAGCGCACACGGCCACGTTTCGGGCTGCATCTATCCGTCGGTGTGGCAGTGGGAAGATATTGTGGGTTTGCAGATTAAGGGCGAAGCGCAGGCGATCAGTGACGAGCGGGTACGCGAACAAATCCTGCTGCTGTTCCTGCGGAAGTTCCAACTGCCACCGACGTTTGATGCGGTGATTGCCAGCAGTACGCTGTATGTGCTGAAGCCGACGTGGATGCGATGGGTGAATAACAGTGTGTCATTCGGGTATAAGACTGAGATCGACTTGACATAAGACCAGTGCCAAGACGATTGAACCGTAGAAATTAAAACGAGGAAAGCAACGGGATAGGTTGTATCTATCCCGTTTTTGTTTGGGGAATGGTGGAGCTTTAACCCCCTCATCCCAACCCTTCTCCCCCGCACGCAAGGGAGAAGGGCTTTAAAAACAAGCGTGTAGACAACGGTGCTGGCACCAGCGTGGAGTCAAATCCTCACCCCTAATCCCCTCTCCATTTCATGGCAGAGGGGACTTTAAAGACTTCCTGTGAGCCGCCTTACTGATTGCTAGGGGAGCGGGTGCAAGCCCTTGAGCATGGTCATCTGGGCATCGAGGGCGTTGTCACCAATGGCAACCGCGTTTAAGGCAGGTGTCATGTCGGCCATCTGGGGATTCTTGAGTCGGATGCCGTCAATTTTGCCCTTGATGGCGTTGAGATCAATGTAGTGTTTGACCTGCCACTGCATGACCCGTTTCATGAGGTCGGTTAGCTGCATCTGGCGGGCGTTTCCTGCATCGGATTGCGCGGGAACGGATGCGGCGAAGGTCATGCGTCCAAGAGCGGCGTTGGCGATGGCATCGGTGACAATTTCGGCGGGATCTTCGCTGCTACGGGCGACAAAACCAAAGCCAGAGTTTCCCGTAAGGCGCACGACGTTACCGTTGGGAAGGGTGTAGGCAGCGTTGTTGATGGTCGCCATGTAGAAGTCATCGGGTGCCCACTCACGACCGGCAGCATCGGCCAATCGATAGCGGTAATTGATGACGTGAGAGACTTCGTGGGCAATGAGTTCAACCGTGGTAAATGGCAAATTGGGATAGCGTCTGGTAGGACTCTTGCCGCTAAAGAAGACACGGTTGCCGAAAACGACTTCATAGCCTTGAACGTTTTTGGCAAACCAGACGGAGTCGGACATGGTGTTGACGTTGTCGCGGTTGACACGGGTGATGATCAAGGGGGCGTAAAGCAGGCGGAAGGCTAAGGCGGGATCATCGAGGCCAAAGGCGAAGTGGAGAAAGCCCGCCATGCCCTGCGCGATGGTCGAAACCGCTGTGAAAGCGGACTCGATTTCGGCGAGTGACCATCCACCGGGGCCGGGAGAACGCAAGATGACGCCGCAGCTGTAAAGCTGTTCCAGCCAACCACGCAGTTTGCTGATTTGAGGGACATCCCAATTATTGCCACGTAGATAAAAGTTGGGCATAAAACGGGCGATGGCTTGAATATCATCGGCTTCCGTGGTGCTGGCTGAAAGAGCGGTGATACCTAGACCTTCACGGAGTTCACGGACGAGATCATTGGGAAACTGAAACACATAGGGAATTTGTGGAATATCCGCCGGATTGACTTTGATGTAGATGGCCGTTACCCAGCGCGACTGACCGTCGAGAGTAACGCGATAACGATGGCGAAACTCATCACCACGGGGATCAATCGCGAAGCCGGTGATGTTTACGGGTGTTCCGGGCGACAGTGACACACCGGCGGAAGCATCGGTAATGCGCGGCCCTACCCTGACCTTGATCGGTGAATCTGCCTGAACAAAACCTTGCACGTCAGCCATAACACACCCCTTTGCAGGTCAATACTTGAAATAAATATTCAGTTTATATACCGTGAATATAATCCTTGTTGTAATACGTTTCGGAGAATCGAGCAAGTTAAGGTTGAAGGATGGTGCGGAGCGCCGCCAAGACAGGTTTGGCGGTGTAGTTGGCATACCAGAGGCCGAAGTGATGTTCGGCATTATCAGCGCTGGGGCAGGCAGGCGGGGTACAGGTGGCGTCGAGAGGGAAGTCGAAGGCCGTCCAGATGAGCCAGCCCAGTAGATTTTGGGACTCTGCGGCTTGCGCAACGGACATGATTAAGGTGGTTTGGTCTTCAGGGGAATAACGATAGGTGCTGTAACCGAATTCTTCCAACAAGATGGGCTTATCGGTTTTGGAGCGAATTTCGGAGACGCGCTTCAGCATGTCGGCGGCGTTCGTCCAATGATGGAAGCTAATGAAATCGACTGAGGGGGCTGTGGATTCGCTGTCGTGCAGCCAACCAGCGGTGATGAGGTGATTGGTGTCGATGGAACGGACGACGGTGGATGTGGCACTTAGCCAGTTGAGGATGTCCTCACGAGGAAAGGTGGCACGACCGAGCGCATCGTTGGAACCGTAGTCAATATCGCCTTCATTGCGCAGATCCCATGCCAGAATCGCAGGCTCATTTTTGTAGCGTTCGACAATAAAGCGGGTTTGAGCAGGAATAACCGTCGGGCTGGTGTAGAGCGGTACGGCGGCAAAATCGGGCATGTCATTGAGCGTGACGATGAGGTGGAAGTTTTGGGCAGCGGCGTATTTAATGACGCCATCCAAGCGACGAAAGGCATCCGGATTGGGAATATCGTTGAGGCTTGGGCAGATAAACAGCGCAGTATTCCAGAGGAAGATGCGAATGGTGTTGAAACCATAAGTGCGCATCAGGGCGAGTTCTTCGGTGACAGGCTGCAAATCAACCTGCGTGAGAAATCGCTTCCAAGGGTAACGTGCCGGATAGTAGTTGGCACCGCGTGCCAAAAAAGGTGTGCCACCCAACATGAAACGATTACTATCCAGTGTGATGAAGGGCCGCGAAGAGGACGGTGTGTAGGCGGCCAAGGTGGTGGGACTGGCGCAATCGGTAGCCGCGCGAGCAGCAGTAGGGTCTTCGAGCAACCAGAGCACAACCGAGGCATTATCCTGCGTTTCCCCGGAGCGCGGATAGGCGGCAATATGGGTGGCTTTAGCTTTGAGGGCGGTGACATCCACACCAATCAAGGGCGCAGTGTCCGACACGACATAGACTGCGTGCTGCTGGTTGAGCGCGGCTTCAATATCGGCGACGCCGGGAGCGCCGACACAGCGCAGGGTAAATCCACCGACAGCATAAAAGTTGGCCCGTTTGCAGCTATCGGCAAACATGCTGCCGATGATGGGCAGATCACGGCGGGTAATCGTCTGCGGTAGCGCTTGCATGGCTTCACGCAGCCCGTAGCCAGAACTGTGCGAGGTAATATGCTCATAGTGGGCATCCGCAGGTAGGGGTAAGGCAGCAGGATCGGTGTAAGCCGTCAGGAAGAAGGGAGCCATGCCAAAAAAGAGCGCCAATACGCCGAAGCCCGCGACGAGCTGCTGCGAAGTGGCGTCACGGATGCGGTAGAGGCCGACGCCCAACCCTGCTCCGGCGAGGGTTAGGAGCAGCGGAAGCGTGACAACCCAATGGCGGGAAAGCACCTCGCGTCCCAAGAAGAGAATGATGAGCAGCGGGATTAATCCACCGAGGAGTAAAACACCCATCAGACGGCGCTGATCGGATGTGATGCGTTTCGAGCGCAAAACCCCAACGGCAGACAGTAGCAAGACAAGCAAGCCGATGGCTAGCAGCAGTACCCATGTGATGGAGCCGTATCCGGTCAACTGTGCCCAAAGACGATCCCAATTGGCGACAAAGGATGGCTGACCACCAGATGAGCCACCGATCCAACCGAGGGCGATGGAGAAGAAGTCTTCACCGCGCACGGCGAGATAGATGAGCGGGACGGTAAAGCAAACGGCAACGGTGATGCCGATGATGAGTAGGCCGATGATACGCTGTCGCCATGACAAGCGATTGGCGAAGAGCACCACCAGCCCCACAGCCAGCGCATAGGGCGCGGCGGTGAATTTGAATAAGGCTGCGGCGGCGAAGGCAAGGCCGACGAGGATGAAATACTTCACCCTTACTCCTACCCCCTTCGTCAGCACGTTCGCAGGCTCACTCCGCTGATAGCCCGTAAAGCGGTGGAGGGGGTTGAGGCGGAGGGCAGCCCAGATGGCGAGTACGACTAGCGAACCGGCTTCGGCATCACTAAAGGCGAGGCGTTCGTAAAAGAATAAGTAGGGGCAAAATATCCAGAGCGCGCCTGCTAAGACAGCGGCGACGCTGCCAAAGAAACGATAGACAATGGCATATCCAGCAGCAAGGCCAATCAGACTGACAAAAAGGGTAGCAATGCGTCCAGCAAAAACAGGTTCATGTTGAGGATAAAAGGCAGCGATCAACCAATGGTTAATAATTTTTCCGTCGCTGATGGCCCAGAAAGGGTGTCCATTCCATACTTCAACGGCGCGGGTGAGGTGCAGCCCTTCATCGTTATGAATGGGCAGTAAATCGAGGGCATTTAAGCGGGTCGCCCAAAATATGAGTAATAATGCGATGCCAATCCACCAACTACGGTTCTTCACAAGCGCTCCATAAACAAAAAAGCCCGCAGAAGCGCGAGCTTTCTTAAACCTTAGACCAGAGAAAACTACATTTCCATGTCTTCTTCCGGGTCACCACGAACACTGTCTTTATGGCGATAGGTGATACGCCCACGTTTTGGGTCATAAACGCTCATCTCTACTTTCACCCGGTCCCCAAGCAAAATACGGATGTAGTATTTCCGCATCTTGCCGGAGAGGTAGGCTAAAATACGATGCCCGTTATCCAGTTCCACAAGGAATTGGGTATTCGGCAGGGCTTCGACAACCTTGCCCTCAACCTCTAGTTTATCATCTTGTTTGGCCATAGCCCTCCAAACTGGCTAAGACAGCACACCGTTACCATCAGGGTAAGCGGGTGACACCCGTTAAGATGTCGAAACTTACTTAACGTACACCAGTCTTACGTTGACGGCGACGTGCGCGGCGAATAGCCTTCTTCTTTTCGATACGGCGGAGTTCGCTCTTTGAAATATGCCAACGCTTGCGACGCACAGTGCTCAACACACCGCTATTGGTCACTTTCTTACGAAAACGACGGAGTAACGATTCCTGCGATTCATTCGGCTTGAGTGTTACATTTGCCATAGTTTCCCGGCTGCTCCTTTCTTCAAACTAATCTATATTGAGACAAACGACTACAACAGCGGCACACTTTTGTACCGCTGCTGCGTGTAAGGTTTATGATTGTACTGGATCAGCGGTTTCAACGCTACCCTGATCTTGCTCAACCGGTGCGGCTGCACCCTCGCGCTGCTGCCAGCGTTCACGTTCTTCCTGAGTGACTTCCTTGAGGCTGAGGCCCAAACGCTGACGATCTGGCTCGATGCTGATCACGCGGAGCAGCAAGCGCTGTCCTTCGTGAACAATCAAGGTCGGGTCGACGGGCGCGGGATCGGCCAACTGGCTGCCGTGCAGCAGGGCTTCGATACCCGGTTCGAGGCTGACAAAGGCACCGAACTGCGCGACGCGCGAAACAACGCCTTCGACCAATTGGCCGACATGGTACATCTCTTCGGCGCGTGCCCAAGGATTCTTCTGGAGGCGCTTGAGGCTGAGGCCGATACGCTTGCCTTCGCTATCCAAACGCAGAATGTACACTTCAACCTCGTCACCGACGTTGAGCACTTCTTTCGGATGCTTCACGCGGTGCCAAGCGAGTTCAGAAATGTGAATGAGGCCGTCTGCTCCGCCGAGGTCAACGAAGGCACCAAAGTCGCGCAGACCACTGACGACGCCCTTGCGCACTTCGCCTTCCTTCAGTTCGTCCAGCAGCAGTTCCTTACGGGCTTCGCGGCGTCCACGCTGGGCATCACGCTGGCTGAAGACCAAACGACGACGCTTGCGGTTGACTTCGATCACCTTGACTGCGATCTTCTTACCGAGGAGCGTGGTCATGAAACCCTTACGGTCGTCCTCAGCGATATTCCGGGGCAGATCAATGACATGGCTGGCCGGGACAAATCCGCGCAGGTTGCCGAAGGGGACGATCAAGCCGCCCTTGTTGGCGTCAGTCACGACACCTTCCCACACTTCATCATCTGCCATCAGTTTCTCAGCGATTTTCCAGTCTTCGCTCTGCTGGGCTTGCGATACTGAAAGCACAAGATTGTCATCCTGATCTTCAATACGCACGACAATTACATCGACTTCTTCACCGACCTTGAAGGTGCTGGGATCAATTCCAACACGGTCCAGATCACGGCGCGGAACGATGCCATCACGCTTGAGTCCAACATCGACAATCAAGCCATGATAATCCACTGCCAGAATGGTGCCGGTTACAATGTCACCGCGCTCCGGTTCTTTGGCGAAGGACGCTTCCAGCATAGCTGCGAAGTCCATCTCATCCGCTGTCATCGACTCTACCAAAGGTTCTGCCTGCATAAGTGTAAATACCCCCGTAAAAATGGTTTTTTCTTTCAGGAAACAGACGCAACAAAACCCGGTTAACCTGCCGTATACAGGTTACCGAGTGTATGCCAGTCTAGTTTGGTTGCTCTGGAACAAGCACGAATTGCTATCGGCGTAATTCTAACCAGTAGAATACGCTTCCCTTTCCTTAAAGATGAGAGGGATTATAGGTGTGGGGATATTATTTGTCAACGCGGAAGAAATTCACGTTAATAAAAAGGACGGTTGATATACCGTCCCTTTCAAAACCACGATTATTCGCTCTGTTCGCCGCTGTCGGATTCCGGAGCAGGCTCAACCGGTGCCGATTCTGCCTCAGACGCAGGTTCGCCAGAACCATTTTCCGAGGAAACCGCACCTTCACCTTCGCCCGTTCCACCAGCCGCATCGGTACCCCATCGCTGGGTAAAGCCGACACGACGCTTTTCCGGTTCGAGATGGCTGATACGCAGGCTGAGGCGATCACCCTTCTTGACATAGGAATAAGGTTCCTTTAGTGAACCATCGCCCATTTCGCTGAGATGCAACAAGCCTTCCAGACCATTATCGAGGGCGATGAAGGCGCCAAAGTCCACGACGTTGGTGACAGTGCCATCGACCAATTGACCTTCATGGTAACGCTTGTCAGCATCTTCCCACGGGTCACTCAAGAGACGCTTACGGCTGAGTGCGATACGGTTCGAACCGCGATCCAAGGTCAGGACATAAACATCGATTTCATCACCTACCTTGAGTACATCACGGGGATGATCGACACGATGCCACGCTAGCTCGCTGACGTGGATAAGGCCATCGGCGCCACCCAAGTTGACGAAAGCACCGAAGTCACGCAGACCGGTGACGGTACCCTTGACCACGTCGCCTTCCTTGAGTTCGGAGAGCAAGCGAGCCTTCTGCTGAGCACGCCATTCTTTTTGTGCTTCGCGTTCGCTGAAGATCAAGCGACGGCGGTCTTGATCGACCTCAATCACCTTGACGCCAAGCGGCTTGGAAGCGAATTCGTTCCATGCACTGCTGCGTTCATTGGCGAGATTGACCGACACCAAGTGCGAGCTCGGGATAAAGCCTTCAAGACGATTCCAGCGCACGAGGATACCACCACGGTTGTGTCCGGTTACGGAAACCTGCACGACATCTTCGGAGGTCAACAGCTGACGAGCCTTTTCCCAGTCGTACTGCTGTAAGCCCATGTTGATCGAGACAATCAGGTTATCATCTTGATCACGCGGGTTTAAGACGTAGACCGGAACCTCAGCCCCTACGACAAGGCCGTTCTTTACGTCGGAATCCAAACGTTCAATATCCTGCGCTGGAACGATGCCGTCCTGTTTGGCGCCCATATCCACGATTATTTCGCGGCTTTCAATCTGCAAGATGATCGCGTTACGTATTTCGCCACGACGCGGCGGGGTATACGCAAACGACGATTCCAAAAGCTGCTCGAACTCACTTTGTCCGTTCAATTGGCTATTCTTACTAAACTTTCCCGATTTCATCCATTTCTCCTGTTGTGTATCGAGCATTTTATGTCGGAATGCCCAAACCCATAATGCCGCGCCACCAACTTCGACAGATCGCTTAATATAAACATACTGTTCAAATAAGTCGCACTATTTAGTATTAAGCATTGGGAACAATTGTATTTACCGCCGGGGTAAATCGGCTGATAAAGGTAAATAAATATGTTGGAGACTGTGTAATTCAGTACGTTACATTAACGATAGCAGATTACACTATCAGTGTTAGATTTAGGTTAATTTGCTGAAGCAAAAAGCGATGTAAACCTATCTGACCATAATTATAACAGAAATTCTTCTAAAAACGAAGATGTTCTTCTGTTTAATTAATGTCCGGCACACCGGTTTCTAATCCCTGCGTTCCTCGATCCAATTCCCACGGGTAAATAATGTAGGCATCAGTGATGGAACCATAGAAGTCCGGTTCAGCACGGTTGAACATAGACCGGTAAGGGTTATAATGCAGCACACAGGTGTAGGGAATACCACCGGATGATTGGACACGTCCCTTGACCGCGGTACTGGTACGGCCACTGCCCCAGACGTCATCAACAATTAAGGTGCGCCGGTCACGCAAGAGAGCAGGATCGGGGAACTGCATAAAGGTCGGCCATGCCATTAAGCCTGCGGACTCCGTCGCCGGAAAGTCCACAGCGGCTGTTAAGATGTGGCGAATGCCAATTGCCTCGGCCAACAAGCCGCCGGGTATGATGCCGCCCCGTGTAATGAGTACCATTGCATCAAAAGTGCCGACAATCTTTAATGGTGGCAGAAGAACATCAATCAAGCGATCAACATCTGCCCACGAGAGCACTTCCTGCTTCATCGGACTCTTCATTAACGACCCCTTCAATGTAGAAGACATGCGGCGAGTAAAGAGAAGTTATTTTAACGCAGCAATTCCCAGAAGCAAAATTAGCTAATGGAAACTCACGATTAGGATAACCCCACACTAATCCTCCCCGTCGTAACAGGGAGGGAATCAATTCAAATAGGATAAATCGCTTAGACTAGAAAATTGCTAATCTGCAAGCTACCCTTCTCAGCCTATCAGGTGACGATTACAGGCGTTCGGCAACACTCTTACCCTGTGTGAACTGGAGCAAATAGTCTGCTCCACCGCCCTTGCTGTCGGTTCCGCTCATGTTGAAACCACCAAAGGGATGAATGCCGACTAATGCACCGGTGCATTTGCGATTCAGGTACAGATTACCGACATGGAATTCGCGGCGAGCCTGTTCCAAACGGCTGCGGTCATTGCTGAAGATAGCACCCGTCAGGCCGTATTCGGTGCTGTTGACTATACGCAGGCCGTCCTCAAAGTCGCTGGCCTTAATCATAGCTAGAATAGGGCCAAAGATTTCTTCTTGGGCGATGCGAGCATTCCAAGGCACTTCGCCGAAGATGGTCGCAGGGATAAAGTAGCCATTGGTCGGGGTGCTGAGCGGCTGACCACCAAGCAGCAGCTTGCCTTCCTGTGTACCGATTTCGACGTAATCCATGATTTTCTTAAAGGCGTCTTGATCGACAACTGGCCCCATGTTGATGTGGTTACCTTCGTCAGTGGAACCAATGGTCAACTTGCTGGCGATGTCTACGACGCGGTTTGCAACCTGTTCATAAACCGAGTCAACGATGATGGCGCGTGAGCCTGCCGAACACTTCTGACCTTGAAAGCCAAAGGCTCCGGCGACAATGCCCTGCGCGGCATCTTCAACGTTGGCGGTTTCATCAACGAGTACAGCATCCTTACCGCCCATCTCGAGGATGGCCCGCTTCAGCCACTTCTGTCCGGGCTGGACTTTAGCGGCCTGCTCGTAAATCCATAGACCGACATCCTTCGAGCCCGTAAAACCGATGAAGCGGGTCAGCGGGCTGGTGACCATACGTGCACCAACCACTTCACCGGGGCCGGTCAAGAAGTTGAGAACACCTTTGGGCAAGCCAACGCTCCAGAATAATTCGGCTACTTTATAGCCAATCCATGTGGTTTGTTCAGCAGGTTTGAATACGACGGTGTTACCCGTCACGATGGCGGCAGCCAACAGACCAGTCGGGATGGCCGTCGGGAAATTCCAAGGCGGAATGATGGCGCCAACGCCCAGCGGAATGTTGTAGTAAGCGACCTGTTCAGGAGCATAAGGCGCAAGCATGTGGCTCTCGTCAGCAATACGAATGGCTTGACGGGCATAGAATTCGAGGAAGTCAATCGCTTCCGAGCTATCGGCTTCAGCTTCATACCAACTCTTGCCTGATTCCAAGATCATGTAGGCATTAAACTCATTCTTGCGGCGGCGCAGAGCGGCGGAAGCACGCAGTAGATAACGAGCACGTTCCTCAACTGGCACATACTGCCATGTTTTGAACGCTTCGGTTGCTACCGCAAGCGCTTTATCGGCATCATCAGCAGTGCCGTTGGCAAAATAACCGACGACCTCAGCCGGACGGGAGGGGTTGACAGAGGTAAAGGTGTCTTTACGCTGGACGACTTCGCTGCCGATGACCAACGGATAGGTCTTACCGAGTTCAGATTTGGCTTTGGTTAAAGCGGCGCGCATGGCCGCATCATTTTCTGGTTTTGTAAAATCGCTGAACGACTCAACGTTGTACGCAGGTAACATAGAATCCTCCCAAGGTTTACGGTGGAAATAGTCTCATCATTCTACCATGTGTGCGCGAGGTGTTCGAACCATAAAAGTCCAAACTTAACAAACAACAGAGTTCGCTTCTTGCCCAGCCTCATCTGTAAGTCAATTAGAAGCCAAATCGCAACTGTTATTTGTTAGCACTTCGCAAGTTATTGCAACCTACATTACTTATAAAAGTCCGTTGCTGGCCACTTCAAACCCGAAATCCACATTGGTGAAAACCCCCACAAATGCGGCATTGCAACACTGTAACGCTCAGGCATAGTTTGGAGAGATACACGCAACTTAACAACAGAACAGCCGGGTGAATATGACAAGGAGTCGGCTAAATTGGAGATCATGCTCAGTGACCACGCAGTCGCGCGTTCCTATGAATGGAATTTGTCATATGATGATATTCAATTTGTGGTTCACCACGCCAAACGCCTCCATCGGGCAGGCGTCATCTTTTGTCAGCTGCATGATAAAGATATCCCAGACACACTCGCTCCCAGCCATCGCAGTTGGCGGCTTGCGGGTACGACTGTCTTGCTGTGCAGCCACTGTGGTCAATGTGTGATTACGGTCTACCGCAATCAGAGAGCGTTCCACGAAGATCGGCAAAAATCCAAGAAATGTTTGAAGCGAAAACAACAATGCACCTGTGGTCGTTGGACGCCTCAAATGTCCGACGATTAACGAACGACCGCGCTCCGTTTTCTCAGCCTATTGTGTCCGCTTCACCCGGCTACTCTGTTATTAACGGGCATAATCAGCACAGATCATGACGATTTGGCGGCCTTGGCAGCGTGTCAATACGAGCACACGCGACTCATCGCCTTTGAGTTTCAACTGTGGTATCAAGGTTTCAGGCGTGACGGCTGTCCCACGTTTTTTTACGGTGACATGTCCGACTTGATGCTCACGCAGATAGGCTTTCAAGTGCTTGAGGTTAAAGGGCATCCAATCGAGAATGGCCCACGACCGCAGCCAAGGCGAGTCAGGTTTTTGGTCAGTTGTGAAATAGGCAATAGTTTCATCGAGCAGCGTTCCATCAAAGTGGTCGGCGACATCCTTCACTAAACCGGCTCGGAGCAGCGACGGATCGGGTTCGACCAGCCAAGCACGCGGTTCGGAAAGCGATTTATCGAGGTCATGTGAAGCAGGCGATTCCCATTTATAGGCCTGATCATCAACTAACAAGGTCGCAGTTAAGCCGTGTGAGGAGTCATCACGCCAAAGCAACGCTTCTTTAAGGTCTCCACTCACTGATATGAATTCGACGCGTCCCGCATAGGGTTCGAGTTGAGCGAGATCAACACCCGGTGAGAGCTTCACAATAACTTGCGTATGCGGCCACGCATTAATAGAGTGCAGCGGCGGCAGGTATTGTTCAACATCGAAAATGCGCCTGCCCAGCTCATCACGCCGAGCCGGATCAAAGAATACGGCGTCGGCGTCTGGCAAACTGGAGCAAACATCACCTACTTGAAAAGTTGCATTTACCCCTAAAACGCTGGCATTAAAACGCGCAATCTCAACGCGGACGGCGTCCAGATCAATGCCGATTACGCTTGAGCCTGACGACGCTAATGAAAGCGAATCTGCACCGATGCCACAGCCAGCGTCGATTAGGGATTCCACTTTGATTTGTGATGCGCGGTACTGTCTAATTAAAGGGTCGCTGGCTTGCTCAAGAGCATCACGGGTAAAGAACATGGCGCTGGCATCGGTGCCAAACTTGTCAATGGCTTTGACGCGCAAACGAGCCATCTCGACCGCGGCACGGGCTTGATCGGCAGAGTAGTTTTTGCGTAAGTTGGTTATCAGGCGGAGGGTGGCGGATTCGCTGAGGTCTTCAGCGGCCAAGCGGTCTAATAACCGGGCGCCCGTTTCCGACGCCAAAAATCGGATGTCCGATAATGCGGTGGTCAATTGTCGTTATTCGTCAGAGGCCTCGGCAAACTGCGGATCAATATCTACAAAAATAGGGGATTGTGTCTCAAATATCTCATCACTCGGATTGAGAATGGTCGAGAATGTCCACTGTTTGACCACATCCCATTTGAACTTGGCGATCTTATTGACAGTGGTAACGTGACCAGCCATGACCGCAGGCTGCATAAACTCGACGGCTTTGGGTAAGCTACTAAAAGTCAGCAGGACAACTTCACCTTCGCCCGAGACGCCCACCGCTTCCCACTTAATTTCATCACTGGGTGACATGCGCCAAGTCGGTTTGTGCGGCGTCTGGTGGATAAGCAAATGCAGATAACGACCAACACGGGGCTGGGCATCCTGAGATGCAACCTGCTTCACACGGTCAACAGTGTGGGTTTCGGTATGGGGCTTTTCACCGCGCATGAGGGTACCCACCGGAAGCGGACATTCAGAACCGACTTCGACTAAGATGCGCGTAAAGTCGGCGGATTCGAGCGTCTTCACGTAGGCGTCAGCGGGATCGAGCCGCGAGTTCATGATGATGAGGCGTCCACCGGGGCGCAGCGCACGCATGGCAGACTTCAACAATTCCGGCGACGGTTCACAGTCGTAAGCTGCAACCGCATCAACACTATCGGCTGCAATACGCCAGCCCGTCGGTTTTTGCGGTGATAAAACGACCTTCAGATCAGGACGCTGCTCACGAAGGATTGAAGCGGTCTTGCCAAGAACATCGACCAAGCGCAAGACAGAACCACTCGGCGGCAAGTGCTTGGCCATTGCCTCAATGAGTAACCGTTCGACACGCGGCGTGGTGGTCATTAGCGACGTTTGTTGGCTTGCTGCGCAGCCGCATGAACCAGTTCGACAACCTCAACCCATTCTTCTTCAAAGAAGTGGACGGTCACTGCGCCGAGTTCCAGATGGTATACCACTTCACCATCCGGCTCATGGGAAATCCAAGCAGCATAGTTTTCAGTAACCGATAGGCTCTCGGTTTGAACTTCATCGGATTCAGGCATGGGTTAATTTCTCCTTGCGCCCAACCACTCGCGGATTTGGGGGCCAATATGGATGTCTACACGGCTCGACAGGTTACGCCGTAACCAATCGCCAATTGGTGAATTGGTATTTCGACGTATCATTGCCGGGAAAGGATCACGATCCATCAGTTTACCATAGATATATTGCCCGAAAATCCGCAGACTAGCAACGGTTGGCGCAGCGAGAATAATCCCCAGAACACCTGCGAGACTTGACCCGGCGATAATGCCCAAGATTACGGCAATGGGGTGCAAATTCAAACTGCCGCCCATAATGCGTGGAACGAGGATATAAGCTTCAATGTTTTGGAGCAGCGCCCAGATAATTACCACTGTTAGCGCGAAGGGTAGGCCCTGTAATCCCGGAAACGTGGAGGACTGTGCGGTCAATGCCAAGATGGCTGCCGGGAAAATTGCCAGACCTGAACCAATACTTGGAATGAACTCAAGGAGTAATGAAATCATCCCTAAAATCAGCGGGTTGGGCATGCCAATTAAGGTCGCAATCGTAAAGACCACAACGCCCATGAACAGCGCCAAGGTTAATTGACCGCGCAGATAGGCGTTCCAAACCTGTCCTAATTCGTAAAGCACGCGTCGAGCATCTCCCTGATAGGAAGATGGAAGCAGTTGAACACCTCGATCCGCAAAGTTCGCGCCATCCCGCATCAAGAAGAACATAATGGACAGCAAAAAGATGAGATTGACGACCGCCGTAAGCGCTCCGCCTACAACATCAAAGGCTGGTCCCGTCAATGATTGGACGAAGGACTGGGTGGTACGCACCGGATCAAAATCACTGAGGTTGATGATGTCGGTGACATGCTTCATCCCCGTGACCTGCTGCAAGCGCACCAACGGAATAAAGGGCTCGCCGTTAATCAATATCGGGTCCCCGTTAAAGGTCAGCGGCTCGTTCAGCGTGTGTTCCAACTTTATCTCAACATCGCGGAGCAGCGCCGGAATGCGGCGGCCAAACTCTTCGAATTGAGACACAAAGAGCGGCACCACCACCAAGATGATGATGATAAAGCTGGTTAAGATCACCAAGTAGGTTAAGCCAACCGCAAAACCCCGATGGGTTTTTGGTTTGAGGGGCAGAAGCGAGAGAATACGATTTTCAAAGAAATTGACCAGCGGGGTCAACAAGTAGGCCAATATGATGGCCACTGCTACAATCGGCACCAATTCACTGAGCCGGAAGATCGATAAAACTAACGCACCCGCCGCGATTAAACCAACAACACGTTTCGTACGTCCTGTCCATGGAGGTGATGACATTGAGGGAGGGGCAAAGGTCACGTCACTAGATCCTGTATACTCTTTTTTCGAGGGTAACATTGAACCACTATCTAATTATATATACACTTCTTAAGCCATTTGGTTGCTAAATTGGCTTAAGAAAATGATTAGCAACGGTTCAAAGCGGCTCTAAATAAATCAGGGAGAGTTGTTGGCTCTCCCTGATCGATCATCATTTGATTAATGAGACTTAAGAATTAGCTGCGGTTGTATCCACCACCGCCGCGATTCCCACCGCCACCACGATTGTCACGACTGCCGCCGCCGCGATTTCCACCACCACTGCTGCCACGACTGTCACGGGCGCGGGCTTCTTCCGGCGTCCAGCCTTCGAGAACGGCTTGACGGCTAAGGCGTACCTTACCGGAGTCATCAATGTTGGTGACCATGACCATGATTTCATCACCGAGACTGACTTCAGCTTCCACCGACTCAACACGGTAATCTGCCAACTGCGAGATGTGAACCATGCCTTCTTTACCGGGCAGGAATTCAACAAAGGCGCCGAAGGATTCGATACGCGTGACTTTGCCGGTATAAATCTTGCCGATTTCGGCTTCTTCGGTCAGGCCGCGAATTTCTTCGGCAGCGGCAACGGCACCACCATCAATGCTGGAGACATAAACGGTACCGTCTTCTTCGATGTCAATCTTGGCGCCGGTACGTTCCTGAATGCTGCGAACGGTCTTGCCACCGGGGCCGATGATGGCGCCGATCTTCGACGGATTAACCTTGATGGTCAAGATACGCGGAGCACTGCTGCTTAGTTCAGCACGAGCGGCAGGCAGCGCGCCAACAATCACATCAATGATTTTAAGGCGTGCTTCACGAGCTTGGGCTAATGCTTTTTCCATAATGTCGCTGGAGACACCAGTGATCTTGATGTCCATCTGGAGGGCGGTAATACCATTAACGGTACCCGCAACCTTGAAGTCCATATCGCCGATGTGGTCTTCCAGACCTTGAATGTCGGTCAGAATGGCGGTCTTGCCATTTTCTTGAATTAAGCCCATTGCAATACCACCGACAGGACGCGGAATTGGAACACCAGCATCCATCAAAGCAAGGGTGCTGCCGCAAACGCTAGCCATCGAAGTACTGCCGTTGGAGCTCATGACTTCGCTGACAAGGCGAATGGTATAGGGAAATGACGATTCCGGCGGGATCATGGCACGGAGCGCGGTTTCAGCTAAGGCACCGTGTCCAATTTCACGACGCTTCGGGCCACGCAGCGGGGTTGCTTCACCGGTGCTATAGGGCGGGAAGTTGTAGTGATGCATGTAACGCTTGGGCTTTTCAGGGCTAAGCGTGTCGATTTCTTGGGCATCGCCGGGTGTACCGAGCGTGGCAACGGTCATAACCTGTGTTTGTCCACGCTTGAAGAGTCCTGAACCATGTACGCGCGGGATAACACCGACTTCAGCTGCCAACGGGCGGATGTCGGTGAGGCCACGACCATCGGGACGTATGCCTTCGTCGACGATACGACGGCGGACTTCTTTGGCGACAATTTCACCAAAGGCCTCGGTGGCATCACCCAACTCGATTTGTTCTTCGGGGTCGGTCAGGCTTTCGTTCTGTCCGGCTAAGAAATCAACGAGTTCAGACTTGAGAATGTCGAGCGCTTCGTTGCGTCCGCTGCGTTCGGTTTGTTGGGCAATGATTTGACGAATGCGTTCGCCGCTGCGAGCTTCTACGGCTGCTGACACATTGGCTTTGGTCGACGCTGGCACGTACGATGACTTGGCCTTGCCTAACTTCTCGCCCATCTCTTTGATGACGGCGATAACAGGTTGCAGTGAGTCATGCGCGAGGCGCAGTGCCTTGAGCATGGTTTCTTCGTCAATTTCAGCTGCGCCGCATTCGACCATGTTGATGGCGGTGGCGGTACCAGCGACACGTAGATCCAGTTGACTTTTGTCCATCTGGCTGACGGTCGGATTGACGACGAGCTGCCCATTAATCAGGCCGATACGCACACCGGCGACCGGGCCATTCCATGGTGCATCCGAAATCGTCAGAGCCGCGCTGGCCGCAATAATGCCAAGCATATCGGTCTGGTGTTCTTGGTCATGGCTAAACGCGCTGAGAATGATCTGAACGTCATTGCGAAGGTCTTCAGGAAACAACGGGCGCAAGGGGCGATCTACGACGCGGGCTGCCAAGATGGCCTGCTCGGAAGGACGCCCTTCACGGCGGAAGAAGCTGCCGGGAATACGGCCTGCCGCATACATCTTTTCTTCAAAATCCACGCTGAGCGGGAAGAAGTCAATGCCTGCACGAGCTTTCTTGCTCATTGTGGCTGTGGCGAAGACGACGGTATCACCATCGCGGACGGTGACTGCCCCACCCGCTTGTTCCGCCAGCTTGCCGGTTTCGAGAATGATGTCGCGATCACCGAATTTAACGGTGAAGCGATGCAACATCCCCATGGGAGTTGTTATCGATTCCATTTGTCTTTTGCTCCTTAAAAAACGAAAGCCCGGCAGCCAGGAACTGGAAAGCATAGCTAAAGAGAGGTTTAGCTCCGCGTTCCAATACCTGCTCTGTCAGGCATAACTGAAAAGGATGTCCCAGCAGGACATCCCGGGATTAACATGTCGAGTTGACCCTTAAACAGGTTATCGACGCAGCCCTAACTTCGCAATAATTTCACGATAAGCATCAGGCTTTGTCTTGCTTAGGTAACGCAAGTGCCGACGCCGCTGACCGACCAATTTGAGCAGACCACGCCGCGAATGTTCGTCATGGCTGTGAGTACGCAAGTGTTCTGTCAAATAATTGATGCGATTGGTCAACAGCGCAATTTGGACTTCAGGCGACCCTGTATCTTTTTCGTGCCGCGCATAGTCCTGCATTAATAGGGTTTTGGCTTCTTTTTCCAGCATTTCGAACCGTCCTTATTTAGTCACCAAACAGGTTGGACAGTTAACCCGTTGGTCTAATTCCGATGAAAGCATTATAGCAGAGCGGCTATTTAGCGACAATCCTGAAAACAGACTGCCTGAACGGTGATAAATAACCTCACGAAAACCATGACAAATAATTAATTTTGTAAATAACCTCAATTGTTTTTCAATTCAAAATACAGTACATTATGAATGTCAGCATTACAATCGTCTGCGGCTGGTTCGAGATGCCACCTTAGGAATACTGCCTAGTGACTGCCCCCAACCCATAACAGACGACTCACCGGAAGGGCGGCATATGAAGCATTTTTGGAATTCGCTGCAATTTCGCCTGTACGCGATTTTCGGCATTATCATTTTGCTGGTATTACTTCTCCTCGTTCGAGGGACACGCATCCAAAATATTGGCCTTGCTCGTAACGATCAAACGCGGGCAGCTAGCCAAATCAGCACGAATGTCTACATGCTAATTACGCTTTCGCACCGCTATATCGATGCGCCCACAACCGAACGAAGCGCAAGCCTCCGTGCAACGATTGAAAGTACCGTACAGAACACCAATCAAATTCTAGATGATCTCAAGAATGGTAGTGACGAACGAGATACCCCTGCACTTGATTTACCCGAATTCCAAACCCTGCGTGATCAAATTGAGCAGGAATGGAAACCTTTTGTCCCTACGATTGTGCAGTTATTCGCAAGTGACAAAGCTGAATATGAGGACGCGGTCATCGTCGTTGATGAGACGGCGACAAACATACCGGATTATGCCGATGAACTGACACAGCGAATCGATCAGGTTTCGACACAGGAAACCAATGAGGCGCAGACAGTCCGAGCGATATTTACTGTATTTGTGGCGGTGACGTTCGGTGTAGGCATGATCATCGTCATGCGGTCGGTTCGGTCGATTACGCGGCTGGCAGAAACTGCGCAAGCCTTCGCAAATGGCGACTTCAAAGCACGCGCCGAAACCCATGCCGTGAATGAAGTTGCGCAGGTCAGTACGACGTTCAATCAGATGGCCGATCAAATTGACCATTTGGTGCGGGATCTGGAAGAACAAATCATTCTCTCAGAAGAAGCACGTCTCCATGCTGAAAAAGCTGACCAAGTGAAATCCGCATTCTTAGCCAGTGTGTCCCATGAACTGCGAACGCCGTTGAATGCCATCATCAATTTCAGTAAGTTTGTCGTCAAAGGCGTGATGGGGCCGGTCACTGATCAACAAACCGAAGCACTGAACAAGGTGGTGCAAAGCGGTAAGCATCTTCTCAACCTCATCAATGATGTGCTTGATATTTCCAAGATCGAGTCCGGCTCACTTAGCTTGTTCATTGAACAGAACGTGGATATGACCGAGATTCTTCGCCAGACCTATGCCCTTTCAGAAGCGCTGCTGGAAGGAAAACCCGTGCATATGGAACTAAATATCAACGGGGATTTACCGAATGTTAGCGGTGACCGTCAGCGCTTACGCCAAATTATGACTAACCTGCTTTCCAACGCCTGTAAATTCACGGATACCGGATCGATAAAAGTGAATGCGACTTACCACGATGAGAAGATTGAAGTCCGTGTTGAAGACACTGGACCGGGCATCGCCGCCGAAGACTTCCATCTGGTATTTGAGTCCTTTAAACAAACGAGCACCGGACTACGACAGGGTAAAGGCACCGGACTCGGCATGCCGATTTCCAAGAATCTGGCAGAGGCGATGGGCGGCAAGCTGTGGTTTGAAAGTGAAGTTAACAAGGGCACAACCTTTTTCCTAACACTGCCTGCCCGATCCGAACAATTGGTCAAGATACCCGCATAGAAGAGAGAGTACCTATTATGTCCACAATTAAACCGACCGTCTTATACGTAGAAGATGACGCCGACAGCCGCGAAGTGATGATTTTGATTCTGCGGGAAATGATGGGGTGTGATGCGTATCACATCTTCGAAAACAGTGAGAATTTTTTCGCACGGGTCATCGGACTCCTTCCACAGCCAAACGTCATTCTGCTTGACATTCATGTGCCGCCGCACAGTGGATTCGAGATGCTGAAGATGCTGAGGGAAATCCCTGCCTACCAGAAGCTCCCTATCGTCGCGCTGACCGCCAGCGTCATGAATGAGGAAGTCCAACAGTTACAGGACGCCGGTTTTAACGCGGTCTTTGCCAAACCGCTCGATATTGAAACCTTCCCCGACCAGCTCATGCGTATTTTGCAGGGTGAGAGCATCCTGTATATCAGTGATTGAGGTGAGAATTATCCATGTCCAGTCTAACCAAGCGCCGTATCTTCGTCGTGGAAGATGATCTCAATAACCGTATCATCACTCAGACCGCTCTGATGAATCAGGACGTACGAGTTGAATTTGACCGATGGGGGCGTGACACGATCAACAAGATCAACAACTTCGGAAAGCCAGACATCATCTTATTGGATTTGATGTTTCCAAATGGCATCACCGGATACGACATTTTTGACCTCATTCGCGCTGAACCCAAATATGCGGACGTTCCAATTGTGGCGGTATCCGCGAGTGACGCCGCGACTTCTATTCCGCGCTGCCAGAAAAAAGGGTTTAACGGTTTCATCGCGAAGCCCATTGACTCCGACCATTTTTATGAGCAACTTGAAAAGGTTCTTGAAGGTCAATGTATCTGGCTGGCGTCATAACAAGAGAGGTATCGAATGACATCTATACATGCATTGATTATGGATGATAATCCGGATAATGTGGCGGTTCTGGCGCAAATGTTATCGATGGAAGGCATCGACTCAACCTGCCTTGAAGACCCAACCCAACTCCAAGCCGCATTACTGGGTCTTCCAAAGACGCAAGTCATATTTCTTGATCTCGAAATGCCCAAGCTCAACGGGTATCAGATGTTTAACCAACTGCGTTCGATTGACCGGTTTAAAGACGTGCCGATTGTGGCTTATACGGTTCATGTCAGCGAGATTAATACCGCGCGAAAGTTAGGGTTTCACAGTTTTCTCGCAAAGCCACTGGATCAAGATAATTTTCCGGAGCAGCTTGCGCACATCCTCAAAGGTGAGCATGTCTGGTCGTAGAGACAGTTAGCGAATCAAGTGAGCATCAAGTTGATGCTCACTTTGTTTTCATGGCTTCGGCTACGAGGTTCACCGTGTGATGCGTACGGAATAGGCTGTACTGCCCTGCCCGACCGGGAACCGCGTTCAAAATATTCTCGGTTTCCATCAATGAGAACCAGAAATCAGCATCCCAGTTACTACCGGGATCAGCCGTCCGAAGGTTCGCTTCCGAGATCGGAATGTTGCGCTCGTACATGGTCAGCAGCAGGCGCAGGAAAATATCGCGCTGGCGCAAAATGGACTGGCAGGTCTCAGAATTCATATGCAGTGAGATGCCCTTGGTCATGAAGTCACTTTGAGGATTGCTGTATTCGCCAACGGTGGCAGCGTCGTTTTCCTTGAGGTACTCAACAGACTTTTGGAATGCCATACCGGTGTCGAATATACGCAGTCGTTTATGCAAACTTCCTAAGGGGCACCACGTAAAATTGCGGAAACTGGTGAACTGCTCGACGCTCACAATTACACGGCGTACCATATCCGCCGTTTCAGGACTGAGCTGGTCAAGATCCGAGAGTGAAATCCCTGCCCAATTGGGAGCTTCCTGTTCCAGATGACCTTCATCAGGAATGGGTGTCTGATTGGCGGGCAAAATCACATCCGGCTGGAGTTTTATGACCGGAACAAGGTCCTCTGGATTATGGCGATGAGGTAACAACTCGCGCACGAGAATTTGTTCGCGCACAAGGCAGTCAATCCACTCACTGCGCCATTGATCACTGACATTGCAACCGGGCCGCTCAAGGTCGCGATCCATTGCCAGACCTTTGAGCAAGAAGCCGTAATTGACATATTCCCAGCCACGCACGCCCAAAGTATTCATGACACGCACAACCACACGGTCGCGGATAAGGCGCGTCTTTTCGACAATGGGATGATTGGCATTCAAGGAAATCATGCCATTGGCTGAAATCGCCTTCAAAATACCCAGCGAAATAGCCTGTGAGACCAAATCTTCACCACGCGGGCGGGAAATGACCGCACCCACATCTTGAAGCTGGTCAACTAATTGGTGTACGGACATCACTTCCGCACCCATGACGGTCGCCAAGCGGTCGAACTGAATGATCACGCTTGACCACTGCGAAGGCGTGAAGAGCGCAACATCCGTGCCATCGGACACCGCAGCCGCACTCAACGACTGGTGCGTTTGCAGGTTGGTGAAGTCTTCAATGTATTCCACCGTGATGCCGGGGTTATTCTCAAGCTGGCGGCTGGTACTGCCCCGTACACCCCAGACAATGACAGTCTTGTTAGAGGCACGAAGTGAATTCAGGACTTGGTTAAAGTCACGGTCGCCGCTTGCCATGATGAAGACATCAGCAGCGTTTTTCTGACTGCCATCGGTGATGACATCACGGGCGATACGCATGTCCGCGCTGTTTTTACCGGGGAGATTGAACACCGGATCAATGTTGGCCAGCATCAAACGGCTGGGCGCATCATCGGCGATTTCACGTCCGGTATTATCGACCAGCGGCGGTAAGCTGCCCCGCTGTCCCCACGGGGCATAAGCGGCCATCTTGACGACTTGTCCATGCGCTTTGGCTTGCATCACAAAGCGATCAATTAGATGATCGAGATTAACGACAAAGCCCTGCTCGTTCAGGCTAATCGCAATATTCTCGAAGTCGATATAGACCGCGACATTCTTGGTTTGAATACCGGGTAGCGATTCCAATGGCTGGAATATGACTTGATTGGCCAGTTCCGTTCCGGCCAGAATGTTTTCAGCTCCCCAAATACGGATACGCGCATTGCGGGTCGTTTTGACACGGCGCACCAAGGGAACCAAATCCGGATTGGTAGTCGCCAAGATTAGTTCGTCAACTGGTTCAGGATCAAACGAGAAGTAATGAACAATCAATGCATCAGCAAGACTTTCCCGGCGCGGCATATCAAACACATCGTAGCCCGCAGACCGAAAAATGCGCTGGAAATTTGTTCCCGTGTTCCCGTGTGCGTTCCAATTGGCAACCGCAACCGCTTTGAGGCTATCCGCGCTGAACAAACCAGCAGCTAAGGCCGCGCCACCGCGCAAACCAACTGCCAGTTCTTGTAAATCTAGGGAAATACCCCGGCTCGTAAAACGCTGGAGCAGATCATCCACATCAACAATTAAATAAGCTGCCATCTCTCTATCCTAAAAAACAGATACCACCAATTCGTGATTAGAACGGTGGTAGTTCGAGGAGCATTTTTTTATTTTGCAACCCGACAAACAAGACACAATTAATAATCAGAACTAGTTTTCTATCGTTAATTTATCAAATCCCCAATTTTGCGACAACAGTCAAAGTAGCTAAAACCCTTTCACAATTATTATACGTTAGTTTGAATGCGTAACACTATGGTGCTTCTAGCACTACATCAGCAATGGACAAACTGTAACAATCAACCAATAAGATGGAATCGAACGGCAAAGGGGCATTTGTGAAACGTTTCCATATTGAGCATTATATCACGATGTTGTTAAGGCTGTGTAATCAAAACATTCAAACGACATTAGAAATATTTCATTCTACAATACAAAGAGGCGCATGGGATGCGCCTCTCAACCGACAAATAGACGTTATCAGAATACCAAAACTTACCTCATGCTAAGGATTCTTCCTGTGCTCAGGCGATATTCATCAGTAAGCTTTGGCAAAGAGCGCGATCTTATCAGCAGGCTTACCCGTTAAGAAACATATTCCAGACCCACCGGGTTGTTCAAACGGAATGCAGCGGACAGTTGCGCCGGTTTCTTCCTTAATACGGGCTTCGTCATCACTTGATCCAGCCCACCACACACGTGCCCAGCCACCTTTGTCCATGAGTGCCTTGAGTTCATCATAGCTGGTCACATCATAAATATTGGCGTCACGAAATTCGGTGGCCTGCTGCAGCATGTTGGCTTGAATGGTAGTGAGTAAATCCTGCACAAACTTGGCGATGCCAGCCTGCGGAACGAACTGCTTACCTTCCTTACCGGGAATGTCACGGCGCGCGAGGGCGACGGTTCCATTCTGAACGTCCTTAGGGCCAACTTCCATACGGAGCGGCACGCCCCGCATCTCCCAGTCATTGTACTTAAAGCCGGGAGACATACCTTCGCGCTTATCAACATGAATACGAACGTTTACATCCAGAAGTTCTTTCGAGAGCTTGCTGACAGCGTCCATCACCGAAGTCTTTTCATCATCGGTCTTGAAGATCGGCACAATGACCACTTGAATAGGCGCGACTTTGGGCGGCAGGCGCAAACCTTTGTCATCACCGTGTGTCATGACAATCGCACCGACCATACGGGTGCTTAAGCCCCATGATGTCGTCCACGGATGTTTGGTTTCGTTGTTCTGGTCAAGGAAGGTGATTTCAAAGGCCTTGGCAAAATTCTGCCCCAAATTATGGCTAGTGCCGGATTGGAGCGCCTTGGTGTCCTTCATCATGGCTTCGATAGTATAGGTGTGATCGGCACCGGCGAATTTCTCGCGTTCGGTCTTACGGCCTTTAATAACCGGAATAGCGGCCTCATTAACGGCGAAGTCGGCATAAACATCGAGCATTTGCATGGTTTCGGCTTCGGCTTCTTCGGCGGTGGCGTGGGCGGTATGCCCTTCCTGCCACAAGAACTCAGTGGTGCGCAAGAAGGGACGCGTCCGCAGTTCCCAGCGCACAACATTCGCCCACTGGTTAATGAGAAGCGGTAGATCGCGGTAGGAATGAATCCAGTTTTTGAAGGAGTCCATGATGATGGTTTCGGATGTCGGACGCACTACCAGCGGCTCTTCCAGTTCTTTGCCGCCTGCAATGGTCACAACCGCCAACTCAGGACTGAACCCTTCGACATGCTGCGCTTCACGCTTGAGGAAGCTTTCGGGAATGAACAGCGGGAAGTAGGCGTTCTGATGGCCGGTCGCCTTAAAACGCCGATCAAGACCGTTCTTCACGGCCTCCCACAATTCATAGCCATAGGGCTTGATGATCAGGCAACCGCGCACCGGCGACAGATCGCACAAATCCGCCTTATAGACAATTTCGTTATACCACTTACTGAAATCCACTGATTGCGGCGTAACAGCCTGCTGTGCCATTGTCGCTATCCTTTTATGAACTGTATTCAGACAACGGCGGGTATTATAGCGGAGATTAGGCGGAATTTGGCGAGTGGCGTTCGCAAATCCCGCCCATTCACCCCGCACTACATCGGTATTTTCGATTTTGCGCCGAAGTAACGAATCCAACCTTTGTCAACGGAGGCTTCGTCCTGAACACGCTTGAGGTAGGCCGACATGATGTTGCCGCGTGAGAGATAGCCAACAATGCGTTTCGGCTGGTTACGATCCACAACGGGCAGACGACCAATGTTATGGCTCATCATATGGATCAGGGCTTGACGGACAGTTTCGTCGGGATAAGTCACAATCAAATCACGATTACCTGCTTCAAGAACCGGTTCATCCAGTTCCTCTTCACGCACCGCTTTCAGCAAGTCGTGACGGGTGACAATACCGCTGAGGCAGTCTTGATCATCCACGATTAGCAAGGCTTGATGGCGAGTCAGACGAGGATCATGCTGGTTGATGCGCTCGATCAACTGACCGACGGTCATGGTGTGCGGTACGGTAACAACATCAGTAGTCATCACAGAACTTACGGGAATCATATCCAGCACATCGGCCTCGTATTCGTGGTGTACCAACACACCTTTGCGCTGCAACTGTTCGGTCAAAATACTGTTGGACATCAAGGCATTGGCTACGGCAGCCGCAATCACACTGGCTAGCATGACAGGCAGAATCGCGTGATAGTTCTGAGTCATCTCGAAGGCAAAGACAATTGCGGCAAAGGTCGCGCGGGTGGAACTACCAAAGACGGCAGCCATACCTGCCATCGCAAAGGCAACTGGCGCAGCATCCATACCGGGAAAAATTTGCTGGACGAGAAGACCGAAAATGCCACCGAGCGCGGCACCGATCATGAACACGGGCGCGAGCACGCCGCCTGATGTGCCAGAACCCAACGACACCAGCCAGACAGCACCTTTACTGAGGAGCAGTACGGCTAGAAATCCAAGCGCGAATTTGTTGTTGAGAATGCCGCCGATGACATTATAGCCGGGGCCAAAGACATCGACACCGGGATAGAAGTATTTGGGGACAATGTAACCCACGAGTCCAACAAACAGCCCGCCGATAGCAGGCCACAGGTAGGTGTTGATCTTAGAATGATGGAAGAGGTCTTCGATGATGTAGAGCAAGCGAGTTATGCCACTCGCCGTCAATCCGCAAAGCACACCCAACACCAAAAAGAAGACAAGGTTAATCGGGCTACCGAAATCAGCGTTTCCGACCGAGAAAACAGGGCCAGTCCCAAACAGAACAATATGAATGCCGGTCGCGACAGTGCTGGCAATCACCAAAGGGATAAAGGAACGGGCGCGAAACTCAAACAGCAGCAGTTCGATAGCGAAAATGATGGCGGCAATCGGCGTACCGAACGTGGCTGCTAGACCAGCCGCCGCGCCACAGGCTAACAAGACCTTCCGCTCAGAAGCAGTCGTATGAAGAGCCTGCCCTAGAATCGAGCCGATGGCTGCACCAGTCTGAATGATCGGGCCTTCCGCACCGAAGGGCTGACCAGAGCCAATCGAGATAGCCGCGCTCAGAGGCTTTAACAAGGCGACTTTCGGCGGGATACGGCTGCCCTTGGTTAACACAGCTTCCATCGCTTCAGGGATGCCGTGCCCTCGAACGAGCGGCGTACCGTAACGCGCCATGAGGCCGATGATTAGACCACCGATGGCCGGAATCAGGATAATCCCTGCGCCCAGAGGGCTGGCGAGCGGACTAACCAATTCAGTCGATACCGTTTGATAAAAGGCGAGATTTGTGACAAGACCAATCAGGCGGTGCAGCACTTCAGCGGTAACACCACCGATAGCACCAATAATGGCCGCGAGAATCGATAACTTCAACAATGTCGTCCCAGATTGACGACTATCCGACATGAAAGACATGATGTTCCTCAAAGCATGGTATAGCTAACGCAAAACAGTATTCGCTTGGATCAAGCCGAACACAAAGCAAAATAGAGTTCGATGCTGGAAGGAACTAACGGGGACCGGGTCGTGGAAGACACAACGACCGAAAAAGCGGAATGTTGAAGTAGTAATCTCGTTTGCGTCTCATACAAAAATTGTATCACACAAACGGGGATAACTTAAGCAGTTCATATAGGTTTCTAACAGGCTCAGAGTGAGATGCTCCGAGCCTGTCATCATGGATTAATCTAAGTTGATGTTCATCCGGATGCGCGATTGATGTTCAGTCCACAACTTGGCGATTTCCTGCTGAATGGAAGAGATGGCATTCGCAAGCGGGATAATGCTGGCCTCGCTGCTATCCCGGCGCTTGAGTTCAACGCCACCATTTTCAAGCGATTTTTTGGTGACCGTTATCCTCAGCGGCAATCCAATGAGGTCAGCATCATTGAACTTCACGCCGAGGCGCGCATCACGGTCGTCAAAGAGCACTTCAACACCGGCTTGGCGCAAATCATAATAAAGCTTCTCGGCGACTTGGTTGGTTGAGGCATCCGGCAAAAGCAGGAGATGCACGGCATAAGGCGCAACCGAAATCGGCCACATGAGTCCTTTGTCATCATGGTGTTCTTCGGCAACACAGGCCAGCAAACGTCCAATCCCGATGCCATAAGAACCCATGACAACCGGTTGGGCTTTGCCGTCTTTATCGAGATAGGTGCAGCCGAGGCTGTCGCTGTAGCGCGTGCCGAGTTTGAAGATGTTGCCGACCTCGACGCCACGCACGGCTTGCAAGGGGCGGCCTCCAATTGGATCAAGGTCGCCTTCACGCGCCGAGACAATATCGGCAACGATGTCTGCTTTGTAGTCACGGCCATAATTCACATTCAAAAAGTGGAAGCCGGCTTCATTCGCACCCGCCACCAAATTAGGTGATTGCGGAATCAGATCATCGACCACGACCAGCGCGTTCTTCACACCAATCGGTGAACCGTAGCCCGCCACAGCACCCGTCACAGCGATTTCATCCGGTTGTGCTGGACGCATGGCGCTGGCATGCACAGCATTGACCAGTTTGATTTCGTTGACATCCATATCCCCACGCACAATCGCCAATAAAAACTGCTGGCGCTGCTGGTAGCCTTCGGTAATGGTGGCGACTTGGAAGACCGCTTTGGCAGTACGAGCAGATGGAATGTTCAAGAATTTGGCTAACGACTCAATGGTGGTCGTGTCCGGCGTAGCCACTTTCTCTAAGGGGAGGGGCGCTTCGGCAGCCGGAACCGGTTTCTGGATGGTCGCCACTTCGCGATTGGCTGAATAACCGCTTTCCTCATTGATCATCAGGGTATCTTCGCCAATGGAGGTGAGGTACATAAATTCGTGGGCTTCTTTGCCACCCATCATGCCCGTGTCGGATTTGACCGCAATCGTCGGCAAGCCACAGCGGTCGTAGATGCGAAAGTAGGCGCTGTAATGAGCGAGATAGTGCTTGTCCAGCCCTTCGAAATCGGTGTCTAAACTGTAGCTGTCTTTCATGGTGAATTCACGGACGCGAATGAGGCCGGCACGGGGACGCGGCTCGTCACGCCATTTGGTCTGAATCTGATAGAGTAAAACAGGAAGCTGCCGATAGGATCGAATCTCTTTACGAACAAGATCGCTGATAATTTCCTCGTGGGTCATCGCCAGCACCATGTCATGATCAGCACGATCTTTGAAGCGTCCCATTTCAGGACCGATCTTGTACCAGCGTCCCGACTCCTTCCAAATATCCGCCGGATGAACAACCGGCATGGTGATCTCTTGCCCGCCAATCGCGTCCATTTCGTCGCGTACGATCTGTTCCACTTTCGCCAGCGCACGAGATGCCAGAGGCAAATAGCTGAAGATCCCAGCCGCCAAGGGGCGAATAAAGCCCGCCCGCAATAGCAATTGATGACTGATAATCTCGGTATCATTGGGCGCTTCTCGTAAGGTCTGGCTAAAAAGCTGGGTCATACGCATATTGGTGCATCCTGTTGAAAGTGAAAAGTTTCGAGCTTCAGCTTGCTTAGTGTAATCAGCGGTTTCCGAAAGTTCAAGAGGGGTCACATCAATTGATGATGTGACTAGCTTTCCCAATCGCGATTAGCGTTGATGTTGAGCTTATCCATGACCGCCTGCCCCAAGTCGATGTTATGGAGGCGCGCGATTTGAAGTAAGTACAGCAAAACATCCGCCAGCTCGCCAGCCAGTTCAGCATTGTCGGCGGTTTGTTCTGTCCACTGAAAGTGTTCGAGGACTTCGCTGGCTTCCAGCACCAATGATACCGCGAGGTTCTTGGGCGTTTGAGGATGCACGGAATCTTGTTTGTACCAGCCTTTGCTTTCGACAAAGGCTTCCATCGCGGTTTCGAGTGTTTTGAGTTCCATGCATAACCTCCAATCAAAAAGGTGGGAGCTATGATACCCCACCTTCTCATCTGAGCGAACCAGCGGCACGAGTTAGTAAGCGTTTTTGCTGCGGCGAAGAACCGTATTCCAAATGGTGCGAATGATGATCTTGATATCGAGCCAGAGCGACCAGTTTTCAACATACCAGAGATCATACTCGGTGCGCTCGGCAATGGAGGTATCACCACGCAGGCCGTTGACCTGCGCCCAACCGGTCATACCGGCTTTTTCGCGATGGCGTTCCATATAACGGGGAATCCGATCACGAAATTGGAGCACGTAAACGGGACGTTCGGGTCGCGGGCCGACGAGACTCATTTCACCCATTAAAACATTAATCAGTTGGGGGATTTCATCCCAATTGGTGCGGCGCATCAGGTGACCGAAGCGCGTTACACGGGGGTCGTCTTTGACTGTCCAACCGGGGCCGCCGACTTCAGCGTCGGAGCGCATGCTGCGGAACTTGACCATATGAAACGGCTTGCCATCCAGCCCCATGCGTTCCTGCGTGTAAAACACCGGGCCTTCGGATTCGAAGTGCATGACGAGGGCGGTCAACAACATAAAGGGCGACAAGAAGATCAGCCCGATGCCCGCGCCGAGCATATCCATTCCCCGTTTGAGGCTGAGACGCCAACCACGCATGGCGATGTCACGCACGGTGAGCAGCGGTGTACCACTAAGGTCATCGACGCTGAGGTCGCCAGCCATGTAGGCGAACATGTCCGGATAAATTTTGATGTCGACGCGTCCACGCTGGCACAGACTAATCAATTCGACGATCTCGGCGCGCTGAGCGTCGGGGAGCGCAATGACAACCTGATCAACAGCACAGCGATCAATTAAAGTGGGCAAATCGTGATAGACACCGATGACCGGAATGCCTGAAACATTGCCACGCGTTCGAGTTTTGCCATTGACGACCACACCAACCGGATTGTAACCGAGAGCCGTGTTGGTGGTGATTTTACGGGCGATTTCGCGGGCAATTTTGCCGTTGCCGACAATGAGCAGATTATCCAGCCCTAGCCCGCGCGTTCGAAGCCAATAGCGCAAAGACTGTTGCACTTCGCGTCCGGCAACCACGAATACCATGCTGAAGATCCAGACGTAAAAGAGCAACGCGCGAGGATAATCGACTTCAAAAATACTGTTGTTGAAGAGGATGCCCTGCAAACCGTAGACCATCAATGAACCGACGGTCAGTACCCCAACAACTTTACGGGCGTGGTCAATCCGGCTGATGGCGCGGGGTAAGTGATAAAGGCGTGACAGGTAGAGAATGATCACGACCACCACGACTTGAAGAACCATCGTCGGCACATAGCTGACAAAGGCAGGCGGCTGTGCCGGTTGGTTAAGCAGTGGCAGGGTAAGGCGCGCGACGTAGCCTAAGGCGAATGCGCTGGCAAGCATGATCACATCCACAATGGGTTGTAACGCGTTCAGAAGGTTGCGAACGCGGTTGCTGCGTGGAAGAGCAGGCAGATTTATGGGCTGGTCTGGTGTGCTGGCTGGCGCAGTTCCGGAAGTAGTTCCGGGCCGCCCTTGAGCATCAGACCGAACATCACCATTAGATGCAGCCACAGCGGTGTCGTCCGGCGATAGTGTTTGCGATAGAAGATGAGCATCGCCCTCTGAAACTCGAACTGTGCTTTCTTGCTGCGGCGGCTGGACGCCCTCTTGATGTGCTTGACCATCACTTGAGGATGGTAGAACACTTTCCACCCTGCCTCTTTTATCCTGTATGCCCAATCGAGGTCCTCTCCATACATGAAAAACAACTCGTCCAGCAGGCCAGCATCACGGATGGCTTCCCGCCGAACCTGCATGTACGCGCCGACCACTGAGTCTACCTCAAGCTCTACGTCGGGGTCAACGAACGTCATATTATAACGCCCAAAGCGCGGATTGTGAGGAAACAGTTTTGATAGCCCTGAAAAACGATAGAAGGACACCATCGGTGTGGGGAAGCTGCGACGACAGGCCACATCGAGTGAGCCATCTTCGAGCACCAGCTTCGGCCCGGCTACCCCGATTTCGGGACGCGAGTCCATGAACTTGACCATATCATACAAGGATGTGGACGGGACTTCGGTATCCGGATTGAGGAGCAGCGCGTAACGCGGCGCATCCGCATCCACATCACCTTTTCCCCGATAGCCGAACGCCTTCAGCCCTAGATTGTTCCCATAGGAGAAGCCTCCGTTGGTGGGGCTGGCGATGACTTCCACAGTTGGGAACTCGGCACGCACCATATCGGCACTACCATCGGTGGAGGCGTTATCGACCAGTACGACTTTAAAGGTGAAGTCTCCGGTGCTGGCGAGCACGGTTTGAAGGCAGCGGCGCAGGAGTTCTTTGGTGTTCCAGTTGACGATGACAATTCCGAGATCGAGCATGGTTTATCCCTCTTGGCGGGAATTTTACCACAGTCGGAGATAGTCAACTCAACGGTTGGGCGACGAAATCAGTTAAACCGCACAGACGCAGAGAAAAATTTATTGCAATTTATCCGCCGAAATGGCTGGCGGGAGGCTCGGCTGATGCCACCGAATTGACATTTTGATGCCGCGGAAAGCTCGGCTGTATCCGCTGAATTGGCGTAAGTGCAGCGGTTGGCTCGCGTGTGTCCGCCGCTGCACAAATGGCAGTGCCGTCGCAGCGGATGAACGGGAGAAAGCCGCTGAAAATGCATTTGAACCGCAGAGACGCAGAGGGATTTAACACAAAGGCTCCAAAACACAATGACACAGAGATATAGATACAGGATAGCAGAAACTAGGAGGCTTCGGGTTACATTTTGGTCACTCTTTTGGGACGATTTTACCAACCTTTTTTCGGCTAGGGATTGTTAAGTGGATTGGTGGATGGTTTGAAAAGAGTATGTGGCTAATTTGCACGTTTATAGGCAGTGAAGCGATTCAGTGGGCGCAAAGCCTTCCGCCCCTACAACGAGATATTTTGGATTTGGGCTATCACACGGGTTTTGACACTCTCATTATTTTGGCGTTGCAGTCGGTAAAGTTTTGAGGGGCGTACCTTGGATAGCGGCGCGGAGGGCTTGGCGGTCGTCCCAAGGGTACTCGATGGTGCCGAAACACATGCTTTGCTCGTGACCCTTGCCACAGGCGATGACAATGTCACCTGCATGAGCCATCTGGCAAGCTTGGTAGAGCGCTTGACCACGATCCGGCACACGGATGAAGGTCTGTCCCTCGACACCGCCCTGACTGATACAGCCCTGCGCCATCGTCGCGAGAATATCATCGAGCGATTCGGTACGCGGGTCTTCGGCAGTGAGGACGGTGAAATCCGCTTGTCGGGCGGCGACTTCGGCCATGAGGCGACGCTTTTCACGGTCACGGAGGCCAGCGCTGCCGATAATGGCAATGAGACGTTGGCCTTCACTCAACATCCCACGGCAGGCTTTAAGGGCATTTTCGAGGGCATTGGGCGTGTGAGCGAAATCGACAATGGCGGTGTAGGGTTGGCCTTCGTCAATACGCTCCATACGTCCGGGGATGGCTTTAACAGTCTGTATACCTTGCTCAACGGCAGTGTAATCCATGTGGCGACCCGTGTCGCTAACGGCAGCCGCAGCCGCCGATGCAGCCACAAGATTATAGACGTTAAACTGCCCTACTAAGGGTGAACGTATGTGCGCCCAACGCATGTCACCTGACGACTCTTTATAGCGATACACCTCGAACTCTAAACCATCGGGACGGTAATTCAAATTCTGTGCTGAATAGAATCGGCCTTCGTCGCCATAGGGATTTGAGGACTGCGACAACGCATAATGCCAATAGGTCACCTTATCTGCAGCACAAACTTCCTCGAAGTAATTAGCATTTTGATCATCAACATTAATGACGGCCAATTTAACCTGATTTGGCTTTCTGAAGGACTTGCCCAGCATCTCGAACATGCGGCCTTTGGCGGCACGATAGGCTTCGAAAGTGCCGTGATAATCGAGGTGTTCATGGGTGACATTGGTGAGAACTGCGACATCAATATCCACGCCGTTGAGCCGTCCCTGTGCCAAGCCGTGACTGGTCATTTCGAGAACACAATGTGTCAGGCCGTTGGCGACCATCTGCGCCAAAAGGGCTTGAATCTGCGGGGCGCTGGGCGTGGTGACATGTAAGCCGGTATCCACCGTCGTATCGCCGAGATCAGCAGAAACGGTGCTGATGAGTCCGGCTTTGCCATAGGTGGCGACTTTGAGGATGCTGTGAATGAGCGTGCTGGTGGTGGTTTTGCCGTCAGTTCCCGTGACACCGATCAGGATGAGTTTTCGCGAGGGATAATCATGGTAGGCGGCGGCCAACCAACCGGTGGCTTCCTGCGCATTGCCGACCTGCACGTAGGGAACAGGCAAATCAGTGAGGTCACGTTCGCCGACGATGGCAGCCGCACCGCGTTTGATGGCGTCGGGGATGAAGTTATGTCCATCAACCGAGAGACCGCGCCGCGCGACAAATACGCCGCCGGGTTGAATAAGGCGGTTGTCCTCTTCAACGGGCGCAGTGATGAGTTGGTGGTGATCCCCATGAATGGCGATGACATCGGGTACGTTGGCGATAAGATCGGAAAGGTGTTTCATAAGCCCTACCCCACCCCTAACCCCTAACCGTAGTAACAGGGAGGGGAATCAAGACGAGTGTTTTAGAGAAAAAAATAACGCAATTGCGTAGTATTTTTTGTAGTTCGGGAAATAAAAACCGCAGAAGCACCGAGGCTACAGAGATATTATACCCCTGTGTCCTCTGCGCCCCTGCGGTTCATTTGTCAAACAGACGTCCGAATTAGTTCAGACGCGCGCCCAGATCATTCAGGCCGCTGCGAACGCTGCCATCGATGACACGGTCACCGGAGCGAACGATCAAGCCACCGAGAATGTTGGGATCGACCACGAAGCTGATGCTATCAGCACCGATGGCACCCTTGGCCTTGGCCTGTTCATCAGCGCTCAACGGCATGGCGCTGACGACTTCGACACTGCCACCGAGCTTGAGGGCATCCTTGGGCACATCGCTAAAGAAGCCATCAATCAACGACTTGGCCTTCTTGTCATCCAATGCGGCACCAATCAACTTCTGAGTGGCAGCCAAGGAAATGGCAGCGATTTGACCACGCAGACCGGCCAGTTGCTGATCACGTTCAGCAGCAGCGGCGGTGCGGGCTTCAGTACGAATGCGGTCGGCTTCAGCGCGGGCTTCGGCTTCGATTTGCTTGGCGACTTCGTCACCACGCGTACGGCCTTCTTCAACGGCCTTACCGATGTCGGCACGGGCGCTGGCACGAATGGTTTCGGCTTCAGCCTCCGCATTACGACGGGCATTAGCGGCGATTTGCGCGTCTTCCAAGCCCTTCTGAATCTTGGCTGAACGGCTGTCCAGCATGTTGACAATCGGCTTCCACAGCAAAGCGCTGAGGGCACCGAAGATGATCAAGAAGTTCACGATCTGCGCGAACAGGTAGCCCGCGTTCAGACCGAGGGCTTCAATACCACCGGCTTTTTCTTCGCCAGCGGCAGCGGCAGGCGCTTCGGCGGCGTGGGTGTCGGTGGTTGCAGCAGCGGTTTCACCAGCTGCGGGTTCGGCGGTGGCTTCCTGCGCCATGACACTGGCGGAAGCGACCAGCAGCAACGCTAGAACGCCCACAATCACGAGTCGTTTCAAGGTAAAGATTTTTTGCATGTCGGTTCTCCCTAACGCGCTTACTGGAGCACGAACAGGATAATGAGCGCGACAACCAAGCAGTAAATAGCGACGGCTTCGGCGAACACGATACCGAGAATCATGTTCGTCTGAATGTTACCGGAGGCATCCGGGTTGCGGCCAATGGCTTGGAGAGCACCCTGCACCAGCAAACCGATACCAATACCGGGGCCGAGCGCACCAACCATAGCAAAACCGGCTCCAACCGCTTTACCCAATGTCGTCAATTCTGGCATGTTACGTCTTTCCTCTCTATGCGTTTATAGTCAAATTATTTGTATGGGCGGGGTTCGTCGCCGCCCAGTTCGTCCGTTAAATGTTAATGAGCCGCCGCGTGTTCCGCATGTTCGCCATGCTCTTCGTCATGGTCACCACCATGTCCTTGCATGGCCTGAGCGACGAACACGAGCGTCAGTACCGCAAACACACCTGCCTGTGCCAGACCCACGATCAATTCGAGGGCGTAGAACACCACCGGAATACCCGTTCCAACGAGGAAGAGCATAACGGCGATTAGAATACCGCCTGCAAAGATGTTACCGAAAAGACGGAAGCTCAAGCTGACGATCTTCGACAGTTCAGAGATGAATTCCAAGGGGCCGACGATGAGGTCAATGGCGCCCATCGGGTTCTTGGCGACGTTACCCAAAGAGCGTACCGGAATGAACTTCTGGAGATAGTTCAAGCCGAGTTCCTTGAAGCCGTAGAACTGAATGAAGAAGAAGGAAATCAGCGCGAGACCAATCGTCAGGTTGAGATCGGTAGCGGCAGGACGGACAAATGGTGTGATATGGAATTGATACTTCAGCAGCGGATTGTCAGGATTGTTGCTGCTCAGTTCTGCTGATGTAGCGTGCGTCAATGCTTCGTGGCAGGCTTCTTCAGCTGCTACTGTCACCTGCGTCCCACCGTTGAGTGGTTTGTCGTTACGCAGTTGGAAGAATGTGTCACTGAGGCGAGTTGCCTGATAACCGCTGGTGCCGGGATGGGCACAATGGAACAGACCAACGCTTTCCACACCGGGGATAACGCTCATCCAGTTCCCGACGAGCAGGAACAAGAAGATGGTTGCGACCAGCGGGAAAATCGCTTTGGCATTCTTAGGGCCAGCAATTTGCTTCACAAAACCGTAGAGGAAACCTGCAATGGCCTCCAGTAAGCCCTGACCGCGACCGGGGACTTCTTTGGTAAACCCCTTCGAAGCGCGATTCACGCCGATTGCAATCAACAGCACGATCACATCGACGATGATGAGCGCGACCATAGTGTTAATCAAGTTGAACTTCGGTCCCAGACCAAATAAGTTCTTAATCAAGACTTCACCGGGCACCTGAATGACAGGGATGGCCGCTGCTGCACCGCTACCGGGCAAGAAGATGAACGGCACCCACACACAGACGACTGCTCCAAAGACGAGCAGAATCACGCCATACAAACAACCGCGTTGGTTTGTGGTCATTGTAGACACGCGCGTCTCCCTTCACTACCATGAGAAATCAGTTTATTTCTCAAAGACGAACCTCCTCTGTTAAAACGATGTATCAGTGTCCTGCGGTTTCGGCGGCGCTTGAGTCCGTCTAAGGGCTGCCAGCACCAACCGAATAACGACATATAAACTGACCGGGGCGCTGATTAACACCAGCCCGACGGTAAATGGACCACGGAAACCCAGCAGCTTATCAATCACTATGCCAAGAACCAGCGCACCAACAATGATAACCGTCATAAAACAGCCTGCTGCCCCGGCAATGGTGACAACAGAAGTGTTGGAAATGCGTGTTGATGCAGGTGGTTCAGTCATCCGTATTAAAGTTAGAGAATATTATCACAAATAAAGCGGCAATGCCAACGGAAATTATGTAAAAGTTCTAAATTGGTTTTTCCATTTAACATCTAGGGACAGTGTTTGCCTGTCCCTAGATAAAATGACCTGATTTAAGTCCGTCCGGTTGAACGGAGGACTATCCAGCAAACAACGATTGGGCGCTTTGAACGGCCCATGTAAAGACGACCTGAACCGCGACCGTACCGATCAGCACAACAGCGATGGCGGTAATGCCCATAGCCCATGTGTAGGGACGCGACACCGGAATCGGCTTGTCCTCATCTTCACTACGGTCGACGTACATTACTTTGATGACGACCAAGTAGTAGTAGAGCGCAACAATCGAGTTTAACACGCCGACGATTGCCAGCCATGTCAGGTTAGATTGAACGGCGGCGCGGAACAGGAAGAACTTGCCGACGAATCCTGCTGCCGGTGGCACACCACCCAGCGAAAGCAAGGCCAAGGTCATCATCAGCGCCAAGAACGGGCTGCGACGGCTGAGTCCGGCGAGGTCAGCGATGGTTTCGCTGCCAGTGGCGTTCGCAAACAGGATGACAACTGCAAAGGCTAACAGGTTCGTGAAGACATACATGAACATGTAGAAGCCGACTGAAGCAACCGCATCAGCCTGCCCCGCTACTGTCGCTGATTGGATGGCCGCAACACCGACCAGTGTGTATCCGGCCTGCGCGATGCTGGAATAAGCCAGCATGCGCTTGATATTTTTCTGTGACAGCGCGACCACGTTACCGAGCGTCATCGAGATGACGGCGGAAGCGACCACCAACTGAACCCAGAAGCTTTGGATTTCCGAATTTCCAATAACCACAGTGGATGGGAAGACTGCGATCAGGAAACGCACGAGTAAGGCGAAGCTGGCCGCTTTACTGGCAACACTCAGGAAGGCGGTTACGGGTGTGGGAGCGCCTTCATAAACATCGGGTGTCCAGAAGTGGAACGGTACCGCGCTGATCTTGAAACCGAAGCCGGTGATAATGAGCACCAACGATGCCAGTACGGGAACCGGATTGTTAGCAAAAGCGTCAGTGTTCAAGTACTGCGCCAGTTGATACAGATTGGTTTGTCCGCTGAAGCCGTAGAGCAAGCTCAGACCGTAGAGCATGATGGCAGAGGCGAACGAACCGAACAGGAAGTACTTCATGCCGCCTTCCATGCTCTTGAGGTCACCACGCTTGAAACCGGCGAGAATGTACAGCGGAATGGATGTCGTTTCCAGCGCAAGGAAGGCCATGATGAGGTCGGCGGAACCGGACATCAGCACCATGCCAAGCGAGGACACGATCAAGATGATATAGAACTCACCTTTGCGTCCGATCCCTTTGACATCGGCTGAAATCAAGCTGGTGATCGCACCGGCTGCCAGTACCATGACTTTGAAAATCTGGGTCAGCGCATCGTAGCGGATCATCCCACCCCAGTACAGGCCTGCGGGTGTCAGAGCTGAACCGGGATAAACGAGCAACGGAATGAGCGCCAGCAGTCCCAAGCCTACCGCCGAGACTACCGCGATGTTCCGACGTTGGGCTTCTGTCCAGCGCAGATCCAGCAGCAGCACGATGAAGCTGAGCGCCGCAAGGCCGAGTTCAGGCAGAACAACAAGCAAGTTCTGCCCCAAAGTAGGTGTAAAATTCACAGTTAGTGACCCCCTCCGAGCATAGCCAGTACAGGTTGCAACCCGGCGGTTACCATCGGATAAATGATTGTCGGATACACGCCAATAATCAACAGTGGCACACCGAGCAGGATCAAAATGATACGATCCGTGGCAGCGATGTTACCGACTTCAGGATATTTAGCGGCGTCAAACTCACCAAAGAATACCTGACCGGTCACACGAAGCACATAGGCCGCCGTGATGACGATTGCCAGCGCCGAGATGATGACGATGATCGAGTAGTAATTGGTTAGTGTAAAGTTGCCAATTTGCAGACTAATATCTGGCGACGCCTTCCACATCCCTTGGAAGATCGCGAACTCTGACACAAACCCACTAAAGAGCGGCATACCCATGCTGGTCAAACCGCCGATGACGAAGGCGAAAGCAACCCAAGGCATCTTCTTGGCGAAGCCCCCGAGGCTGGGAATATCGCGGGTGTGGGCACGGTCATAAACCATACCGACGCAACCGAAGAAGAGCGCCGTCATCGCGCCGTGGCTGAACATTTGCAGCCCTGCGCCGGTCATGCCGACGATGTTCATGGTCGCCCAGCCCATCGTCACCAAGCCCATATGGCTGACCGACGAGAAGCCGATAACATATTTGAAGTCACGCTGACGGAAGGCAATGAAGGCACCATAGACTACATTGACCAACGTTAGAAATACGATCCAAGGCAGGTGAACCTGAGCACCCTGCGGCATGAGTTGGACGCCCATACGCAGCGCGGCGTAAGCTCCGAGCTTCATGAGCACGCCCGCATGGATCATCGACACAGCGGTTGGCGCAGCGACATGTCCATCCGGTGACCAGTTGTGGAAGGGGAACACACCGGCCAGCACCGCGAAACCGATGAAGATCATGGGGAACCACAGCTTGGCGAAGGTCAGCACATCTACACCGGCATAACCGGGTATATTGAACGCGCCTGCTTCACCAGCAGCCATCAGATGCGTCATACTAAAACTGAAAGTCGGTGAGTCCTGCGGAATAACACCCGCTGCTTTGGCCGCTTCGAAGGCCGCTTTACCGTCACCCGCAAAGAAGTTGCTGGCAGTGAAGACCATCGCGATCACACCGACGAGTGCGATCACCGAGCCAATCAGAATGTAGAGCGTCAGTTTCATCGCCGCGTATTCACGCAGCTTGACCCAGCCCCACGTTGCAATCAGCAAGTACATGGGGAAGATTGCCAGTTCATAGAAGAAGAACAGGACAAAGGTATCGACTGAAAGGAAGACACCGTAAACGCCCGCGACCAGCAGCATGAAGAAGGCCATGAATTCGCGGGTACGGTCATCAATGCGCCACGAGATCAGCACACCCGCGACCGTCACCATACCCGTCAGCAATATCATCGGTGTGTTCAAACCATCGACACCGAGGTGGTAGCTAATGCCAAGGCTGCTAATCCAAGGCACATTTTCTTCAAAAGCCAAGCCGCGCGCAAACATTTGCGTGGCTTTTAACTGTCCACCTGCCGCCGCAATCTTATCCAAGTCAACAGTCAGCGCACTGATTTGGCTGTTATAGCCAAAGTAAACGGCTAACGAAAGCACCAGCACGATACCTGCGGCGGTAATCGAGATACCGCGAATTAGATCACGTCTTGACGCGTCGATTGCCAGCATAATGAGGGCCGCGACAATCGGCGTAAAGATGATGACACTCAAAATCGGAAACTGAAATCCACCCATAATTTCGTCCTTATTAGGAAGTCTCGCGGCTTACCCGCCGAGCAGCTTCATCACCGAGCCGTTGATAATCGGCATAATCCAATTTGGCAGCAACCCGGTAATCAACATCAAGACCAACAGTGGCGAGATGGCAATGGCTTCTCGCAGGTCAATCTCCAGATTGTAATCTTTCCAGTGCATATTGAACGGGCCATGCAGCACCGCACGGATTCCCTTCAAGATGTAACCACCCGTAAACAGCAGACCGAGCATCGAAATCACGGTTAAGCTCGTAAAGACCGACCATGAACCGCGAACTACCAAGAATTCGCTGACAAAACCGTTCAGACCCGGCAGACCGAGGCTCGCCATGCTGGTGAAGATAAAGATCGCGCCATAGATCGGGGCTTTAACCCAGAAACCGCCGTACTGCGTCATATCGCGAGTGTGCGTCTTGTGGTAGATGGCTCCGGCGAGCAAGAACATGGCCGCCGAGGTCAAACCGTGATTGAACATTTGCATGACCGCGCCGTTGGTGGCGAGAATGGCACTTTGCATGTTGACGGTGCTGGCGCTCGCCCAATTTTGTGCATAGGCCAAAGCGGCAACTGCCAAACCCATCGCAACGAAGCCCATGTGGTTAACCGAGCTATAAGCGACCAAACGCTTGATGTCATTCTGACCAAAGGCGGCGAAGGCTCCCAAGACGATGCTAAGCATGGCGAGGAAGGCGAAGATACCCGCCCAATTGGTTTGTATTGCACCGAGAATATCGATGGGCGCAATCCAGACATCGGGGAAAATCGGGATGACCAAACGTAGGAAGCCATATGCACCGAGCTTGAGCATGACACCGGCTAGGAGCATGGAACCCGCGGTCGGAGCTTCACTGTGGGCATCCGGCAGCCATGTGTGGAACGGCCATACCGGCACTTTGATGCAGAAGGCGACAAAGAAGCCGAGGAAGGCCAACGCCTTCACGGTTTGGATCGGAATACCAAGGAAGCCAGAAACGCCATCACCGAGGAACTTCGGCCAGACGGCGGTAATGGTCTGAATATCAAAGGAAGGGCTGCCGGCGACATAGCCCGCGATTGCAGGATTGGCCTGCTGCGCGGTCTGTATGAGGTTCGCCGGAACTTGGGACATCGACCAACCGATCATCTGCATGGCGAGAAGCATACCGAGAGAACCACCGATGCTGTAGATGAAAAACTTGGTCGAGGCATATTTGCGGTTGGGACCGCCCCACTGGTTGATGATGAAGTAGATGGGAACAATGCTCAGTTCGTAGAACAGGAAGAAGATCATCAAGTCCATCGCCATGAACACGCCCAACAGACCGACTTCGAAGAACAGGATGAGCGCCATGTGCACCTGCACACGGTCATCAATTTCGAAGCTGATGAGGACGGCCAGCGGTGTGAGGATACCCGTCAGCAAAATCATGGTCGCGCTGATGCCATCAATCCCCAGATGCCACGATGCGCCGACCAGCGAGAACCAAGGCACATTGACGACCATCTGGAATTGGTCTGCGCCCGCTTCCCGGTTGTAATTGGCAAATACTGCGACGCACAGCGCGCCGACAACGATGGACAGAGCCAGAGCCGTCCAGCGAACAATCTGCTTGTTACCGGGCATCAAGAGCAGGATTACACCTGCAACTGCCGGTGCAATCAGCAAAAACGTCAGAACATCGATCCCCAAAACTGTCATAATTTCAACCTCAAGGTTGTTTTTGAAGTGGTGACCTTTGTTGTGTCACCACTGTGAAAACGCTCTATCTCTGTTTCCGATTACGGTGCAATCGCCGCGACTGGTGACTGCGACAAGAGTCCTGAACTGATGATGAAAATCAAGGCGATCAGGAGAACGGCGATGGCCACATACAACATGTACTGCTGAATGCGTCCGGTCTGGACACGGCGGAAGCGAGCACCAAACATAGCGATGAGTTCAGGTATACCGTCGCCGACACCGTCGATCAACCAAATGTTGAGAAGCTTGATGAAGTCACCAACCCAGATGAAGATCTTCGCCAGCGTGTGCAAAATGCCGTCGATGATACCCTTGTCAACGAATTCGCTAACCACCACGCGTGAGAACCACTGTGAGGGCTTGACGAAGACGCGCACGTACAGTTCATCGACATAGTACTTGTTCTTGAGCACCGGATACAGACCACCGAGGATTTCGACCATCGGATCGGGTTCGCCTGCCAGCAGCGGCTTGCGCCAGTACATCAGGTAGCCAACAAACAAACCACCAAGTGCCACTAAGAAGGAGAACAAGACCGGCACGATGCTGAAGGTCAGTTCCGCAGGTTCTTCCAACAGCGTTCCGCCAATGAAGTGGGCAAATGGATTGCCATGCGACGAGAAGATTGAACCGAAAATCGGAAAGTCGGGATGCACGCCGACGAAGCCTGCGAAGATCGCAAAGAACGACAGGATAATCAGCGGTAACGTCATGGTCGCGCTGACCACGCCCTGCCCTAGATTGGCGTGCTTGGCCTGTTCGGTACGGGCTTCGCCCCAGAAGGTCAAACCGATTTGACGCATGGTGTAGAACGCTGTAAGGAAAGCTGCCAGCGCCAACATTACAAACACCAGCGCGTGCGGGCCAAAGCCTTCGGTCAAGCCGTGCCACGCATCCGCCAGAATTTCATCCTTCGACCAGAAGCCTGCGGTAATGAGCGGGAAGCCTGCCAGCGACAAACCACCGATGAGGAAGGTGATGAAGGTGACCGGCATTCCGCGACGGAGGCCACCCATGTTCATCATATCCTGCGGATCGAAGTGTTCTTCATGACCATGTTCACCATGTGCATGCGCGTCATGACCGTGTGACTCGTGCTCGGTATGCGTATCGTGTCCGGCATGTTCGCCCGCGATGACGTGCGCTTGGACTTCAGACGCGTGGGATTCGATAGGCTCTAAGGCATGGCCGTCATGTGCTCCGGCAGTGGCCGGTAATGCGCTGCGAACACCCGCCGGAAGCAGATCAAAGTTCTCGTCGGCATGTGCGTGAGCATGTTCATGCACATGATGATCGCCATGTTCCATACCGTGAATGACGGAACCGGAAGCCATGAACAAGAGCGCCTTAAAGAAGGCGTGTGTAATTAGGTGGAAGGCCGCGGCGATATAAGCGCCGATTCCGAGCGCAGCCATCATGAAGCCAAGCTGCGAAATGGTGGAGTAGGCCAGAACCTTCTTAACGTCGTTCTGGGCAACAGCGATGGTCGCGGCGAACAGCGCCGTGAACGCACCAACAACCGTCATCAACAGCAGCGGCGGGGTCAACAATCCATGATGAGGATCGCCACCGGCTGCAAATATCGGATACATACGAATAATGGCGTAGATACCTGCGGAAACCATTGCTGCCGCATGGATCATGGCGCTGACAGGGGTCGGGCCTTCCATCGCGTCCGGAAGCCAGACATGCAGCGGGAACTGCGCCGATTTACCAATAGTACCGATGATCAAGAAGATGCCGATCAAGCTGGCGGCGCTCATGCTGCCGAAGATCAGAGCAGGCGTATTGGCCAGAGTCTTGAGCACTTCTTCGTTGTGCAAAATCTCGCGGAAGCTGAGGGTGCCGGTCAGAGAGTAGAGGTAGACGATACCGAGCAGCATAATGACATCCGCGACACGGGTCGTCGTGAAGGCTTTGATGGCTGCTTTGTAGGCGCTTTCTTTCTCAAACCAGAAGCCGATCAGCAAGTAAGAGCACAAGCCCATTACTTCCCAACCGACGAACAGCAGCAGCAGGTTATCGGCCACAACCAAGGTCAACATCGCGCCTGCGAACAGGGAGATCAGGGCGAAGAACCGTGATTGGCGCGCATCACTGGCCATATAACCGATCGAGTAGATGAAGATGCACAGACAAGCCAGCGGCACCATAACCAGCATGGCCGTATTCAACGGATCGACCAAGACGCCCATCTTCAGGGCAGTCGTACCCGTCGCCAGCCAATCAACACTGCTGCCGAAGACTTCTTCACCCAGATGCGGCGTGTTGAGCGCAGAGCCTACAATCGTCCACGCAATCAGCCATGCTGCGATGATGCCGCTCAAGCCGACGATGATGGTCACGATGCGGCTGGCTTGGCTGGCGACACCCACGTTCAGCCCGAAGTAGCCGGGATGATTGTGGTCGCTATATTCGGGGCTGGTGGCAGGCACCGTTTTCGCCCGATTGGTCAGCAGCGTTATGATGAAAAACGCCAGCAGCGGCCCGACTGGAACCAGCCAAGCCAGCAAATTCGGGTTGCCTATCAAACTAACATTTGATTCCATAAATTCGACCTTCGCTCTCTATCCGCACCCACACAACAGATGAGCGGCCTTGCGGCTCGCCCACGCTTCGGATAGGTTCCACTTTACCACTTCAACATATCCACATCTTCGACGCTGACCGACCGGCGGTTACGGTAGACAGAAATGATAATCGCCAAGCCGACCGAGGCTTCCGCCGCCGCAATGACGAAGACGAAAGCGGCAAACGCCTGCCCTGCCATATTCAGCGGTTGGATATAACGCCAGAAAGCAATCAAGTTAATGTTGACCGCGTTCAGCATCAGTTCGACGCTCATGAGGATTGCCACCGCATTGCGCCGCGACAGAACCCCATAGGTTCCGATGCAGAACAAGCCTGCCCCAATTGCCAGATACATCCACAAAGGTATCATTCGTCATCACTCCATCAGGTGAGGATCTGTCTGCGACAAATCCCGACTATTCCCGGTCATCCCGCGCGATCACAATCGCACCGATCATCGCCGCTGTCAGTAGCAGCGAGGCCACCTCAAACGGCAGCACGTATTGATTCTGGTCAACTAACGCTTTACCCAAGTCAACCGTGGTGGCAACTGTATCTGAAATCGGCTTGCCAACCTGCGAACCGTTCACGCCCCACACGGGCAGGATCACGCCGACCATCAGCAGAACGAACAGCGCCACCGCCACAATCCCGCTGAGGATCCATTGGCGATTATAGAGTTCACGCAGGCGGGTCATGCTGCGAGTCAACATCACGGCGAAAACGATCAAGATCGCAATCGCGCCAATGTAAACCAAGACCTGTACGGCTGCCATGAAGGGAGCACTCAAGAGGACAAAGAAACCCGCCGCGCCAAACAGGCTCAAGATCAAATAGAGCGTGGCGTGGATCAGGTTACGGGTGGTCACCACACCGAGCGCGCCGCCCAAACTAAAGAGGGCGAAGACGATGAAGGCGACGGTTGAAGCATTAAATTCCAGCATAATTTCGTCCTACGTATGATGTATCGGCACTCGAAGCCGACCATACAATCAAGCAAAAGACTAGGTATTAATCCCCGACCGCATGGACGTGCGCGGCTTCTTCGTGCTCGCCGAGAACCGGAACGGCCTCGTCAGCTAAGCGCTGTCCGCGTCCAATGTTGCGAACGAAGTTCAGGACAATTGCGCCCAAAATCAGGTTGCCGATCAACAGGATGATAGTTTGCGGAAGCGCTGCACCCAAGGTGCCGTCCTGCGGCGCCAATCCCAGCCACTGAACCAGCTTCAGCAAGAAAGCAGTCACAATGACGTTACCGACCGAGATCGGAACCAACCACTTCCAATTGAGCGACATCAGTTGGTCAATACGGACACGCGGAACGGTGCTGCGGAGAACCAGCGCGAACAAGTAAACCACACCGGTCTTGAGTCCCAGATAGATGAAGCCCAGCACCGGCAGTTGTTCAACGCCCGGCCCCCACCATCCACCGAGGAACACGACGGCGGTCAGCAAGCAGGCCGTGAAGGCGTGCATGAACTCGGCAGCCATGAACATGCCCCACTTGAAGCCCGAATACTCGATGTTGTAACCCGCGATAATTTCGGATTCCGCTTCCAACAGGTCAAAGGGAGCGCGTCCGGTTTCGGCGAGGTTGGCGATGAAGAACATGATTCCAGCTATAGGAGCCATAAAGAAGAACCACATACCACCTTGTTGGCGCGTGATTTCCTGCATGCTCATCGTTCCAGCCAGCATCACGGGAATAAGCAGCGAGAGCACCAGCGGCACTTCATAACTGAGCAGCTGCGCGATGGTACGGAAGGCACCGAGCAGCGCATACTTATTGTTGCTCGACCAACCGGCGATCATGATCTTGACGGTACCAATGGAAGCGACCGCCACAAAGTATAGAATACCGATGCTCAAGTCGGCACCGATATGCATCGGTGTGAAGGGAATGACTGCCCAGATCAAGACAACCGCAGCAAAGGCGATGATCGGAGCAAGGTTGTAAATGAACTTGTCCGCGCCCTGTGGCGTGATGTCTTCTTTAGTGATCATCTTGACCGCATCGGCAACCGACTGGAGCAGACCGAAGGGGCCAACACGGTTGGGGCCGATACGATCCTGAACGCGGGCAGCGATCTTACGTTCAATCCAGATCAGGAAAATCACCGTCACAAGAGGCAGCGTCGCAACCAGCACCACACCACCCAGAGTGGTGAGCAGGTTCGCCAGATCAGGGTTCATGCCACCTTGTACGAGACAGGCTGCCAGATTATTGATACTGCATACATTTTCCATAAGCCTACACCTTCACCCGGTACACCGGACTCAGACCCATTCGAGCGCGTCTTTGCGCCAAGCGTACACCAGTGCATCAAAAAGGAAGAACACGAACAACAATCCGGCGAAGAAGCCGAAGAAATCCAACTGTTTATAAGCCAGCGCCCACGGGAACAAGAACACAATTTCCACATCGAAGACCATGAAAATGAGGCCATAAATGTAGTACTGCACCTTGAATTGAACCCATGTATCGCCCACCGTTTCAACACCGCACTCGTAGGTGGCCTGCTTGATACTATTGGGCTTATGAGGCGCTAATAAACGCGCCATAAAGATCGGAAGAAATGGGAAAATCCATGCGATGGAAAAGAAAACACCGATGAATGCCCATTCATTTAGTACGGCCATTGGAGCATGCTCCTGAGCTATGTAAAGTTTTGTTTTACGTCTACGTAAAAATGTATTGAAAACGCGTCAATTGTGACAAACTGCACGAGTATAGCATAGACCCAAATAGAGTTGCAATGAATTTGGGCAACTTGGATACCATTTTGTAAACCAGATTTACATATGGAAGCCGCCACACATTCTAACACAGGCTTTCGAGATAACAAAACCCTAAACCAATGGTTTTATGACCCAATTTTGACCTTCTTAAGCTTCATCACTAGCCTTGCTTTTCCATGTTATATCCTCTACAAATGTCCGATGGAATCCACATTGAAAGTGCCTATGGTGACGAATGACGAATGACCAACCGATGATTACACCTTCCGAATGGGAAGCCTTTATCGCAGTCCATCCCCGCGCTCATGTGCTGCAGCAGTGGGCATGGGGCGACCTCAAAGCCTCTTATGGCTGGCAGGCGGATCGGGTTGTGGTGCGTAGTAACGATGGTCAAATCGCGGCGGCGTCACAGGTCTTGTTCCGCCGCCTGCCCTTGCGTCTTGGCACAATGGCGTATCTCGCGATGGGACCGCTTGTCAGTGACAAGTTGCAAGATACAAAGAACAAGACTGAGGCCGAACTGTGGAAAGCAATCGACCAATCCGCACGGAAGCATCATGCGGCGTTCATCAAATGGGAGCCGGGGATTTATCAAGCGGACGAAGCGAAACCCGATCCGACAATGCACCGCTTCCGCCCCAGCCCGCAAACCGTACAGCCGCCAACCACGGTGTTGATTGACATCAGCAGTGATGATGAAGCAATCTTGGCGCGGATGAACCAAGGCACACGGCGTAAAATTCGCCAATCCCTGAAAAACGGCATTGCATACCGCGAAGGCACAAAAGAGGATGTGGCGATTTTCACCTCCATGATGAACACCACAGGCGAGCGCAATGAGTTCGGCGTCCACGAACCAGCTTACTATCAGAAAGCATATGACCTGTTCGTGCCGCAGGGTGACGCCGCTCTGATTCTGGCAGAGCACGAAGGCGATCCGCTGGCAGGCATCATGGTGTTCGCCAAAGGAAAAACGGCGTGGTATCTATACGGCGCGTCGTCCAACGTCAAACGCAACCTGATGGGTGCGTATGGAGTGCAGTGGTCAGCGATTCAGTGGGCCAAGGCTAAAGGCTGCACCTGCTACGACATGTGGGGTATCCCCGACGAGGAGGAAGCTACGCTCGAAGCGCAGTTCGAGACGCGCTCGGATGGCTTGTGGGGCGTCTATGGCTTCAAGCGCGGATGGGGCGGTCAGGTGGTGCGGTCGCTCGGCGCGTGGGATAAAGTCTATAATCCGGTTATTTATGCGGCTTATCAACTGGCGCTGCGGGCGCGGAGTTCAACATCATGATTCACTCGCTGTTTGACATCACCGGACGCAAAGTGCTGGTCACGGGTGCCAGCCGAGGCTTGGGCTACGGCATGGCCGAAGCGCTGCTCGAAGCGGGCGCGGAAGCGGTTATCGTCGGCACATCGGATCGCATTCAGGATGCAGCAGCCACATTGGCACAATCGACAGGTGGCAAGGTTCATCCCGTTCAGGCCGATTTGGGTCAGCGCGATCAACTGCGCCAGTGCTTCGACGGTGCCGTGAACACCTTGGGCACGCTGGATATTCTGGTGGTGTGTCATGGCATCCAACGCCGTGCGCCCGCCGAACAATTCTCCATCGAACACTGGGATGAGGTCATCGAAGTTAACTTGTCGTCGGTCTTTTTGCTCGATCAACTGGCCGGACAGGTCATGCTCCCCAAGGGTAAAGGCAAAATCATCAATGTCGCTTCCCTCTTGAGCTTCAGCGGTGGGATTACTGTTCCGGCCTATGCCGCAGCCAAAGCGGGTGTTTCGCGCTTGACCATGTCCTTCGCCAACGAGTGGGCTGCGCGGGGCGTGAACGTCAATGCCATTGCGCCGGGGTACATGGCGACTGATTTGAATGTCGCCCTCAGAAATGATGCCAATCGTTACCAAGAGATCACCAACCGCATTCCCGCAGGCCGTTGGGGAAGCGCACAAGACTTGAAAGGCATCACGCTGCTGCTGGCCTCTGACGCCTCGGATTACATCAACGGGGTGACCATTCCGGTTGACGGCGGCTGGATGGGACGGTAAAAGTATTACAATAATTCTTAAGCATCCACCCCGAAAATACAAATTATAGTTTGCATTAGGGAAAATGCATGAAGGGCAAACTATGGCAGAGCGGCAAGAAATTGAACGTGTTATTTACGAGCTAGGTTTTACCCGTACTTATTCAGTTCAAAATCGTAATTCAATTATAGATTTATTTCCTAAGAAACGAAGCGGACTTTATGTTTTGCACTTTAGCAACGGGGAATACTATGTTGGCAAAAGTGTAAATGTAGTAAACCGCTTTTTGCAGCATCGTCAAAACCATCATGACATTGAGAAAATCAGCTTCAGAAGTTTGGCAAATCGAGATCTGCATTTATTTGAGGAAAGACATGCAACATTTCATTTAGAGAAATGCGGATTCGCGCTGCGCAACATTAACAACGTAACGTTCTCATATGCCGCTGAAACTGACTTCGACAAGGTAATGTCAAAAGAAGAACAAAAACGCTGGCTCAATGACATTGAGTTTATTGACACCGAAGGCAAGCGCGGCAAAAGACCTCGAATCGGTGATGCATATCAATTAAGATACGAAAAACTAATAACGCTACCTTTTAGCTCGGAAATAATCTCGGTTGTTAGGGATTATATTCATAATAGTATCCCTGCCATAAAGCATGGAGAAGCGACTTTTTGGAATTGTTCATGTTTGTCGAATAAAAATAAAAGTCGTTATGTACGTATCAATGTCGGTGGGCAGACCACGTTTGATGCCTATTTAGTAGACAATGAACCTTATTTTGTTTGGTACTTAACTCGGTCACTTGCAGAAGATGTTTTTGGCATAGCTCTAAATGATATTGATGACGAATCAGGTGAGACTTTAACTTTTGAAAATTACCCAGAAATGGAAGTTGATATCAGTAATTCGGGTTTGTCAAAGGGTGGAGTAGACCAAGTATTAATCGGAGTCAGCGGACTTGAGAATGCACATTACTGGATTCACGATACGTATATGATGACAGCAGTTCGCATGTTTAACCTTGGTTTAGTACAAAAAGGACCATGTCTTTGGGGGAAAAATCATTGTTTTGAACTTGCGGACAGACTAGTTGAATAAAACTATGCACGCTCTGCATTTGTAAAACAAGTACTTCCCTCACTTGGTTCGTTTCAGCAAATCAGCATAAGATGAAACGTAACCACTTCGCTTATATGTGAGGGAAAACAATGCGAAAAATCACATTACTAATTGTACTTGCCCTACTATCTCTAGCCGTCCTCTCCCCGATTCGTGCCGCTGACCAGATCACCTACATCAGCCAACCGGACGAGGTATACATCTTCCTCAATAACATCGCCTTCGCCCGTGACACCATCACCTTACCCGCAGGCGTCGATGTCAAAGTGAGCCTGCCCGCGCTCATTATCGATAACACGCTGGTCGTGCGAGAAGACGATAAACGGGTCGCACAGTACCGCCTTCAGCGCACCGATACAGGATTGTCACTCACATGGGTGACGAGCAGCGGCGATGCAGCCCACAAAATCACGCTGGAATATCTGCTCGGCGGCCTCAGTTGGACGCCACGTTACGATATGTGGCTGGGCAACGATGCGGCGACCACCGTCGATTACAACTTCTTCGCCGAAATTCAGAACACTGCCTTTGACCTTGAAGCGGTCACCACCCATCTGATCGCGGGGCGCGTCGATACTACTCAGCAGATCGATTCGATTTCGCAGGTGACGACCAACCAGATGATTGTGGGTTATGACGACGGTCGCAGCGCAGGGAGCGGCGAAGTCGGCGCGGCCAGCATTCAGTACATCTATGACATCGGTGCCGTCAGTGCCAAAACAGGCGAAACAGTCTATCTCAGCCAATTTGAAGGCACACTCCCTGCCCGCCGCACCTTGATTTGGAACGCCGCGACCGATCAACAGGTCAGCGTCATCTACAAAGTGAAGAACGACTCCAAAGTGCCGATGCCCGAAGGTACCGTGCGCAGCTATCAAAATGGTTATTTTATCGGCAGCGATTTTGTTGAGGTGACACCCGTCGGCAGTGAAGGCAGCATCACCGTTGGCAAGCTGCAAGATGTGCGTGTCAAACGCAGCGAGAGCCAGACGGCTATCACAGGTGTATTTTACAGCGTCCAGCATCATGTCGAATTGAGCTTAACCAACTTCAGTACTCAAACCGTCACAATTGAAGTGGTCGATCTTCAGAACGAATACGCCGAGGATATGGTCTTTTCAGCCGAGCCGACCCATGAAACCGGCAATCTGCTGCGCTGGGTCGCGACCATCGAAGCCGGACAAACCGTGACGTTCACCTACGAATATAAAACCCGTTAAGTGTATTGGGTGCTGACGCTGGATATAAAGGTGTCATCACCCGTCAAGCCTCATCTGGCGGGTGATGGCTGACGCCTGTAGACTAATAGGTATGACCAACACACTACAAGTCATCACCATCACCAACCGTGATCAATGGAACACGGCGCTCAGTGCCCTGCCCTATGCTCATGTGCTGCAAAGCTGGGAATGGGGCGAGTTCAAACGCGCCACCACCGGCTGGCAGCCCACACGCCTCGCCTTCCAACGTGAAGGGCGAATCGTAGCGATGGCTTCAGTAGGCATCCGCAAAGTCGGCCCGCTCAAAGTGATGTACATCTCCAAGGGGCCAGCCCTCGACTACAGTGATCCAGCCCTCATCTCGAACGTGCTGGACTATCTGCAAAATTTCGCGCGGCGGCAGGCAGCTATCTGGCTGAAGATTGATCCGGATGTGATCAACGCCACCGGCGTTCCCGAAGGGGGTGCGGATAATCCGAATACGCCCGACGTCACCGGACAAGCTGTTCTGGCCGCCCTCCAAAAACGCGGTTGGCGCTTCTCCGCTGATCAAGTGCAGTTTCGCAATACGATTACGGTGGACGTCACCCGCAGTGAGGATGATCTGCTGGCGGCCATGAGCCAGAACACCCGCCGTAAAGTCCGCACGGCAGAAAAGAAAGGCGTAACCGTGCGGGCAGGCACTTTGGCCGACTTGCCCGTTCTTTATGATCTCTATCGCATGACGGGCGAACGCGATCACTTTCTGATTCGCCCACCGGACTATTACAAACTGGCGTGGCAGTCATTCATGGAAGCAGGACTGGCACAGCCGCTCATCGCGGAGGTCAATGACAAGGCCATTGCCCATGTCATTCTGTTCCGCTTTGGTCGCACCTGCTGGTATATCTATGGCGCATCCTCCAACGAAGAACGTGACCGGATGCCCAACTATCTACTGCAATGGGAAGCCATCAAATGGGCGAAGGCGCAGGGCTGCACCACCTATGATATGTGGGGCGCGCCCAACGAATTCAACGAGTCGGACTCGATGTGGGGCGTTTACGAGTTCAAACGCGGCTTTCGCGGCACCGTCACCCGCTATATCGGCGCGTGGGATTATGCCCCTTTTGTACTACTCTATTGGGCATATTCTCAAGCATGGCCGCGTCTTTTAAAGTGGATGCGGCGTTAAAATAGAGTTGGGGCATGATAAACAGTTCTGAAGAGGCAGAAATGGAATACGGCCAACGACTCGAACCCAATCACTTTCTGTACCGTCCGCCTCGTAAGCTCATGCGCCTCTTGGAATGGCTGCAAAATGCTACGCTTAGTCAGCAGCCTGCCCAACTCTTTTATCCCGAAAATTGGCTGCAAACCATTCCACTTGAAGAAATGCCGCTGCTTTTAGAGCGTCTGCCCAACGGTGCCATCCGCCGCTTGGACATTGTTCCATTCGCTTTGGAAGCCAATGAAAAAGAAACGCCATCTGCGATACGATCTCTCTTCTTGGCGACCATGCTCTGGGGATACGGCACAGCGGGGTATGGCCCTTGGCGTTTGGCCCATATTACGTCCGAGATTGAGCAGCTCGATGCTGTGCTGTTTGAGTCGTTACGCGCCATCAAGTACGGCAATGTCCGCACGGCCTTCTCCATTTTTCAGGATGCTCATATCCCCTTCTTGGGGCCAGCATACTTCACCAAGTTCCTCTATTTCGCGGGCTTAGGCTGCGGTATCGACCACTACCCGCTGATTCTCGATACTCGCATCTTACAATCCCTCGGTGCGTTATTAGGCAAGCGCACCTTTTCCGGTGGCACACCGGACGACTACCACAACTATATGGTGACGCTGCACGAATGGGCAGAAATGCTCGACTGCCGCGCCGACAGCATCGAATATTTGCTGTTCCTCACGCCGCAGGAATTCTGGCAGGTCTAAAACCGTCTGATACCATAGCAAGTGGATGGTATCATTCCCTCGTTATAATCGGCGTTACCTAGTTTCACATCTTGATCCTACCCAAGGAGATAACGCCATGTCCTACGCCCAACTGGAAAAGTTCATTTTTGAGAAGATCTCGCAAACCAAATTGCCCGGCCTGAGCATGGCGCTTGCCAAAGGTGGTGAGGTTGTCTGGTCACGTGGTTTCGGCTATCGTGACGCCGAACGCGGTCTGCCCGCCACCGAACGCACCGACTACTGTATCGGCTCGGCGACCAAGTCTTTCACCTGCCTCGCCATTATGCAGTTGGCCGAACAGGGCAAACTCAGCATCGATGACCCCGTCGAGAAGTTCATGCCGTTTAACATCAAACCTTTTGGTGAAACCGTTCGCCTGAAGCACCTGATGTCGCACACATCCGGCATTCCGGCGCTGGCCTATGCCGAGCAAATTATAAGCGGCGCAATTGGCGCAAACGATGATTGGCTGCCTATCGCCACCGCCGCCGATATGCTGACTTTCATGCAGGGCGCGGAAGATTGGACATGGACGAAACCCGGTGAACGCTGGTTTTATTTCAATGAAGGTTATGTCCTGCTAGGCGCGATCATCGAACAGCTTTCCGGCCTGTCGTTTAATGAATACATCAAGCAGCACATCTTCGCTCCCTTGGGTATGACCCGCAGCTACCTCGCCCAGAGCGATGTCGAAGCCGATGGTGATGTGGCTGTGCCCTACGTCAACTGGGCAGAGAAAGGCCGCATCCCCAGCGCCTACATCTACAGCGGAATTGACGCGGCAGGCGGCATCATCAGCAATGTGGGTGACCTCCTTAAATACGCCAATATATATCTCAAGCATGGTCAAGCCGTCGCCAAAGAATCCTCACTCTCCGAGCTGGTACAGCCGCGCGTCAAAACGCCAGTCGTCGATAGCCCCTTTGGAGTCGAAAGTTACGGTTATGGTTGGGGAATCAAGAGTGATTTCCTCGGTCACACCCTAATTAATCACGGCGGCTCGGTGGGTATCGCGACTGCTTATCTGGCCTTCATCCCTGAAGAAGATGTGTCTGTCGCCGTTCTCACCAACGGCAGCGGCTACGCGACAGGACAATTCGCGATGTACGGATTGGCAGCCCTCCTCGGCCAAGACCCTGAAGCCCTGCCTTTTGTAAAGCGTGAACGTCAATTAATGGAACTGGAAGGCGTGTATCAGACCTATAAGAATACGATGAGCCTTGAAGTTCGCCTCGCGGGGGACTTGTTGACCCTGACTGAAAAAGATAAGTTCGGGACGAACTCGACCATCGTGCTCCCCGATACATTGGAGCTTAATAAGCGTTCATTTTATGTGCTGAACAATGGCAGTAAGGTTTACGCCGATTTCTATGTCGATGAAAAAGGCATCCAACTGGTTTACGAACGCTATTTGCTGCGGAAGACCGGCAGCTTGGGCTAATCCGATTATCTGAAAGCGAGAAAGTCATGATCCCCTATGACCACGCACTCATCAAAACCAATGGTGTGAATCTGCATGTTGTGCAGGCAGGGCCAGAAGATGGCCCGCTCGTGATTTTGCTGCACGGTTTTCCGGAGTTCTGGTACGGCTGGCGTAAGCAGATTGACTTTCTCGCCGAACAGGGTTACCGCGTCTGGGCGCCCGACCAACGCGGTTACAACATTAGCGAAAAGCCCAATGGAATCGCATCCTACAGCATCGATAAACTGTCCGCCGATGTCGTCGGTTTGATCGACGCTGCTGGACGCGAGTCAACCATGCTCGTCGGCCACGATTGGGGCGCGGCGGTGGCATGGTGGACAGCCTGTAAGTATCCCGAACGCATTTCCAAGCTGGTGATTCTCAACGTTCCTCATCAGAATGTGTTCCGCAAAACCGTTCTGACCGATCGTGAACAGAGCTTCCGAAGCTGGTATATCGGCTTCTTCCAGATACCGTTTATTCCCGAAACGCTGATGGGGGCCGCAGCGGCATCGCTAGCACGCGGCATGCAGTCCAGCGCTAAGGCTGGCGCGTTCACCGATGAAGACATGCTCCAGTATGAGAAAGCATGGGCGCAGCCGGGGGCTCTGAAAAGTATGATCAACTGGTATCGGGCGATTGTCCAGCAGCCACCCGAGTCACCTGATCCACGCGTCAAAATGCCAACCTTGATCTTATGGGGCAAAAAGGACGCCTATCTGAAATCCGAAATGGCGCAGGCCAGCGTCGAACTCTGTGATAACGGCAAGCTGATTTACTTCGATAACGCAACCCACTGGATTCAACATGAAGAGCCTGAGCGCGTGAACCAGTTGATGCTCGAATTCTTCACGTCTTGAGAATGCGAGGTGATCTACTCACCGATCCGCCGCTAAGCGTTCGCCAAGATGATTCAGAAAAAGTCCCTCGCCCTGACGCGGAAGCGGAGGGATAGAGGGTGAGGGCCAATTGAAGGAACTTATCCGGTTCGCTCGACGTTGACCACATAGGCACCGGTGCTCTCGCCTTCGATTCCCAGAACGCGCACCGACCATCGTCCGGTCTGGTCAATAGTGCAGCCAAATATAGCCGAGGTATCGATGTTAGTGTTCTTTTCGACGTAGCAGCGTCTGCCTGCGCTTTGCCCTGTCGAGTCAAAAATGGCAACGTTCTTGGAGACATGCTGAGCCGTTTTACCGGATAAGAACCACACTCCGATTCCCATGGACTGTCCACTCACAGCATCAAAATAATAGGCATGAGAGAAACCATTCTCAGCGGTGTCATTGACTTTTTGACCGTAGAGCACGGACGTCCGATCCTGCGGATTGATCTTCGCCACAGCGTCCGGCACTTGGTTGATCGGCACGCCGTTGATTTGAGTTACGGCATACTTCCCCTGAATGATATTGCCAATCTGCGTTGCAATGGGCGACCCCGATATGCTCAACAAGAAAAATGCTAATGAAACGCCGACCAGAATGAGGCCAACAACGACCGCATAGAACCAATTGCTGCGCTTTGCCGGACCCGTGTTGGCACGCTTCAGTTCTGCTAAGCCCGCAGGAACCGGCGTCACCACTTTCGGTTTAGGCGCTGCCGATTTCGGTACAGCGCCTTCCAATTGGAACAGTACCCGATTGGCTTTGGAATGCAGCGGTTCAAGTTCGAGCGCGCGTTTTAAGAAGCCGATCGCTTCGGCTTGGTTCTCGGTCGCCAGTGCTTTCTTGACCAGTTCATCAGCCGTATCAGCTTTTTTGAAACTGGGAATATCAATCGGCTTGCCGGAAGAATCGGTTCGCAAATCCACCATCGTCATCGTAACCGGCTGGTCAATGACCGCGCGGGCAAACGCTTCGACGAAGGTATCCGCGCTGGGGTAACGTTCACCGGGATGCTTGGCAAGCCCTCTTAGCAAAACCGCATCCAGCGCTTTGGGCAACTTGGGATTGATAATACTCGGCGGAGGAACCGCTTCAGCCAGATGCTGGTGCAAAATCGCCAGCGGATTGTTCCCGTTAAAAGGATAACGCCCGACCGCCAGCACATAAGCGATGACCGCTAATGAATACAAGTCGGCACGGTGGTCGAGATTGGCATCGCCGCGTGCTTGCTCCGGTGCAATCGTCATCGGCGTACCCACGACATAGCCAGTCGCGGTCAGCTTACTGCCATCGGCTAAACGCGCGATGCTGAAGTCAGCCAGCAGCGCATTTCCTTTGCCGTCCAAGAGGATATTTTCGAGCTTCAGGTCACGGTGAATAACGCCCTGCCGGTGAGCATAGTCCAATGCACTGGCGACATTCCGCAGCAGACGCACTACCTCTTGGCTGCCAATCTCCTTTGGCTTAGCGAAACGTTCAGCTAACGTGCCGCCCGTCATATACTGCATATCAAGGAAATAGCGCCCTTTGATGACCCCGAAGTTATTGACCGCGACGATGTGTGCGTGTTTGAGGCGTTCGGCAATGGTGGCTTCTTGCTTAAAGCGTTCCACGACACCGGCTTGTTCCATGATAGACGAGCGCAGAATTTTGAGGGCAACCGTTTGGTTATTCTCCTCATTCAGCGCTTTATAGACGACAGCCATGCCGCCGCTGCCGAGCTTATCCTGAACAATATAGCTGCCAAACCGGTTGATCGTTGGGGTCGCTTCTGCCGCCATCACATTACCCTTATACCAGAATTTGATCTGATTTCAGTATAAGGTAAATGTGCCTCGTGGATGCGTTGAGTAAAAGCGAGGAAATCTTTACGAATCTAACAAAATCGTTAACAAACGTTACATCCGTTGATAGGTGACGATGTAAACGCCCGTGCTCTCGCCGGAATGCCCGAAAAGCTGGAGCTTCCAATCACCCGTTTTGTTAATCTTGCAAATATACGTGACACTCGAACCATCGGTTAAGATCGAGCCGCGCTCACATTGAGAAGAGGCGTTGAATCCATCGGGATCAAGCATCGCCATATTGGCCGCTACCTTATGCGCGGTTGGCGAGAAGAATTGAACGGCTACTGCAAGTTCTTCGCCCTTGCTGGCTTTCAAAATATACTCATGTGCGAAACCCGGATCAAGCACATCATTTACAGGTTTCTCGGGTTGCAGCGTTTCTGATTTATTGGGCTGCACGACAAAACCACCGGCAGCAGCTTCTTTCGAATAGTTCTCATTAGTGGCCGAAACCGGCGGCACAGGGGCATTCGGCGTACTGACTTGCCCGCTGCCTGTTTGCGTTCCAAACACAGGTTTACCGGCACGGTCGTTGCCGGACTGTCCACTGACAATCGCCCGAATTTGTGCCGGAATCGGCGAACCCATCATGGTCAGCACAAAATAGGTCGATGAAACACTCATAATCACACCGGCTGCTAGGCTAACCATAGCCCAGCGACGCTGTAACTGTTTCCGGTGCAGACGTTTTGCTGTGAATGGATCAGGTGGGGATGGAGGCACAGCACCGGGTTCGGGTAAATCCTCCACCAGAACAACCAGCGGTGGCATCATCACCGTTCGATGCTCTTTTTTGAGTTCGATATAACGCTCACGCGCATGCAAATGTTGAGGGTCAATTTTGAGCGCCTGCTTCAAACAGCCCAATTCTTGCTCGGGCGTTTCGCAGATGGTCGAAGCTAAATACCACAGCGGCGCTGTCGGGGTTTCTTCGAGTAGGATACGTAGAATTTTACGAGCGCGAACAACATGCCCTTTGGCAATTTCTTCGCGAATGATTGTGAGCGAGTCTGGCATTCCAGAACCTAGATTCATCATCATAGCAATAGAATATAGAACAATAATAACACACGAGAAGATTCATGGCTTACCTTTCTTGATCTTATATCAAAACTGTTACTTTTTACGTTTAGGGTATTTATTCACTTCGAAGTCTTAATGCTTCGCAAGCATAGCTGCAAATTGCTCCATTACCATCGTCCAATGCTGCTGCATGGCTTCACGTTGAGCACCATCTTTCAGCTTCTCGTGGTGGATGCTCAGAGTGCTCCCCGTTTTAGCAGGGAGCACCCGAATTTGTAGTGTCGAGGCGAAACTCCAATCCTTTGGCTGCCACGTCAAACGAATTAGACTGCCCGCCTCAAAGCTGCGGATGTCGCCAGTCCTCCCTTCCTTGGTCTGGTACGTATCACCCTTCTTAAAATCAGCATCGACACCCGTTCCAAGCCAATAGCCGAGACCGGGTTCAGTCGTCAACGCTTCCCATAAGCGACCTGTTCCCACCGGAAATGTCCGGCGAACACCGATTTCCCATCCCTGCCCTTTTGTTTTCCCGACCGGTGTCTTTTCAGTCATGTATCGTTCCTTTAGAGTTTTTAAAGCCCCTCGCTGTATTATGTTCCAGAGACAGATTTTCCCTCCAGATGACCCCTCTGCCATGTAATGGAGAGGGGTCAGGGGGTAAGGATTTGAGAGAGAACCACAAAACTCTCGTCTCGGGAATTGTGCTGTGGGACACATATAGCACAACGTGCTGCCCACTTAATGCAGTCCTATTCGATAGCCGCTACGGCTTCTATTTCGATCAGGTATTTGGGGTTGGCTAATCCGGCGACCATAAAGCCGCTGACGGTCGGCGGCGGCAGTTTGCGATCAATCAACGGCATAATCGCGGCATACCCCTCGGTAAAGGACTGCCCCTGCACCATGTCAATCGTCATCTTGAACACGTCCGCCATGGTCGCACCTGCCGCCTCTAAAGCAGCGATCACATTCTTATAGGCCTGTACCGATTGGGAGGCGAGATCATCCCCTACCACTTCACCTTTTGCGTTCACGCCGTTTTGTCCACCGACGTAAATCAGTTTGGACGCGGTATCCACAATCGCAACCTGCGTGAAGGCTGGATTCTTATGCATGTTATCCGGGTTTAGACGCTTAATGCTCATGCTTCGCTCCTTTTCGTTTTTGCTGATAATTCTATTCTGTACCCTATTTAGGATAAAATCAGTCCTGATAGTGGAGGACTTCAAAATTGTACAATCCGACCATGCGCCTGCTCACGATTCTCGAACTACTGCAATCGCGTTCAGAGGTCAGCGGGCAAGAACTCGCTCAAAAACTGGAAGTAGAAGAACGCAGCATACGACGTTATATGATGATGCTCCGCGATATGGGCATTCCCATCGAAGGCGAACGTGGACGGCACGGTGGTTATTCATTGCAAAAAGGGTTTCGCCTACCGCCCTTAATGTTCAACAAGGATGAAATCACAGCAGTCATGCTGGGTTTGATGTTGGCGCGCGAACTCAGTGTAACCTCCCTTCCAGCCATCGAGAGTGCCACCGCCAAAATTGAACGCGTACTGCCTGAGGACTTGCAGCAGTCGGCGGACGCGCTGCGAGACAGTCTCATTTTGGATAACGTCCAAATGGGTGCGTCGGCAGTCTCCAATGAATGGATTGCTACCTTGAGCCGCGCGGTCTACGAAGGCAAATGCCTCCAAATCAGCTATGCCTCTGGTGGCGGAACGCTCACTTCTCGTGTCATTGCGCCTTATGGTTTGGTGCTCCACGCGCGAACTTGGTACGTGGCGGCCTACTGCTACTTGCGTCAGGACATGCGTGTCTTCCGGTTGGATCGGGTGCGCTCCATATCGGCGACCATTCAAACCTTCACCAAGCCAGAAAACTTCGACGCCAAAAACTTTATCTTGGGCAGCATCCTCAAAGGCTCAGGCAACTACACTTTTGAAGTGTTATTCGATGCGCCGCTCTCAACTGTTCAAGAGATCATTCCGCAAACCATGGCGATTTTAGAAAACGTCGGCAGCAAGACCTTGATGCGCTGCTACTCGGATGATCCCTATTGGCTGGCGCGCTATCTGGTACGTATCGAACTGCCCTTCACCGTCATTCAAAGTGATGAACTGCGCGATGCCTTACAAGCCCTCGCAAATGATATTCTGGCGACAATCAAACGCTAACGTCGCTAAATTTCCGTCCACGAAAGGTTTGAAAACTCGAACGTAATCGCATTGACTTGTAAAAACTTTTGTTCTACAATTAGGTAATGATCGCACCTAAATCTCTGCATCCTCAGCGTCTCTGCGGTTCAATTTCTTTTTTCTCTTCTTTCTTGGCGTCTTGGCGGTTCAAATTTTGTTTTGCATTTTAAGCAGCGGCAGTGCACAAATTGCACAGCTATAGTCCCCTTGTGGGGCGGTGGCAATAGCCGAGCGATCCGCCGAAAAAGTGCCAATTCAGCGGCATCAGCCGAGCATCCCGCCGACACAAAATGTCAATTCAGCGCCACGCTCCCTCACATCCACCAGTCATTTCAGCGGATCAATCTGCAAAATATGCAAAAACTGCGAAATTTGCGAATCAAGGTGATTAAACATTCGTTGTAGGGAATAAATAGAGGCATGTAGGGAAAAGACCTACGCCTTTTCCCTACACTTTTATTGCAGAGGACTACTCCGCTGGCTTCACCGTGAAGGTACTGCCTGCGCTGCGTCCATATACTTCGGGGAAGTAGAACTCGTATCCGGTCGCCGGGATGACATTGTAAGTACCTGCCAAGCCCGCACGGATGCTGTACTGATACTCGTACGTTCCGGCGGGTAGATAAGTGGCATTTAAGACCACCTTCTGATCGCGGAACTCGATATTGCTGAACCACCACCAGCCCCAGCCTGTGCTCAACGGGTCGTTGCTATCCAACCCCGGCTGCGTACCGATTTGCTGCTCGGTCTTCAGTTCAGGGTTAACACCTTCCGTGCCTGCCGGAATCGGGTCTTCGATGATGACGTAGTTCAGGTCATTGGGCACGATGATCGTCAACCGCACCTGCACCAGATCACCCACCTTCGCTTCGGTAATCGGTGTGTTCGTTCCCGGCACCGTGTACCGCCGTTCGATGATAATCCCCTTATTGAGCGGTTGGATTTCCGGCACAGGCAGGTACACCTTCATGTGCGCGGTGTAATACAGCACGCCATTGCCATCCGTACGCCCGATCACCAGTTGGTTGGCTTGATCAGTCAGCATGTCTTTAACATCCACCGTCAGCCGAACCGTATCTTTCACGTTATCGGTCGTGGCTTGGCCTTCGGTCAAGGTCTTGCCGTTCAAAGAAGCCGAGTAACCGTAATCCGGCTTGAGTTCACCTGTCGTCACCATCCAATCCGTCAATGCCATGACTGACCAAGCGGTTTCCTGAGTGGTTTCCCACGCATCCGCCTTACGCGCCACCATCAACCAGCGCACCACGTTCGGATTAAGATTATTGTTCGGGTTGAGCTTCACCAACGCATCAAGGACAATCGCGGTCGTTCGCGTGTCGGTGTTCCAGTTCCAATAATCAGGTTCTTTCTCTTCCCAATGCGCACCAGTTGCACTCAGAATGGCGCTGTTAGTGATGTCCGAAAGCAGGGTGTCAGTACGCCGTGTATCATTGGCGTCGATCAACTTGAAGGCCAGCGCTAGATAAGCCTTGGCATAGATCGCCAGACGGTCACGGTTCTCGAAGAGATTCGCCGTGCGGCTGACATCCGGAGCGCCCGACCGCGCCAGTGCATACAACGTGAAGGCTTGGCGATTCAAACGCCAGCTCGGCTTGCTCAAATCTGGCACGATGAAGGTCGTCCTTAAGTAGTTCTGAGCATTGCTAATCACGCTGTCCGACACCGGGAAGCCGGAGTTCTTAGCCTCCGCCAACCCGATCAGGGCATAGGCCGAGGTCAGCGGATTGCTTTCGTCCTGAACGAACCAGCCCCAACCACCATCCGGCTTCTGTTGGGCATACAGCCGTTGAAGGGCGAAGTTCACGCCATTTTCCAGATCGCTCTTAAGTTGGGCGTTCGCCACGCCGAGGCTGTCCAGCGCCCGGTAAGTCATGATGTTTGGCAGGAAGCGGCTCACCGTCTGCTCGATACATTGATACGGGTAGTTCTTCAGGTAATTCAGTCCATCAATGGTCGTCGCCGCCAATGACGGATCAATCTTCACCGCGAGGTCACCCTGCGTCACGCCTGCTGGAACAGCAATCGCCTCTGTCACCGACCCGCCCTCACGCAGCACACCTGCCGTACCGACAGTTTCCGGCGCTTCGTATTTGTAAACGGGCAGCAGCTTTTGATCGCCCTGTCCCAGCGGTGGCTTACTGGCGTCGTTGAAATCGCCGCCCTTCGCGAAGAAGGTCAAGTCGATGTTCGCCACATCATTGACCGTCACCGGCCAATCGACACGCTGGCGTCCGCTCGCCGGAATAGTCACGGTCTGGGTAGCTTGACCGTCAAAGGTCACACCCTCGCCTTGTATCGACACTTCGACCGACAAGTCTTTACCGGTGTTGTTATTGACCACTGCTGCCAGTGTCACTTGATCGCCCACTACCAAGAAGCGCGGCGTCACCGGACGAATTAGCAGCGGTTTGGTGCTCAATAGATCGAACGTCTTTTGACCGACCAACGTCAGCCCATCCGAACCACTGGTCACCGCCCGTGCGTCCAAGCGCCACGTCGTCAGGTTATCCGGCAGCTTGACACTGAAAGTCGCTGTACCATCTGCGTTGGTGGTTACCGTCGCATTCCAATACGCCGTATCGACAAAATTCTCACGAATGTCGAAGATGCCACCTTCAGCACCACCGCCACCACCGCCCTTGATGGTATCGAGTACAGTTTGCGTCAGTTGATCGACATTAATGGTCAGAGGACTAGACGTACGAACACCCAATCCCTGCTGCCCATAGTAGTAAGTCAAAATCGGTCCGCTGTTGGGATCAGCAATCGAGAGAGATGCCAGATCGGTCAGCCCGACACCCACCTCAGCTTGGATCGGCTTGCCGCTGTAATCCGTCGTCTTGACGGTGTAGTTCACAGTATCACCCGGTCCGGCCTGCGCTTTATCCGGCGTGATCTCGATCTGGATTTCCTTCTGATGATTATCGACTGCAAGCTGTACCAAGCCCGCACGGAAAGCCGCCACTGGATTGTTGGCGTCCACACCCTTGACGATCATGACGCTGACGTAAACGTTCGGCGCAAAGTCTGGCGTAACCGGTATCTTGTAGATCAGGGAGTTACTGCTCAGCGTGACATGTTCCACCTTGAGCACACTGCCGCGCTCGACCGTCACCAGCGCTTCGGCTGTCCCTTGGAACGGTGAGGCAATCAGAATTTCCGCTGTATCCCCGACACTGTAGTTCTTCTTATCAGCGATCAGATCAATACGATTGCTGTTCTGCTGCCGCCACGACACGTATTCACCGCTCGAAACCCAAGTCGTTGTGGAGGCAACAACTTCATTACCCTTCGCGTCATGGGTCTTGATCTTGACCTTGAACACGCCACCGTTAGGAGGTGTGAACTTAAAGATCGCCTTACCATTTTCATCAGTGGTAGCTGTACCCGTGGTCACTGGAATTTCTTCCACCTGCCACGTCCATGTGGTGCGTCCACCCGCATCCTGTTCCTGAACACTCGACCAGCGCCTTTCGACCACTTCCACATCAATTTGCTGGTTGGGAATGCCTTTGCTCGCCCAGTCCACAGCGATCAAGTCGATGGCTGATTCTTGTCCGGCGTTGCCCACATATTCTTCTGGTCGTGCCCCGACGTAAATCTGTCCCTTGTGGACGATCACCTTTGTCCGTCCGGCCACAACCTGCTGGCTCTCGTCAGTGATCGTCGCCTCAATCGTGAACTCTTGGCTCTGGGTCGCGTCCTTTAAGCTAGCGGGCAAATCGATCACCAACTGCCCTTGAGCGTTGGTCACGCCGCTGCCGCTGGCAACCTGTTCACCACCGCCGCCATAAATTTCACTCGCCCCTTCGTCGTAGTTAAAGTCTTCAAAGTCGTAGTAGCCATTGCCGTCGTATTGGAAGAAGTAGGGGTTCGCGACAACCGTATAATCCACTTTAGCGTTGGATACCGCGCCACCAAAGAAGTATTTGCTGTCGATAGTCACCTTGACACTATCGCCCTGTACCACTGCATCTGTGGACGGCGTGACGTTCACTTGGAATTCCGGCAGTCGGTACTCCGCCACCCCAAAGGTTACACTACCAGCCGAGAGATACTGCTGGTCGCTGTTATCGTTGGGGATCGTCGCCTGTATCTGGTAGTAACCCAGCGGCGCATCACTGGAAATATCGAACTGTCCACTGAACGTTCCATAAGGCGTCACCGGAACGGTCGTATCGAGGACTTTTTCGCCGTTCGGGTCAACAATCGTCACCGGAATTTCGGTCATGCCTGCTGGTGTATAGGTCACGTCATTGCGCTGACGCACCACGCCGCGGAAATAAACCGGCTGGTCAGGACGATAAAGCGGACGATCCGTGTAGAGATAGGTTCGGTACTGTTCAGGATAGAAATCATAATTCTGGCCGAACTGGTAGGGTTCGATACCGTCTGACCAATTGCTGAAGCCTAACCCGAATTGATCGCCGCCCTGAAGCACCGCAAACACGGATTGGTACAAGTCACTGACACGCGGCATATCCAGTGTCACCAGACCATCTTGGTCGGTTGTGCCCGATTTCAGCGCTTGGAAGTCTTTGTCGTAAATCGTGATACTGCCGTTGGCAATCGGCTGTCCGGTTTGGGCGTCCGTCGCCCACACCAGCACCTTGTCTATCGAGAACTTCATGGTCAGGTTGGCTGTCGCCACCACCATAAAGTGCCCGGTTTCTTGGAATCCCAAAGCCGCCGTTTCTGGTGAGGATGCCTTCAGCAGGTAAATACCCGGCTTCAGCGCCTTCCCGCCATTGGTCGTCACATCGACCGCCGTGCTTTGCGCGGCAATCCGCACACCCAGCAAATATTCCGGTGCGCCATCGGTCATGATAGCCTCTGCGACCCATGCCTTGCGGTCATCGCGGAGCTGCACCTGCCACCAAACCGTATTGTTGGCGCAGGTTGGCCCACCGACAATGGGCAGTTGATAATCTTTGTAAAGCTGGTCAATCACCTCGCCGTCCGGAGCGCTGGCACGTGCCCGTACCGCTTCCGGCCCGCTGATGACAACTGCAATGTCACCAACCTTCAGTTTACTTTCTGGTGCACCGGGGCACGATGCTGCGCTGCTTGACGCATCTTGACCCAGATGCAGCAGTTCAAACTTAGTCGCATTCAGGTCAGAGGTTGCAGGTAGTGTCCATTGTCGCAGCAGACTTGACGGATCAGGGACAAAGTTGCTGGCTGCGCCATAATTGTCCTGCGCCAAGGCACCGGCGAAAGTCGCCAGCGGCACATTGTAGAGCTGCAAGTCTAAACTACTGATGTTGCGATGTGTTAGATAGAGACGGGTTTCATCAGCCTGCGCATTATAGAACCCGACCTCACCCGGCACTTGCAGGCCAAAAGTCGGCTCATAAGCGCCCGTCGTATATTTGATGGTTCGCGCTTCTGTGATCTTGTTGCCATAGACATCTTCCATACCGGGGGCAATGGTTATGGTATAGGATGTGCTCGGCTCGACCGGGAAGCTAACGTTATAGCTGTGATCGTAGTCACTGTAGTAGTAATCGGGATCACGCCAAGGTTTCGGATCAATCGTGATCTTATCCTTCAGCGTATCGACATTCATATTCGAGGCAAAGTACAGCGTCAGGCTGCCATACGGGTAAACACCTTCCGATCCATCAGACGGATCAGTGCTGATAATCCCCGGCATCGGCACAGTCGCGAGGCTCCAGTTGCCTGTCTCTTGAATAGTCTTGCCGCCGCTCAAGGCCTGCGCACCTGCTTTGAGCACCACATCATACACGGTATCGATTTTGAGCGGCGCATCTGGCTTGAACCGGAATCCCGCGCCATCTTCCGCCCATTCGAACGTTCCCTTTACAGACTCAGTCGCACCCTGTGCGGTCATCGAGAAAGCTGCTTCGACGCTGGCACGGTTCATCGGTTGGTTAAAGCGAATTTGTATCGTGCCATCCAGCGGAAGATCCATCGCAGGCGGCGGCGGTTGGAAGTCGATAATAGCCGGATCAACCGTCGTGAATGACCAGCTAAATGGCTTTTCAAGCGATGCCCCATCTTGAGCAACCACATCCGTATTCACGGCCACCGTATACTGTGTGCCACCCGACAATGCCGGATCAGGCCGGAAAACATAGATCGACGTGTTCAGCCACTCGCCTTTTCCAGTTACAGTTGGCGTGATCGTGATCGGGCTAGGAAGATTCGCTGCTTCTTCGGCGGTCACCAATGGCACGACAGGACGGTTGAAAATCACCGTGATCGCGGCATCGGTCGCAATATCGCTGCTGCCGTTCTTGGGCAGCACGTCGGTCACTGCCAGATAACCCTGCCCATTGAGTTCCAGCGTGTACGGCTCAATCAGCGCGCCACCCGCTTTTGCCTGTAAAGTCGTGCTTACACTAACCGTATAGGCCGTACCATGTGCATAATCAGCACTCGGCGTGAACGTGAGCGTTGACTGTGCATCATCGCAGGTCACGTCACCCGCCACACTCGGCGTGATACTGAACGCGGCTTTCGCCGTATCGCAGTTCACAGGTTGATTGAAAGATAATGTAATGGGAGCTTGCTTACCGAGTTCTTGCCCGGTTGCGGGTGACGAACTCACAACCTTCAGTGCGGCGTTCGACTCTTGCCGTGCTTGGTCAGCACGTATGGTTGAAGCGCTCATCAGGATGAGCAGCCCTAGCGTAATCAATAATCCTAAACGGCGCATAATGCCCTCTTCCCCTGCATCATTCAATTACGCAGATGTAATCGCTATAAAAACACAATAGCGCAAAAACTTCTCAAAATAACAGTGATGAACCACACCTTTCAAGTCGGTTGGCTCTAGTTTGATTATAGGACAATCCCCTCAATGGCGATATTTGGCTACCAATCCGTTTACCCTACGCCACACCACCTATTACAATCAATATAACACCTAAATTCCCTGAACATAAGTGACAGGCAAGTTCAGCGCTTCCTTGACCACCTGCCACTGCAAAGCCGCTACCTCTCGTATCAAATAGCCAAAATACAAATGAAGCGGCGCTTGTTCGCTGGCCGGACTTGGAAAGGCAATAACCCCTTCGTTATTAAACAGCCGCTTCGCCCTGAAGACGTGATAGTTATCACTGACCACAATGGCTGTCTGCCAGCCCTTTTCCCGCATAATCACATGGGTATATAAGGCGTTCTCTTCTGTGCTCCGGCTCTGATCTTCCTGAATGATCACTGACTCCGGCAGCCCGTGTTCCTTGGTGAGCAGTTCAGCGCATACATCGGCTTCACTGCGGGTACGGTTCAACGGTTTGCCACCGGTACAGATGATCATCGGCGCATAACCGGCCCTCCATAAATCAGCAGCATGGCTCACCCGTCTGCGGACTGCCAAGCCCGGCGTATTGTCACGTTGTACCCCGGCCCCCAAGATCACAATCACATCGGCAGCTTGTACGCGGTCAACCCGCCCGTAGCCATCCACTACAAGCGCAATCACTAACATCAACCACAGCCAGACCACCACAACCAGCGCGATCATGCGTTTGACTCGAACCGTCCCTAATATCGGCCATCGGAACCTCAAAGCCTCACCTCGTCATCTTCTCCCCCAGCGTCCGCGCCCCGTGCATGCCAAACTTGACAGTTAGCAATTTAGTTCTACACTAATCTTGTCCATTTAGCATTCTTCAGCCGATAGGATTATAGATGACTACACAAACAGTGAATACGGAAAAACCCGCCTCCGACACCGATCTGCCAATCATCAACCTGTATCGTCAGCTGCTTGAAGCATGGAATAATCAGGATGCGCACGGCTTCGCAACCACATTTACCGAGGACGGAAACTGCATCGGCTATGATGGCAGTATCATGAACGGCACATCGGAGATCGAAATGACCTTGAGCAGCATCTTCAGCAATCACAAAACAGCAGCCTACGTCGCTAAAGTCCGCGAAGTCCGTTTTCTCTCCCCGCACTCCGCCATTCTTCGCGCCGTCGTCGGCATGATTCCACCCGGCCAAACCGACATCAATCCCGAACGCAACGCAATACAATCATTGGTCGCTGCGCATCAGGATGGCGAATGGCACATCGCCCTATTCCATAACACGCCTGCCCGTTTTGATGGCCGCCCTGAACTCTCGGAAGCGCTGACCCAAGAACTTCGCCAACTCCTATAGACAAGTATAAAAAGAGCGCGGTTCAATAACCACGCTCTTTTGATTGACTACATCTCCGACAATTGGCGGATTAATGCCGAATCTCATTCGGCGGTGGTGGCGGGAAATTAGACAAGTCGTCATCCACCGTGACCTTGCCCACCATCCAACCATCAATCGTCGTCAGCTTAACCCGCAAAATCGACACCTGCGTATGCGTAAAACTCACGGCTGGCTGCGGCTGGATAATCACCGGGTCTTTGAGATGCAGATAGCGGATGCTGGGCAGAGTCCGTTCATCGTCTTCCGGTTCAGCCTCCACCGGTTCTTCTTCTTCCACGACCTCATCATCGAACTCGGCGTCACGCTGACCATAAAGCTCTGTCAGGTCTACATCTTCAGCTAATCCGGTGAAGTCGAACACTTCCTCGGTATTCTTGATTTCCTGTTTTGAGGGGTTCACCAATGAGCGTTTCGCCTGTGTTGCGAACATGCCGCTGATGGCCTTCAAGTAATCCTGCTCACTGACAAGCGTTCCGGTCAACACCAATCCTTTGACGAACAGGGTAATCCCCAGTTCCATGCCCCCCTTGTTGACAAATCCGGACACCAAATCAGCCAACAGAAAATCCGGTTCCTGCCAGAAATCCGAATCCCCGCCTGCCCCAAACTCATTGAACATATCGTAATTTGTCCCAGCTAGCTGTAATAAGGGGAGTTAGTATACATCTAGAGAATTAAAAAATATAGCGCCCATCATAATGACCGGCGCTATATCAGAAACTAACCGTTTTATATCAGCTTGTTAATTGTGCCTTTAAGCACAAGTATGTTATGCTGATCGTCTACGATCTGGAGCAGAGTGAGAACAGTTTTGCGGTTCCAGCCGCAAAAATACACTGTCTCCTCTGTTCTACGATTAGCCCTTTCCAGATTTATTATCTGTTGGATCTACCATCTCATAGTGTTGGCCCGACTTTGGAGTAGGGGGCAAAGGTTTCCCTTTTACTACAGTAACTTCGTTGCCACCTTTCCCACCTTTGGGGCCGACTGGGATAGCCTGCCCTGACGACGGCGATCTTTGGCCAGGTTTACCGATAGACTTTCCTGCCATTTGAATTTCTCCACCTAACTATGCGACTAAAGTGAACACTGTGATTAGCGAAGTACCCGACGATGATCTACCAAAGGATTTACATTTCACACCTCCTATACAGTTCAAAGTTGTACTTAATGAAAGTGTTATCATGTTGACAACACTTCCCCTTGTAATAAATATTTTTCTGAATAACTGGGGGATGTTTTTTCAAAACACTATTTAAGAAGAATAATAGTGTAAAAAAGAGGCGATCATTAAATGATCGCCTCTCTCTTATTTTTTTAGCACCTGCTGTAACCGCAGACGTCGCACTTCTCGCAGCCTTCGATACGGATCAGGCTGACCGTACCGCAGCTCGGGCAAATATCCGCCCGCACTTTGTATCCGGTGGAGGTCACATGGCCATTCCCGTTGGTGTGCACGTGTCCGTCACCGTTCAGTTCGACCGCCTGCCAGTTAGCGCTGGTCTGGGATGGCTGTGGCTTCGCGCCGCTGTCATTGCCCATCGGCAGATTCAACTGCTGAGGTTCGTTCTGCGTCAGGTAATGCTCGACCAACGCTCCCGCCACCGCATCCGGCAGTGAGATGACGCGCTGCGGTCCCATACCCACCGAGCGTGAACCGCCGATGCCTTGCAGTTGCTCCACGATCAGCTTCAGCATTTCCATCCGGTTTTGTGGAGCGGTCGTCCGCAGTTGCAGCGAAAGCATGCGCCCCAACCCTTCTGCATCGGCCTGCAAATCGCTGCCCGCCTTACCGATGGTGATGAACACCTCAAACGGATTGCCCAAATCATCACTGTTCATGGTGATGAAGGCCGTGCCAAAAGGTGTCTTGCGACTGACCGTCACACCCGACAACCGCTTCGGACGGGGATAGACACGGTGCGGTGTCGCCACCTGCTCGACCGGCTTCTCTTCGACCTTCGGAGCAGGTGCAGCCTTTTCCTCGCCCTTGATCTTGGACATTTCATTCTCAGCGCGTTCGTCACCCTTGAGCATCAATACCTGTTCGTCACGGCTGCCGTCGCGGTAGATCGTGCCGCCCTTGCAGCCCAACTCGTACATATACTTGTACAAATCGCTGACCTGCTCAACCGTGTAATCATTCGGCACGTTGCAGGTCTTGCTGATGCTGCTGTCCACCCAGCGTTGGATCGCCGCCTGCACCTTAATGTGTTCTTCCGGTGACAAATCCATCGCCGTCACGAAGTAATCCGGCAGCTCGGTTTCGCCGGGATGCGCGTCAAACCATTCTTTGACCAGCGGAACCTGTTCCTCATGCAATCCCAAGCGGCTCTTGCGATAGTAAACCCACGAGAAGAACGGTTCGATACCCGTTGAAGTATTGACCATCGTTCCGGTTGTTCCGGTCGGCGCTTGAGTCGTCAGTGTGACGTTGCGGATGCCGTTCTTGCGAACCTTTTCCTGAATGTCCTTGGGCATGGCTTGCATGAAGCCGCTCTTCAAGAATTGGTCGGCCTTGAACTGTGGGAATGCGCCCTTTTCCTGTGCCAGTTCAACCGAGGTTTCATAAATTGACCGCGCCAAGAAACCGTACAGCTTGTCAATGAAAGCCACCGACTCGTCACTGCCGTAACGGATTTGCAGCTTGACCATCAATTCCGCAAGGCCCATGTTGTTCAATCCAACACGGCGCTCGCTCATCTGCTGATTCTTGTTCTCGTCAAAGAAATACGGCGTGCTGTCGATAACGTTATCCAAGAAGCGTGTCGAATAACGCGCGGTCTTATCAAGATCTTCCCAGTTGACGTCGTGCGCGGCCTCGTCGTAGAACTTCGCCAGATTGATCGCACCAAGGTTACATACGCCAAACGCCGGAAGTCCCTGCTCCCCGCAGTTGTGAACAACCAAGCTATTAGCCACAAATGAATGCGTGGTTGATTCGGTCAAATCAAAGACTTCTTCAATGCCATCCGACTCTATAGATTCAATCGTAGCGACAAAACGCTCACTGTAAGGGCCGCGTTTGCCTCTACTGATGTAATCCTCTAGTCCAGCCTGCTTATAATCCATCATGAAGCCAATTTCATCCGCAAATACGGCCATGTTTTGCTTCGAAATGACCAATTCATGCTGGGCTTCACACCAGTATGATTTCGCTTCGCGGTTGCTGTCTGGCATCATCCGATAACCAGCTTCACGTCTATTGCGGTAAATACGGCTAACCACGCCGAAGTTACCCAGCAGTTGCTGTACGCCTTCTAGGAGTTCAATCTGGTTAGCGGCTAGCCGAACGCTTGCACCCTTTGAACCACCATCTTGGAAGCTGCCATCTGCTGTGAATAGCGCTTGCAAGAAGCCGCGCTGCATGTCTTCTGAGCCTTGGAAAACGGCCTCAGGCACTTGATGCTTGGTTTCCGCCAGACCATATTGGTCTGCGATTTGCCGCAAACGGGCAGAACTCACCCGCGCCTCATCACGCTCAACGACTTGACCAATGCCGACGGTATATGTCTGGTTTTGGTTCTTGGTCAACGGCTTCACTAGGACATTCACATGTTCTGCAAATAAAGGTGCAAGTTCCTGCTTTTCCGCGCCAAAGAACGACAAAACAGCTTCATCGCTCTTAACAGTCCCATCACCAACTAGCCAACCGAGCACGCGTCCGAGTTCCAATGAACCTTCTGAACCAAAGCCGCCTTTGCGGTTCATGATGTGAATCTTGTCGCCCGCTTGGAGCTGGTTCAGTTGGCGCCAACCGCTGGGAGTCATAAAGCGATGGTCAGCCGTTGCCCGCACGAAATAGCCTTCTTCAGTTTGCAGGCGGAAGACCGGTTTCACACCTGTTCTGAAAACGCGGGTCGAAGGTGTCGTTGCATTCGCTAGACCAAAACGCCCATCAATGGCAACTTCAATTTCCGTTTCATTGTCGAAAAGCTCACGGGCCTTGACCAAGCCACGATTGGTATAGATGCGGGTATCGCCCGTCACGCACGGATTGGTGCAGATGATCGGTGCGAAATAGTGGCTGTTCGACATCTTGTTATAGCGTTCGTTGAAGAACACACCCGGTTCAGCGCTCGCCCACGCGCTTTCAATGATCGCATTCCAGATTTCACGGGCTTTCACCGTCTTGTAGGTAATAACGGGATACCCGTCGTCACTCCACTTATCCAGATCACCATCCCAAACCTCATCGTATTTCGGATGCGTCGTATCAGGGAAGCGCAAATCCCAATCGCCATCGGCTTTGATCGCTTCCATCAGCTTGTCACTCACACCAACGCTGATGTTCGCGTTCGTGACCTGACCGGCCTTGCGCTTGCTGTTGATGAAGTCAAACACGTCAGGGTGCCAGTCATTGAGGATTAACATGAGGGCCCCGCGACGGCTTCCGCCCTGCTCAATCAAGCCGGTTACGAAGCTGTAAAGGCCGCCCCATGAAACAGCACCGCTTGAACGTCCATTCACGCCCTTCACATACCAGTGACGGGGGCGCAGCGACGAAATATTAATACCGACCCCACCACCGCGTGACATAATCTCGGTCATCTGCCGCAGCGTTTCAATAATGCCGCCGCGCGAATCTTTCGGAGAAGGAATGACGTAGCAATTATAAAATGTCAATAATTGATCGGTACCAGCCGCCGCCAAAATACGCCCTGCCGGAACAAACTTCCAGTCATCCAGCATCCAACGGAAGCGTTCCGTCCACTGCTTGCGCAGCTTTGCATTTTTCTCGACTGCCGCGATGCCCGCCGCCACACGATCCATCATCTGGCCGGGGTCGGTCTCCAACGGCTTATCCACCTGCTCAATGTCTCGTTCGGTAACGTCACCGTCCAACAGTTGAACCGTCACCTTGGGCAGGTTAATCGCCGTCACCGTACCGATTTCGCGCTGTCCCGTTTTCGAATCGACCACCACAATGACGGTATCGCCCACCGCTAAAGTGGAACGTGTCATGTCCTTCTGGGCATAACGGTCGAGGAATATCTTGTAACCAAGCTCATGCAAGGCGTTTCGCGCGGCTGCTTTGGTTTGAACCATCCCGATCACATCCTTTCTCACGATAAGAAAAGTTAATTAACATCGTAACTTGTAACAGAGACAATTAACCCCCATAAGAGGGGTCGCATGGGGGTTTCAAAGTGGTGTCAAATGCTCATGCCTTAGTGCTACATATGTTCTCTAATTTATCATGCTCGAAGCGTTCTTGTCCACTAACATTTGGGGGTGATTCGGTTAGAAAATAGTTTGTAAATCGCCGTTATAATCCCACTAAATGCCAGCAATTCCCACATTATTGTTTGAGAATTGTTATGAGATAAATTGACTTCAGTTAAACCAATCTTAAACTCATGAACCACAACTTCAAGCAGCCCAAAACCATGCTAAGCTTGTAAGAGAGCGTCCTTTATGAAGGACGCTTTTGCTACCGGTTTCATTACGATTGAATTTTCTCATTTCACAATATGAAGCGTTCCCACAGCATCGAATTCCTCATCATTACCGTTATCGGGTTAATCTATTTCGCGCTTCACGCTCCACCTCTGCCGAAGCAAGATTATTCCTCGCCATTATTGGATCTACGCCCTATCGCCAACCTTCTCGTTGATAACTCTGTACGCACAACCGGTCTTGAGCACGAACGCCTTGTTGGAGCCATTTTGCCCCTCCAAGTGGGATTACAACGCTACGGGCACGTACCGTTTTGGAACTCCTACCTCAGCAGCGGTGTGCCACTGATCAATAACGGCTTTAATTACCTCTTCAACCCGTTTGAAAGTCTGCCTGTGTTCATTTGGGGTGGCGTAACCGGGAGCAAAATTGCCACCATCATCGCCCTTATCATAGCTGGTTACAGCATGTGGGCCTTCGGATTAGCACTCGGACTCGGCGCAGTCGCCCGTGTTACCATCGCCCTACTCTATATGTTGAACGGCAGCATCGCTGCCAAATTCGGACAAGGTCACTTTCAGCTGGCATGCAGTCTCGCGTGGCCGCCGTTGGTATTAGCGACTTTATGGTGGACTTTACATTCATCCAAGCGACGCGCACCGATAGCCGTTGGCATGAGCTTTGCCCTATTGTTTTATGCGGGCAACATCTATTACACACTACACACGACACTTTGTTGCATCGTAATTGTCGCGTTGCATCTGGTAGAACGTAGGCAAGGACGCTGGCACTTGCGTTATGATCGGTTTCGCCGGGTGCTTGTGGCAGGATTATTCGCATTCGGCTTATCAGCCCTGCAATTCTTTCCGCTATGGCAAGTTCGGGACTATGTGACCCATGGGCAGCAGATCATTAACCCCGATGGAACCCTAGCCAATAACTATGATCTACTCCAAGCCCTAAACAACCTGATTCAGCCTTGGCAGCAATGGCAGCCGAATTATTTTCAAACGCTTATACAATCGGTCGATTATGCCTACATCGGCATCATGGTTTTTATCCTGATCCTTTTGGCTGCCAGTCTAGGCGTCTTTGAGCACTTCTTTCGTAAAGACCTCAAGACAAATTTCCGCAAATATAGAACCGCCATTTGCGCTGCCCTGCTTCTCGGCATACTGATGATGCTCTGGTCAGGCGGACAGATTCAACCTGTGCCATGGTTGTACGCCCACGTTCCACTATTGGATCAATTCCGCTATTTAGGGCGTGCGTTAGCGATTGCAGACTTGTGGTGGATTGTTCTGGCAGGCATTGCTTTGGACGTTATATGGAATCGATTGCGCGAATATACAACCGTCGCCAGCCTGTTCAGGAGCACTTCCCGAATATGGCTCGTAGGGTCGTATATTGCAGTGATCCTGATCTGGTTATTCATGTTCATCTACAGTGCCTCAGCTGCACCAAATCGCATCGCGATGGTCATGCGTAACGTCAATTGGTGGCAGCAGCTTGATCCACTTCGCTACACGTCACTTTTCGAAGCCCTTCAAGCAGTGATAAGCTTGCTGGTTGCAGCCACGCTGTTGAATACGGTCATCATCGGCGCACAACATCTATGGAGATTGATCCGCCATAAACAGAATTTTCCATTGGCGAGTCTAGCCGCTTATGTCGCGCAGATTGTACTATTGGTAGGTATCGTTTCGGGGGTTCTCGATGTGATGATCGCCAACACACCTGCCTTTCGATTTGAAGCAGGTGTTGTTCCAACTGATGCTGTCTATGCCGACATTCGCCGTATGGATAAAACCAATCCGTTTCCTTCTGTTGGCGAAGATCATTCGCATTACATCTTTGGCGCCTATGAGCAAGAAATTCGCATTTGGTCATTGAACGAAGGTTGGCTGCCTTCCGCCCCTGAACCGACACTGAAAATACCGCTCGTATCGAATCTTCCTCGCTGGTACATCGCCAAACGTAATACAGATGGATCGCTGTATGATAACCGTGCGCAGCGGTACGTTGAGACAAAAGACTATGTACTACGCAAATGTTATTTCGCTGCGGACAATATTTGGCTCGCGGATAGTTGTTCCCTTCGTCAAGTGGGATTAAACCTCTACGAACTTCCCCAAGCGCTGCCCTACGCCTTTATGGTTTCTGATCCGATCCTCACCAACAACGTGACCAATCTCAACGCAGATCAAGTTCAAGCTGCCAATGTCCTGTTGTATCAGCAAGATAACATCATCATTCATACTAATGCATCGTGGACGGACTCCGACAAACACTATCTCGTCTTGCAGGAAGCCAATTTCCCCGGCTGGCAAATCACCCGCGATGGCGAGCCAGTTCAGCCAGTCACGGTTCCAACTGCCCACATCGGACAGCAAACTCTCGGCTTAATCGCTGTCCCTCTCGAAGCAGGCGACCATAGCTACGCCTTCCGCTTCGAGCCGCCCGGTCTTTCGACGGGAATTCTCGTGTTCTGCGGCACACTCGTTTTAATCCTCGTCTATCTCAAAGTCACCTACAAACAAAAATCCCCTGCTTGAGCAAGGGATTGCATAACTGATCCAATTCCCCTCTGCCATGCAATGGAGAGGGGCAAGGGGTGAGGATTTTCGATTACTTCCGCTTACGCAGGAAGGTCGGAATATCAATATCGTCCTCGTCATAGACCCGCGCAGGAACATCCTGCATCGGAGGCTGCTGCGCCGGACGGGGCTGTGGAGGCGCATACGGTTGTTCCGGAGGCAAATTAGCCGGAGGCTGTTGCTGCTGCGCCGGACGGGGGATGGATTGTTGTTGGGGCGCTTGTACCGGACGCGCAACCGGCTGGCGGGGTTGCAACTGCGCTTCCATCTTACGCTGCGCACGGCTCTGTTCGAACCCGGTCGCGATGACCGTAATCCGCAGCTCGTCGCCCATGTTCTCGTCGATCTGAGCGCCGAAAATGAGGTTGACTTCGGGATGAGCGCTCTCCTTGATGATCGCTGCTGCTTCGTTGACTTCGAACAGGCTCAGGTTCGGGCCACCCGTGATGTTGAACAGGATGCCGCGAGCGCCGTCAATCGTCACATCCAGCAAGCCGCTGCTGATGGCCGACTCTGCTGCTTTACGAGCGCGATCATCGCCGTTCGCTTTACCGACCGCCATCAACGCTGCGCCACCTTCGCTCATAATGGTGCGAACGTCAGCGAAGTCGAGGTTAATCAGCGCGGGGACGGTAATCAGTTCGGAGATACCCTGAATACCTTGACGCAGCACATCATCGGCCAGCGAGAATGCTTGCTGCAAGCTGGCACGCTTATCCGCAATTTGGAGCAAACGGTCATTGGGGATCACGATCAAGGTATCAACTTGGCTCTTGAGCGCTTCAATACCCTGTTCAGCCGATTGTTGACGGCGTGTGCCTTCAAAGCTGAAGGGACGGGTTACCACACCAATCGTCAGTGCGCCCAGTTCCTTAGCGATTTGCGCCACAACGGGAGATGCACCGGTGCCCGTACCACCGCCCATACCACAGGCGATGAAAATCATATCCGCACCGCGCAGCACTTCATACAGTTCGTCAGCGCTTTCTTCAGCCGCTTTCCGCCCAATTTCCGGATTGCCGCCTGCGCCCAACCCGCGCGTCAGCTTGTCGCCAATTCGCACACGCGTCTTAGCCTTCGCCAGCATCAATGCCTGATTGTCGGTATTGATGGAGATAAACTCAACGCCGCCAAGACCCTCATTAATCATACGGTTAACGGCATTTCCCCCGCCGCCGCCAACGCCAACTACCTTAATTTGCGCGAAATTTTCGCCGGGTGTCAACATATCCATGTGGTGCAAGCCTCCTCAAAAGGCAATCCTCAAATTCCCGTAATATCTTGTATTGTACTTATATCCACAAACTTAGCAAATCCTCTAGGCAACAAGTCCTAGTTTGATTCCTCATTATGCGTCACCAGCCGGTAACAGGCGCTTGAACACACCGCCGAGAGCCTTCACCAGCCCGCCTCCCGGCAGGGGTTTGTTCGGCACATTGGAAATACGTGGCGCCCCCGAATCCATGCTCAGTCCCATCCGCAGCAAGCCGACACTGGTACTGTAAGCCGGATCACGCAGCGCGTCCGCCATGCCCGTGAGCCGTTCCGGTTTGGCGATGCGAACAGGAAAACCTAGTTCCCGCGCCGCAACCTCTTTCAATCCCGGCAGTTGCGCACACCCGCCGGTAATCACCGCGCCCGCCCGCAGCATACCATCGTAACCGGAGCGTTTGATCTCTTTCTTAACCAGATTAAACAGTTCAGAGACACGCGCTTCGACAATCTCCGCAACCGCGCTGCGTTCGACTTCAATCGGCATCCCTTCCCCGAAGGGTTCGATCAAGAAGGTTTCCAGTGGATCAACCGCTTTCAGCAGCGCATGACCGTGATGAATCTTGACGGCTTCCGCCACATCGAACGACACATTCAAACCGTAGGTCAGGTCGTTGGTGATCAGGTCACCGCCCACCGGAATGACCGCTGTATGCCACACTGTGCCTTCGATGAAGATGGCAAGATCAGTTGTGCCGCCGCCAATATCAATGACGACCACGCCCATCTCGCGTTCTTCAGGGGTTAACACGGCCTCGCCGGATGCCAGCGGATTCAGAATGAAGCGGTCAACCGAGACACCTGCTTGCTGAACCGATTGTTCCAAGTTCGCCACGCTGGTCGAAGACGCCGTAATGATATGCGCCTCGACCTCCAAACGGAAGCCGTGCATACCTATCGGGCTGCGTACCCGTTCCTGACCATCGAGTGCATAGCTGCGTGGAACGACATGCAGCACTTCGCGGTTATGCGGGATAGCAATTGCCCGTGCCGACTCCATCGCTTTGTCGATGTCTTCCAAGTTGACGCCGCGCTGCCCGACGATGCCGACTGCTCCGCGGCTGTTGAGCGATGCAATATGGCTGCCCGCCACGCTGACAAACGCCCGCGCAATATCAAAACCGCTGCTCTTTTCCGCTTTATGCACTGCCGCCGAAATGGCTGCGGTCAATGAACCCATATCATTGACGACACCTTTTTTCATGCCAGCGCTGGGTTCAATCCCCACGCCCACCACAAAAATATCGTCAGTACGCACTTCTGCGACAATCGCACAAATCTTTCGCGTCCCAACATCGAGTGCTACTGCTAAGTCACGCATAAGTTGAACTTACTGCCCCCGCAATGCCGAGTAAAACGGCGCATCAGGGTTAACCACATTAATTTCACTCGCCTGAATGCCCCGACTAATGAGATTATTCACCATAGCATTATAAACACTAATTTTCACAGGCATATCCGTGCCCACTCCGAACCATGCCAACCACCCGCGCTGATCTTGATACCCTAACCCTTTTGCCGGGTTATAACGCACTGTGGTCATAGCCGGATTGAGCGCCTTCAATTGCAGCGCCCCACTGATAATATCCACACCCAACTGGACATTCTGCCCCAATGGGCCGTCCTGTACATCCGAAAGAATTTCCAGTAAGTCTGAGCGGTCCTCCCGCTGGCTCATCACCCGCCCTTGAATATCCACCCATGTCGGAATGCCGGATTGCACCCACACCACCGCCGGTTCGCGTTCTTGGATCACAATCTGCACCATTTGCGGCGGCCATCCCACTTGCACATCAGCATCCGCAATCTGCGGTGAACGGAGGATGTTCTTCCGAACGTCCTGCGGATCGACCCAGAAGACATGCATATTCGCGATATTGGTCAGCGCGAACACTTCCTCTTTGGTCATGTACTTCAATCCGCCGACGGCGATGCTGTGGACATAAAAGAAATCGGCCGTAAAGAACAGGAACAGCAGGATCGTGAGCGACACCACGATGAACGCACTGAACATCCGCCAACTCGTGAAGCCCAACCGCCGCGCCCCGTGTTGGACGGCTGGACGTTCGGCAGGCAGCGCCGCACCCACTGGCCCGCGCAGTATTCCCGGTTCACGGGTTGAAGTGCGTCGCCGATCCCGCAAGCGCGATGTCATAGTTCTGCCTTGGGTAAATAACCTGTAACCAACATTATCCCACAACTCATCCCAAAATCACAATTATTTTCACAATCTCTCATGCCTAATCGTCAAGGACTTAAGTCCTCTTTATCTTTGTACAACACTTTGACTTTTGCACAAGTGGCTCATGAACTTTTCAAACTGAAGTGCCGCGTTTCACCACTCGCCAACCAATTCCACTTCCAAATCCAACTTCACTTTGGTCTGCTTGTAGACCGTTTCCTGCACATGGCGGATCAAGGCGTAATAATCGTTGGCTGTCGCGTCTCCGGTGTTGATGATGAAGTTCCCGTGTATCGGTGAGACTTGCGCACCGCCAATCGTGTGACCTTTCAAACCTGCCGCCTCGACCAAGCGCCCTGCATAATCCCCCGCCGGATTTTTAAAGATGCTACCCAGACTCGCTCCCGGTGGCTGCGTCTGCTTGCGGTAGGCAATGTTGTGTTCCATCCGCGCTAGGATCGCATCAGGATCATCCGGCTTGAGCGCGAACTGCGCCAGCAGCACCAAGAAACGGCGGTCAGCCCGTGCTTTAAGCGCTGACGTTCGGTAGCCATAGGTCAGCTCATCCAGCGGCATGATCTGGATGCCGTGTTCGGCCTCTAAAATCACCGCCTCGCACAGGTTAGCTCGGATATCACTGCCGTGCGCTCCCGCATTATTGACCACCGCCCCGCCGACCGTCCCCGGCACACTGGCCGCCCACTCCAAACCGGATAGCCCCCGTGTTTGGCATTTCCGCGCCAGCACCGTCACGCCCATACCGCCGGTCGCCGCCACATTTCGCCCGTGATGCCACTCGCCGAAGGTCACCTCGGCCACATCGTTGATGACGACCAGCCCGCGCACCCCTTTATCGGAGATTAGCACGTTCGCGCCGCCGCCGAGGATACGTACTGGAATATCCTGTTCCCAAGCCGCCATCACCACCGTCGCCAGTTCTTCGGTGGACTGCTTCGCCACGTACAGGAAATCGGCAGGGCCGCCGAGACGCGCAGCCGTATAGCGCATCAGCAGTGCTTTGCGCTGTAACAGGTCAGCATACGGTTTGGGAAGTCTGATCACAACAACACCCTACGGCACATCACTGAGAAGCTTCAAATACTGCACGCCGATCTCTGGCGCGTCCCCCGCGCTCATAATCACAACCACAGCCGGTGATTTTACCTCCGTATGCAGCACTTTGACTGCATCCGCGAAGGTCGGCGTATACCACGCAAAAGTTGGCGAAAGCCACGCATAGTAACGCTTCATCGCCGCGACCACTGTCGCACTGGTCACACCTTCTACCGGAGCTTCCCGCGCTGCATAAATATCCGTAATCAATACACGATCTGCTCCATCGAAGGCCTTCACAAACTGGTCGAACAACGCTTGAGTCCGGCTGTAAGTATGCGGCTGCCACACCGCCCACACCGCCCGATCAGGATAACGCTGCTTGGCCGCCTCAATCACCGCCTTAATCGACATCGGATTATGCGCGTAATCATCGACAATCGCGATGCCATTTACATCCGCCCGCACATCAAAGCGCCGCGCTGTCGGTTTAAATGTTTCCAATGCTTTTAGTAACTCTTCCTCATCAATACCATTCTTCCGGAATATTACCTTTAGCATTGAGCTAAATATTGACGATGCTCTAATCGCTGCCAAAGCATTCAGAATGTTGTGCTTTCCCGGAAGGGGCAGTTTGACAGGCTGCTTAATCAAAAATGACTCAAGAGAAGAAGGGAAATGGTTTTCCTTATGTACACAATCAAATGTGCTATAACCATCTGAATTGTATTGGTCATTTTCAAACCAATAACTGAATGGCCCATACTGTTTGCTCCCATATTTCCAAACAAATAGCTCTGGCCCAAATTCAATCTCATCAGCGAGTTCTTGGCAATGAACATCGTCCCAGCAGAAAAGAGCAGCACCGAACTTTTTAGTACTGTGTACAAATCGCCGGAAACTCTCCACCATATCGTCCGGCGTCTTGAAAAAATCCGGATGATCCCACTCGATGTTGGTGATGACCGCAATGTCCGGCTTCAGCCCGAGGAACATGTTGTCGTACTCATCCGCCTCGACGACAAACGCGCTGCCCTTGCCCACGCCCGCATTCGTGCCGGTGTTCCCCATAATCCCGCCGACGATGTAGCTGGGGTCCTGCCCGCACTCGCGCAGGATATGCACAATCATTGACGTGGTGGTGGTCTTGCCCTTCGTCCCCGCGACAGCGATCACCATCTTGCCTTCCATCAGGTCGGCCATGATGTCCTGCCGCTTGTAGACCGGAATGCCCGCCGCCCGCGCTGCAGCCACCTCGACGTGATCGTCCTTGACCGCCGACGTGATAATCAGCGCGTCCGCCCCCGTGATCTGCGCCGCGTCATGCCCCTGATAGATGGTCGCACCGTCCCGTGCCAGCGCATCCGTCAGGCTGTTCAAGCTGCGGTCAGAGCCGGATACGGTGTAGCCCTGTCCCAGCAGCACCCGCGCGATGGCCGACAACCCCGACCCGCCGATGCCAACCAAAAAAATATGCTGTCCCGGATTCAGTTTCACAACACACCTTAGTAATTTAGTGTAATGTTATCAATGATGCAAAGGGGATGCTATAGAGAGTATGCTACATCACCACGAGTACGACCACGAACAGCAGCACCACGATCACCGTCAGTACTTGGCTGCCCCCGCCGCCGGTCGCATTGCCGATCAGCACCAGTGGAATCGCATTGAGAGCCTGTGCACTGATCGAGTTGGCCGCCGGAGCGGTGATCAGAGGTGCAAACGGATAGTCGTTAATATCGAGGAAGTACCACAGCGCGCCCCAGATCAAATAGCCGTTGACGGCACCCAGCAGCCCGCCCAGAATCGCGTCCTGAAAACGGTTGGAACGCGGCCCCCCGCCTTGCCCGCCCTGCTCATACGGCCCGCCGAAGCTCCGGTTCTGATAGGCGAAGTACACCACCACACAGAACAACCCACCCTGCACGAAAAACGCTTGGTCGCGGGGAATCGACGCGAGGAACACACCGCGCAGCAGCACATCGAACTGGAACAGCGCGAAGGTCGCCAGCACGATGCCGCCGAAGGCCACAATCTCTTTGCGCAGGCCGCGTATCACGCCCATCACCGCGAAAAAGATAGCTGTAATCCAAAGCATACTGTAAAGCGAAACCACGTCCTAGCACCCTAACCATTCGCTAAGGGCATCACTGCCCTGCTCACCGCACTTCAAAATTATCTCCCGCCTCGCTCCCTTCTGCCATGTAATGGAGAGGGGCCGGGGGGTGAGGATTTCTCTTCTCCCTCCCCTGTTCTATGGGGGAGGGTTGGGGAGGGGGTATCAAATCAAAATCAGCACGATCACAAACAGCACAATCACCACCAACGACAGCAAACTCCCATCGCCACCCGGACCGCCCGCCAGCACATACAACGGCAGTGACGCGATGGTCGCCGCGCTGGTCGAACCGGTCGCCGGAGCCTCGATGAAGGGACTCAGCGGATACTCGTTGATGTGCATGAAATACCAGATCGAGCCGAAAATCAAATAGCCGTTGGCGAAACCCACAATCGCCCCCAACACCGTCGATTGCAGGTTATCCCGTCCGCCGCCCTCGTTGACGTTCAGACGCCGACCAATCGCCCGCGTCTGATAGGCGAAGAAGGCAATCCCCAGAAAGATGATGCACTGAATAATGAAGCGCTGCATCCCCGGCACGTTCGCCAGCAGGATGCCCCGCAGCCCTTTATCAAACTGGAACAGCGCGAACAGCGCCAGAATAATACCCGCCAGTGAAATCAACTCTTTCGGCAAACCGCGCATATAGCCGATCACGCCGAACACAATCGCAAATCCCCACAGCAGTGTGGATAGTTGTATCATCCGGTTGCTCCTGCCAGTTCCGCCAATGCTTCCGCCGCGCACTTGGCCCCATCAGGCCGTGCCAGCGCCCGCGCCGCTTCCCGCATCTGCCCCAACCGCGCCGGATCATTCAGCAAATCCCGCAGCGTCGGCAGCAGTTTGTCCGCCATATCCTTCTCGTCCAGTTCAATCGCCGCGCCCCGCTTCGCCAGATACTCGGCGTTGACCTTCTGGTAGCGCCACGCCCACGCCAGCGGGATCAAGATCGACGGCAGCCCGAACTGGGGGAATTCGCCCAGCGTACTCGCGCCGGAGCGGCACACCACCACATCCGCACTCGCCATCGCCAACCCCATCTCATGATGGAGATACGGATAAACATGGGTGTGGGTTGCGTCCGCCATCTGTTGATAACGCGCCTCGATGTCCGGCCAATCCAGCGTGCCCGTCACATGGATGACCTGTATGCCGTCCGCCACCAGATCCGGCAGAATGTCCAGCAGCGCGTAGTTGATCGCCCGTGATCCGCGGCTGCCCCCGAACACCAGCACTGTCTTCCGCGCCGGATCGAGATTGAACTGCTTGATCCCTGCCTCGCGCGTGGCCTCCAGCATCGACTGCCGCAGCGGATACCCCGTCACCACCGTTTCGTTCTTCGGGAAGTACGGCTTGGAATCCTCCACCGTGAGCGCCACCCGCCGCACCAGACGCCGCAGCACCTGAATGGTCAGCCCCGGCTCAATATCCGGCAGGAAAATCATGCTCGGCACACGCCACACCCACGCCGCCAGCGCCACCGGCAGGCCGACCCAACCGCCCGTCAGCAGCAGCGCATCCGGACGACGCCGTCTCACCAGCCACAGCGCCTGCACCGTCCCGATGGTCAGCTGCACGATGCTCACCAGCATTTTCAGGATGTTCACGCTGTGCAGCGGCCCTGCCCTGACTTCATCATAACTGCTGAACTGCACCGTGGATTCCTTAAGAAGTGGACGCTCGAAGCCGCCCACCCCGCCCACGAAGGCGATGCTGGCCTGTGGATATAAACGGGTCATGGCCTCGGCAATCGCTAAGGCTGGATAAACGTGGCCGCCGGTGCCGCCCGCAGCCACCATAATACGCAAGTTTTGATCGGGTTTCATGTTTCTCAATGCAGTCGCCATCCTAGAGGTCATTGTATCAGGATAGCTTCGTTAAGGAAAATCCCATACACAAAGTAGAATCAAATGATCAAGTAACAAGTATACACTTAGAATTTAGCCAAGTTTTTCTTATAAGTGTCACGATAATAAGTGGCACATTTATAATTAAACCACTCGCATATTCAAAACATTAACTAGAGCTAAACGCTACAACCCTAAGGTTCATCATGACAGTACCAACCTACGATAAATGTATGTTACCGCTGCTTCAGTACGCTGGCGACGAATTACCACATCACATTAGAGATGGAATTGAAGCCCTCGCTAACTATTTTGGCTTGACTGAAGAAGACCGAAATCAACGACTTCCGAGCGGAAACAAATTTACCTTTGATGATCGCGTACAATGGGCTAACACTTATCTAAAAAAAGCGAAGCTATTGGAAAGTGCTGGACGCGGTTTATTTCGCATAACGCCACGTGGGTTGGAAGTGTTAAGTCAAAGTCCTGTGGCTATCAATAAAGAATTCTTACGTCAATTTCCCGAATTTGCAGAGTTTCAAGCTCGACCACAAACAACGAACACAGACGTTAATGTGAATGTACCTGAACAAGAGTCAGAGCGAACTCCTCAGGAAATACTTCAGTTAAGCTATCAGAATCTCAGAGATCAATTAGCACAAGAATTATTGGATACAATCCTATCTTGTTCGCCAACCTTCTTTGAAACTTTGGTCTTAGATTTATTACTCGCTTTGGGTTACGGAGGAGCGATTGACGGAGCAGGTGAGGTTGTTGGCCGCCCTAACGACAATGGTATAGATGCGGTCATCAAAGAAGACAAATTAGGCTTTGATGTTATTTATGTACAGGCAAAACGTTGGGATATCAATAACGCTGTTGGTAGACCTACCGTCCAATCATTCGCTGGTAGCCTCATAGGGCAAGGAGCCTCAAAGGGTGTTTTCATCACAACTTCTAGCTTTACCAAAGAAGCGCAAGGATATGCAACAAAAATCTCACAGCCGAAAATTATCCTTATTGATGGTCAGCAACTCGCAAAACTAATGATTGATAACAATATAGGTGTAAGTGCTGTTGACACTTTCACCATAAAGAAAATAGACACTGATTATTTTCAAATTGAATAAGTCCATCAAAACGTAGCTTTACAACTCGGCGGGTCAGAGCGGGCTTCAGCCTGCTTCCCGCCGAAACTCGGAGCCGGACGGCTTTAGCCTCTGGCGTCCGACCGCATTTCGCCGCCCCAACCACATCAACAACCACTTCTCGTAGGGCGGAGGCGTGCCTCAGCCGTTCCCTCTGTGCCCTTGTGCTAAAACTCCCTTGGCATTCTCATCCTCTCGGCGGGTCAGAGCGGGCTTCAGCCTGCTTCCCGCCAAGACTCGCAGCCGGACGGCTTTAGCCTCTGGCGGCACTGAAGGTTAACCCTTCTTTTCTGACACCCATCCACTACCTTGATTTTGCCGAACCAACATCTTCAGCAACTTCACTTGGTCGCTTTGGCTCTCCGCCGCCGCCCGCGTATTCTCTTCAAGATCAATCAACAGTTCCAATAATTGCGAAAATGCCAACAACCCTATTCCCGTGATCAAGACGCCAATCTCCATACTTATCCCAGCCAATATATTCAGACCGTTTAACCGACTCGCTGAAGACCCGTAAATGATTGGTGACGAAAACGCTGTAATTGCAGCCGCCACTGTGCCCAACACCAATACCGAAATCCCCAGCAAATAGTACACACCACTAATGATACGTAGAGCGCGATATTTCTTTTCCACTTTTCCCCCAAATCATGTGTAAGCATAAGACAATCAAATATCTTTGCATAAAACCTACAATCTATCATAAGACAACAGTAAATGATTTAGTCTTAAGTTCGAAAAACATCTCGCGTATCATCGCGTTTCGCCGCCCTAAATCATCCTCACCCACTTCTCTCGTAGGGCGGAGGCGTGAGCGTATTTCAGAATTGGTAAAATAGCCCAAAGGATAAAAGAAAGCAAAGGCGAGAGGAAAATGAGCCGCCACAATTTAAGCGACGCCCAATGGGAACTGATCCAACCGCTATTACCCGCCCAGCCCAGCGTCGGACGCAAACGCAAGCACGATCGACGGACGATCAACGGGATATTGTATGTGCTAAAAACAGGCTGTGCATGGGCGGACTTGCCGAAAGAATATGGCTCAGCCACCACCTGTTGGCGTTGGTTGGAACGCTGGTCAGCGGATGGAACATGGGAGCGCATCTGGCGTTCGCTGCTGGGCCAGTTGAGGCAGCTGAAAAAATCGAGTGGGCACAAGCATTTCTGGATGGCAGCTTCATCCCAGCGAAAAAGGGGGATCTGGTGTCGGAAAGGCACGAGAGGGTCGCGGTACACGCCTGATGCTGATTGTGGATGGTCAAGGGCTGCCGCTGAGCGTATATGTTGATAGTGCGCAACCCAACGAGCGCAAGCTGACGGCTGCCACCTTGAAACGCTTGCGCGTGCCGCTGCGTCGTGGTCGTCCCCGCACGCGTCCTAAGGTGCTGGTGGCCGACCGTAACTTTGATGGGGAGGAATTGCGTCGTCAGTGGCGGCAGCGCGGCATTCGTCCTTGTATCCCCCGTCAGCGCAAACCCACCCGCAAGCACGCACGTCCTGGACGACCCCTGCAACTGCTGCCGTGGTATCGTCAGCGTTGGAAGGTCGAACGCACCTTTGCCTGGCTGTTCAACGCCCGACGATTGCAGGTTCGTCATGAACGCCTCCTGCATTGTTTCGATGGCTTTTGTCTCATCGCCTGTAGCTTATTGTGCATTTCGTTGATTCTGAAATAGGCTCATGCCTTGTCCGGTTCACTCCGCTCTCAAGGTACTTCAATCAAACGAGAACATCATGCAAACCCCACAGACATTGAGATCAGCCATCAGCCAAACACCCCTCATCAATTATTGGCTCTATTTGCCGCCCGAATACGATACGCAGGCAGCCAAGCGTTGGCCGTTAATCCTGTTCTTGCATGGATTTGGCGAACGCGGCGATTCCCTAACCGATTTAGAGTTGGTCAAGCTGCATGGCATACCTAAGGTTGTGGAAAATGGCAAAGACCTGCCCTTTATTGTGGTATCGCCCCAATGTTCACGCCAATCATGGTGGACATTGCAGACCGAAGTCTTGAAATCATTACTCGATGCCATCATCGCAAACTATTCTGTGAATCCGGCACAAGTTTATCTGACCGGTTTGAGCATGGGCGGATATGGCTCATGGACTCTCGGCGCTGCCTATCCGGAATTGTTCGCGGCGGTTGCGCCGATTTGTGGAGGTGGCGTCCGCTCTCAAGCCGCTAAACTGAAGAATGTGCCGGTATGGGCATTTCATGGCGGGCAAGATGATGTAGTCCGTCCACATCGTTCTGAGGAAATGGTCACGGCGCTTCAACAAGCAGGTGACGATGCCAAATTGACCATTTATCCTGACCTTACCCACAATTCATGGACGATCACCTACGACAATCCTGAATTGTATGACTGGTTTCTCTCCCATCAAAAACCATCTGCAGGATAATGGCCTCATTTCGTAGGGCTGAGGCGTGAGCGTATTTCAGAATTGGTAAAATAGCCCAAAGGATAAAAGAAAGCAAAGGCGAGAGGAAAATGAGCCGCCACAATTTAAGCGACGCCCAATGGGAACTGATCCAACCGCTATTACCCGC
>JBGAGF010000039.1:0-43917 GCA_044226855.1 Aggregatilineales bacterium
TGTTGGCCGCATGCTTCATTAAGTCTCAAGACACCGGCTTGGTCTGCTCGTTTAACCGATCATCGCTGGTCTTTAGAGGAATTCCTATGGGCGCGCTTGCTCCCTCATTGGGCATCCACCACTTAGTGTGGTGCTACCCACCACGTAGAATTCGCTCGGGCCGTTCATGGTGTTATAGACTTCGGGGTTTTCGCCCAATTTGGCGAAACTGCGCTGCACGTAATCCGGATTGGGCACGACGCGGCACACGTGACGGTTATAGAACTCGGTCATGGCTTTCACATAATCCGGATCGCTGGTTGTTCCCGCCGCTTCATGTTTGAGCAAGGTTGCGTTCACTTCGGGCGGAAGCTGTTCGCGCAGCTTGTTGGCCTCTTCGACCCATTGGATCATGCTGGCAGGTGAACTGGCAATCGTCACACTGGCGACGCCTTTGGGTCGGCGGATCATGTATTCCATCGCCAGCATACCGCCCCACGACTGACCGAGCAGATGGATGCGGTCGAGTCCCAGCACTTGGCGTACAGCGTCCACTTCCTCGACGTACAGATCGACCGTCCACATCTCCGGCTTCGACTCGCCAATCTGCGACAGTCCACAGCCGAGTTGATCATAGAAAATTATGCGCCGTCCGGTATCCGCCATTGCCGCCAGTGACCATAAATAATCGTGGCAGGCACCGGGACCACCGTGCAGCAGCAGCAGCGGTAGTTTACCCGGCTCTTCCTTTTCACCGACGATCTTGTACCACGTCTTGTAGCCTTTAAAGGGGATATAACCTTCGGTAACAGGCTGTGTCATGTTTGAGTCCTTTCTTTATTGTCGCTGGGATGTGCGCGGATCAAGCGCATCACGCACGGCGTCTCCCAACAGGTTAAAGCCGAGTGTCGTAATCAGAATAGCCAATGTCGGCACGATAATCATCCAAGGCGCGATGCGATAGCGGCTCTGGCCCTCATTGATCATATTGCCCCAACTGGGATCGGGTAGGGGAATACCCACGCCGAGGAAGCTTAACGCCGCTTCCACCAGTACGGTATTCGCAAAGCTCAATGTCGTCCAGACCACCGTCACCGTAATCGTGTGCGGCAGAATATGGTGAAAGATAATGTACCAATCGGTCGCGCCCAACGCCCGCGCGCTCTCCACAAAGACCCGTTCGCGAACGGTCAGCACTTGGCTGCGCACCAGCCGCACCAATGCTGGAAATGTCACGACGGTCAAAATCAGAGCCACCGTCTGGAAGCTGCGCGGCAGTACCGCTCCAATCCCCAGCGCCAGTAAGATTGCCGGAAACGCCAGCAGCACATCCACAAAGCGCATAATCAACCAGTCGGTCGGGCCAGAATAATAACCTGCCCACAGCCCCAACACGGTGCCGATGATACCTGCCGTGATATTGGCGATCACACTGACGGCCAGTGATACCCGCGCGCCAAACAGCATCCTGCTGAGCACATCGCGTCCTAGGTTGTCGCTGCCTAATGGGAATTGAGCACTTGGCGGTAATGGCGTCCCGTTGGAGGACAGGCCATCGCGGAACTGCTTGAGCGGATCGGCAGGCGAGAGAATGGGCGCAAACACAGCCGCCAGTGCCACCAGAATCACCAGAGCCGCACCAATCCATGCACGGGGTAGGCGGCGCAGTTGAATCCAGAAGCCGCGTTCAGCGGGTTTTTCAAGTTCGATCATGTTCAGATGCCCCTATGTGAGTCGGACGCGCGGATCAATGGCAATGTACAGGACATCGACAAATAAGTTCAGGAAGACGACCGCAATCGATGCAAACAGTACCGTCCCCATAATCATCGGAGTGTCTTGGTTGCGGATGGCGTTCCATGCCTGTAAGCCAATCCCCGGCCATCCGAACACCGCCTCGATCACCACCACGCCGCCCAGCAGCGTCGCCAAGTCTAATCCGGCCAGCGTCACGACCGGCATCAGCGCGTTCCGTAGGATATGCCGTGTCAGCACCTTGCGCGGCGATAACCCTTTTGCACGTGCCGTCCGCACATAATCCTCACCGGTGACTTCCAGAATGCTGTTACGCAGCACCCGCGAATAAAACGCCGTTCCACCGATACCCAGCACCAATGCCGGCAGCACCAGATGCAGAGGCGTGCCGTATCCCCCCAGAGGAAAGATCGGTATGAGGAAGCCGAACACGTACAGCGCCACCAACCCCAGTGCGAACTGCGGTATCGAGATGCCAAACAGCGCCACAATCGTCGCCAGTTGATCAACCCACGAGCCGGGGCGGGTTGCCGCCAGAATACCTAACGGAATGCCTAAGAGCAGTTCGACGCATAAACCCGCCAGCGCCAATTGAATAGTCGCGGGCAGACGTTCAAACACGGCTTGCAGCACCGGACGTTTATCGCGTGTGGATTGCCCCAAATCGCCCTGAAGTGCCCGTCCTAAATAACGGACATATTGAACAGGCAGCGGTTGATCGAGTCCCCACAACACGCGGATGCGCTGCACGGTTTCTTCCGGAGCGCGTGGCCCCGCGTACATCCGTGCCGCATCCCCCGGCATCAGAAAGATCAAAATAAAAGTAGCAGACGCGACGAGGAAAATAACACCAACGGTTCCGAGCAGTCGACGCAGTAGATAGGCGGTCACATTATTACCTAGATAAACCGCATCGGGACATGATCGCCATGTCCCGATGTGTACGCATACGAGGATAAAAGGCTGAGCTTATTTGGTCGTGGCTTCAGCGAAGCGCAGCAAGACAGCAGGATCCGTTTCGATGTTCAGACGGTCACTCGCGAAGTAGTAATCAACCGCTTGGATCAACGGAATATTCGGCATCTGTTCAGCGACCTTGGCTTCAAAATCTGCGAACACCTTCCAACGTTCCTCGCCCAACGGGGTCAGATTGATCTTTTCGAAAAGGGCATCCAAATCTTTGTTGCAGTACTTCGCCCAGTTGTACGAGCCGTCGCACTTCAGCAGCGGTTCCCAGTTGTCGGATGGATCTTGGTAGTCCATGTACCAGTTGGTCATGACCAAATCCAGTGAGTCGGGCTTTGAGGTCAAGGTATCAAGGAACTGCGCGTTATCAATCGAGGTCAACTCCACCTTGACGCCAATCGCTCCGAGGTCATTGATTACTGACTGTGCGAACGCCACATCATCGGGGAACAGGTTGGAAAGCATGGTGGTCGAGAAGCCATCGGGATAACCGGCATCCGCCAACATCTGCTTTGCCTTGTCAGGATCAAATGTCGGTGCTTTGACGTCCGGATTATGCCCCACCACGCTCGCGGGTAGGAAGCCGCCAATGGGTGTGCCGCGTCCGTTCTTCAACTGAACGATACGGTCACGGTCAACCGCCATGCTCAACGCCTGACGAACCTCAACTTTGTTGAACGGTTCCTTGTTGTTGTTCATGATGACGTAGCCCGTGTTCGGGAAGCCCTGCGAAGCGATTAGCCGCTTGGAGAGCACCGGATCAGCCGCCAGACGCGGATAATCTGAACTGGGCACGAAGTCCAGTGCAATATCGGCTTCACCGTTTTCGATCTTCAAAATTTCAACCGACGATTCGATGCTCAGTTGTAGATCGAACCCATCAAACTTGGGTTGTCCGGCTTCGTAGTAGTTCGGATTCCGCTTGCCGACGACCTTGACGCCGCTTTCCCAACTCTCAATCATGAAGGGGCCAGCGCCCGATGGTTTATGGGCGAAATCGTCGCCAGCTTCTTCGACGCCGCGCTTCGAGATAATGAAACCGGGCGGCAGGGCAAAGCGCTGCATCATCGTCCACACCGGACCTTCAGTCGTGAATTCAATCGTCAACGGATCGATAACCTTAATGCCGCTGACCTCAGTCGCGGTACCGGCTTCGTAATCCTTCGCGCCTTTCAATACATCGAACATGAAGGCGGTAGGGGCAGCCGTCTTGGGGTTGAGCAGTCGTTCAAAGCTGTACTTCACATCCGCAGTCGTCAGGTCGTCGCCATTGGCGAACTTCAGACCGGGACGCAGCTTGAAGGTGTACACCGAACCGTCATCGCTGATCGTCCATGACTCGGCCAGCGCGGGAATCGGGGTTCCGGGGTCCTTGAGCTTTACCAGCCCGACGTAAAACAGTGACGCCATCGGCCACGTTTCAGTCTCATAGGCGATATGCGGATCAGATGTGCGCATATCTTGATTGAAGAGAATGTGCAAGATATTGTCACCCTGTGCACTGACCGTAGCCAGTGACAGCGCGAACGTCAAAAGAACTACTAAAACAGCCGCACGCAAATAACGCATATTCATTCCCCTGTAAAAACTGCCTGTAGATAGAGTTGCTGTGTTCGCTGAATCCAGTCAAATCTAACAAATCCGCGTCAAACCGTCAAAGATCGTATGAGATACTACCTCCTTTACTCCATTACTCTTGACCGAGAAGCGAGGTTCATTTGGTGAGATTAACCAAAATTACACGCTGTTTCTTGTCGATTGTCGAGAGAACCGAAAAAAATCTCCCCTTGCCATGAAATGGCTATCGGCGGAGTGAGCCGGCGAACGTGCCGATGTGGGCTGGGGGTGAGGATTTTCTCACCTTCCTAAACCGCGAATCCCTCCGCCTGATATACAACCGTTCCGCCGACAATCGTTGCCATCACTTCAAGTTCGCGGTTCAGCAGCACGATATCCGCGTCACAGCCTGTTTCCAGTTTACCTTTGTTCGTCAGTCGCATTGCCCGCGCCGGAACCGTGCTCGCCATCGCGATGATCTTTTGCAGCGGCAAATCCGTGAAGCTCACCATATTGCGAATGGCCTTATCCATCGTCAACGTGCTGCCCGCCAGTGCACCGTTGGCGATCCGTGCGATCCCCTCTTTCACCGTGACGGTCTGCCCACCCAGATCATATTCACCGTCACTCAAGCCGGTTGCTTCAATTGCGTCGGTGATCAGCATCACATGGTCGGCACCTTTTGCCCGAATCAACATGCGAATCATCCCCGGGTGCACATGAATCCCATCGGCGATCAACTGCGCGTTCACCCGATCATCCGTTAAAATGGCCGCCAGCGCTCCCGGTTCACGGTGATGCAAGCCCACCATCCCGTTAAACACATGCGTCACCTGCCGCACACCCACATCAAACCCCTTGACCGCTTCCTCATAGCTGGCCGCGCTGTGACCAATCGCGAACTCTACGCCCTGTGCGGCTAGCTCCTGAATCATCTCCAGCGAGCCCTCAATTTCCGGCGCGACCGTGACGAGTTTGCACACGCCCGTTTCCAACCACTGCCCGTATTCCGCCGGAATCGGTGGACGGAAATATTCAGGCGGCTGCGCCCCTTTGTATTTCAGGTTGAGGTACGGCCCTTCGACATGCACGCCGAGATGCTGTGCGCCGTTGCTGGGCCGCGGACACTTTTCCACGTTCTCCAACGCCGCTTGAATATTGGGTGCAGGCATGGTCATTGTCGTCGGATAGTAACTGGTCACGCCGTGTTTGGCGTAAAACGCGCCCATTGTCTGGATCGCTTTGGGTGTGGCGTCCATCGTGTCGTAACCGTCAGCGCCATGCACATGCACGTCGATGAACCCCGGTACGACATAGCATCCCTTCGCGTCAATCACCGTCGTATCAGGGCTGGTGCTGTCGGCTCCGATTCGCTCAATGGCCTTGTCATTGATAATCAACGCTTGTTCACGCAGCACTTCCTGCGGCGTGATAATGATCCCATTTCGAATACTGGTACGCATGAAATTGTGTTACTCCTTTGCCTTGCAAACATCAGTGATCGTACCGTGACTTCCCACCCTCCACAACGGGCTTATCAATGGTCTTATCCGACTCTGTATTTTGACTTTGATTTATTGCGACATTCAGTTGGCCGAACTAAAATCAAATGATCGTCACCAGAAGCGAGAAACACCATGACAGAAAAGATACGGGTTGCCATCATCGGCACAGGTAAGCGGTCATTCAATTTTTATGGCATGCTGCTGCAGCATCTTCCGGATGTAGAACTGGTATCCGTTTGGGGACGCAGCATCGATTCCGCCCGCCGCCTCGGCGAGAGTTTGGATGTTCCGTGGTATACCGACCTTGACCTTCTGGTTCGTGAAACGGCCCCTCAGATGGGCATCGTGTCGGTTGCTTATGGTGCAAATGGTGAAGTTGGATTGATGGCCGTTGAAGCAGGGCTTCATATACTCCTCGAAACGCCGATTGCCCACAAACTCAGCGACGCCGATGCCATCATTGCTAGTGCGCGTGAACATCACGTCAAAATTGAAGTTGCGGAGCAGTTCCACCGCCGCCCCTTAGAACAGATCAAATTGGCGCTCATTGCCTCTGGTCTGTTCGGGCGTGTGCACACCGCGTTTAATGACTTTGCCGGACATGGCTATCATGGCATTAGTGTCATGCGCAGCTATCTGGGCTTTGATGTCCGACCCGTCAAAGTGACCGGCGCGGTGCGGGATTATCCTCTTGATGCCCATTACTCCCGTTTAGCGGGCGATTTCGCCGCTCGTAATGAAACGCAGGAGCATGGCATCATCGAATTTGAAGATGGTCGCTTAGGCATTTTTCATTGGACGAACGTGGGCTACGATTCGCCGTTACGTTGGTGGCGCAGCAGTCGTTTTCTCGCCGAAAAAGGCATGGGCATCTCGGTTGGTGTGGGACTCGACATCCAAGAACGCCTTTCCCTTCTGGCTCCCGGTGACGAAGCGCCCCATTTCATCACGCTGGAACGGCGCTGGGAACGGGTCGATGGTGGTGCATTAGCCGCGATGGTTGCCCATACCGGCGATCCCAATCTGCCCATCGTCCGCTGGGAAAATCCCTTTTACCGTCCCGATCAAGGCTTTAGCCCGCAGTGGCATGATGATGAAATCGCAGTCGCAAGCTGCATCATGAGCCTTGTTGATGCCATCCGCGAAGATCGTGAGCCGGACTATGGTGCGCAGCAAGGCCGTCTCGATCAGGAACTCATCTTAGCCATTCGCCAATCGTCAGCGATTGGACAACCGATCACACTGCCACTCGACCCTGCACAGCAGACGTTATAGTTCGTTCAACGCTTATCAAGTTTATCCACCAGACAAAGGTTATCTTTCGCTATGCCCCCACAGAAAATCATTATCGACACTGACCCCGGCATTGATGACTCGATGGCAATCTTTTTCGCCTTATCCTCGCCTGAACTAGATGTCATCGGCTTAACCACTGTCTTTGGAAATGTCCATGTCGATCTCGCCGCCACCAACGCCCTGCGCCTGCTCGAAATCGCTGGACGCACTGACATTCCGGTTGCCAAAGGCGCAGCCAATTCACTCGTTGGCGATTATGATCATCCTCCCGCGCATATTCATGGTGACGATGGGCAGGGCAATGTGCATTTACCGCCGCCTGCTGGCAACCCGGTGGACCAAACTGCCGCCCAATTCATCGTGGAGAAGGTTATGTCCGCCCCCGGGGAAATCACCCTCGTGCCCATCGGCCCGCTGACCAATATCGCCCTCGCGCTGCGCCTCGAACCGCGTATTGCGCAAAACGTCAAACAGGTGGTCTTGATGGGCGGCAATGCCCTCGTTCCCGGCAATTCCACGCCCGCTGCCGAAGCCAATATCAAGGATGATCCCGAAGCCGCCGATGTCGTTTTTGGGGCGGGCTGGCCGCTGACGATGGTCGGTTTGGATGTCACCACCAAAGCGGTTGTGACTGATGATCAGCTTCAATCGTATTCCCGTTCCAGCAGCCCCAAAGCACAGCATCTTGCTCGTATCACGCCGTTTTACATGGATTTTAGTAAGCGTGTGAATGGCAACGCCGTTGGCGGCCTGCTCGTTCACGACTCCACCGCCATTGCTTATCTGCTGCTGCCAGATGCCTTTACCGTCAAATCATGGCCGGTTCGCGTCGAGACGCAGGGTATGAGCCGTGGCAAGACATGGCCGCTTGTCCGTCCCAATGCCCGTGCAACCCATTGGCATAATCGCCCATCGGTCAACGTCTGCGTCGATCTTGATTTCCAACGCACCATCGCGCTCGAACTCAGCCGCGTCGCGCCAGCTTAACCTTTGGGATAAGCCCGACGTCGTAGGGACACGGCAGTGCGTAGCCTCCCGTGGCATACCGTGTCCGTTACTTGCGCCTCAAAATCATTGACTGGAAATGGTGCTGGTTATTTTCAACGGGAATAGTTTTGAAATAAACAATCTCGAAATAAGGTGTGACGGCTTTTTGAATATCCCCATCCGTATGGAATGAGAAAAACCGCTGGGGAATGTAGTTATCCAATGGCCAAATCCCCTCAAAATCTTCGTTTCCATATACACCCATGAAAAATAGCCCGTTCGGTTTAATTAAATGTTGTATTCGCTCCAGTACACGGCTCAAGTCACTTTTCGGTACATGTAGCAGACAGTTCAAGGCAAATACCGCATCAAAAGAATCTTGAGGGAAATCGAGACTCAGAAAATCCATGACATGTGCGTTTAGTCCCTTGCTGCGGCACAACTCCACCATCTCTGGCGATAAATCTGTACAGGTTACTGTCAACCCATTTTCTTGTAAAAATTTACTGTCGCGTCCCGGCCCTGCACCTATTTCGAGTAAGCTTTGCTTCTTTTCGCTTTGGAGTTGCTCAAGAAAATGCTGCCTTTCTTCGACCTTCCAATCTTCGATACCATAATGATCTCGGTCGTTAGCATTTCGATCATAACTTTCGCGTAAACTTGTGATCACGTCTTTGTACATTCGACCCCTCTGTTTACAGTCCACTGTCCAGTTTTTACGGCGATTTTGCTTGACCCTAAAATCCCACATCCAACGTATACTTCTAATCGTTGCGCCCACTTTTCAAACCCGATTCAAACTTGACTTATTGAGAATTTATGTTCTACAATAGGGTTGCTAGTGGTTGCATAGTAAGTGATAACTTGTTTGGTTCCCCTCGCCTTGAGGGAGAGGGGCTAGGGGTGAGGGTTCAATCATCACTTACCAAATGACCACCACCATAGGGTTGTGTTTTCGCTCAAATTGAGGTTGTTTGGGCATCAAACGTGGCTAGAACTATGGCAATAAAGGGTAGTTTGCCATTGCCGACATTGCTGCCAATTTTGCCAAGGTTTTGGATTGGGACGAATAGCTGACGACTGGCGACCGGATTCGTCAAACGTGGCGTCGGACGCTCCGAACTGTCATCGCCGCAAATCAAGCCGAGCCATCCGCCGAATTGTCACAAAAAACGGGAATTGTCGCGCCGACAAAGAGTGCGAAGCCTCCCGTGGGACGACATCACCGACATAAAACTTCTGAATCTGAAGAATTTGCAGAATCTTCCGAATCGTTTTCGCAGTATTTGTGGTTTTTGCAGTTTTGACCGTCTTTAGACTACTGACTAGAGACTATCGACTTACTCCCACCCGTTCGCCTGAATCTTCTCGACCTTTTGCATTACGCTGGCTTCCAAACTCGCTTGGTACGCCTGCATCTTTTGGAGCAGTTCCGGTCGCTGGCTCGCCAGTATTCGCACTGCCAGTAAGCCCGCGTTGGTCGCGTTCCCAATCGCCACCGTCGCCACCGGAACACCGCGCGGCATCTGAACTATCGAAAACAGCGCGTCCTGTCCGTCCAGCGGCTCAATCCGCACCGGAACGCCAATCACGGGTAGGGGCGTAATCGCTGCCACCATCCCCGGCAGGTGTGCCGAGCCGCCCGCGCCCGCAATGATCACTTTCAGTCCGCGCTCATGGGCTTCTCGTGCATAGTCAAACATTCGTTGTGGGGTGCGGTGCGCTGAAACAATCGTGAGTTCGAAAGGAACATCAAAATCTTTCAAGACCGCCGCCGCCTGTTTCATCACCGGCAAATCTGAGTCGCTCCCCATGATGATTCCCACCTGTGGCACGCGCTCTGTCGGTATCTCGATGAGGGGCTTGACCCTCTCGGCGATGGACTCCAGTGTCTCGCCTGTAATCGTGACGTGTCCCATTTTCCGCTGAGGCCGTGACTCGCTCTTGCCATACCAGTGTACGCTCGCGCCGGGTATCGAAATCGCCGTATCCACCAAGGCCTGTGTCGCTTCGGTGGTTTCTTGCCCCAGTATATTAACCATGACCGCCGCTGGAACGCGCAGATCAGTCTTTCCGAGAGGCAGCCCTGTTATCGCTCGCAGATGCTGCTCAAATTGGCTGGTATCGCAGGATTCAATTGTATAGTGACCGGAGTTATGCGGTCGGGGTGCAATCTCGTTGAGCAGAACTTTTCCATCAGCCTGTAAAAACAGTTCGACGCCGAAAATGCCCGCGCCATCCAAACTGCTGACCGCTGCCAGCGCGATCTCTCTCGCCTGCCGCGCACTGTCTGGAGGGATCGTCGCCGGTGCGCTCACAATATGGCAGATGTTCTCTTTCTGGATCGTTTCTACCACTGAATAGGCCACCACGCTGCCGTCCAGCCCGCGTACGATCATCACCGCCAGTTCTTTGGTGAACGGAATCCAGCCTTCCGCGTACAACCCTTGTCCACCCAGCGCCTTAAATGCTTGCGGAATATCCTCTGTCGTGCGGACAACTGCGTTGCCCCGCCCATCGTAGGCCAGCTTCTTGGCCTTCAAAATGAAAGGGAAACCGAACCGTTCGCCTGCGCTGTAGGCCGCTTGTTCATCCGGCACATCCATAAATGGGGCTAGCGGGATGCCGATCGCGTGGAAGTGTTCTTTCTGGGCAAACTTATCCTGTATCAATCGGATGGTTCGGGCGCTCGGTTGAACTCGTATGCCTTGCTGTTCCAGCGCTTCAAGCGCTTCGGTATCCACATGCTCGATCTCAACCGTCACCATGTCACACTGCTGCGCCAGTTCGGCGATCTTCTGTGGATCACGGAAGCTCCCGACGATGTGCTGATTCGCCACTTGTCCGGCGGGTGCGTTCGGGTCTGGATCAAGCACCACTATCTTCATGCCCATTCGCTGTGCATCGAAGGCCATCATCCGCCCCAACTGCCCACCACCCAGCACACCAATCGTCGCGAATTTCATGCCTTCTCCTCAAGCGCCAACCGGATACCCTGAATGATCAATTCGTGTTCTGCCTCGTGCATCCGTTCCTCGTAGCTTTCCAGCCTATCACCAGCTTGGAAGGGCACCTTCGCTGTCGTAATCACCCGTCCCGCATCCACTTCAGGGATCACGTAGTGAATCATGCATCCGCTTTCCGCAATCTCCCCACGTTGATAGGCTTCAAACGCCCGCTCAATCGCATGCGTTCCGGGGAAAGTGTCTGGTAAGGCGGGATGCAGATTGATGACGCGGTTAGGGAACTGATTGAGGAAGGCCGGACTCAGAACATGCATCCAACCGGCCAGAACCACCAGCGTTGGCTCATACTCCGCAATGCGCTGTGCCAGTGCCGCATCATATTCCTCTCGTGGCCTACCCGCATCCAGAAACGGTTTCAGAGGGAAATAGAAAGTGGGAATCCCATGCTGCTCTGCCCGAACCAATCCGTATGCCGCTTTCCGGTTGGATACCACCAGTTCGATTTTCGCGTTGAGAGCGCCGTTCTCAATTGCATCAATGATCGCTTGTAAATTCGTTCCCGAACCCGAAATCAAAACTACCAGCGTTGGGGTCAACATTGCCTCACTAACTAATCGTTACGCCGCTGCCACGGACCATCTCGCCGACCACCGGATACTCCGCAGGGAGCAGGTGGGTTTGTTCACGGTTGATAATCGCGATCATGCCCAGTCCCATGTTAAACACACGGAACATCTCGGCATCATTCACGCCGCCCAACTTCTGGATCAGCCCGAAGATCGGAGGCTCAGTCCATGTCCCACGCTTGATAGTCGCACCGATGCCTTCGGGGAAAATGCGTGGTGGATTTTCGATGACGCCGCCGCCTGTAATATGCGCCAGCCCTTTAATATCGATGCCCGCCTTTTGAAGCTGCTCAACCGCTGGAATATAGGAACGGTGTACCGTCAGTAATGCATCGCCAATGCTTTCGCCGAGCTCATCCATCGGCGTGTTCCAGTCCAATCCATCTAAGACGCGCCGCGCCAGCGAATAACCGTTGGTATGCAGTCCGGTAGATGGAAAGCCCACAATTACATCACCCGCTTGGATGTGGGAGCCATCAATAATTTGGCTCCGTTCCACCACCCCGATGATCGTCCCCGCTAGGTCAACCTCACCTGCTAGATACACTCCCGGCATTTCCGCCGTCTCGCCTCCCAGTAGGGCACAGCCCGCCACTTTGCAAGCATCCGCGACGCCAGTCACAATCGCCGCGATTTGCTCCGGTTTCACCTGTGAAGAGGCCACATAATCAAGGAAAAAGATGGGGCGCGCATTCTGCACCAGAATGTCGTTGATGCTGTGGTTGACCAGATCATGACCAATGCTGTCCCAGCGGTTCAGCCGTGCCGCCACTTTGGTTTTCGTGCCGACTCCATCCGTCGAAGCCACCAACACCGGCGAGTTCATTCCCTTAAGCGCACTCGCGTCAAACAACCCGCCGAATGCCCCGATTCCGGATAAAACTTCCTTGCCATACGTCGATTTTACAGCCTCGGTCATCAGACTCTTGGCGCGGTTCGAGGCGTCGATATTCACGCCGGCCAGTTCATAAGCGTTGCTGGTCATGACGAAGCCTCCGCGATAGCCGCTCGCCCAATATCCTTGCGGTAATGTGCGCCTTCAAAATGGATTTGCTCGACTGCTTCGTATGCCGTGTTCAGTGCTGCATCCAGTGTGTCACATCGAGCCACCACCGCCAGCACTCGGCCACCTGCTGTTACGGTATTTCCATCTTTGTTTGTGCTCGTTCCCGCGTGGAACACAACTGCCTGATCAACTGCATCCAACCCGCTAATGACCAACCCTTTCGCATATTCACCCGGATAACCACCGGATGCCATCACGACACCCGCGCAGGCTTCCTTGTACCAGAGGTTTTGCTCGTCAATCGTGCTAAGTTTTCCATCAATACACGCCTGCAGCACATCCACCAGATTGGCCTTTAAGAGGGGCAAGATCACCTGTGTTTCAGGGTCACCAAACCGCGCGTTGAACTCCAGCACCCGTATGCCATCTGCGGTCAGCATTAGCCCCGCGTACAGCACGCCCTGATAAGGAATACCTTCTTGTTTCATGCCGCGCACGGTCGGCAGAAGTACCGTTTCTTTGACCTCTTGCAGCACTTCCGGCGAGAGGAGCGCCTGCTGCAAATTCCCTAAGGCGTATGCGCCCATCCCTCCGGTATTCGGTCCTTCATCGTGGTCGAATACCCGTTTGTGGTCACGGGCGGGAGGCATCACAATCACATCTTGCCCATCGCAGAAGGCTAGCACCGAAGCCTCGGTTCCGTTCAGCCGTTCTTCGATGACCACTTGCGTTCCTGCCGCGCCAAATTCACTGTCAATCAGAATGCGTTTCAGGGCATGAAGCGCGTCTTCCACCGTGTCGCAAACCACGACACCTTTACCCGCCGCGAGTCCATCCGCTTTGACAACAACCGGCTTACCGTAACTGCAGATAAACGCCGCCGCGCTCTCATAATCCGTAAACGCTCCGTAAGCTGCCGTCGGAATATGGTGGCGCTGCATAAATGCCTTCGAAAAGGCTTTGGAACTTTCCAGTTGCGCCGCTGCTTGCGAAGGACCAAAGGCTCGTAAACCGGCAGCCCCGAAAGCGTCAACGATGCCTACTGCGAGCGGAGCTTCTGGCCCGACAACCGTCAAGTCAATCTGCTGGTCGCTCGCAAAAGTGACCAGCTTCTCAATATCATCGGCCTGAATAGCCTCATTCGTCGATGCCGCTCGGTTGTCATCTGTTGCCCACTGCGTGCCTGCGTTTCCCGGCGCAACATAAATTTGCTCAACCTGTGGCGATTGTGCCAGCTTCCATGCCAGCGCATGTTCGCGTCCGCCGCCCCCTACGATCAAAATCTTCATCAAGTCCCCCACACATCTTCGAATAGCATCTTGTCGCGTTCTTCAGCGAACAACCAATCCGGAATCTTGATCGGGTAATTCCCGCTAAAACAGGCCGTACAGTAGGTGTTGTGAAACCCGACCGTTTCCTGTATCGCCTTCAGCATCCCCGGCAAACTCAGGTAATCCAAACTATCTGCGCCGATGTGGTCGCAGATGCCTGCAATATCCATTTTGTGAGCGATTAGTTCCTTGTAGGTCGCCATATCCACGCCCATGAAGCACGGATGTTTGACGGGGGGTGAGGATACCCTCACATGGACTTCTTTCGCCCCGCCATCTCGCAAAAGCTGCACCAGTGGCCGCGAGGTGTTGCCCCGCACGATGCTGTCATCGACCAGCACTACCCGTTTGCCTTCGAGGTTGGAGGTCAGCGCGTTGTATTTCAGCCGGACACTTTCGCGCCGCAACACATCTTCCGGTTGGATAAAAGTCCGCCCGATGTAACGGTTCTTCGTCAGCCCTTCGCTGAATGCGATGCCGGATTCAAGGCTGTAACCGATGGCTGCGGGTGTTGCCGAGTCGGGCACGCCAATCACAATATCCGCTTCTTGAGGCGCTTCCCGCGCCAGTTGCCGCCCCATGTTCTGCCGCACTTTATGGATGACCTGCCCATCGAGGATCGAATCCGGTCTGGCGAAGTATACGTATTCGAATACACACAATGACCGCTGTGGCGCAGGCGGAACGCCTTGGTACGAGGTGATACCGTTCGCATCAATCCGCACAATCTCGCCGGGTTCCACATAACGCACATAATCCGCGCCAATCGTACTCAGCGCACAGGTTTCGCTCGCGACCACATAGCCTTCAGGCAGTTTGCCGATGCTCAGTGGCCGCAGCCCGTGTGGATCGCGAACCGCGTAAATCGCATCTCGTGTCAGGATGGCCAGCGAATACGCGCCCTCGACGGCTTCCATCATCGCTCGAATACGGACGATCCACTTGTCATCGGTGTCGTTGCTGACCTGTAAACCAATCGCGCCCCAAACTTCAGGCGGGGATGCCAGAATTTGCGTCATCAATTCTGTGTCACTGGTGGAAGAAAGCCCAACACCCCGTTCCAGTAACTTTTGGCGGAGTGCCAGCGCATTCGTCAGGTTGCCGTTATGTGCCAGTCCCAAGGAACCATACATGGTTTCGATCAGGTAGGGCTGCACATTACGAATATGCTGTCCTCCTGTGGTCGAGTAACGTGTATGTCCGATTGCCAGATGCCCTTGGAGTGGCGAGAGATTGGCCTCGTTAAAAACCTGTGCGACCAGTCCCATTCCTTTGTGAGCATGGGTGCGCTGTCCATCTCCGACGACGATCCCCGCTGCTTCTTGCCCTCGATGTTGTAGGGCATAGAGCGCGAAGAAACTCAGCCGTGCGACATCCCGCCCCGGCGCATAGACACCAAATACACCGCATTCATCATGTGGACGATCTTCTTCCCAGAAATCAACATTCGAAGTATTGGTCACTTTATTTGGCTTATGGCTCCATCTAGTGAATTGGATTGGAATTGTGCGAGGTTACGGTCAATCCGTTCGTTGTAAGGTGTTTCGCCCGGAACGAAGGTTGTACCCGTCAGTTTTTCATAGGCTGTGATATATCGTAGTGCAACTTGTGAGATGAACTCCGCTGGCATAGAAGGCGGTGTTCCTTCGCCTTTGTAACCGTGTTGAACAAACCATCGGCGCAGAAATTCTTTGTCAAAACTCTCGGGTTCGCCGTCCGTGCCATATGCGCCTGCCACCCAGTAGCGGCTCGAATCCGGCGTGTGAATTTCGTCGATCAGCGCCAGTTTTCCATTGATCAACCCGAACTCATATTTTGTATCGACTAGTACCAAACCCGCTTGTTTAGCAACCGCCTGTCCACGTTGGAAAATCGCAATAGCCGCCGCCTCAACCTGCTTCCAGATTTCCTCATCGACCAATCCACCGTTGATGATCTCGTCGCGTGTTAAACGCTCATCATGTGCACCGCCGGTGGCCTTGGTCGTCGGCGTGATGATCGGATAGGGCAGCGGATCGTTTTTGCGCATCCCATCCGGCAGTTCAATGCCGTAGGGCTTGCGTTCGCCTTGTTGGTACAGTGTCCACAGTGAGGTGCTGGTTACGCCGGTGATGTAACCGCGCACGATGACCTCAACCGGCAGTGATTCGGCTTCCTGTCCAATCGTCACATTGGGATCAGGTACAGCGACAACATGGTTGGGAACGATGTCGTGCGTCTGCTCGAACCACCATGCGCTCAGTTGATTCAGCACCTGTCCTTTGTATGGAATAGCCCCTAACACGCGGTCAAAAGCTGAAACGCGGTCGGTTGTAATCAGAATGCGCTTGTCGCCGAGTGCATAAATGTCGCGCACTTTACCGGATATTTTTTCGCCGAAGCCATCCAGATTGACCTTGGTCAGCGCGTTCGGAACGGCCTGCAAGACTTGTTCTTGTGTGAGCATCATTTACCCTTACGCGTACTTAACCGCATTTTCAAAAAGCCGCAATCCCAACATACCCGTTTCGCCGCGTCGCCAGTTGGGATGCTGCCAAGGGAAGATGTGGTTTTCAGGGTGGGGCATCAATCCCAATACGTTGCCTGCTGCATTCGTCAACCCGGCGATTGCTAGGTCCGAGCCATTTGGATTACCCGGATACGCTGCGGGTTCGCCGTTCGCATTGGTGTAGGTCAGCGCCACCAGCCCATCATTCCACAGTGTCATCGGATCGTGCGCTACTACACGGCCTTCGCCATGTGCGACCGGACAGTAAATCGGCTCATCCAGCCCTTCAGTAAAAAGGCATGGACTTTGCATTTGCGGTTGCAACCTCACCCAGCGGCACTCAAATTGGCTGGACACGTTATAGGTTAGTGTCACACCTTCAACCCCCGGCAAAACACCTGCTTTCACCAGCGTTTGAAAGCCGTTGCAGATGCCCATCACCGGACGACCATCTTTCACGAATGCCTGAATATCTTTATTCAAGCGGTGCCTCAGGTTGAGCGCCCATAGTTTGCCTGCGCCCAAATCATCTCCATACGAGAAGCCGCCGGGGACAATCAGGATGTGATAATCCCGCATCCGCTTCTCACCCGATAAAATCTGATTCATATGGACGACTTCAGGCTCGGCCCCCGCCAAGTTGCAGGCCAATGCCGCGTCTCGGTCACGGTTGGAACCATTGGCATGAATGATCATCACACGCGGCTTTCCGCTGCGCACAGTCCGGTTATGAATAACAGTCTTGCGTTCAGGCTTGGCTGGCAGTTGTGGTGGACGTTCGCTGTCGATCACTTGGCCGCGCCATGCTTTTTCAAGTTCGGCCACCTTGAAAATGACGACGTCTGTTCTATGAGCGATCTTGAACTGAGGTTCTTGAGTGACAACACCGAGTTTCGTCAGCTTTTGACCACTGAGTGCTGACTCAAACGCCGCTTGATTTTCCGGCGCGACCTCGACCACAAACCGCGTTAGCGACTCGGCGTAAAGTGCTGTAGTGGCAGAGGCATCAGTCGTAACATCAGCCTCGATGCCTAAACGCCCGCCGATACACATCTCCGCCAGCGCAACTGCCAAACCACCTTCGCTGCAATCATGGCAGCTTAGAACCAAGTCGGATTGGATTGCTCCGTAAAGCGCTTGCATTGTTGTCAACGCGTTTGCTTTCGGCTGCGGAACCTGACCGCCGGTCAGCTTATTCACCAAGTTGTAGTGACTGCCGCCGTGTTCGTCGCGTGTCTCACCCACCAGATAAACTGTGCTGCCCGCCCGCTTGAAATCCGATGAAACCGTATGCTTTACGTCCGGTACAATACCCATGCCAGTGATCATCAACGTGCCGGGGATGGCATGCCGCTGCCCATCTGCTCCCATGTACTCGTTATTCAGGCTGTCTTTGCCGGAGATAAAGGGTGTTCCGTAAGCCAGCGCCGCATCATAGCAGCCCTGTACACAGCGCACCAGCGAACCCAGTCGATCCGGCAGTCGTGGATTGCCCCAGCAGAAATTGTCGAGGATTGAAACAGTTGTCGGGTCAACCCCAACCGCCACCAGATTGCGCATCGCTTCATCGATACTCGCCCACGCCATTGCATACGGATCGGTTTCGCCATACAGTGGCGCAATCCCGTTGGAGAGGGCAACACCTCGCGCTGCGTCATCTTCGCGTGTGTCCATCGGCACCAGCACCGATGCATCTGCTGGCCCTTGATTTTCCACGCCGACCAATGGCTTCAGGGCTGTGGCACCTTGCACCTCGTGGTCATAGCGCCGGATGACCTCTTCTTTGCTGCGAATGTCAGGATGCGCCAGTAGCTTGAGCAAGCTCTCTTCTAGACCAAATTGCGGTTCGGATGGTGTCTTTTCGTTTTGTGGCGTCTTCCACTCCGCTTTAAGCTGCATCTGTGGGATGCCGTCATGCAAAAAGTCCATCGAGAGCTGCGCAACCAATGTGTTTTCGAAGTACAGCAGCAGCCGACCATTGGCCTCAAGTGTGCCGATGCTCACTGCCTCTACGTCTTGCCCATCACAGATTTTCTTGAAATCAGCCCATTTGCTTGGAGGGACAGCTAACACCATTCGTTCCTGTGCTTCGCTGAGCCAAATCTCCCAAGGTCGCAGTCCGGGATATTTCAGTGGCACGGTTTCCAATTGAACCCGTGCGCCGATGTCTTTTGCCATCTCGCCAACTGCGGATGACAATCCCCCCGCACCACAGTCTGTGATCGCGTTATACAGTTTGGCGTCTCGCGCTTTGATGATGACTTCTTGTACCTGCTTTTCATGGATCGGATGTCCGATTTGCACCGAACTGCCTGCGATTTCGCTGGTGCTGGTATCCATCTCCATGCTGGAGAATGTCGCTCCGCGCAGACCATCGCGTCCGGTACGTCCGCCAATCACCACAATCAAATCGCCTGCTTCTGGCTCGGTGACGTGCGACCCGTGTGGCAGCAGTCCGAGGCATCCGCAGAACACCAACGGATTACTGGTATAACCGCTGTGGTAGACAATCGCGCCATTTACGGTTGGGATGCCCATCTTGTTGCCGTAATCTTCGACGCCTTTGGTCACACCTTCCGCAATCCGGTGTGGATGCAGTACGCCTTCTGGCAAGCTTTCAGCCGGAGTATCTGGCCAGCCGAAGCACAGCACGTCCGTGTTGGCGATGGGCTGTGCGCTCACACCCAGAATGTCGCGCACCACGCCGCCCACGCCTGTGTTCGCCCCGCCGAACGGCTCAAGCGCTGATGGATGGTTGTGGGTTTCAGCTTTCAGCGCCAGATCCCAGTGTTCCGTGAAAGCGACAATGCCTGCGTTGTCCACAAACGCTGACCGCACCCACGGTTTAGCCAATTTCTCGGTTGCTGACCGCAAGTAAGTTTTCAACAGCCCGTCAATCGTTTGCTGACCGTTTTCATCACGGTAATCGATCTTGGCACGAAAGGTTTTGTGGACGCAGTGTTCGCTCCATGTTTGCGCCAGCATTTCCAGTTCGACGTCGCTCGGTTCGCGCTTCTCGCTTTGGAAATAGGTGCGAATAGCCTGCATCTCTTCCAAACTCAGGGACAGACGTCGTTCGCTGCTAATCTGGATCAGCCGCTTATCATTCGCGTCCCGCAGCGGGATATAGTCAACTGTGGCGTCCCGTTCCTGATAGGGCACAAACGGGGGCTCAATGGGTTCATTCACCGAATAGCGTTGAATAACCGGATTGGAGAAGACTTCTGTTGCCAGATCACTCAATTGCTCTGTGGTTAGCACTTCATGCACATAGTAGCGATGACCGGTTGCCACTTGTTCCAGCGTGTTGATGCCGATCCAACTTGCCGCTTGAAGCAGATTCTCGGCCACAGGATCGGTTACACCGGGTAAAAGTGTGACATCGACGAAGTTTGGAGTGTGGATTGGTGTTGAAAAATCGGTGGAGAAGGTTTCAGTAACTGGGTCCGAGAGGAGTTGGGTTGCGAGTTTGGAGAGGTCATCAGTGGTTAGCTCTCCCCGTAAAAAATAGAGCTGTGCGACCTCCCAAGTGGCGTGAAATGAAGCCGCTGAACGGGACTTGGGCTTGATGGTTCTCACTTCAACCAAATAGGACTGTTTCGCAGCCGTCGCAAGTGACATCAGGCGTTCTCATTCTTCTAATGTTATGTTGTTGGACGATAGTGGTGGTTGCCGATTGTAATGCTCTCGGAAACAGAGGATACACGATTCGGATTTAAACTGCTAGGCCGTATTAAGGACAGTTGAAAAATTGATAATGTATCGTTATTATTCTGTTCCGGCGACTTAATGAGCGGGGTATTTGGCTGCATGACGAGCTTGCGTCTGCCGGGTTTGATCGATCCTCACGTTCACCTTCGTGAACCGGGTGCTATCCATAAAGAAGATTTTGAGTCCGGTACAAAAGCCGCTCTGGCTGGCGGATTCACCACAGTATTGGCGATGCCCAATACATCACCGCCTCTGATTGATGATAACAGTCTATCCCTTGCTGAAGTCGCTGCTGCACAAAAAGCAGTTTGTGATTATGGCATCCATCTCGGAGCCAGTCCTCAAAACATTCAAACGGCAGCTGGACTCGCTTCCCGTTCCAGCGGTCTAAAAATGTATCTGGACGCGACATACGGTCCTTTACATCTCACCGATCTCCATATTATCCGTGAACACTTCGGACGTTGGCCTCACCAGCGTCCGATTTTATGTCACGTTGAGGACAGAACCCTGGCCGCCATCCTCATGGTGGCCTATCTCGAAAAGCGCTCCGTGCATATCTGCCACGTCAGCCGACGCGCCGAAATCGAGATCATTCGGGATGCCAAAATGCGCGGTCTAGATGTGACCTGCGAGGCTGGTCCGCATCATCTCTTTCTCTCAACCGACGACATTCCGCGTCTCGGCGCGGGGCGCAGTGAAGTTCGCCCACGATTAGCGACGCCTGATGATGTAGAGGCGTTGTGGGCAAACATGAATGTTATCGATTGCATTGCCACCGATCATGCACCTCATACCCTTGCTGAAAAAGACAGCGCCAACCCACCGCCCGGTTTCCCCGGCCTTGAAACGTCACTCCCTCTGATGCTGACTGCCGTCCATGACGGACGCATCACCTTGGACGATCTCATCAACAAGATGGTTCACAATCCGCGCCGCATATTCGCTCTGCCTGAACAGCCCGACACGTGGATTGAGGTTGATGTGGACGCCGAATGGATAGTTCCCGAAAAGCAGGTGTCACGCTGTGGCTGGACGCCCTTCGCAGGTATGTCCGTGCGTGGCCGTGTGGAACGCGTTCACTTGCGCGGTCAATTGGTTTACGAAAATGGCTCGTTTTTTGCTTCGCCCGGTTCGGGGCGCAATGTTGCGCCTGCATATCAATGAATAGAAGGTTAGATACCTATGGCTTTGTCGCTTAATAACACAGGTTCGCTCATAGCAGAAGTACATCGGGATGGTCGCTTCAAAGGACATAATATCCTCTCTGTCTCCCAATTTGATAAGGATGCCATCGCTTACGTTTTCGATGTCGCCGAAGAATATCACTACGATGGTAAAAAGGTGGCAGCCCTGAAACCCCTCCAAGGTTACGTGCTGGCCAACCTCTTTTACGAACCTTCCACCCGTACCTCATCATCCTTTATGGCCGCCATGCAGCGTTTGGGCGGCACGGTCATTCCCATCAACGAAGTCAAGTATTCCAGTGTCTCCAAAGGCGAGTCGCTGCCGGACACCATCCGCACGTTAGAAGCCTATGCAGATGTGATCGTGCTCCGTCACTATGAAACCGGAGCAGCCGCCTTGGCCGCCAAGTATGCCCACAAGCCGATTGTCAACGCTGGCGATGGCATCGGCGAACATCCGACGCAGGCGCTGCTTGATCTCTTCACGATTTTGCGGGAGCGTGGCACCATCGACGGCTTGACCATCACCATGCTCGGCGATTTGAAATACGGCCGCACGGTTCATTCGCTGGCCAAACTTGCGTCGCTGTTCAATGTGCGCATTAATTATGTTTCGCCGGATAGCTTACGGATGCCTGTCGAACTCATCGCGCAAATTGGCGTGCCGCAAACCGAACTTTCTGACCTCCACGACGTCTTAGCTGATACCGACGTGCTTTATGTCACCCGCATCCAGAAAGAACGCTTCACCGACGAGGCTCATTATGACGCCGTCAAGAACAGCTATGTCATCACGCCTGAAACTATGTCGCAGGCCAAACCCAACATGACACTCATGCATCCCTTCCCGCGTGTTGGCGAAATTCATTATGATGTCGACAGCGACCCACGTGCGGCTTACTTCCGCCAGATTGAATATGGTATGTACGTGCGTATGGCCTTGTTGGCGATGGTGGTGGGTAAGGCATGACGACATTTTTCGCTCAACTTGAACAACGTGCCCAAGCTGTCAACAGTTTGCTCTGTGTCGGCCTTGATCCAAATCCCAAAGATTTCGCGAGTGCTGATGCCGTTCGTGATTTCTGCATTCAGATCATCGACCAGACCAGTGATGTTGCCTGTGCCTTCAAACCCAACAGCGGTTTCTTTGAGGCATGGGGCTCAGTGGGTTATCAAGCGCTGCAAGCGGTGATTGCTCATGTGCCTGCTGGCATTCCGATTGTGCTCGATGCCAAACGCGGTGATATTGACAGCACTGCTAAAGCCTATGCCCAATCGGCTTTCGAAACCTTGGGCGCATCCGCCATTACGCTCAATCCCTATCTCGGCTCGGATGCCATTCAGCCCTTTCTAAACTACGCCGATAAAGGGGTCTTTCTGCTTTGCAAAACATCCAATCCTGCCGCTGGTGATCTCCAAAACTTACGCGTCGATAACCATTGTTTCTATGAGATTGTTGCTGAAAAAGTGCAGCACTGGGGCAGCCCTCAGCAAATTGGTTTGGTGGTCGGCGCGACCGATGTTGAAGCCATGCGCCGTGTGCGGATGATTGCCCCTGATGCATGGTTCCTTGTACCCGGTATTGGTGCACAGGGTGGAGATTTAGACGCGGCTGTCGAAGCAGGTCTCCGCACGGATGGCATGGGCATGCTCATTTCGGCTTCCCGCAGTATCGCCACTGCCTCTGACCCTAACGCTGAAGCCGTTCGCCTGCGTGATGCTATTAACGCCGCCCGCGAAAAGGTCAACCGTAGCGAGGCAGTTGCGCAATCCGAAGTTGATCTGGAAGCGGTGGCGCGTGCCTTGGCTGAAGCAGGCTGTGTCAAGTTCGGTTCCTTCACCTTGAAGTCCGGCAAAGTCTCGCCGTTTTATCTGGACTTGCGCCGCTTGGTTTCCTATCCGCAGCACTTGAACGTCGTGGGCGCAGCCTTAGCTGTACTTCTTAAAGAACTACCGTTTGATCACATTGCCGCCATTCCTTACGCAGCGCTTCCAATAGGCGTATCAGCCTCACTGCAATCCAACTGTTCTCTGATTTATCCCCGCCGCGAAGCCAAAGCTTATGGCACAGGCGTTAACATTGAAGGCGTGTTCAACGCGGGTGATACGGCTGTCTTGGTGGATGATCTCGCCACCACCGGCGAAACAAAAATCGAAACCATTGATCGCCTAAAGGCGGCTGGCCTCGTCGTCAAAGATATTGTGGTCGTCATTGACCGTGAGCAGGGCGCGGCGGACATGTTGGGGCAGGCAGGTTATAACTTTCATGCCCTCGTGACGCTCAGCCAACTGCTGCCCATCTGGGAGCGGCAAGGTTTCTTGACCGCCGATCATCATGCCGAGATCAAACGCTATTTGGCCGAAGATCATGTATGACAGCCTTTATAAGCACATCTTCTCGCGGCTTGACCCTGAGCGCATTCACCATCTGACGGTTAACCTTTTGGCGGGGGCGGGAGCATTCTCGCCAACCCGCTCCCTTCTAGCGAGTGCTCTCTCTCCTCGTCCTGCGTTCCCTCCTTTCAACTTGTGGGGAAAATCCTTCACACATCCCCTTGGCTTGGCAGGCGGCTTTGATAAAGATGCTCGCTGTCTGCGAGCGTTGCAATCGCTGGGATTCAGCTTCATTGAAGTGGGAACCGTCACGCCGCAGCCGCAGCCCGGTAATCCCACGCCGCGCCTCTTCCGTCTGACCGAAGACGCCGCACTCATCAACCGCATGGGCTTTCCCAGCGCAGGCATGATGACGCTCGAACAACGGCTGAAGTCCATTTCAGATTTTGGGGTTCCGCTTGCCATTAGTCTCGGCAAGAACAAAGCAACGCCGCTCACCGATGCCGTCCATGACTACATCGCTGTCCTCAACACGCTTTACCCTTACGGTGACTGCTTCGTCGTCAACATCAGTTCGCCCAACACGCCTGACTTGCGCAAACTGCAAACCCGCGAGTACTTAGCCGATTTACTCGGTCAACTGTCGCAAAGGATGCATACCCTTGCTGGTAGCACAGCCTCAAAACAGCTTCTCGTCAAAATCGCGCCCGATTTATCGTGGCCGGAAATTGACGACATTCTCGATCTGTCATTACAGCTTGGCATCGCAGGCATCATCGCCACCAATACCACCCTCGAGCGCCCCAGTTTAAAGAGCAGCCATCAAACCGAAACAGGCGGCCTGAGCGGTCAACCCCTGCACCAGCGTTCCACCGAAATCATCCGCTATATTCATCAACACGCGGGGAAAAAATTGGTGATTATCGGCGTCGGCGGCATTTTCACCGGAGACGATATATGGGACAAGATGACCGCTGGCGCAACACTTGTCCAAGCTTATACTGGCTTCATTTACAAAGGGCCAGCGTTTGTCAAACTGGCCATAACCCAACTTGAAGCGCGGATGCGTCAATCAGGTATCAACCGCTATGAAGACCTAATCGGCCTTGGCTGATGGGTCTTCATCTGGCACAGCATACGGGGCATTGCTTCCGCCGTATCCCAATGTAGACTGTGCGGCGCAGTAATTTCCCCACCGCAAACAGGTCTTAATCGGCATATTGCGTAAATAGGCTGCCAAGAAGCCAGCGTTGAAAATATCACCTGCGCCTGTCGTATCCAGTGGCGTGACTTCATAAGCGCCTGAATGATAGGTGGTTGTCCCAAACTGCGCGATAACCCCTACCGCGCCATTCTTGACCACCACGCCCGTTGTCAATTTCGAAAGCCGATTAATAGCCGAAGGGAGTTCGCTCTCTCCTGTAATCCGTTTGGCTTCCAACGCGTTCGGCATAAAAATATCCACCTGTGACAGGATGGCTTGCACCAAAGGCATTTCGAGCGTTTCCTGCCGGTGTTGGCAGTCCATCGACACACGGATGCCCTTCGCCTTGCACAGCTTAAGCAGTTCCGGCATTTCCTCGCGAACGGTCAAACCCGGGAAATGCAAATGCCGAAAGTTTGCTTTCTCAATCGCCTCATAAATCATCTGGATGATGTCCGGCGGCGGTCTAGTGTGCGTGATAAATGCGCGATCATCGGGATACGAAAGCGCTACCGTCACCCGTTCGAGTGGACTATCAACATACTTGACCAGACTCGTGTCCAGATTGTCGTGCTCAACCGCATTTTTGACGTATTGGCTAAAGAAATCTGTTCCTAAAGCGCCAATCCATCCGGCATTGATCCCCAACCGCCGCAGTCCAATCGACGTATTGAGCGCCCCTCCACCGGGAACGACTTTGACCCCTTCGCTGTAGATTTCATGACCCAATGCGGGAAAATCGCGCATCTGCGTGAAGATGACATCACAATAGTAATGCCCCGGTATTACAACGTCGAATTCAAGACTCATGGTGTTAGGTTGTGTCTGTTATGGGAATTTCGAATGTCAAATTGCTGGTGGCAACAATGATGTAGGGGCGCAAGGTTTTGCGCCCTCTTTTAGATGAGTACCTAATTCCATACCCCAACTGTCGCGCGATGTGCGTCCAAAAATTCATCCACCAACTTCACCGATAACGGATACGATCCGATCAACGGATGGGTGGCCAATGCTTCGACCGCCAGCGACTTCGACCGCTTCAGGATGGCCTGTGCGGCTAGCCGTTCGTAACGCTTAACTGTACGTATCAGCACGTACTGGTCTTCCGGAATCTCGCCCACAGGAAGGGGATGCATGCCGCTGCCGTCCACGCGGCAGTTCACTTCTACCACGTCATCATCAGCTAGACCGGCAATCGTGCCATTATTCGGGACATTCAAACCGGTGTAATGGGTCGTGTTTTGGGCAATCGCTTCTACACAGCCCAATGCTACTGCTGCATAGCCCTCGTCATCATCCCCAACTGGCTCATTTTTCTTGCGTTCCGCGCCGCCCCGTGCGTGGGCCATGTAGGTTGCGCCACGTCTGCCCATCACATCATGATAGGCTTCCAACGCGTCTGCCGGATGCTGCGCCGGATTGATCTCTTCCAGTCGGTCGAGCAGTTCACCCGTCAACCGGACAATTTCTTCGCCACGTGTTTCCGGTTTGGCCAGCAGCGCTTTGAGCGCCTCATCCCGATGATAGAAGTAATGGAGGTACTCGTTCAGGAACATTCCTTGCTGCTGAATGATGATCGGGTGGAACATCGCCATATGCGTGCTGCCAATAAAATCAGGATTGGAGAGCAGCGATGGCAGAACTTCTTCGCCGTTGCCATTTTCATCGACATCGATCTTCACACTGCGCGTCCATGAAAGGTGGTTTAATCCAAACACCTCATGCCGGATACGCGCATTGGGAATCCCAAGAAATCGGCTCGCCGCATGTTGAGCGCCGTTCGCGCTGTCACAAATCCCCACAACGTTTCGAATGCCCGCGTCATATAATCCTTGAGCAACTAAGCCCGCTGGATTGGTGAAGTTATAGATCCATGCTTTGGGGGCGAGTTTGGCGGCCATCTCACAGTATTCGAGAATGCTCGGTAAACTGCGCATTGCCATCGCGAATCCGCCTGCGCCGGTTGTTTCTTGCCCGAGAATGCCGTGTTTGAACGCGATCTTTTCGTCGTAAACACGTCCCTGTTCCATACCCGGACGAATTGTGGTGATAATGTGCTCTGCGTCTTTAATCGACTCTTCCGCGTTCGTGCTCAATATCACTTTGAAGGTTGCGTTACGCTGCCGCGCCATCTCAGAACTCAGTGCGCCCATCAGTTGCAGCTTGTGCTCATCAATATCCATGAGCCACAGTTCTTCTAATCCGAGCCGTCCGGCTCGTTTGATCAGAGAGGGGATAAAGCGCGGTGTGCGAACGCTCGCACCACCGATGACTGTCAATTTCATACGAAGCCTCCAACTGTAATGATCCGCATCTAAATAATAGATCAAGCCGTGCCCTAAGGCGATATTGGATATATCCATATCGCGGTGACAAAATTTTGCAATTCGCCTTATCTGTGCTACTTTCGAAAACGCACATTACTTTATGAATTGTCTTGTTAAGGGAGTAACAACGATGAAACATGCATTGCGTTTGTTGTTGCTGGCACTCGTATTAGTGCTTGCTGCACCTGTCTTGGCACAGGATGCCACCAGTGTCACCGCTGCCTTCTTGGAAAACGAGCCTCAGACTCTAGATCCACAAGCCGCTCAACAGGCGGACGAGTTCCAAGTTCTCTACAACGTGTGCGAAGGTCTGGTCAGCTATGATGCCAAGACACTCGCACCGATCCCCGGTCTTGCTGAATCATGGAAGATTTCGGATGATGGCAAGGTTTACACATTCACACTGCGTAAAGGCGTCAAGTTCTCCAATGGTCGCGAAGTGACCGCCGATGATGTGGTCTATTCACTGACCCGTTTGGGCAATCCAACGACAGGTACATCCTATACCTCGCTGCTGCTCAATAATGTGGCCGGTTTCGCCGAAATGCGCGCCAAAGATAGCAAAGTTACTGAACTCAGCGGCGTCAAAGCGGTTGATGCCGGCACAGTGGAAATCGCCTTGACTGCGCCCACCGCGTCATTCCTGAATCAGCTGGCGCTTCCCGGCGGTATGATTGTGGCCAAAGAAGCTGCTGAAGCCGAAGGTTTTAACGAAAAGCCCGTTTGCACCGGCCCCTATACCGTCCAAGAATGGACTCGCCAGAGCCAGCTCGTCTTGGCCGCCAACGACAGCTATTGGGGTGGTGCGCCAGCCATTAAGACCGCCACGCTCAAGGTTATTCCGCAGCAATCACAGCAGGTTATCGAATTTGAAGCCAATGGACTCGATGTGGCATGGGTTCCGGAACCGGATTTGAGCCGCATCAAGGGTGACGAAACACTCTCCAAGGAATTGCAAACCGTTCCGTTGAACAGCATTTTCCATCTGCGCGTCAACCTCAAAGACCCTGTCTTGGGGAATGTCAAGGTTCGTCAGGCTTTGGCAACCGCCATTGATCGTCAAACCATTATTGATACCGTGTTGCAAGGGCAGGGCGCTCCCGCTGAAGGCATCATTCCTCCGGGCTTGGCTGCCTACGATCCGTCCTACAAGCCCTACGAATACAACATTGAAAAAGCCAAGCAGTTGTTGAGCGAAGCGGGCTATCCAAATGGTGTTGAAATCACGGTTCGCACCGGTCAGGTTGAAACCGAAAACCGTGTTCTCGCCGCTATTCAACAGCAGGTTGCCGATGCTGGCATCACTCTCAAGATTGATAGTACTGAAAAATCGGTCTATGATGCCGACCGTGGTGCTTGCAAGATGCAGTTGGGTACTATCGGTTGGGGCATGGATTATCCCGATGCCGATGATGTGGTTTTCCTGATTGGCCCTGCGTCGGCTGGTTCACGCAACAAGTGCGGTTACACGGCTGATGATCCAACCGTCAAGCAAATCGGCGACCTGTTGGCCAAGGGTTCGACCCTGCCGCTCGGTGCAGACCGCGACGCCGTCTATCGCGAAGCCGAAAAGGTCGGTATGGACGCCGCCCTTATCATCCCGATCTATCATGGTACGCGCTCGGTTTTGGTGAACAGTCGTCTTGGTGGCACAGCGGTAGATGCCAACTCCATCATCCGCTTCGCCCTCATCAAACCGGCCTAAAGCGAAGCCAAAATAATATTGTTTCCGTAAGGGAGGATCTCAGATCCTCCCTCGCCAAACAGCCAACATCGTTACCACGCTTGTTTCAGGTAATCCATGTTCCGTTATGCGCTCAACCGTCTGATCCAACTCATCCCCACCATCTTTGGCATTTATACACTTGCCTTTTTTCTGATGCGTGTGCTGCCCGGTGACACCGCAACGGTACTCATCGGCTTCCGCGAAAATCAAGAGGCGCTCGAAAATCTTCGTCGCGTCATGAAGCTCGACGAACCGGTCATTAATCAGTATCTCGCCTTTCTTCAAGGTGCCCTGCGGGGCGACTTGGGCCGTAGTTATCTCACAGGTGTTCCAGTTGTGGAAATGATTTCGGGTGCGATTACCGCTACCATTGGCCTTACGATTGCGGCTATGAGCATCGCCGTCATTATAGGCGTTCCGCTGGGCATGGTCGCTGCACTGCGTCGGAATTCGATTTGGGATAACTTCTCTCGCCTGATTGCCTTACTCGGCGTTTCAATTCCAGTCTTCTGGTTGGGTGTACAGTTGCAAATCCTGTTTGGCCTTCAACTGAAATGGCTGCCTGTCAGTGGCAGCGGCTTTGACATCCACATTATCTTGCCCGCTTTTGCCGCCTCACTCGGCACTTTAGCGCTGCTGACTCGCATGACCCGTTCCAGTATGCTCGAAGAACTCGGTCAGGATTATGTTCGCACTGCATATGGCAAGGGCTTACCTTCACAGGTGGTCATCGTTCGTCACGCTCTTAGGAACGCTCTGCTTCCAGTCGTGACGGTTTGGGGTGGCAGTCTGGCCAATCTACTCAGTGGCACCTTATTGATCGAGGTCATTTTTAGCTGGCCGGGAATGGGACGTTTGCTAATTCAAGCTATCAACACCCGCGACTATCCTCTGGTTCAAGCCTTGGTGATTATCTTTGCCCTGATTTACGCGGGCATCAACCTTTTGGTTGATCTCAGTTACCCTCTTATTGATCCCCGGATACGCATCAATGCATGACGTGACCAATCTCTCCGTACAGCAGCGTAGTTTATTAGGCGATGCGTTGCGCCGCATGTTCAAAAATCCGTTGACCATTTTAGGTGCGATTTTAGTGTCATTGGCCCTGTTTTGTGCCATCTTTGCTCCTTGGATTGCGCCTTATTCGGCGACAAAAGGTGATTTAAAGAATTTCTACATCAAGCCGCCTTCCGTTGAGCATCCCTTTGGTACTGATGACTTGGGACGTGACATCTTGAGCCGTGTCATTTACGGCTCACAGATTTCCGTTAAGATCGCGATTTTGGCCGAAGGTGCAGGATTGATTGTTGGCACTTTCTTAGGGCTGATAACCGGATATTATGGCGGCAGCTTAATAGACAGTATCATCATGCGGATAGTCGATATATTGATGGCTTTCCCGCTGTTGATTATTGCGATCTCTCTTATTGCGGTGCTCGGTTCCAGTGAAACCAATTTGATTATTGCTCTAGCGCTGGTGATCTGGCCGTTTGTTACGCGCCTCGTTCGTAGTCAGGCGCTTGCCCTTCGTGAAGCGGAATATGTCACGGCGGCTCGAACAATCGGAGCCAGTGATTTAGGTATCATGTTCCGTCACGTTCTCCCCAATACGCTGACCCCGATTGTCGTCTATGGAACGCTCGGCATTGCCAGCGTCATACTTTCCGAAGCGGCTTTGAGCTTTCTCGGTCTTGGCACAACCGAGCAAACAGTTCCCAGTTGGGGCAAAATGCTCAACGAAAGTCGTGCCTTTATGCGAACTGCTCCCCTCATGCCGCTGTGGCCGGGATTGGCGATTTTGATTACCGTTTTAGGCTTTAACTTGTTGGGAGATGGTCTTCGAGACGCCCTCGATGTGCGCTCACGATAGACATATTTTCTCCCGTATATGTTGAGAGGATACTCATGAACGTACTAGCAATCGGCGCGCATGGTGACGACAACGAAGCCTTTTGTGCGGGGACACTCGCCAAGCATAGCAAGCGCGGTGATAAAGTATTTATGTGCGTCGTAACCGATGGCAGTGGTCGCCCCAAAGGTGATCCTGCCGAGATCGCTCGCATCCGCAAAGGCGAAGCTCAGGCCGCTGCTGACCTCATTGGTGCGGAACTGATCTGGTTGGCGATTCCGGATGGCTACCTGAAACTCGATGATGAAACACGTCACAAATTTATCGAAATGATTCGGGTGACCAACGCCGATTACATCATCACCCACCCACCTCAAGATTATCATCCCGATCACACCACTACCAGTCAGCTCGTCATGCAAGCCGCGCAGGTGGCCCGTACGTCAAATTATCCCTCACAGTACCCGCCCATCCGCAAAATCGTTCCGGTTGCGTTCATGGCCGCCGAATTTGGCCTCGATTTTGCCCCGCAAGATTACGTCGATGTTAGTGATGTCTGGGATATCAAGGTTCAAATGCTTTTGAAGCATGTCAGCCAGCATATGCCCGGCCCAACCTATGACCCGAATTATGTCCTGCCCACTGACCCTGAAGACATCGGGATTATCCGTGCGGCGCGTGTCATGTCGGAGTTTTATGGACTAGGCTGCGGTGTGCGCTTTGCGGAACCCTATCGCTGGTGGGTTGCTGCTAACCGCGTTCTCCCCAAACGGATGCTCCCCGAATAGAGTCCTCCTATATGCTGGAATCAGCCTCAATGGCCTTCGTATTACTGGAGGCCATTTGGCTGGTAAATTTCGCTTACATTGCTTTTATCGACCTATTTTCCAGACCCTCTAAAATTGAAAAGTCGGATTTGTCCTCCTATTGTCGGTAAATGGGTCTGTTTCGTATGTTCGTAGCCCAATATACTCTATGGTATAAGGCAAAAAGGTTCGCCTTATGAATGTGGTTGCCCTATCGATGGCACATCAATATGGGGCAGATCTTGAAGCGTTTGTTTAAATTACTTTTGTTGACAGCTTCAGGTCTGATAAAAATAAAAAAACATATCTTTATACGGAGCATTTTTCTCGTGACAAGAGTGTTTTTGTGGTGATAGTGTGCTTTCCCAGCCACAAGATTGATCCAGCGTGCGCCACGAGTGGTGCAAGTGTTGTCAATCTCACCTTATTTTTAGATTGAGTTTCCCCAGCTAGTATGCTGATGGTTTTTTGTTGCTAAGTGCCGGTCACTTAGGTCGCAAGAACCGGCCAAACACCCGATAGGGTGGTTGGAGATAGGAGGATTATTTCGCTGTTTTGATGGAAACATGTTTCGGCTGCTCAAATAAAATTAGCGTCTATATGGAGTTAAAAAATGGCAACAAAGAAATTTTCTCGTCGTGATTTTCTGCGCTTGTCCGGTGCTTCTGCTGCCCTGATGGCTACTGGCCTTGATCTCCAAAGTATGTTAAAGGCCTCGCCAGCTTTGCAGGATGCCGTCAAGATTGTCTTTGGTGGTTGGGGCGCAACCGCGGAAGACAATGGCGTCCAAGCCGCGATTAAAGAATTTGAAAAGATCAATGCGAATATAAAGGTCGAATGGCAGCTTACTCCGAACGCCGGCGACTACATGCAGCAGCTCTTGACCAATTTCGCTGCAGGGACCGCCCCTGACGCTAGCTTCATTACCGCTGATCGCTTTGAAACACTCCGCGCCTCAGGCCAATTAATGGATATTACCGATCGCCTCAAGGCCGATCCTCAGCTTGGCCAGCCCAACTATTTCTTTGAGCCGCAAGAAACCACTCGCTGTGCCGACGCTAACGGGCACTGGCATGGCATCGGCTCAACATGGGTTGCCCATCACGCCTATCTTAACCTCGACCTCTTTGAAAAAGCAGGTATTACACCTCCCGGCTTCAAAGAAGACGAAATTTGGGACTGGGATACCTTCGTAACCAATATGAAGCAGTTGACCGTTGACGCTAATGGCAAGCACCCCGATGATTCAGGCTTTGACGCGGACAATATTCAGCAGTTCGGTACCGATTGGGGTCTGTGGTGGATGCCTATCGCTGCCGCGATTTACTCCAATGGCGGCGAATACATTAATAAGGATGGCTTGATCGCCATCGATAGCCCTGAAGCGATGGAAGCGATGCAGAGACTGGTTGATCTCATCTATAAGCACCATGTTGCCCCGCGCAGCGCAACCATGGCTGACTTGGGAATGACCAACACCCAGATGATCGACAACAACCGTTTGGCAATGGGCATTGAAGGTTCATGGGCGCTGTCTTGGATGAACCCATCCATGTTAAACGTCAAGTTTGGAACGGGTGCTATTCCCAAGATGAAGAAACCGGCATCCTTGATGCAGGCCCACTTCCATTCCATCATTAGCAACACTCAGCATCCAGATGAAGCATGGGAGTGGCTCAAGTTCTTGGCCAGCCCGTTCTACACCCTGTCCTTCATGAAGATCGGTTTGTGGCTCCCCAGCCAGACGGCTCAGGTCACACCTGATGGCCTTAAAGAATGGGTCACTGAGGGTATTCATCCCGCGAACTATGTCGATTTTGTCACCGATTACTTGCCCAAGTATGGTGTTTCGGTACGTGTGCCCAATGGATACATTGAAGCCGATACCAATTTCATCACCCCGGCCTTCCAAGCCTTGGCAGCAGGCAAGAACGTCGAGGAAGTCATTCCTGATGCAGTGAAACAGGCCAACGAAGTCATTAAGGCAGCCCAAGCGGGTTAAGCCACCAAAATTAATCGGAAGAGGGCAGGTGTTTGATGAAACTTTGCCCTCTTCACGCCTTTTCGGGACGATCTGAAACGGTGCTGATGGATACGAGAGCATTATGGCAACTCAAGTAAAAACAACAACTCCCAATACGAATCTCATGCCTCAGCGACGAAAATCGTTGACGATGAACCAGCGGCGAACCATAACCGGTTACCTCTTTATTATGCCCTTTATCTTGGGCTTTTTATTTTGGTTCCTCGCGCCGGCCTCTGTCGCTTTATGGTTGACGTTCCAAAAATACAACCTGATTAGTGCGCCTTCTTATGTGGGTTTTCAAAATATAGAGCAGTTATTTAAAGATCCTTTGCTGCTTTTATCCCTAAAAGCGACCTTTCTTTATACATTTCTGTCTGTACCGCTGGGTTTGCTGCTCAGCTTCTTTTTGGCAACCTTAATCAATCGCCAATTTAGGGGCATCGCTTTCTTTCGCACCATCTACTATCTGCCCAGCATTGTGCCGGCTGTCGCCAACGCGCTTCTCTGGGCATGGATGTTTAACACTGAATTCGGCCTCATCAATGTCATTATTCGAGGTCTCGGTGGATCGAAAGTCGCATGGTTACAAAGTACGTCATGGGCTATACCGGCATTTGTCATCTTGAGCCTGTGGGGCACAGGTAGCTCCATGATTATCTTCTTGGCGGGTTTGCAGGGCATACCCGATATTTATTATGAGGCGGCTGAAATTGATGGGGCGGGCCGTTGGACGAAGCTCCGCCATATCACGCTCCCCCTCATGTCGCCCATTATTTTCTTTAATCTCCTACTCGGTTTTATCAACACCTTTCAAGTCTTCACAATCGGCTATCTCGTAACCAACGGCGGACCAGAGAACTCGACCCTCTTCCTCGTGCTGTACATTTATCGAACGGCTTTCCAGAGCCAGAAGATGGGCTATGCAGCAGCACTGTCATGGGTCTTGTTCTTGATTCTGCTCATTATGTCGTTTGTAACCTTCAAATATCTTGGCAGCCGCGTGTACTACGAAAATCCGGGTGACTAAAAGGCCACAACTATGACAACCACTTACGACAAACTTACGGATGACTCAGCAGTAATCCTTGAAGCGGATCAGAAAAAATCGGGCAAACGCCCTGATCGGGTCTGGAACACTTTGAACATGATTGCCTTGGTCGTCATGGCCGCGGTGATGCTTTTGCCTTTTATTTGGTTAGTGACCAGCTCTTTGAAAGGGCAGGTGGAAATTTTCCAGTATCCGCCCCAGTGGATTCCTGACCCTATTCATTGGGACAATTATCCCACAGCGCTAACAGCTAAGCCCTTCGATCTTTATCTTCTCAACACGCTAAAAATTGTGTTCTTGAATGTAATCGCGGTTGTGTTTTCATCATCGCTGTGTGCCTACGGTTTTGCGCGTATCAAATTCTGGGGGCGTGATTTTTGGTTCGGGATCGTCCTCGCGACTCTATTCCTACCTTACGCCATTTTGATTGTCCCCCAGTTCATCATTTTTTCGAAGCTGCCTGTACCCCAGATTGACTTTCCTCTGCTGGGCATCACCACCCAATCCCGCAACTGGGTCGACACATTCCTGCCGCTAACCATTCCCTACTTCTTTGGGGGCGGCGCGTTTAACATCTTCCTGCTGCGGCAGTTCTTCCGCACCGTGCCCGAAGAATTGGCAGATGCCGCTCGTATTGATGGCTGTAACGAGTTTGGAATCTACTGGCGTATTATGATGCCGCTCGCCCGTCCGGCGCTCATCACCGTAGCGATCTTCACCTTTCTCAACGCATGGAATGATCTGCTCGGCCCCGTCATCTATCTGCGCTCACCCAATAATTTTACGGTCGCTGTAGGCTTGGCTTCTTTCCGCAGCCTGCAAAGCAGCAGATGGGATTTGCAGTTGGCCGCCGCCACTGCCCTCATTATCCCTGTGCTGATATTGTTCTTCTTTGCCCAACGGTACTTCATCAAGGGCGTGGTTATGTCTGGACTCAAGGGCTAAACTTGAACCACACAATTGTGAATCAAAAGGGTGCAACAATGCGCCCTTTTTTCTTGCTTTAAAATGAGCTTTACTTCGGTACTTATCCAAAAATTAACTGAAATCGGAACCGTGTATCATCCTCGTACCACATTGGGAAATTTGTGCCCCATACATTGTTCAACAGATTGAAGTGCATCCCATTCTTCATGGGCGGTTGTCGGTTGTTGAAATTCAACAGAGAAGGTTCACCCGGTGCGACCAGCGCCGCATCCAGTGTCTCAATCGCCAACTTGCCCTGCTGGTCGCTGTAATTGATACCGCTTTCCACCGCATGCAGCTTCCGGTTCCCATTCTTAATCACGTTGAGTGGCGAGATACGCGCTCCCATCTTATCCATGAGCCATTCACCGTTCACGCTCGTCATCGGATTGAATGTAAACCACGCCGCTTCCGGGAGTCGGTTGGCTGGCTTTTCAAACCATTGTAGATCAATATCAATAATCGGCTTATCATCCGGCAGTTTGATCTCGACAAAAACTTGCTCGGGCGCGCCGTACTTTTCAGACGCTTCTTTCGCCAGCTTCAACTCCACCAAGAATGACTGTCCGTGACCATCTTTCTTTATGGACATTCCTGCAAGCGTCGGTAGCCAGAAACGGCTCTCTGAATCGCTTTCTTTCATACCCGGTTTGGTATAGTCATCCCATGACCATACGCGGGTTTCCCGTTTATTGATGATGTAGTGTTCCCAGAATTGGTCATAGTCTCGCGTTGAGAATGTCTGGTAACGAAACAGCCCCAACACATGCTCAGCCGATGCCCAATTGTGCCCTGTCGCTTTCTCAATTAGATGGCTAATCGCGCCTGTTTGCTTATCAAACCCAATTTCAAAATGCGCTGTTTCAAAGGATTCCTTTAATTTCTTAATCGGTTGATAGTCGGCTTTGTTCGGTAGCTTTGCTTCAATGGCTTTGAGCCGTGTTTTGGCCTCGTTTGCCAGTGAACTATTGCCTAGTGCTTTCAATGCGTCATCTATATAAGCGCGTTGTTCTGCCCAAGAGGATTCAAAATTCTTGAAGACTTTTGTCTTTCGTGCTGTCTCAAAATCGGCCTTCGCATAATGCGTATAATCCCGTAGATGGGTCTTTTCATCCATACCCCATGTATGTTCCGGAACCATGAATAACTTGCGGGTAAACGCCGTCAGTTTTGGATCATCTGCCTCAACCTTTCCGGCTGTGATCCACTCATCCCGAAGCCGCGCTAGCTCTCGGTATCGGCTGATCTTTACCGGATCGCTCCCCACGCCATGTATCCACGTGTCACCTAGTTCCGCTGTGATAACCAGCAGTTCGGCCTCGACCTTGTTGAGCTGCTGGGCGAAGGCATCCATTGTTGACGCCATTATATTGGACTTCGGAAATTTCTCGTGCATATCCTGATAAATTTTGAGGACTTCCTCAAGTGATTGTGCCCCGTGATTATCATTGGTGTGTGCGAACGCCAGTGTATGCGCCAGCCCCGGTACGCGGATTATCCCACCGTATCCGCCTCGTTGGTACATCACCTTGACACTGGTTTGGCTAGCCTCATCCCGCCACACAAACACGGGTGGCACATCCGGCGGTGTCGATGCTGCATTAGCGCCCAGATGGATAAACTGAATTCCCGCTTCTGCCAGCAGTGGAATAATCCCGCGTGTATGGCCGGGAACATCCGTCATTTTGGCTGCGATCGTCTTCTTACCAAAGCGTTTGTCCAGTTGTTGGGACAAACTGAGTCCATATTTGAACAATGATATGCTCATCAATTCAGTATGCGTCGTGAATGGCAGTCCATGCCACACAATGTCGCCCGCCTCGATAGCCGTTTCAAGCTGCTTCCGCTGCTTTGCATTGCCCTGTTCCAGATATTCATAGATCAGCCAAGAGCCGGTCGTCCAGATAAAGCGTTCAGCGTGGCCTGCTTCTCTTAACTTTCGTGCGGTTTCAATGGCTGTGGGGATAAATACATCGAAGTAGGTTTGCGTAACCTTGTGTGCGAAATCGGTGAACCCGATATCAAGATGCGTCTTGAACACGAGATGTATAGTTTCACTGGTGGACATGTAATCCAATCCTTGCAATTCGGGTGAGGCGACAATAGTGATCTAGGCGAGTTTGTGATCGGTTCCAGTTTAACTCAAGGTGTGGTTTAAACAATTCTGTCTTTCAAAATATTCAGGAAATCAAACAGAAGAGACTACTTTTGCAAATAAAAGATTGAAGTGAACCTGCCTCACTATGAAATAAACTTTCCGCTAAAAAGTAATGGCGTCAATGGAATAAATTGAGTACAGTTGCGCTAATACTTAATAGATTGAACAAGGATAAATTCGATGACTAAAAGGTCCAGACTATTGTCCCTGCTTGTACTCGCTTTGTTCGTATTGCTGCTGCCGGTCTTCACCGGTGCGGCTCAAGACAGTGGTGTAAAAGTCTCTTGGCCGGATCTAGGTGGCCGTGAGATCACCATCGCTATGACCAATGACTATCCACCCTATCAATACTATGATGAAAACAAAAACCTCATCGGTTGGGATTACGATACCATTCGGGATATCTGCGCTCTCATCAACTGCAAGCCGAAGTTTATTGAAACTTCTTGGGATGGCATGATGCTCGCTATTTCCAATGGCGAATTTAACCTCGGTGCAGGTGGCATCACTTATACCGCCGAACGCGCCAAATCCGTTGATTTTACGCAGCTCTTCCAAACCTATGACGAAACTTTGCTCATTCGTGAGGATGAAACTCGCTTCTCAACCTCAGAGGAATTAAAAAAACTAGGCAAATTCAAAGTGGGTACGCAGTTAGGGACGACCAATGAGATTAGCGCGCGGAACATTTTCGGCGCGGAGAATGTCGCCAGCTACGACAATATGCCCGCTGCCATCCTTGCTCTCAAGAACGATGATGTAGACGCCGTTGAAATTGATCGTCCTGCCGCAGAAGGCTATATCAAATCGCTTGGTGGAATCAAAACGATCGAAGAGTCATTAACGGGTATTCAAGGGCTGTCCTTCCCCATGACCAAGGGCAGTGATTTGGTCTATCCCTTCAACGCCGCCATCTCCGCTCTCCAAGCCAGCGGTCGTTGGGACGAGGTCTATAACAAGTGGTTTAAGCAATCCTAATTCACATTCTTTGTTGGGGCACAGCATCGCTGTGCCCGCGTTTTACGAATCACATTTCCTCACTGCCCGACCAGTGGGTCACGTTGCGCAAAGGGGTAGAGCAGGGTATTAATCAGCGTCATATTCAGGTCGGCTTCGTGAATATCTGCCAATCCGGCTTTGATCTCTTCAGGACTAATCAAGCGATTGTTATTGGTCGAACTGCAAAGCGTGCGGAACTTTGCCAGCGCCGCGTTGGTGCTGTTTTGGACATTTTCCAGCGCCGTCGCAATCGGTTGATACAACGGTTCACGCGCCAGATCGCCCGCGTTAAAACTGTTCCGTCGCAGTTCAAAATCCGCCGGAATGTCATTGCAAGTTGCGGTATAGCCGCTGTCCAATGACACCCAGCGTCCACGAATGTCGTTGTAAACCTCATTTAACCGTGCTAGTTCGGTTCGGAGTTGCAGTAGCAGTCGTCCGTAGGGATACAAATAACCTGCGTCCGGTACGCCGCCTACGCCCCACACACTGACCGCCCAGTTCGGTATCCAGTAGAAATGGTTGTTATATTTGAATTGCAGCCAGAAATACTTTGAACCATTGCCCCCAAGGCGTCCCGTAATTTCTACCCGCACATAGGACGTAATCGGGTTATCAACCTTTTGCTTCGGGATAACGTCACCAACATAGATCGGCAAATCGCCCGGTCCTAGTGTCAATAGTCCGCCCGATTCACGTGCGGTCGGCACAAGCTGATTGCCATCAATCGGCAAATCCAGAATATTGCCTGTCCATGTCAGCAGGTAGTACACCACCCAACCGTAAGTGACACCGTTGACCGTGAATGCGCCTCGCGCCCCTTCGTCCAACTTGCCTTCATAGGCAACCTGTATCCATTGCGCATCAATCGTGCGTCCGGTCGCTCGATAGGTTGTGCCGAACGGCAGTACCGCCAACCGATCCCAATTGCGTCCCGGCCCCCCCCGCAGCGCCGCGTTATCTTGCGTCGTCACATATACAATCGAGAGATCACGCTCTTGCGCATTCACACTCATCACGCTAATGAACAACCCGCACAGAGCAATTAAGCTGATCCAAACCATGTGTTTACGCATCATATTGCTCCTACTGCGCCGTTGCCATCGGTGAAGGCGAAGGTGTAAAAGCGGGTGCCGTTGCACTGGGTGATGGCGTCAGTGTAACGCTCAAAGTTGGCGTAACCACCTGCCCGCTACCGTATGTTCCCGGCTCCTGTGCCCACGTAATAATCTCGACGATACCGGTCGTCAAATCAACTACCTCGCCGTTCGCCACATTCAAAATCAGCGTATGCTGACCAACCCCCGGCTTCGCTTCATCTTTTGGTAGCGGTACTTGCAGCGCCACATACCGGTTATCCGGAGACCACACGAATCCCCCGCTGTAGCCTCGTGCGCCGGTTTCGGGCAGGCAGTAGGTCTTGATCTGTCCTGTTTCACTGTCCCACACGCCGATTGGCTGTGACAGCGAACCCGTATAGTAGGCGATATACCGTCCATCGTTTGACCAATCGCCACTCGGTGCATAGCCGAGGAATTGGTTCTTCATATCGGGGAAGCTCACCTGATATGTCGCCCGCATATTATCTTCTGCGAAGTTATAGAAAAGCCGGTCGCCCCACGGATGCCAGTACACATTAATCGCACTGCTTCGGCTCTGCGCAAACATCTGATAATTGCCCGATGTCGTATCATACAGATAGAACTTAAACCCTTGCCCGACGCCCGTATTATAAGTCGTCAAAACCACCACAAAGTTACCACCCGGCTGCCGCGACACCAGTTGCGTCGGCAGTTCATTGACGCTGATCTCCGGAATAAACGGCTTTGGATCAGGATACACGTTGAGCACATCACGGATGAATGCCTGCTTGAATGTCGTGTAGGGTTTCGGCGCAGCCACAGTCACCGGAATGCGTGCCTGCCACTCGAGCGTATCTTTCCCTGACCAATTGATGTCGTTCGGCACAGGCGTAGGTGGATTTGGCGTCAGCAAATTCCACAAGGTACGCGGATCGCTGTTGTCTGGACGAATGATGAAAATCGCCTCGTAAGACTCAGCCAATATCCATTGATTGTCCGGCGAGAACTTGCAAGACACGCCGCGTCCACATGGCAGAATATCCTTGTCCTCGGTACGTGTACCGGTTTCCGGCTCAACTGACCACAAGTTATCCCCCTGTATCGACGTATAGAGACGTCCCGTTGCGTCATAATCTTGTGGCGGCTTCATGATCGAATAAAGCTGTTCCGACGGGCAGAAGTTTTGCTGCCCTTGAGTGTTCGTGAACACCCGATCGTGTGGTTTCGGATACAACGTTTGTTCTGGCGTCGGCGTCAGCGTTGGACGCGGCGTCCCAATCGCGTTATAGGTCGGTGATGGCGTTGCCTGCCCTTTAATCAAATTCGCTTGCTGCAGTTGAACAACCGCTGTCGCCGTGAGCTGTGCTGTCAAAGTTCGATAGGGCACCAGCAGCTTATAGATAATTAATTCCCCCGGCATACTCGATGCTGCCACCAACTGTTCGTCTGGACTCAGGATGGCCGTGCCAATAGCCCGTCTTTCAGTCTTCTCAAATAAATCATAAATCGGCTGTAGCGGACGGCTGTCCTGCGTTGGCACTTGATAATCGCCGCTCGCTCGTTGTCCTGTATCCGAGTCGACGAACATGGTGTATCCGAGTGACGCGTCAATCGCAGCTGCCGGATCAATCACGCCAATGCCTTCGCACAGCATCACCGCTAATTCCTGCGTCTTTTCAGGGGATAGTCCCTTCACCAGATCACGCCAGATTGCGGAGTATTCCTCCGTTTGTGTCGGATACCGGTCGAGTAAGCACTGCGGCACTTCACCCGTTGGCAGTCCTGCCGCGAGGACTCGTTCCGGTGTTGCTGTTAACACCAGTTTCGACTCGACAGCGTCGACGCTGTTAGGCATATTCCCGCACAAAGCGGTAGACAATCCGTCAAGCTCATCGGTCCGCAGGTTATAAACCAGCCGCTCCCATAATTTCAGGAAACGGTCTTGCCGTTCTGGAAAAGCATTCACGAGACACTTTGGCAGCCCGTTCGGCGCATAATCAACCCCATAGACACGCGCTGGCATATCGTGGCTGGTTCCCTGTCCATAGATATATGCTGTTTTGTCATCCACCCAACCGTATTGGCGCTGCGCCAGAGGTGGCAGATCATCACCTGCGATGAACGATTTCAACCCGTCTTTGTAATCATAGATCGCCACTTGGTTACCCGGATAATACGCTTCCCGCGATATTCTGGAATGACACGCTGTAGTTGGTCTTGGTGTTCATGTCCACCACTTGTGCGCCAACCGTATTCCCATTGTTAAGGTAAGTCAGGTAGCGGTATCCATCCGCCGATGTCGCCACAATTTGTCCGTTTAAATAGATCAAATCACGTCGCAGCACCTGTCCGGTTTGAACATCCCATTCGCGCCATTCAGTTCCCGCCAGCGTGATGACTTTCTTGCTGTCGTCGCTGAAAAAGAAACGGTCAAAGCTCCGCGAATAGCGCAAATCCTCGGCCAGAACCTTGTCACTGGCAGCCTCTCGCCGCTCGAAGTCACTGATGATAATCTTGCCCGATGCGTCGTAAGCAAGGATACGGTTCTTGGATTGCCGGCTGTAGCGCCCAATCGCTCGTAATGCTGGAATAAACCGCCGCAGTTCACGCCCACTGGCAACGTCGTAAGTGACGACGTTCTCGTCATTTTCAGTCAGTCGTACCAGCAAGTTCTTCCGGTCAGGACTCAGTACCATTTGTTGAGCGGTTCCGCGTCCGCCGAATATAAAACTGCCTGTTCCAGCCGACTCGTCAAACACGTACAGCAGTGCCAGCACATTATCCTGTGTCGCCGCGGCGGGAGGCAGCACCAGATCAATCAGCGTTACCGTCAGTGGCTTACCACCATAAGCTTGCGAATCGCGATACCTCCGCCCCAAGAACACACCAATCAACGGGTTATAGCTGCGGTCGGCTGGCTCGCCGATCACCTGTGCGATAGAACCCAGCTCAATTCCGCCGACTAAATTCAAATCCGAATCGGTGAGTGCCTTATTCATCGGGATTTCGACCAATACGCCGCGCTTGGTATCGACTTGAAGCAGCGTATCGGAGGTCACGGGCCGCACGTAAACACTGTTGTCAAGTAAGCTGTACCACGCCGTCAGCGGGTCTTGCTCATAACGTGCCGTTGGAATTTCATATTCCGGTTTCAGTGAGAAGACATCCAGCACGCGCAGTCGGCCGGGTAGGGCCGCGATCACCTTATCATCCGGTGACAGCACGAACCCGTTCGCATAATCCACCATTTGCACGGCTTCCAGCTTGTTCGGGAACGTCGAATCCCCTTCGCCGCGTGCCGCCGTCAGGTTCCATACCCAAGGATAGGTAATGCTATCCGTCTCCGCTTGCCGCAGTTCGCGTGGCGCCGGATAAATACCAAAGAAGATCAACACCGCATCATTGCTCGAAAACGTGAACGGCCCGAGCAGTCCCTTCGTATTACCGAGACTGGTCAAACTCGCGGCGAGTTTTCCGGTGTTGGTATCCCACAACTCCATCGTGAAGTTAAAGGCCACAGCCAGCCACCGTCCGTCATGGCTGAACGCCACATCAGCATATTCCCCTTGCTCATGCAGTACATAAAGTGTGCTGTAGTCCAGTGCGTTAATCAGCAGCAGTCGGTTATAAGCATCAACCACTGCCATCCGCTCGGTGTGTTGGTCATAGACGATCTTGCGCGGCAGCGCCCGCCCGATTTCCCCCTCAATACTAAAAGCAGGTGGCAGCGTTGCCGTAGGGGTTCCATCGCCCGTTGCAGCATCTTGCGAAAAGACCATCAGGCTCGATGCAAAGGCTACGACAAGACAAGCGATCAGTACAGTGAGTCGTCGCATAATAAAATTTCCCGGATGATGAAAAGTAATCTCAAATGTCATTATATAGCGTATGTGAGAAAGGAGCATTGATGCCCACTGCCCGCCTGACGCCTCCCCTACGCTCATGTTTCGTTCATCAAAAGTTCGACTATAGTAGAATCAACACAATTTGCACACGAAATAAAACAATCATGACCCGAAAATGCGTACTGTT
>JBGAGF010000040.1:0-44810 GCA_044226855.1 Aggregatilineales bacterium
ATTGCGACTGCCGCATGATCGACATGAGTACGTGATTGTCTCTTCGATCATGCGGCAGATTATTTCTATCCACCACTTACTTTGCAACCACTACCCCCTTAATTATAGAACAAAAGTTTGTATAACACAATTTGAAAATGATTAGAAAGTGGATGGAAGATGATTTTGGCAAGCAGGAGAGGATGCAGTATGCTTATTTGAGAGTGATATAACCCGTTCAGGTGAATTATGCCCGCATTGATCTTCCTCAGCCACAGCAGCAAAGACGACGACACGGTAACGCGCATCCACGACGCGATTGAGAAGGCGACGGGCGAGGATGTGTGGGTTGACCACAAGGATATCAAGGCCGGTGACCACTGGCAGGAAAGCATCGACACGGCACTGGCAGACTGCACACATATGCTGGTGATGCTTTCGAAAGACTCGGTGATCAGCCGCGAGGTGACGACTGAATGGCGGGATGCGCTGCTGCGCAAGAGGCCGCTGCTGCCGGTGGTGATTGACGATCTGGAACTGACGGCGATTCCGGCGCGGCTGCGGATTATCCAGCCGGTGAACCTGAAGCGGGATTGGGACGGCGGGATCAAGCAGTTGGTGGCGGTGATCGGGCGGGCGCACAAGGGCGAGAGCATCGGGACGGATTTCGGGCAGTGGCGGGTGACGGGAACGATTGACCGGATGCTGGTGAACATCCCGATCAGCGGGCGAGAGGTGGAAATCGCCAAAGTGCAGGACGACCTGAAACGTGCGCCGACCAGCATCCTCGGCGTGGGCGGATTGGGGAAGTCGCGGTTGGCGGCGGAAATCGTGCTGACGCAGGGCGACACCAGCGGGGCGGTGTGGCACGTGTGCAGCGACTACTCGACGGCGGAGGATGTTTACGAGCTGCTGCGGGAGCATCTGGGGTTGGAGGCGACCACGCCCACCAAAGAAGTGCTGAAGCGGCTGCGGGCGGAACGGTTGCTGGTGGTGCTGGACAACGCCGAGTCGATCAGCGAGGGCGACCCGCGCCGGAAGGATTATCTGAAGTTGGTGAACGAGCTCGCGGACACCAAGCCGACGCAGGTGCTGCTGACCAGCCGGACGGAATGGGCGGAAATTAAGGACATGCGGGCGCTGCGGCTGAAAGAACCACAGGCGGAGGCCGCCGAACAGATCGTGCGCGATATGGCGAAGGCCTTCGACATCATCGATTACAAGCCGGAGGATTACGCGGCGGAACTGGCGGAAGCGGCACGCTATCACCCGCGTTTGATTGAAATAGCAGTTGGGAAGCTGGTGATTGACGACCCGAAAGTGGTGATCCGCGAGTTACAGCAGCTTAAGAGTGAGGACATCCAAGAGGCGCTGGACGAGATGATCCAGAAGACCATCGAGCAGATGAAAAGCCAAGACCGCGATGGTGAGGCCGCCGCCCAGACATTAGCCCGATGGGTGGTTTGTCGGGGTGGATTCACGCGGGAAGCCGCCGGTTATTTGCAGCAAGAGGAAAAACTTGAAGTCACTGCATGGGGTTTTGTCATTTCTGAAGAGCCGATGGCACTGCTGGATGAGGACCAACTCAGCCGCGCTTTGAAAACGCTGACCCGCTGGCAGTTTGTACGGAAAGTGGTGACAGAAAAAGGACAGACACGTTACACGATTGATCCGTTGGTGATAGCAGCTGTGAGAGCCGATGAAACGGCTTATCCATTACATTTTGAATATTACAAAGCGTTAGCACAGCATCATCATTACAAGCAAGATTATGTGGGATTGGCCCCAGAGTCGGATAATCTGGAAGCGGCGTTTGAGTGGGCGATGAGTGCGGGAGAATATGAAAAGGCGTACTGGTTCAGAAATGCAACCAGTTATTTTCTGACAAACAGAGGGCGATTTGAACAGCGTAAAAATTGGCTAGAGCAGGTAGCCGAAAAATTACAGTACAGCGCAGCCAAAGAACTGGTAGGTGCAGTTCAAAATAGTCTTGGCATTTTGTATCAAGAACATCCGCTTGGTGATCGGCGCAAGAACTTGAAACATGCGGTGGAAGCTTACGAGGCGGCACTAGTTTACTACATCCCAGAGACAGAGCCGCTGGATTATGCCATGACACAAAACAATCTGGGGTCTGCCTACTGGCTTCTGGCGCAGATCGAGGATCGGGAAGCAAATCTGAAGCGGTCAGTGGCGGCTTATGAGGCAGCGCTGGTATACCGCACATCGGAGGCGGCACCGCTGGATTATGCTGGAACGCAGAACAATCTGGGGTCTACCTACCGCGATCTGGCGCAGATCGAGGATCGGGCAGGGAACCTAAGGCGAGCGGTGGCGGCCTACGAGGCAGCGCTGGTGTACTACACAGCCGAGGCAGCGCCGCTGAATTATGCCGGGACGCAGAATAATCTGGGACTTGCCTACTGCGATCTAGCGCAGATTGAGGATCGGGAAGCAAATCTGAAGCGAGCGGTGGCGGCCTACGAAGCGGCGCTGGTGTACTACACAGCCGAGGCGGCGCCGCTGGATTATGCCATGACACAGAACAATCTAGGGATTGTCTACAGCGATCTGGCAGCGATCGAGGATCAGGAAGTGAACCGAAAGCGGGCGGTGGCGGCGTATGAGGCAGCGCTGGTGTACCGGACAGCCGAGGCGGTGCCGCTGGATTATGCTATGACGCAGAACAATCTGGGAATTGCCTACCGCGATCTAGCAAAGATTGAGGATCAGGCAGGAAACTTGAAGCGGGCAGTTGCGGTTTACGAAGCGGCGCTGGTGTACCGGACAGCCGAGGCGGCGCCGCTGGCTTATGCCGATACACAGCGGAATCTAGGGATCATTTACGAAGATTTGGGAGATTTGAAACAGGCAATTGCTTGTTGGCAAGAGGCTGAGGTTTATTATCGGCAAATGGGGGTAGTTGATGAGGCGGATTTGATGCTGGAATGGATTGCATGGGCAGAAGAAGATTTAGAGGCTGGTGAAGAGAGAGATAGCTAAAGCATACCCCACCCCCAACCCCACATCGGCGAAGTGAGCCTGCGAACGTGCCGATAGCCCGCAAGCGATGGCGGGAATAACACGGGGAACATGTTACTGTCGCAACAGGAAAGCATTTTTGTTTTCTGTGTAATTACTGTATGAGGATTTGAAGGCGCAAGGCCTTGCGCCCTACACTTTGGCTTTTGGGCAAAAGTTTGTATCAATCGATTGGAATGCGGTTAAAAAGTAGACAAAGCCAATTTATGAATCAGTCCAGTTTATTGTATTTGTAGATACACTCAAGACTTCTAGCAACTGCGCAAATGCCCTATCAGGGTTAACACGAAAATCAATATTTTGTACCACGCGTAAACGAAAAGGAACCTCGCCACTATTCAGAAGTATAGGATATACTTTTTTACCCGATTCCCCAAAATAGCTCCATTCCGCTTTTACAACAAGTGAACGATTCGAATGTTCGGATACGACAATTAATAGGGCATCACTAGCATTTAGAGCCTGTTCAAGAACAGTATCCCAATCCGCACCCGGACGCATATGTTTGTGATCGACCCAAGGCGAAATCCCTGCCTGCTGCAACTTTTCAGCCAACTTTGACACAAATTCATCGTCGTGCGTTGAGTGGCTTATAAACACCATATTGCGATTGGGAAGATTACCCAAATGGGTCGTTCGAATTAGGGATGCCCCTGCAAGCTTCTTCAAGTTTTCAAGGGAGTGATAATATTGTACGTAGTCGGTCTTCAAAATTTGGCGCTTGAGTTCAGTAATTTTCTGACTTCTTACCGGATCATGTTCCTGTCTATCTTCCGGCATCTTTATTTCTGCGCCCAAATTGTCATATTTTGCAGGGAAAAACATCAATCTGGGAATCTTGCGTTTCGTTGCCCATAAATACTCCATATGGGGAAAACTAATTTCACCATCGGTCGTGTTTTCTCCATACCAATCCTTTTCAGGTATCCAGCCATATATATCGGCAAATAAGCCAATAAAGATGTCAGCCTTCTCCATTTCTATGGCAGCTGCTTGATATGCATTGCGATCTACAGTACCGATAATGCTACTTTCAAATGTCCAAGTACGAAGACCGAGATCATAAATGAGGCGTTCAATCAGTTCGACTTCAGCTTTTACTCCATGACTAGCACCACAGAGATAAACGTTCATTTTTCCCTCTGCTTGATCATTAGATCGTAGTAACATCTGAATTTAACCAATAGAAAATATATGCTGAATAATTACTTTATATAGTCAACAGTCCATATATATGATATACCTTTTTAGAACATATTGCATCACAACGACGTGGTTGCAGCGAACAATCGTAGGTAAATGGCTAATGGGTAGCTATCGATAATTCGAAAAGCGGGTACGGAAGGCCATGAGCAGGATGGGGTAGAGCATGAAGGCCGCGCCAATGAGCAGCGAGATGATGAGGGCGGCGGGCGTGAGGATGTGGTCGGCACTGGCGAGGGCGTAGCTGGCGATGCCGATGGGGAAGAAGAGAATCAGCGACGTGAAAATCCCCGGCGAGAACTGGCGGTAACGGAGGATGGGGATGATGTGCAGGAAGACGGCGTTGATGAGCATCAAGGCGGGGAAGGCCAAGCTGACTTCCGGCAAGCGCCAGCCGATCATGGACAGGCTGATGCCGCCGACCATTACCGCCGCGTTGGTGACGTAAAAGAGCGGCCAATCGACGTCGAAGCCCATGACCTTGGTGGCCCATGTTTTCCAGTCGAAGGCAAATTCCTCCATGACGTGCAGGGCATAGGCCAGCGTGGCGATCCAGAGGATGTAATCATGTGAGGCGGTCATTTGGTTGTCTTACCCTCCGGACACGGCATGCCGTGTCCCTACAAATACCCCATTTTTCGATTAAACCAACCAGCGCATGAAGCGGGTGTTGTCTTTGGCGAAGGCCGCCCAGCGTTCATCGCCGATTTTGACCCAGATGTCGGTGCCGCTGAGATCGGTGACGTTGAGCACGGTACCCTGCGTGAGGTCGCCGACATCCAAAGTGGATTTGCTGGGGCCGGAGCGCACATTCATCTGTGTGACGGCCACGACGATTTGCGGGGGTGTACCAGCCTTGAACACGCAAAGCTGCTGTCCGGCAGAGGTATAGGCCACCCAACGGTTGCTGCCGATTTGCATCCAGATGTCGCCGCCTGCCAGATCGAGCACGGGCGTTTGCGTGCCGACCTTGAGGCTGCCCGCGATGTCGTAGTTGGTGCCGGGGCCTTTGCGGATGTTGACGGTGGTCGTGACTTCGACGCGGTAGCCGTTGGGTGCGGGTGAAGGCGTCCCATGCGTAGCGGCGTACAGCCTAAGTTGGGTTTCATCGCCGTTGTAATAGTCGACATCGACATTCCCCGAAATGCCTGCGACGCTGCCCGTCTGCGTCCACTGCCAGAAGCGCCACGCCATCCAATCGCGAGGAAGAGTCGGCGCGGGCTTGCCATAGTTGGCGATCCACAGATCATATTTCGACCAATCCGGCGAGGCGATGGTGTTGCTGTTCCACCAACTGGAAGCGGTGTAGATGATGGGACGGTAGCCGACCTTGCTCTGGAGATATTTCAGGGCTTCATCAATAGAACGGCTGACAGTGGTTTTATCCACGCCGAGACTGTTCTCGAAATCCAGTGCCAGCGGCAAATTCTTTGATGTCCGGCACGGGCAGGAAGTAATGATAGGTGCCCAGCAGCAAGCCGTTGACCGTCCGCGCGTTGGTCCAATGGCGCTCGAAGTTGTTGTCAGCGCTGGGCTTCTTGGTGGCGGTGCCGACCAAGCTGGCGCGGATGAAGGCAAACCGCTGTCCCGATTGATAGACCTGCTGCCAGTTGATGCCGGTATTCTGGTGATGCGAAATATCGATGCCACTTGCCTGTGCCATAATCACACACTCCTTGATTAAGCTAACATCTGACTATTTCCTCAGTCGGTATGGAACACCTCCTCCAATTCGATCATGTTTTCATCGGGGCGGCCTGAAATCGACTCAAAGAATGGCCCCATGAATTCTTGCCACTTGAGGTTGATTTCTTCTTTCGCCATGCCGGCCTGCGAGGCCTCAAAGCTCTCAGCCGCCTCGAAGTAACCGAACAGCAGCCCATCCGGACGCAAGAAGAGACTGTAATTATGCCAGCCGTTACGGCGCAGCGCGTCCAACATCTCCGGCCAGACGGCGGCATGATGCTGCTTATACTCGGCAATACGCTCTTGTTTAATTTTGAACAAAAATCCCACTCGTTTCATGATGATCTTTTCCCTAAATTATTTAATAGATTTTATTTAGGCGCAAAGCCTTGCGCCCCTACAACGCTCACCTGTTAAATCACGGCCAAGTCCAACTGCAGCAGCCGCGCCAGCTTCTTGATCTTCTCGATTTGATGACCGACACCCAGAGCGCAGTGATGCGTCGGGCCGAAGGTGCACCACTGGTTCATGAACTCAGCGGGATCGAGCTTGAAGTTCAGGCGGGAATTGGTGTTGCCGATTTGCATGGTCGATCCGGCAATCGAATCGCCCTCGGCGGCCAGCAGCTTGAGCTTGCCCTCGGCAGTTTGTGTCATGCCGAGGATGGTGATCGGCCCGCGCTTGACGTGCATCTCGACGGACAGTCCATAACCGCGCTTGCCATGAAACAAGCCCAATCCACGCAGCATCGGCTTGCCGTCGGAGATGGCGATGTGTCCCGGCCCATCGTGTCCCATCAGGATGAAGTCTTCCTCGAAGTCCATGGCGTAAAACTCGGTGTAGGAGCCGCCCGCGCCCAGCCGATCCATGATCAGCATGGCCACACAGGTCTTGAGGTCACCTTCGCCGGACGCCGGAATGCCACGCGCTGTCAGCAGCGAGTTGCCGACGATTAAGCCCGCGCCCAGTTCCTCATTTTCATTGCCATCCAAGCCGCGATAGTAATAGGTCAGGCCGCTCAAATCGAAGTCGGCCACCAACTGATCCAGACCACAGGCGACCTGTGCTGACCAGCGCAGCGCTTCGGGCGTAACATCCTGTGAAATCTTGTCGTTGCCTTTGCCAACCAGTTGGAAGTGATTGTGGATTTCGTCAATTTTGCTGGTGATTGCCTGTTCACTCGAGCCTTTGACCCGCTGATGCAGATCGTCCATTTCTAGCACTTCGATATGCGCGCCGAGCTGGGCATGATGCATGGTGAAATCCGAATACATGTCGAGCATGCCGGGGTAGGTGTGCCCCAGAAAGCCGATGCGGCTGTAGCTCAGTTCACGTAGAATGCGGGCGGCCGTCACCCACTCTTCGATTTGCTGCCATGCCTTGGCGTAGTATTGGTTGGCGTGGTCATGGCCTTCGATCTCGCCGAGCAGGCCCGATACGACATTGAATTGGATGCGGCTGCGGGAGAAAGCGTTGGAAATTTCCGGTACGCAGCAGGCGCAGCAGTTCGCCAGCCACTCGCCGGTATCAGTGTCGGGGTAATCCATCGCTGATGACGGCTGTAAGTTGAGGATGAGCACGGGGGCTTTGCGTCGCTGGACGGCGGGCAGGACTTGCGATGAGGTGGCATAGGTTCCCACGTAGCACACGATCAAATCAACGTTGTAGCTGGCGAAGAGCTCGCCTGCCTGCTGTGCCGCTGGAGCCGTATCCACCAAGCCTGCTGAAATCACCTCGGCGTTCATGACGCTGATCTTGCGTTCGACTTCCCGCTGGTAGCCTTCCAGCCGTTCTTTCAGCCCTTCAAACTGCGACCAATAGGCGGCCAATCCGATTCCAAAAACGCCAATTTTTGCTTTCTTTGTAAGGGTTGCCATGCTCAAATCCTTTTTCAATAAGTGTCGTAGCCTGCGGTGAGAAATGCTAACCATGAAATTTAAGGGCCACAAGTCATTGATTAGTATCATACCTTGGCGGCTTGACGCAACGTTTCCGGCTCGTCCCCGATCATGCGCAGGGCTTTATGGGCCATGCCGCGCACCATCTCGCGCAGTTCAGGCGGCTGGATGACTTTCACTGGAAAGTCGAGGCTCATCAGCCAGTACATCACCCACTGCAACTGGTAGCCACCACGCCGGAAAATAATCTTGTCATCTACCTGCTCGACCGTGCCCATGACAAAAGAGGCGGCATCCTGCGCCCGCTCTAACGTGGTGTCCATCTCGATCAGCACGTCCGCTTGGTCGCCCTGCATGCTTCCCAGTGAGCGCATGACGTGATCCAGCGCATCGAAATCGGCGGGGCGGTCAAAGGATGGTTCCCGCAGTTCCAGCGCGGTGATGCGATCCAAGCGGAAGGTGCGCAGATCATGCCGCAGATGGCAGTAGCCGGACGTGTACCAGTAACCCTCGTTGAAGACGATGCCGTAGGGATCGAATTCGCGCTCTGAGTCGCTGCCACTCCATGCCGAGTAGCGCATGTACACGCGCTGCTGCTGACGTACCGCGAGGCTGAGTATCGTCACGAAGTCACCGTGTGGGAGGGTGGTGGGCATGCTGGTGTTAAAGGTGATGGCTTCCTGCAAGCCGCGTGCCTGCTGGTATAACTTTTCGGGCATGACGCGCTCGGTTTTGGCCAGCGCCCCTTCGACAGCCGCTGCATCCACCGGAAAGTGAAACTCGCGGATCGCCAGCAGCCCCAGCGTCAGGGCAATGGCTTCGGCGTCGGTGAACATCAGGGGCGGCAGCTTGTATCCGCGCTGGAGTTGATAGGCGCCATACGGGCCGCGCTCGCCTTCGATGGGGATGCCCATGTCTTGCAGCGTCACCATATAGCGGCGCACCGTCCGCAAATCCACTTCCAAGCGCCGTGCAATCTCGGCGCCCTTCATCTGCTTATAGGACTGCAAGAGTTCCAAAACGGTCAGCAGCCGTGAAGTTGGAGAATACATTTTGATGTTCCTCTCTCAAATCCTCACCCCCTGACCCCCTCTCCATTGCATGGCAGAGGGGGAATCAAGAGGGAAAGCAAAAGATCAGTGATTATTTGCGAGCATTACTACACCTTTATGATTCAGGGCGGAATCTGTCCTAAACCCCCTTTACTATAAAAGATAGATGCGGCTTACACAAATGGAGAATGCACATGAAAATCTTGGTCACAGGCGCAACCGGAACCGTCGGACAGCAGATCGTCAAGCAGCTCGTGAGCGTGGGGCAGGACGTGCGGGTGCTGACGCGCAATCCGGCGAAGGCCAACTTCCCCGCCTCGGTCGAAGTCGTCGGGGGCGACCTCACCAAACCGGAAACCTTCGAGGCGGCGCTCAAAGATGTGGTCGGCCTGCATCTGATCACCTTCGATGGTGGTAGCTATGTGCCGTTGCAGAACGGCGCGGAACTGGTGGCGATGGCCGAGAAAGCCGGCGTCAAGCGGGTGACGGTGCTGCAAAGCCGCAGCGAAACGACCGTCGAGCAGGCGTTGAAAGCCAGTTCATTGGCGTGGACGCTCTTGAATCCGGTCGAGTTCATGTCCAATATTGCGCAGTGGGCGCCGCTGATCCGCTCCGAGAACTGTGTCAAGCAGCCCTTCGGCAATCGCAAGACGGCCATCGTCCACGAGTCGGATATTGGCGCGGTGGCGGCAGTTGCCCTGAGCGAGGACGGTCACGGCGGCAAGATCTATACCATTACCGGGCCGGAAGTGCTGACGCCGAGGCTGATGACCGCCCAAATCGGCGAGGCCATCGGGCGCGAGGTGCAGTTTGTGGAACTGACACCCGATCAAGCACAGGAAGTATGGCGCGCGGAGGGGCATCCGCAGTACGTGATTGATTTCTTCCTGTGGGTGTATGGCAACCCGCCGCCCATCGGCTATACCGTGACCAACACGGTCGAGCAGATTACGGGACGCCCCGCCCGCAGCTTTGCCCAATGGGCGCAGGAGCACGCCAAGGATTTTGGGGCGTAAAATCCCCTATCTCCCCAACCCTCTTTCCCCATTGCATCCCACGGGAGGCTTCGCACTGGAGAAAGAGGGAGAATTCGTGTAGGGGCGCAAGGCCTTGCGCCCTGTTTTAAAGATGAATAATGTTTCCGCCGACGTTTTATAAGGAGTACCCATGCCCACAACGACCATTGCCCACCAGCGCTTACACCAACAGGGTCTGTCGCATCATCCGTACAGCCGTCCGGAAGAGATAGTTCGCTGGATGGGCGCGATACAGGCACAGGATTATGGCGCGGCCAAGTGGGCGCTGGGGCTGCGGCTGCCGAACCTGACCGAGGCCGACATTGAGCAGGCTTTCAACGAAGGGCGTATCCTGCGCACACATGTTATGCGCCCGACATGGCACTTCGTCACGCCGGATGACATCCGCTGGATGCTGGAACTGACCGCCCCACGCGTCAACGCATTGTCGGCCTATTACTATCGCAAGCAGGAATTGGATGAGGCCATCTTTCAGCGGGTCAAAGAGGTGATTATCAAGGCGTTGGAAGGCGGCAAGCATCTCACCCGCGAAGAACTGGCGGCTGTGGTTGAGCAAGCGGGCATTGTGATCAACGACTTCCGTGTGAATCTCATGTTGATGTGGGCGGAGCTGGCGGCGGTCATTTGCAGCGGCACACGGCGTGGCAAACAGCAGACCTATGCGCTCCTGTCGGAGTGGGCACCGCAGGCTAAATCGATGCCACGTGAGGAAGCGCTGGCCGAACTGACACACCGTTATTTCGTGGGACATGGCCCCGCGATGCTACAGGATTTCGTCTGGTGGTCAGGCTTGACGATGGCCGACGCCAAAGCAGGGATCGAGATGGTCAAGTCGCAGTTGGCCTCCGAGGTGATCGACGGGCAGCTTTACTGGTTTTCGCCCAATTTGCCCGCCATTCAGCCGCAGTCGGGAACGGCTTATCTGCTGCCCAATTATGACGAGTACAGCGTCGGCTACAGCTCCTGAATTACATCATCGTTATGGACAGCCAAGTGATTGGCGCGTGGAGCCGCACCTTCAAGAAAGGCCGCGTCATCATTCAGCTCAAGCCGTTTGAGCCGTTCACGCCCGCGCAGTTGGAAGCCGTCCAAAAGGCCGCCCAACGCTATGGTGACTTTCTGGGGCTGGCGGTGGAATAGCCTCAAGTCCATAATTTTGGCAATTAAAGGACACAGAAAGTTTACGAATTATTCATGCCGGATAACACTTCGGTTACAAATGCGCTTTAGGATGAGTACATAAGTCGAGAGCACATAACCAGAAGGAGAACCGTATCATGAAGAGCATTCGTAACCTCGTCGTCGGATTTGTTGTGGTGATGGCCGCAGCGCTGTTAGTCGTCCCGACATTTGCGCAGGACAACCCAACCACGCCCAACGCACCATCAACCAGCACCACTAACGCGCCGCACAGACCGATGGGCGGATTGGTATCCAGCATGACGCTGACCATCACCCAGCAGGACATCAACGAGCGCATCGCCAACCGTCCTGGCCAAGCGTTGAAGGATTTGAGCGTCGTCCTCGGTGACAATCAAGTGACCATCTCGTTCACCACCAAGGGTGATAAGAACGGCGGCGTGGGCAAGGCGCTGGTAGCGGTCGTGAGTCCCAGCGTGGTAGAGGGCCAAATCGAGTGGAAGCTGAACAGCCTGACGATTGACGGCGCGCCAGCCACCGCAGAGGAAATGGCCGCCCTGAAGGATCGCGCGACCCGATTTGTCAGTGGATGGTTTGAAAACCGCGAACGCCGCTTCTCGGTCACCACGATTACGATTAACAGCAGCGCCGTCACGGTTGCGCTGGTTCGCACCAAGACTGTGTAATCTCAAGCAGACTGCCAAGCAAACGAAAGGCCGTGCTTACAGGACATAGGCGCGGCCTTTTTTGTTGGTGACGAACCTTCACCCTAAGCAATGAAAGCGAATTACTGGTTTCGTGTGGAATCATTTAGTCATAGAGATTGGTCATGCGAACCAGAACCAGATCCAACAAGCCGGGGAAAAATTGGTATAAGAAGGCCGCTAGTTTCCCCTCGGCGGTTATGATCAACTGGCGGCGGCGCTGCCCGCTGGCCTGAATAATCAACTCGGCGTAGCGCTGTGGCCTCATGGTCGGTACGTTCTTGAACTTCTCGCCCATCGTCTTCTGCAAACGCTCGGTACTGATTGCACCTAAGTACAGGACAGTGACGGTCACGCCGCTGCCGAGCAGTTCAGCCCGCAGCGAATTGAGGAAGCCGCGCATGGCGTGTTTCGAACTGTTATACCCGGCGGTTCTCGGCAGGCCGATCAATCCACCAAAGCTGGCAACGCCGACAATACGTCCTTGGCTACGTTTGAGCGCCGGAAGCGCATAGAAAACACAGTAGGTCAGGCCGAGATAGTTGAGAGTGATTTCCGAGCGGATGCTGTCCAAGTTGGAGAGGCTGTCAAAACGAGCCGGATAGCCACGCCCCGCGTTATACAGCAGTGTGTCCAGCTGTCCATAAGTCTGGAGGGTGAAGTTGATCAATCGCTTGCATTCCGCCTCATCGGTCAGATCGGTAGGCAGAAACACCGCTTCGCCACCTCACCGCTGACATTCAGCAGCCACCGCTTGCAGTTTATTAGCGCTGCGAGCCGCCAAGATCAGTTTTGCGCCCTGCTCGGCCAGTTGATAAGCCAGTTGTTCACCGATGCCCATCGAAGCGCCTGCCAGAAGAATCACATTATCGCGAAAGGTCGTATTGGCCACAATGCCTCCTGAGGGAGAATGGTAAGATATCCAAGGGCGTATAAAACAAAGTCCTTCTCCCGTGCTTGGGAAAAGGACTTTTGATTGAAGCATACACAGCGGTTCGCCGGCAGTTATTGCAGTTGCAAGCGTTGGGATTGCACTTCATCCAAGGCACTGATCGTGTCTTGCAGGCTGGAGACTTCGTCCTTAATTTCCAGACGCAGGCGCTGAGCCTTGGAGCTGTCGACCTCTTTGGTGCCGAGCAGGGACATCTGCGCGTAAATCGTACCCAGCGACGACAGCGTACTTTCCAGTTGGATTTCGGCACGCTTGACGCTGTTCACGGTGGCGTCAAGGTTATCGCGCTGCTGGATGAGCGTCTTGAGCTGTTCTTCCAGATCACGTTTGACGATGGGATCGCTTTCGTTCTTGATGCGAATCTGGGTCTTATCAATCTGCTGCGGAACCATCTTGCGGTCACGCTCGACCAGATCGTTGTTATCGAAGGCGTCGATATGCTGCGCCAGATCGTACATATGACCGATCCACTCGTTGATGTCGGCGATGGTCTGCTGCATACTGGCACGCATCGCACCTTGATGACGGGTGGAGAGTGTCATCATGTTGCGGCGGTATTCCAATGCGCTCTGCAAACGCTGGCGTGACACAGGGCTGCGAATCTGGCTGAGATCATACTGGGCCTCAAACGCTTTGGCGACCGCTTGGGTGGCCGCGTTCGGGTCTGAGAGGTTCGAAATAATGAACGCACCTTCGGCCAGCGCACCCAGAATCAGCCAGTACCACTGCTGCCACACGAAGGGGAAGTTAACGATGGGAACACCGAAAAACAGGATTAACGTCACCAGCAGCGTCAGGCCGGTTTGCCAACTGAGAACCGCATTTTTCAGGATAGCCCCAAAGGCGCGCTGCTGCACCGGATCGATGGAATTTCTTGACATTGTAAACTCGCTCTCCATATACCGTTGTGTATACGGTTAATGCCCGCCTCAAGTTGCGGACGATTGTGTTCTATTTTAGCCCACAAACTATTGTAGCAACATATGTGTGGGGATATGCAGAGGGGCTTACCACCGGCAAGCCCCTCTGAAAAAACTCGATTTGGGATATTCCCCTTCAAATTGGGGATTAAGCACTTAGGTACTGCTGCTGGATTGGCTGCCTGCGCTGCCAGCATCTCCGCCACCACCGGCTTTGCCCAGCAAACGCTGACGGCGCTCATCCAGTTGACGTTCGACCTCACTGCCGCGCACTGCCGAGTCGATTTCCTCGGACAGGTTGCGGGTCGCCATGTCCAGACGCGCATCTTCTTGATCGAGGCGCTGGCGGATGCTGTCGCTCAGGCTGCTGATCTCGGCATCGCCCACGTTGGACAGCGCATCGAGACTCTTGACGGTCTTGGTGGTGACCTTCTTGGCCTCGGCCAGTTCGATGAGGGCGCGCAGGTGTTCGCGTTCCTGCTTGATGGTCGTCAGCCGGCCTTCCAGCTTGAGGCGCATATCCAGCATCTTCTGGTACTGGGTGTCCTGCTCATGCCACTGTTGATAATATTCCTGCGAAAGCTGCTGCTTGGTGTTCAGTTCCGCCTGAGCCGCAGCCGCCAGATCATCCTTGCCTTTGACGATCAGCGTGTCAATGTCGCGGTCCAGCTTTTCAGCGGCTGCCGCGAATTCTTCATACTTCCGCTTGAGCGTCTTGACTGTGCCACCAACCGTCGCGGTTGATTCTTCTAAGTCGCCCAGATTGCGTTCCACTTGACGGATGTATTCATCCATCACCTGAACCGAGTTGGCTTGCAAAGCGTTGTCAACAATGCCATGTAAATTGGCGCTAATTAGCGTATTGATTTTTTCAAATAGCGATGGAGCCATAAGTCCCTATTCTCCTGCATAAATCGCGCATGTAAGGAATGAACTGTTATACGCGATTAGTATACCCCAAGTTGCTCAAATTCACGTCACATTCAGGAAGTTCAAGCGTGATCGTATCATTTCTGATTAAAAAGGAGCGTCTGTGCGCTCCCTTCATTATCGTAGGATAAAACTAAGCGAGGCTGGCCGGTTCCGTTTCCAGAATGGGCATGATGATTTTGAAGGTGCTGCCCTTGCCGACTTCGCTTTCCAAAGCGACGCGCCCGCCGTGTAGTTGAGCGATACCTTTGACAATCGCCAGCCCTGCGCCTGCGCCTTGATCTTCATTCTGAGCACGGTCAATCTGGTAGAAGCTTTCCCACACTTGGTCTTGTTCAGCTTTGGGAATGCCACGTCCCTTATCTTTGACCCACAGCGTCACTTCTTTGTTCGTTGCCGATATGCCAACAGTGATCGGTGTTCCGGGGTCAGAGAATTTACAGGCATTGTTCAGGAGTAAAGCCAGTGCGATGGTCAAGTATTCAACATCACCCATCACAATGGGCATATCCGGCAGCGGTTCGACGATCACCGGATGATTGCGCGTCTGGATTTCCTTGACGCGTTCCTGTGCCTCTTTGACGATCCCCTGCACACTGGCAATCGGGCCTTTACGCCAATCATAGGTCTGGCGAGCCGAGTCCGTTTCCAGTTCGACTAGCATGATAAAGTTTTCAATCAGGTTACGCAGACGATCCGCCCCGGCGGTAATACCGGAGATATAAGTCAGCATTTCTTCTTTGCTGAGTTCTTGATCACCGGGGTTATTCAACATATCCGAGTAGGCGACGACAAAAGTCAGCGGCGTGCGGAATTCATGGTTAAGCATGGTCAAGATTTGCCGCTTGAGGGTTGCCATACCGGAGTTATGCATCTGATTCAGGCTGCGGTGGCGTTCGAGACGGGACTCGATCTTCACCAGCAAATCGCCGGGGTCGTAGGGTTTAATGACGTAATCATCGACACCCAAACGCATTCCGCGGTGGACATCAGCACGTTCGCCTTTGGCGGTTAAGAAGATGAAGGGGATGCCGAACCAGCGGTTTTCTTTGCGGACTTCTTTCAGAAATTGGATGCCATCCATCTTGGGCATCATAATGTCGGATACGATCAGATCCGGCGGGGTTGTCTGGCTGTTCAACACCTCGATACCATGACTGCCATTTTCAGCTGTCAGTACCGAATATCCATCTAATTCGAGAATATCGCGGATGCCTTCTAGAAGGTGTATATCATCTTCGACGACTAAAACCTTCGCTTTTTCCATCGTACTACCGCTCACCATACCGTACTGGTCCATAAACCCTATTTTTTGTCTCAACCCTATAAATTACTATCGCATCACCTCTATATTTCGTCAATAGGGCGAATCGCTCATTCAGAGAGCGAACGCCAAGTTTTAAGTAAATTATTTTAAGTGAAGCGACAGGTACCGGAACATAAAATCGGTCAGGTGTGACCCCGACCGATTTTACTGATCTTTATCTAGCTACGAGTAACTACTTCGCTGCAGGAGGAATAACGGGCGGACGAGTGAAATTCGCCACGTCGCCACCAACAGCTTGGATGCTATCGTACAGGACTTGGAGGATGTAATCTGCGTTGTGGGCAAACACACCCGGGTCCTTTTGCGAGTACTGGTAGTCATACGCGGCACGCAGCAAGTTCGGCGTCCACGACGCATAACCATTCTTGGCATTCGCCTCATCCGCATCAACCGTGCCGTTCTTATTGGTATCAATGAAGAAGTACGGGTAAGCAGCCGCTGAGTAAGCGATGGGTGAACCGGCCTTGTCAGCAGCGTACTTTTGCAGCGCTGCCAAGAGGGCATCTTGGAGGGTGGCGATTTCGGCTGACACAGGTTCGTCAGTATCACCATTGCCGTTGTAGTCCACTGCATCCACACCATCTGCCTCGGTACGAATCGCCTTCACATCTTCCTGTGTGCTGACGCCGTCATGGCAGTCCGCGCAGGCATCGACCTTGACCAAACCGGTATGGGTTTCATGGCAGTCTGTACAGGTTTGGAAGTCTTCAACGTGCATATAGCGCCCGTTGTATTCTTTATCCGCGTACTCGTAAGCACCCTTCACTTCGGTACCAAACAGGGTGGCACCCGCCGCGAAGTAATGGACGTTACGGAAGGCCAAGTCCTTCGTGACATCGTCATCGCCGACTTTCGCCTTGGCAATGGCGTTGTTCACACTGACTGTGGACTCACGTCCCTGATGGCAGGAGATACACAGGTTGCCATCAGCACCTTCACCGAACGACACCTTCAGGCCGCTGGGGAATGTAACTTCATCAACCTTATGGCGTTCGAAGTCGTTCTTCACATCATGGCAGGTCGAGCAAGCCAGCGACTGTGACGGCGCAGACTTGATATTGACGCCATTTTCCAGATAGAAAGGCAAGCCAGCAGCAGTATGGCAGCGCGTGCAGGCAGCCGGTACGACACCTTCTGCGTCCCAATGACGGAACGGTTCGGTGGTGACCGCAAAGTGCCCAACGTCATCACGGCTAGCCGTGGACATGTCAACCGGTTCCTTGAGGGTGGCATTGAGCGATTCAATCGAGTCGAACAGCAGCTCAATGACATACTTCGGATTGTGTGCGAACGCGCCCGGATCCTTCACCGATACCTGATAGTTGTAAGCGGCGCGGAGCAGGTCGGCTGTAAAGGCCTTGTATCCATTTTCGCGTGTCGCTTCGTCCTTATCGACCTCACCGTTGCCGTTGGTGTCGAAGAAGAAGTACGGATAGGATTCTGGCGAGTAGGCAATTGCCTTACCCGAGACTTCATTGGCGTAGGCCATAATGTCTTGAAGCAGCAGTTCACGCAGACCATCGATTTCGCCAGCGATACCTTCAAGCGTATCACCGTCACCGTCATAGTCGGCACCGGAGCCAGCCATACGGATATTCTTCAAATCATCGGTCGATTGAACGTCTTCATGGCAGTCCGCGCAAACCTCAACCTTGACCTCAAGCGTGTGCTGGTTATGGCAGTCCGCGCAGGTATTCAAACCTTCAGCGTGCATATTGCGCTGTTGGTAATACTTGTCGGCATACTGGTAACCACCACGCGCCTCACCGCCGAACAGCGTCGCTGCGGCAGCGAAGTAGTGAATGTTGATGAAGCCAATGTCAGCGCTGACCTTGCTGCCGTCCTCAAGCAATCCAGCTTTTTCAATAGCTGCATTCACCGAGTCGGTCGATGCACGGCCTTGATGGCACTGCATACAACGTGCCGACTTACCTACATTGTCAATCGTCACACCCGATGGGAACGTGACGCTTGTCAATTGCGAAGCCGCGCTGTTGTGGCAAGCATCGCAGGTAATGACTGTGCCGATGGGCGCTTTAGCATCCACTTTGAAAGGAGTAGAACCATCACCACCCACGAAGTCAATGTAGCCCGGTGTCGAGTGACAGCGAGCGCAGGACTCCGGGACAGCACCTTCACTGTTCCAGTCGTTGAATGCCATAGCTTCTACATCAGCATGTCCTGATCCGGCCCACGCATTATAGATGTCCGCGAGATACTGCGGATCACCCGAAATGGGGGCACCCATTCCCTGATACGGTTGTGGCGTAGCCTCAGGAGTAGCTTCTTGTGCCAGTACCTGTGTTTGGAGGAGCAACATCATGCCCACCACCAACAACAGGACGCCGACCGTAGCCATTAGTCGGGCTTTTCTCATAGCGTCCTCTCTTTCATCCCTCAAACAAATTACAAAAACAATATAGTGCGAAAAACATTTTCACTCTGACTATCATTTTCCCGCTGTGTCATGAATAAACCGTCCTTCCGTAGAATGATTTTTCATCATCCTCGTGGTGGATTGTTTCAAACGAATCATAAAGACCAGCATTACAGGCCGGTTTTGAGGGAGCAGCTTGCGAATCGGAAGTTAAATCATAAAGGAAAACGATGGGTTAATACTGTCACGTAAAGGGTAGTGACAAACAAGGAGTAGTCAGCATAAACTGAACCATCGATGATTTGCTGATCTTATCTAGACCACCGCTGCCTTTGTAGCGTTAACGACTCTAGGAGAAGAAGTGTGGTGACTCTCCATTTGATGGTTGGACTTCCCTGCTCGGGAAAAAGCACGCTTGCAAAGAAACTTGAGCATGAACAATCGGCGCTTCGGCTGACAACCGATGAATGGCACGTTCGCCTTTTCGGTCAAGATGCTGAGGAACCAGAACATGATGCGCGGCATATGCTCATTGAAGCCATGCTCTGGAACATCGCCAGTCGAGCGCTTGAACTGGGAACGAATGTCATTCTCGATTTCGGCTTCTGGGCACGAGAGGAACGCGAAGACTATCGGAATCGGGCGAAACAGCTTGGAGCCAGCAGCGAAGTCCACTTCCTCGACGTACCGGCGGATGAGCTGCTGCGCCGGCTTGCGATCAGAAATGCGCAGCCGTCACAAACCAGTTTCTATATTCCCGAAGCGATGATGATTCCTTGGATTGGGTTCTTCCAGCGCCCAACGACCGATGAACTTGAGCGCCGGGAGTAGGTACCTATACATCATAACGCTTTCAGTGCTTCTCACTAGCGGAAACCGGATCAACCAGCAGTCGTTTTTTGCGGACGTTATACAATAACGCCATCACAGGATTAGATTCGCCCGAATCCTGCAAAGATAGTCAACCCATTCTCTTGCAATATTTGAGGGATTCTATCGAACGTTTTCCTTGCAATTGTAACTTCACTTTGAAGCCACTGCCTGATTAGCTATATAACCGCCTTTGGGATTTACAGTCGAAAATGCTTACCCGTGAAAGGAAATCGGGAGGTGTTTTAATCCACGCATGGCAGGCGCACCACGCCATTCTAACGATTCAACTGGTGCCAGCAATTTTAGATGCGGAAAACGGGTTAGCAGCGCGGTAAATGCAATTTTAGCTTCTAATCGTGCCAAGGGCGCACCCAAACAGTAGTGAATGCCAATGCCGAAAGCTACATGTCGGTTGTTAGTGCGTGTGATATCAAATTGGTCGGCGTTTTCAAAGACTGCTTCATCGCGGTTTGCAGAAGCAATCCCTACTGCCACTGTACTGCCTTTGGGCACTGTGTACCCCATCAGCGGCACATCCTCCAATGCATAACGCTGTGCGACGTGATGCACGGGATTAGTGAAGCGCAGCATTTCCTCAATCGCGCCATCGAGCAGGCTCATATCACCCAGTAACTTCTCCAACTGGTCAGGATGTTCGAGGAGTGCAAGCGTTCCGCTGCCAATCAAGTTAACTGTGGTTTCATGGCCTGCTAAAAGCAGCAGAAATAACATGGCGATAAGTTCATCTTCTCTCAGGCGGTCTCCCTGTTCTTCGGCCTGTACCAGAACCGTGATGAGATCGTCCTGCGGTTCTTTACGCTTCAAGGCAACTAAGTTTCGGAAGAAGCGGTTCAGCGCTATACCGTTGAAAATCATGCCGACTATATTTGTACTTGCTGATTGACTGACCAAACCGCTCATCAGCTTGTGGAACTTGCGCTGATCCTCTTGTGGGACACCCATCATCTCCGAAATCACGGTGAGTGGGACTGGCTGCGCGAAATCCCTCATTAAATCAGGTGAAGGCTTTTTTGCTGCTTCATCCAACAAGGTCTGACAAATGGCCTCGATACGCGTTTCCAACTGCTGAATCCTGCGTGGGGTAAAGCCTTTGTGTACCAGATTGCGCAGCCGAGCATGACTCGGGTCATCGATCAGCACCATACTCTTGGCAAGCACGCGCAAAGGCCCGGGAACCCACCACATACTTAACCAGTCATTCGTGCCTAAAGCCTTATAGCGCTCATTGGAAAAACGGGGATCTTTTAGGACTGTCACCACATCCTCATAACGGGTGACCATGACGGCATCACCTAAAATGCCCAACTTCACAGCGGTAAGCTGGCTGTGCTTGCGTAGATTTTCGTAGGTCGGGTACGGGTTGTGCTGAAACTCTTTGGTTGTCAGATTGACTGCCATTTCATGTCCTTCGATTTGACTATCGGTTACCTATCGGAGGCTAATAAGATGTTTTTCTGTCTGCAACAGGTTCCAGCTTATTTGCATTCAGGCACATTTTAGGAACTTATTTCCTTCTGATTCATCTCTTCAGCAATGTCAGCGAAGCGGTTAAATAATCGAACCATTTCATGTGCGTCGTGTTCACCAAGCTGTGTCAGAAATGCTGTCAACATTTCGTCAAACTCGGCATCAGACTGTCGCATTGCTTCTCGTCCTTCAGAGGTCAATGTCACAATCTGCTTTCGACGATTATTTTTGTCTGTCTCACGAACGAGATAGCCTTTTTTTTCCAGATTGCTGGCAATCTGCGAAATGGCCCCTCTGGAGATACGCAATTCGTCCTGCAAATCAAACATATAGATGTTGTGATCAGAATCGGGACTGTTATCCTCAATGGATTTCATTAAGGACAGTGTCGTTAAATCGAGTTGTGCGAAATACGAGAGCAAAATCGGTTTGCGTAATCGTTGAACCGCATTGAGCAATTGTTCTTTTATTGCATCGTCCATGGCTTGCTTTCAAGAAACCATTAACAAGTACTGTATAGTGATGAACTGTTCAGGAAATAACAGTTTAGCACTTAACAGTATTTTGTCAATCAAATCTTATGCGGTGTTCGGACATAGTAGAAATCTATTTTGACTGCGAGTGAAGATAGCATTGCATACTGTATACAAGGAATAATGCGCAAAATAACCCCTGACAACCCCGCTTGACCCGACTTCTTCGTAATCAGGTTTACTTTCGGTTAACCCGACAAACCCTTTACCAACCATCCCCCAACCCGCTGCGCTTCCCGCTCCCTCAAAACGGTTAACGCCAACCCCGCGAAAAAGCTACCAAATGTTCTTCCAAATAGTAACCCGTTCGATTTCCATTTGTCATATCATAATCATCAGAGTACCTGAATTTTCCCTCCATCGCTTGCGGGGGAGGGTTAGGGTGGGGGTTCTGAATGGGGCTAGTGGTATATTCTAAATGTCACAAAACCGACCGATTCTCAACTGCAACAACAACATCAACTGCAACATTTTCCACATTGGTCACGCCGAATTTGCCGCCTGTGCTGCTTTCGCCGCATATTTCGCATAAACAGTGCGCTTCAGCGCCCATTTTCACTCAGGCATAGGCTTGAGCCTCTGACGCTCACGACCAATGCCGCCACTGCCGCCATAAAACAAAAAGGAGTGCTTTCACACCAACCGCAGCAGCGCCGATCCTTCTTCGCCCAACGTGGTGAATCGAATACCCGTGTCCATCAAGTCGCGTCCCGACATCGCTGGATACACCTCACCCTCGAAGCCGCTGACTTGGTAGATGCGCTCAGGTTCGAGGTTGAGCAGCTTAATGTGCCGTTCGGGTTCAGCCCCCGGCAAGCGGAACACAGCCAGCAGATGTTCGCTCTGGTCAGTCAAACTGTACTGGAAAGCGCACCAGCGTTCGCCTTCACCGCTGCGCAGCGGTTGATCGGTTAGGCGGTACAAATCGGCCTCCCGCACGAAGCGCCGGACGTGTGTTTTGTAGATGGCGATATGCTCCGCCCAGCGCTGGATCACCCATTCAGGCGCTTCCGGCAGTTTCTGGCACAGCCCGAACACGCCCAGCATCGCCATCCGTGTGTAATAGTCGAGCTGCGCGGCGGTCAGCTTTGGATCACGCGGATTGAAGGTCTGCTGGGGTGGAGGATTAGGCATGCGCCATTCGCTGAAGCTCCAATGCAAGCAGGCATCCGGCGCGAGCATAGTGGTCGCGCCCCAGAACAGTTGCAGGTCATGCACCGGCCAATCCGGATCGCTGAGGAACGTCATATGCGTATGCTTGAGCACACCCAGATCAATCCGCAGCCCACCGGATGAGCAGTTTTCCAGCACCACTTCGGGGAAACGCGCTTGCAGCCGTTCTAAGAGGCGGTAATAGCCTTGCAAATGCTCATACAGCCCATCGCCCGCGCCATGCCCATGATCGACACGGTTGCAGCCGGCTTCAGGATCGACGTTGAAATCTAGCTTGATCCAGTCACAGCCATAGTCTTCGATTAATCGGCACAACGTCTGGTACGCCCATTCCTGCGCCGCCGCGTTCCCGAAACAGACATATCCCAGCGGCGCACCGTCCCGCAAAGCCGGAAAGTCGGGATGATCGGTCGCCAGCGCTGCCAGCTTGCCCAGCCCTTCGATCTCACACCAGAAGCCGAACTTCATCCCTGCGGCGTGAACCGCATCGCTGATGACACGGATGCCGCTCGGGAAGCGTTCACGGTTGACCAGATCCCAATCGCCGCGGTACGAATGCCATTCGCTGCCCGCCTCGCTCGGCCCGAACCATCCGGCGTCCAAGGTGCAGATTTCGACGCCCATCCGTGCCGCAACTTTGACGTTCTCTAGGAAGACCGTTTCATTGATGTCCACGTCTTCATAGCTCCACCAGTGATTCCACTCGACCGGCAGCAGCGTCGATAAGCTGTTGTGCGGATACCACACGCGCCGTCCGATCCGCCCGTACTGCTGTGATACCTCGTTCAGATTACGCCCCATCACCAGCACACAGTGAGCACTTTCGGTGGATGTTCCGGCATGCAAATCTTTGCTGAACGCCCAATCATGCAGTCCACCGCTTAAGCGATAGCCACCCTCCACCAGCGGTTCAAAGCGGCATGTCCAATTGCCTGACCACGCCACCGACCCCGACATGACTTCGCCCGATGAATGGAACAGCGCGAACCAAGGATGCTGCCCCTTCGAGGCGCGGCCTTTGCGCGTTTCCAGCAGCAAATGGCCCTTGAGCGGCGTGCGTACCGGTTCAAACTCCTGCCCCCAATCGCTGGTGAAATACATCACCTCGTAGTCAGCCGATGCGATGTCTAGCGAGAATGAGTCCAACCGTGTGATGTGCAGCGTTTGATCGCCTGTCGCATGGATGATCTGCCACACTTCAATCAGCGCCGTATCCCGATACACCTGTAGATGATGCTCAACAGTAAATCCCTCGCCGGAGAAATAGGCGACAGCATGATCAGCATGCGCTTCGGGGTTGACCGTCATGCGCTCGAAAGTCAGGTTGTGGCTGTCATAGCGCTGCCCGTCGATGTACGCGGCGAACAATCCGGAGCTTTCAAGGGCGTCCAACCCTTTCGACGGCAGGTTGAATTCGCGCAGCCTTAGGTGATTTTGTTGTGCCTCAAAGGTCAGATGCAGTTGAGTTGTGGAGAGTTGGATGGGGTTCATGGGCTTGTGACGTTGAATGTGGATAAGTAGGGCGATTATACATCGCCCTACCGGAAAACAATCCCCGTAACAGGTTGAACCTTTACACTGCTACCGCCCTGCGATTTAATACCTCCACATGATCAACCATCGAACACTGCTGTGAAGGATCGCTATGAGTACAGAACGTGTCAGCGCCAGCCACATCGGATATTTATGCCGCGCCCCCAAATTCGCGGTCATTCATAACCCCACCTCGAAGACCTTCACCATCCAGAACATGGCGATGATCAGCGAAGCGCCGTTGGGCAAGCTCGACGTGTTCAAGGTCGTCTACACCGGCGCCATCGAGTACCGCGAAACACTCATGGGAACCTTCGGCGTTTGTGACTTTTCCAGCATCACGACACCCGGCGTTTACCGCGTGGTACTGCCCGACTCTGGCGCGCGGACCTACCAGTTCAATATGCCGATGGTGCCTATCACCGGTTGCCCTATCTGTTCCTCGACTTTATCCACGAACTACGCTCTGGCTATTTCGAAGATGATCTGCGCCGTCCGCTGCATCTGGATGATGGTGTGCGTTCCGATAATGGTGAAGTATGGGACGCAGTCGGCGGTTGGTACGATGCGGGCGACGTCCGCACGTGGTCAACCCATTCCACTTTGGCCGCGCTGGCCTTTATGCATGCCCAGCAGCACCTTCGCCTCAACCGCCGCATATTCGAGCAGTCTGACGCCTTCTCAACCGATTGACTGACCGAAACGGCATGGGGTTTGCGCTACATCTATAAAATTCAAGATCCCGAAACAGGCATGATCTTTGAGGATGTCGGCGGAGGCAGCACCGCTCGCCGTCGTGAGGGCATGTCATGGTGGTACGAGAACTACGCCGGATGCTATGCCGATAACTACGACAACCACTTCACCGATAACATTCCCGGCACGGGCGATGAACGCAGTATTCGCATCCAGTACAACCCGATTGCCCAGTACACCAACATTGCCATCCTTGCCCGCAGCTATACGCTCTATGCGCCGTACAGCGTCGAACTGTCGCAGCGCAGCCATCAGGCCGCCTTGGCCGCGCGGGATTTCTGCAAGACGCGCCTTAATGATGAAGAGCACACATGGACAGCCGTCCGCGCATGGCGGTTATGCACGACACTCGAACTCTATCAAGCGGGATTGCTCAAGCTGGGGGAGGTCGAAGATGCGCTGGTTCCGCTGCTGGAAAACTTCAACATCGAACTCGGCTTCTGGACGAACGCCGCCAACACCACAGAACCTTATCGGGGCATCCTGCACTCCGCTCAGCCTTTGATCGCACTTGCGAAGTACCTCGAACTCCTACCCGATGGCGAACAGGTCATGCCCTTGCGCGATGTGCTCGGCATTTGCAAGTTGCGTTATATTGATCCGATGGTGGCAACCAATCCCTATCGCTTCATGCCTTTTGGCGCGTATAGCCAAGCCGCCACACCGGATGACCTCTACCGTCCTTGGCGCGACAAATGGGTCATTCGCTTTGGGATGCCCACCCATCACCCGCAGCAGATCAACCACGGCTTAAGCGGTCATTGGATAAGTTGGGCGCACGGTCTGGCATACGTCGGGCAGGTCCTGAAGGATCCCACATGGACAGCCCTCGCATGGGCGCAGATCGAATGGCTGACGGGCAACAACGCCTTCGATGTGTCCTTCATTTCCGGCGTCGGCTACAACAACCCTATGCCACACAGCCGCTTACTCGGCACCATCATCGGCGGTTTTATGAACGGCTTCAAAGGCACTGAGCCCGACATGCCCGTACTCGATCAAGAACGCGAGGCGGAGTGGAACAGCACCGAATATTGGAACACGCCGCTCAGCAACTGCTTGATGGCGCTCTCCCGCTTGCTGCCCGCCACCGTCCGCACCATAAACAAGCTCGGCTAACTTAAACCAATACCCTCTGTCGTAGGGACAGGTTCGCGTGACCTGTCCTCATGCCCTTTGGTATGCTTGGCGGTTTGCATCTTCTCAGTAGTCCGAAGTAATTGCTACGAAAATATTTAAGTTCCCTTCCCCGCAAGCGACTGAGATGGTGACAGTTTTTAAGGGCGAAGTTAGTAAGGGACAATAAACAGACCGGGATAAATACGAGATAGGTTGACATGGATCAGACGCTTAATGAAACGCAACCCGTCTCGAAAGAGACTAAAACCAGATTGCGCTCCAGTAATCACCTGTAGGCGAAGAGCCGGTTCACTTGAACGTGCCAAAATGCCTTGGGTCAGACACCACGTATAAGCCAAAGCTAAGACTAAAATGAGCCGCTCGGCGCGTTGAGGATCGTGGATGTGAGAGGCTTGCCATTGCCACCCGCCACTTTTCAAATCCCGGAAACTCTCTTCTTGCCACATGCGAACGGCATAACCGGAGGCGCGTAAGGCGCGTTCATTGGTGGCTAAACACCACGGTTCCTTCTGTCCAACTTCCCAAAGGATATGGACATGCATCCACACCCGATCTTCAGCCTTGTCAAACAACCAACCGCTGCCCCTCCATGTTTCGCCGACTTTGGCAAGAGCGCTTAAGCGATGTTTGCTGCCCCGTCGCGTGTGGATGATGCTGCTTTGCTTAATCCGAAACACCAAACTTAAGCCTAGACGGCTGACTGCCCGCATCATCTTGGACGAGTTGCCAATCCCCCGATCAGCTTCCACGATTGGAGGAGCATCCCCGGGTAAGGCTTCTAGCACTTTGGCTAACAACATGGCAATGGTTTGCACTTGTCTCGCACTCGGATAATCGGCTTGCGAGTTGCCGATGTACGCTCGCCACATCAATGGAATGGCTCGACCTTCAAAGGCTAAAGACACCACCAACACACCGATCCACTCGCCTAATTTGGTCTCGTCCACCAGCAAAACGGCTTGTGGTAAGTCACACCGTTCCCACACCCATTTCACCCACCAATAACAACCCCAACTGACATCGATCCGTCCATTGGCTAGCCAGCGTTGCAACCAGCGCTTCACACTATCCGCCCGTCCCCATGCCCCCATTTCCTCTGCTACCCGCGTCAGTTGACAATGTCGTGTCATCACGATCCCATAACTGAAGAAGGCTAACCTCACCGCCTGCCACTTCAACAAGTTTGGAAAAGCCGTTTCGACACATGTCATCCATTGATACAATATTTCTCGACTCATAGTCCCCCTATTGAATTTCGTGGTTGATTTTCAACGGTAGCCTATGAGTTTTCCTTTTTCAAACCTATCCTTCTAAAATTGTCACCCTCTCAGTCGCTTGCGGGGGAGGGTTAGTATTCGCATTATTTTGTTGATGCTACTTCTGCGTTTTTGCGGTTCAAAATTTCTTTAATAAATCCATTTCCTCATGCATTGACGTATAACTTTTGTTAAATCGCCCAACCCCCAGTAAAATTTAGCCAAAAACTTGCTTTAGGAGCGCAGCTTATGCGGGTCGCGACACCTGAACAAATCGAACACTACACGCGTCGGGGCTGGTGGGGCACCGACACCTTAAGCGATCTTTTCCGCCGCAACGTCCGCACTCATCCGGACGCCGTCGCATTGGTAGACGCCGCCAATCGCAGTGAGTTCACAAACGGATCCCCCACCCGTTTAACCTATGCCGACTTGCAGACCGCTGTAGATCGGCTTGCTGCCGGTTTGCTGCGTCAGGGCGTGGGCAAAGATGATATCGTTATGGTGCAGTTTCCCAACATTGTCGAACTGGTCGAGGTCTATCTGGCTGTCGCTCGCATCGGTGCCATCATCAGCCCGATTCCAGTGCAGTACCGCACCCACGAACTGCGCCAAGTGCTGACGATTGCCCGCCCCAAAGCTTTCATCACCACCACTAACTTCATGGGCACCAATTACGTCGAGATGCTGCAAAGCGTCCGGCCCGACTTCCCCAACATTCAAGTGGTCGTCGCTCTGGGTGATGATCTGCCCGATGGGGTCATCTCGTTCGGCGAATTGTTGTCTCAAGCGCACGATGCAGCCGCGCTAGAGACTTACATCCAATCGCATGCGGTAGACGCCAACGACTGCTTCACCATCTGCTGGACATCCGGCACCGAAGCCGAACCCAAAGGCGTACCGCGCAGCCACAACCACTGGATCACCATCGCCTACGTCACGGTCGATGGGGCTAAGCTTCAGGCGGGCTGTACGCTGCTCAATCCCTTTCCGCTCATCAATATGTCGGCCATCGCTGGCATGCTCGTCCCTTGGCTGCTGACCGGCGGCAAGATGGTCATGCACCAGCCGCTAAACTTGGCTGTCTTCCTCCAGCAAATCGGTGAGGAACGCATCAATTACACCGTTGCGCCGCCTGTCCTGATGAACCTGCTCCTACTCAAGCCTGCGCTGCTGGCCAACGCGGATCTGAGCAGCATTCAGTGCATCGGTTCAGGATCGGCACCGCTCACGCCTTGGATGACCACCCAATGGAAAGAGCAGTACGGCATCGACATCTTGAATTTCTTCGGCTCGAACGAAGGCACGAGTTTTGTCGCCGCGCCGGTCGATATTCCTGACCCTGCCGAACGGGCGCTGTACTTCCCGCGCTACGGCCTGTCCGGTGTGAAGTGGTCGCTGCGCTATGCCGATGGCATCCAGACCAAACTGATCGATCCAGTGACGCGCGAACTGATCAGCGAAGCCGGTATCCCCGGTGAACTCGCCATTAAGAGTCCAGCCGTCTTCAATGGTTACTATGACCGCCCTGAGATGACCGCCAAAGCCTTTGACGCAGATGGCTATTTCTATACCGGCGACCTGTTTGCGATCGACGGCGAACACGCCAATCGATACCGTTTTGTGGGTCGGCTCAAAGACATCATCATCCGTGCAGGAATGAAGATCGCCCCCGAAGAGTTGGAAAATCTGCTGATGGCTCACCCCAAAGTGGCGGAAGTCGCGGTGCTCGGTGTGCCGGATCGCCGCATCGGTGAGGAGCAGGTGCATGTGGTGGTTGTTCCCAAGCCGGATACCCAACCGACACTCTCTGAACTGGTGGACTTCCTCAAAGCCAAGGACCTCGCCGCTTATAAGATGCCCAAAAAGCTGTTTATTATCACAGCCCTGCCGCGCAATCCGGTAGGCAAGGTGCTCAAACGCACCCTGAAAGACAAAATCGAGACGCTCTTAACCCAAAAACACTCTCAGCCCGAAATCGAGGCCGACGAAATCGCGCTGCCTGTGTGATGTCGCTGCGGGTGGTCAAACCATGGGCTTGCCCGATCGTAATGGGTTAATTCCTCGTCACCTTGCCTACGCGATCCATTCGAATGTCCTAACAATCTGACTACCCGCCGATCCACCAACTGGATAGCTACGCACATATAAATTGTGCTAAAATACTTAAAATTATTCATGGACGAGCGATGATGGCCTTTCCTGCAACACATGACGCACCAACTGATGTGCTCTGGCGTTTGAACAACGAGTATCGCAAACGGCTGTCTCATGCCCAAACGTATCTCGACTTGTTAGAGCAGTTGCTCATGATTCAAGTGGGCAATCAAAACTTGGAAACGCTAGAAGTCTTGGAGCAGGCGCGCCAAGAACTCGTCATCCTCACCGAAGAACACCGTGATTGGCGTCACCGTTTCTACTACGACTCGCTGGAAACGCGCCGCATGGTGCAGGATACCCGAGCCGTGAATCAGGCCTTAGCCCGTTTCAGCCGGATGCGCGCCAACCATGAACGCCGCCTCTATGAAATCTACAATGTCCTCGCCCAGCTTCCGCGCCCCGATGCCCAGATGACGCGGGTACCCAACGGCGATCTGTGGATCATGACGCAGTACGCCCTCAATGACCTGATGGTCTTCGGCGACTACGCCAGCAAACTCGGCGCCCTTAACTAAACCTTCGCTCTCAATTCCATCAAATGCTGATACTGCCAATCACGTTCTTTGGTGACGGCTGTATCGGCATGCTCTGCGTCCGCCGACCGATGAATCGCCTGTAAACCGTAAATCGCCGCCCCAATCGCATGTGTTGGAACGTGGGCAGTGGCCACCGCTTGACCTGCGGCATGCGCCACCGAACGCGCCGGATTATCCTCGCCAACGTCCCGTGCCGCCGCATGAGCATCCAGTGATGCCTTACGGATTACCGCCATTTTGAATTCTCCGGTTCTCAGCCACGTTTTGAGGGTGTCAATTGCTTTTCGCGGACGCGGCTCATCGGGGTGGGTATCCTCAAAATAGGGCATTACCCGCTCGGCGCAGTCAATCGCCCACACTGCTAGAGTCTTCTGATCGGTCTTTTCGACCAGTTCAAGAAAAAACGCTTTGTGCGGCACCAGTGAAAATTTGGACTTTTTCATCGGAATGACTCCATTCTTAAATCATCCACCGATTCTACCGGATAACTGGCCAATAAAGCATGCGATTAAAGTTTGTAAACTTGAATCTAGCTACCGGGCACTAAACAAAGGTTCGAAGGGAGGATAAGAGGAATGGGGTCAGAAAGGGCTAAGCAGCGCTCAACGAAATCCCAGCCCCAGCGAAAGATGCTTAAATCGTGGCGGTCATGGCGATCCACTAAATCAATCAGATAACGGATTTCGACTTGACGACCAATAGCCAAAAGCCAAAGATACAACAAGCAGACGATAAGGGTCAGTCGTCCAAGGCGCAGGAAAGAACGCAAATGGCTACTCTCCAAATCAAAGCCATGGCCTTTCAAATCAGCAAACATTTGCTCAATCCACATGCGGCGGCGATACAAACGGACGGTGGCACGAACAGTCATTTGATTAGTTGCCAGAAACCAAGGTTGCTTTTCGTCTTTACGCCAATAAACGACCAGATGGGTCAGTTGGTCATGAGATTGGGTCAGCCATGTCCAACCGAGCCAGCGACAACCGGGTTCGTCAAGAGGCTGTCGAGGCGCTGCCATTGACCATTACCCTGCCACCACAGGAGGTGGTCACCGGTTGCCGTAGGGCATAATCCCAACCCCATTCCCGTAATTGGGCAATGAGAAGGGATCGTCCGAATTCACTATCCCCGACTAAGGAAATTGGTACACCGATGGGCAGCAATTTGTGAACATAGTTGAGTAGCGCTATTTGGACACAAGTGGTGGTGTGTCCGCGTGTCCCAATTGCCCACATCCAAGTGATGGGCAGACTGCGTCGTCGATAGGCTACACTCACCATCACCAGACGAAAACCAAAGGCGATTTTAGTACTGTCGATAATCAGGTGAACTGCTCCAGCGCTGGCGGCTGACAGTAAGGTGAAACGCGCAAACGGGTCATACCACGCTCGCACTTGCACCAACGGATTATCCAAAAAGCGTCGAAAGCGCTTATGGCTGCTCAATTTCTTGGCGCGTGAAGGCATTTTCCGGGCAATATGATCTAATTGTACGCTTTGAGCGAGGAATAAACCCCGCATCATGAACAACAGATTGGCTAAGCGTGTGTCGCATCTATCCGGTAGCGTTTGCATGATGAATGTGTGAAGGCTACTATACAGTTGAGGAAGGCCGATGGATGTCATGGCCATTTCTCGCTTGGTTGTTTGTTGGCAACTTCAACCTTAGCGAGTTTTCCCTCTCTTTCCTACCCCTTCCTCCTCGCTTTTTTGTTCAGTGTCCGGTAGCTAGAAATCAAATTTATTTTTCGCACAATTTTTCGTAGCAACACCGATCAAATTGATGGTTCTTTGTCTCAATATTTATGAACAGATACAGTTTTGCAGGGACTACAGCATATATACATCAAACCGCGAACACCTCAGCTCAACGGTAAAGTCGAACGATCACACAGAACGGATGACACCGAGTTTTATCAACTCCTGACCTACACCGACAATGTTGATTTAACTGCGAAACTGGAGGCTTGGGAAAACTTCTATAATTATCATCGACCTCATATGTCCCTCGATGGAAAAACAACTTATGAAGTGATGCGCTCTCTATTAAAATGATCCAACAATTGTCTTACAGGTACCACAGGTAGAGCAAATTAAAAGGGCTTGCCGTTTGGCAAACCCCTTCAATGGTAATTGTGTGTCTCGCGCTAACCGCCCGAAGCCAGCGTTGCGAGCGGTGTGGTGTTAGCGGTCGGCAGCGGTACATCCGTCAGCGGAGGCGGAACCAGCGGTTGAGCATTTTCCTCATTGCCACCTGTGGCGGCAGTCGGGGCAGGAACGTTGCCAACCGGCGCGCTACTAGTATTGCCTGTTGTACCAGTTGTACCGGCACCCGGCGTTCCCGTGTCACTGGTATCGCTGGCGCAGCGGAAACCGGCCCAGAGCGTCGGGCCAAGCGGCGGAAGACTCTGGCGGTGGACGCTGCGGGCGTAGAACGGCAGGGCGTCCCAGCTGCCCCCGCGCAGTACCTTTTGGGTTCCGGCGACCGGCCCCTTCGGATCGACAATCGCGGTGGTTGAATTGGCTAAGGTGGTGTAATACAGCGGATCATACCAATCGCTGACCCATTCGGCGATGTTCCCTGCCATGTCATACAAACCGTTAAAGGATGTATAGGTCTTGACGGTCTTGGGGCCGACCAAGGCCGCGTCCGTTTCTTGCGGACGGCTGGTGCGGGCGTTGGTTACGACAAATTCGTTACCCCAAGGATAAATGCTATTTTGTGGGCCACGTGCTGCATGTTCCCATTCCGCCTCGGTGGGCAGACGGCGACCGATGGCCGCGCAGTAAGCCACTGCGCCATACCACGTCACACCAGCGACCGGGAAGTTGGCAATTGCCGCATTCACGCGGTAGTTCTGGGTGTCGGAAATGATATTGCTGTTCTGATTTTCAGTGCGGGTTTCGATGCACAGTTGACCTTCGCAGCCGTTCTTGTGCTTAGCGTTGCGGGCGCCCATGCCGATTTGTTCGGAGTTGAGGAAGGCCAAATATTGATCGTAGGTGACTTCCGTCTCTTCGATATAGTAAGGGCTGACTGTGACTTGGTGCGGCGGGAACGAATCGCTGGCGTCGTTCGGATCGCACTTGCTGTTCCAGAGGCTGGTGCATTCTTCAGCCGCGATGGCCGCTTCCTGCGCTTTGGTACCCATCTCAAACGTACCGGCCACGACTTGGATCAAGGGGCTGCGCTTGGCGAGCAAGTCTGATGGGATTTGCGCGGCCTGAGGGACGACTGCGGTCGGCGCGCTAGTCGGTGGCGTTGTCGCACTCGGCAGGACTAGAACCTGTTGAACATCCGTAGTTGGGCTTGCCGAAGGCACGGCAATTTGTGCTTGTTCAGGTGTAGCTGTCACGACGCCGACGGTCGGTTCGACGGTTGGTGTGATCGGCAATGGTGTGGAAGTGATGACCATCACAACGGGGGTAGGTGTCGCACGGCCTGCCGAGAAGAGTCCTGCTAGGGTATCGGTGCCGCCGGTTATCACCAAGACCAGTCCAACAATGGCTGCACAGCCGAAGCCAAAGACAAAGCCGATGACCGTCCACTGCCATGCACCACTGCGACGGGTAGAACCGCCACCGCGTAATGTACCATAGTTTTGTCGCGTCATAGGAAAGTTCACTCCTTTTCACAGAAGTACAATCATAGCGTCTAGTGGGCTGATCTCCAACGGCGGATTTTAAGGCGTCGGGAAAACGGCGGATTGTGTGAGGTAGTCCAAAAATATTTTTAAGTGGCTGTCAGACGTGTCACGTCCACCTAAAGATATGAGTTCAGCGGCACCCATACAAGACCAATTTAGAGCCGGATAGAACTTGACACACTAATAGGCTGGGGATACGCTAACAGGTAATCTGGAAGGATACTAATCTGTGGTCGGTCTACAGGCTTCTCAAAACGCTTCGTTCGTGAAGAACGGTCCTCGTCCGGTGAATTTGCGTACCGATTTAGGGCCGTTGGCGGACTTAATTGAAATCGCCTTTGCCAGCAGCATGGACAGCAATGGGCGGGCTGCAGTGCGCGAGATGCGTACAATGAGCAGCATGCCGGGGATTGGCTTTCTCGGCGGCCTAAATAACTTGATGCAGGGCATGGGCACCGGCTACGTGTGGATTGAGGATGGGAAGCTGGTTGGCAATGTATCGGTATATCCGGCGGACGGCCCGGGTTTTGATGGGCGTGATTGGGTGATCGTCAATGTGGCGGTACATCCCGATTACCAGCGGCGTGGCATCGCACAGGAACTCATGCGGTCTAGCATGGATATGATCGCTCAGCGCGGCGGACGGCGGGCCATGCTGCAAGTAGACGCCGATAATCCGGTAGCACGGCGCTTATACATGCGCCTCGGTTTTTTGGAAGAACGCGCGTGGACCACATGGCGGCGCAGTGGTGCCTATAATCTGCCCCAACCTTACGACAGTGGTGATCCCCGTATTCATATCGTTCATCGCCAGCCCAATGAATGGCAGGCAGAATTCCGCTTGGCCGAATACGTTCGTCCACAGGCGATGGGCGGCCTCGGTTGGTTGCGTCCGCTGCACGAGCGCCAATTTCACCGCAGCCTGTTGCAGCAGTTGACGGATTGGGTGAGTTTGCGCCAGCGTGAACGCTTGGTCATCCGCTCTGATAATGGACAAGACATACTTGCCGCGCTGTGGATTGAAACCAGCCTCACCCTCACAACACAGATGACCTTGATGGTTCATCCGGATTACGAGGGCTTATACGACGAAGCCTTGATCAATACAGCGGTGCGGCGCTTTGGCACATCGGCCCTTGGAGTAGAGCATCCCTCAGACCGAACCGTGACCAGTGCCATCCTCAAGCGCTATCAGTTTTCGGTACGGCGTGAAGTCATCCACATGACGTGGACGCCGCGCACTTAGCAGTTGCCCTGTTGAACCATGTATTCGTCGCAACCGTGTCAAATGTTGTGCCAGAGCTTACGCTTGTCGGACGATATCGACTGAGATTTCAACCGCTGGAATCGTTCCTCTGTTCTCAAGCCAGTGTAAGGTGTTTCTGTCCTCAGGCCAGCCCACGCCCGGCCCATAGTCGGTAGCGACCCCATTCCGGTGATCCGTGATTGTTCCTTGCAGGATGTAGACAGTGCCCGGTCTGTCTTTATGGTCATGAAGCGGGCCAAAGACGCCTCCGGGCTCGATGGTCACCATACGCATTCGAAGTTGTCGCCCTGCCATGCCCTCGATCTCGGGACCAAGGTCAACCGTTGACAGTAACTTAACCGTAACACCCTTTGTCTCAGGCGCTGCCTGTTCGTCGCTCATCGTGCTCTCCTCTTTTTACTTCTAGGATTCAACTAGCACATAGAACCCACCGTTCCGCTATGCAATACTACGGGCCTCATGCAGATGATCCGAACCAGCAAGCATCACTTTTTGATGAAGTAATATCTCATATTGTGCTTACAATCTGATGAGAAATTGCTTCATCTGAAAAAGGTCATGGTATTCTTACAGTTCATATTTCACCGAGCCGTAGAAAGAGAGACTTTCAAGACCCGTGTCTGATGATGACAGTAGCAGCTTAAATCTTCTTCGAACCGTCCGAGTTGTAAGTTCTAACGCTTATCCCCCGCGAGACACACCATGGAATTCCTGATCATTATCCTGCTGACTGTGGTCAACGGGCTGCTTTCGATGTCGGAAATCGCAGTACTCTCGTCGCGGAAAGTACGCTTGGCACAGTTGGCGAGCAGTGGCAGCAAAGGTGCGCAGCAGGCCATTGAACTGGCCGAATCACCCAACCGTTTCCTCTCTACTGTCCAAATCGGCATTACCTTGGTGGGCGTGCTGCAAGGGGCATTCGCGGGCGCGGCGCTGGCCCATCCAGTCGCGACGGCCTTAGGTCACATTGAGTTTTTGCGTCCGGTCAGCGAAGCCTTAGGCTTATTGCTGGTCGTTGCTCTGACCACTTATCTGTCGCTGGTGGTCGGTGAACTCGTTCCCAAGCGCTTAGGCTTACAAAATCCTGAACGGGTTGCAGCGTTCGTCGCGCCAGCTATGCATCGCTTATCTCAAATTAGTGCTCCGATTGTTCACCTGCTGAGTGTTTCAACCGATGGTCTTTTGCGTTTGCTCGGCGCGCGTAAGACTGATGAACATCCTGTAACCAATGAAGAAATCTACTCTCTGATGGAGCAGGGTGTCGAAGCGGGTGTTTTTGAAGTCAACGAACGGTCGTTGGTTGCCAGCGTCATGAGTTTGGACGACCGCAGTATCGAAACGCTCATGACGCCCCGTCTGGACATTGAATGGATTGACCTCAACAAGCCGTTGGAGGACACCGTCAATTTGATTGCCCGCAGCATACATTCGCGCTTTCCGGTGGCGCTTGGCTCACTCGACCAGATCGTTGGCGTGGTGCGTTCCAAAGACCTGCTGGATTCCCTGCTTAAAGAGCAGTCACTCAATCTGAACCCCTGCATCCGCGAGCCGCTGTTCATCCCACAAACCACGTCCGCTGCCCACGCGCTGACGCTGTTTAAGCAGTCGGGCAAACACATGGCGCTCGTCATCAGTGAGTATGGCGGCGTGGAAGGTTTGATTACCCTGAACGATCTGATGGATGAAATTATCGGCGTGACGGATCAACCCGGCGCAGCTCAGCGTGAGGATGGTTCGTGGTTGCTGGATGGCCTGCTGCCGATTGATGAAGTCAAGTCGATCTTTGACGTCAAAGCGCTGCCGCAGGAAGAGGAAGGTCACTTCCAAACCTTGGGCGGCTTTATGATGGCTCATCTCGGACGCGTACCGGCTCCGGCAGATTCCTTTGAAACCACCGGACTGCGCTTCGAGGTCGTGGATATGGACGGACGCCGTGTCGATAAGGTGCTTGTGTCAAAACAGGTTGTTGAGACTACTGCGTCTGAAGTGAACGCTGAAACCTAACATTCCAACTTTGTGATATTACGTAATGTTTATCACTGCGAAGTCCCTAAAACCTAAAATGCTCTACAATGTGTAGGTATCGCGAATGACCGGAAAGGCTGGGTCTGACGATGCCGAACAACAAAATGGAACGCTTCACGCCGCGGGCACGACGGGTGCTGTCCTTGGCACAGGAAGAGGCCGAGCGCCTTCAGCATAACTACATCGGCACCGAACATATGCTGTTGGGCTTGCTGCGCGAAGAGGGTGGCGTCGCCGGACGTGTCCTTAGCGATCTAGGTTTGGAGCAGCAGCGTGTTGAAGAATTGATTGAGGAATTGACCCGTGCCACTGTCCGACCTACAGCAACCACAGCCGAACTTTCACCCGGAACAAAACGGGTGATCGAACTAGCAGTCGATGAAGCCCGCCGCATGGGGCATCACGCCATCGGTACTGAACACTTACTGTTGGGTTTGGTGCGTCAATCCGATGGGGTCGCCATTGATGTGCTCAAGCGCTTAGGCCTGAGTCCTGCAGAAGTCCGGCGACAAACACGCCGTGTTTTGCAAGAAAGACCGATACAACCCGAAGTTTCCCCCCAACCGTCTCCGTCAGCGCCAAGTAAGCCCGTCCGTGAATCATCTTTAACCGACGAAATAAAGACCGAACCGAAACAGTCCTCACAAGGTGATGACGTAGATGCGGTCGCCATGCTAGAAAAGGTCATCATCAGAATTCTCCAGATGATTGAGGATCAAAAAATCACGATTTCGCAGGGTGTCGAGTTGGTCAACTCACTCACGCCCGATCTCAAACTTTTACCTTCAAAACAGGCTGAATTGGTGAGTGCATTCTTTGATTTAGAGAAACTGCAAGATTATCGGGTGCGACTCGCCTTGGTCGATTCCAAAGGTGCGGAGAAGAAGAGCGAGACAGTCTTTCCCTTGCCGAAAGTTCTAAATGAAATTGATCGGTTTCTTACAGGGATACTCAATAATCCTGATACCCCTATGGTTTTTAAATTGGGCGATAGCGCCGTCGAGATTCGCATTGTAAACGACAAGGACAAACCTGATGAATAATATGGAGCACTTTACGCAGCGTGCGCAGCGGGTTATGGCGCTGGCCGAAGAAACCGCTGTCCAGTTGAAGCATCCGGTGATTGGCACCGAGCATGTGCTGGTCGGCTTGCTGCGTGAGGAGCATGGCGTCGCATCACGGGTGCTGCGCAATCTCTCATTGAAAGATAAAGCCGTAGTCGAGCGGATTGCCGCGCTGGCCGCCGATAACGAGCGTATCGCTACCGCCACATCCACCCCTGAACTCTCGTCTGCTACCAAACGTCTGCTGGAACTGGCCGTCGATGAAGCCCATGTCCTCGATCATCACTACATCGGCACCGAACATGTCTTGCTGGGGTTGGTGCGGCAGGAGGACAGCGCCGCTGTGCACATCCTCAAGGACTTCAATATCACCCCCGAACAGGTGCGCCGCCAGACCCAGCGCCTGCTGCAAGAACCGTCGCCACAAATCAACGCATCACCGGAGGTCGGACGCCCCGCGCCGCCGGACATCCCGCAAAATGCTGCCGCACCCAACGATACGGTCATGGTGATTGTCAGAAAAATACTCGAAATGGTGGGTGATAACCAACTCAGCCCCGCTCAAGCCAACGAAATCCTGCGTTCTCTACATCTGGATTTGACCCTCACCCCGACGGGCAAAGCACGTTTCGCCAATATGGTAAATAGTTCCGGTGACATGATGAAACGCCGTGTGCAGATCACGGTCTATGATCCGACGACTAAACGCAGCTACTTTGAACTGACGAATTCACTGGATCAACTGCTCAGTTTCATCGATCATTTTCTCTCGTTGGTGTCCGATAATGACTTTGAGTCCCTTGTCTTTGACGGCGACAATACCCCCTTTGCCACCGAACTACGGCTTGAGAAGGATGAAAAAGAGACATAATAGAGTTACTGAAGCCTCTGATATTGCAATCGACTGGAATTACATATGACCGAGACCATATTCCTTGTGGATGACGAGCAGCACATTATTGACCTCGCCAAAATGTATGTGGAGCAGGAAGGCTGGAAGACCACCAGCGCCACCGACGGCGCGATTGCCTTGCAGCGCATCCTCAGCGAGAAACCCTCACTGGTTGTACTGGATTTGATGCTGCCGGGACTCGACGGTTGGGAAGTCTGCCGCCGTGTTCGGGCGCAGTCCGATGTGCCGATTATCATGCTGACCGCCCGCAGTGATGATATTGATAAAATCGTCGGCTTGGAACTCGGCGCGGACGACTACATGACCAAGCCCTTCAACCCGCGTGAGTTGGTGGCGCGGATCAAGGCTATCTTCCGCCGCAGTGACAAGAAACCCGCTCAGACCTCTGACTCATCCGAGTTGCCGACTGTGCTCGACAACCTCACCATCTATTCCCAGCGCCGGGTCGTGATGGTCGATGGTCGCACGATTGACCTGCGCATGAAGGAGTTCGATCTGCTGCTGACACTGGCCGAAAATCCCGGCATCGTCTTCAGCCGCGAAAAGCTGCTGGATGTCGTCTGGGGCTTTGACTTCGCCGGCGAAACGCGCACCGTCGATGTCCATGTCGCTCACCTGCGTCACAAGCTGGAAGGCATGCGCCCTCAAATTGAAACCGTCTGGGGCGTCGGCTACAAGCTGGAGTAGCATTGAGCGCCGTATAAAAACGCATTACACTTCGATAACACTTCGCCTTTAAAATGAGGTTGTTAACTATCGCCAATATGGTATATCGAAATGAATCACACCTCCTTTCTCCCCTCTCTACGAAGTGGAGAGGGGCTGGGGGTGAGGATTGCATTTGATCTATCGGCTATCGACTATAGACTCATCATGCGACGCAATCCGCCCTTACGCTCACGGCTGTTCTTCTCCTATCTGGTGCTGGTATTGGCGCTGTTACTCATCATGACAGCCGCCTTTTTGGTGTTCTTGTTCGCGCAGCCGGTCGCGCCGGGATCGACTTATGAACGCCTGTTGACCACTATGCAGAGCATCGCGCAGGAAGTCGGATTGAGTGCGCGCCCAAGCTTAGGGGAGTTGACGCGGCTGGTCGATCAACTGCCGCAGTTGGCCAGTGAGAGCCAAACCCGTATCCTCATTGTCAACATGCCCAAGCAATCCGTGATTTATGACACCGCCGGAACCTTCACGCGCGGGGATAACACACGGCTGACCGAAGAGTCCTACACCATTCGCACGCCGCGCCTAGTCAGTGGGCAGGCGGTCTTCGGTCATCTCGCTGACAAAGACGGCTCGAACTGGTTATTCGCAGGTGTCGCAGCCGTCCGTCAGGGGCAGGAAACCAACGCCATCATCTTGGCCGACCGTCCCGAAGTGCAAACGTGGCAAAACGTGCTGGATCGCTTCCGCCGTGAATTGGCGCTGCCACTGGCAGAGTCGGCTTTGGTCGGGCTGGTCGTGGCCGCCTTTTTAGCCGCCGTCATCAGCCGCACGCTGACCGGATCCCTCGCGCATCTGGTGAAAGCTGCCGAATCGGTCGCTGCCGGACACTATGACCAGCGGGTGCCGGAGGAGGGACCTGCCGAGATCAAAGCGCTGGCCGAAACTTTCAACCGCATGAGCGGCCAAGTCCAGAACACGCAGCAGTCCCAGAAGGACTTCATGGCGAATGTCGGTCATGATCTTAAAACCCCGCTGACCTCCATTCAGGGCTATTCACAGGCCATCATGGATGGCGCGGCCAAAGACCCGGCCAGCGCGGCAAAAGTTATCCACGAGGAAGCTGGACGCCTCAACCGTATGGTGACCGAACTCACTGATCTAGCCCGCTTGCAAGCTGGACGCCTCTCGATGCGAACCGCCGCGATTGATATGGGCAAGCTGGTGCAGGCTGTCGGCGACCGCCTGTCCATTCTGGCGCGGGACAGAGGATTAACGCTCCACATCGAAGCCGACCGGATGCCGGAAGTCGCAGGGGATGGTGACCGTCTGGCGCAGGTGCTTACCAACATCGTGAGCAACGCCATTAAGTACACCCCGTCGGGTGGCGAAATCTGGCTGCGCACTCAGGTCAACAACGGCGGCGTCGAGGTCATGGTGCGCGATACCGGCTTGGGCATTAAAGCCGAGGATTTGCCCCGCATTTTCGAGCGCTTCTATCAGGTGGATAAAACGCGCGGGCCGCGTCGGGGAACGGGCTTAGGCCTAGCCATCACGCAGGAGATTGTGCAGGCGCACGGCGGACGTATCACGGTGACCAGCGCGGGCGAGGGGCAGGGTTCGACCTTCACCGTTTGGCTGCCTTCCCCACAACTCACCACCATCGTGCGTGGTCGACGCAACTTATAGCTATTTTGCCAAAAAGTAGATGGCAATTTTGCCGTCCATGATTCACTGGGAAAAACCACATAACGAACTGGATGAGCACGATCTGCCAAGCGAACGGCATCGACATCCACTACCTGAGAACCGGCGGGCCAAAGCTGTCACTTGTTCTTCTGCATGGGCTGACCGGAAGTGGAGCCTGCTGGACTCCTCTGGCACGCGCGCTTGAAGCGTCATACGACTTCATGATGCCGGATGCTAGAGGGCACGGGCATTCCAGTAAACCGCTGACCGGCTATGGCTACGACAATCAGGCAGGCGATTTGGTTGAACTTATTCAAGGGCTGTGCCTTGACGCTCCGGTCCTGCTGGGGCATTCGATGGGCGGCAGTCGTGGCAAGTCAAATGGGCACGGCTGTTCGCGGCCTTATCTTGGCTGGTCCTACATTCTTAAGCCCTCAACGCCAGCGCGAAGTCTACGAAAGTGATGCCGTCGAACAGCACCGCCGACTGCTCAGCTCAAATCGGGAGGATGTGCTGGCTCAGGCACAACTTCGGCATCCGCATCGCACGCCAGAAATTGTCGAACTCGTGACCTTGGCGAGAATGAACGCCCCTATACAAGCGTTTGATGTGCTGACCCTGCCCAACCTGACTATCTACACTTGGTGAGCGCCATTGATGTCCCGATCCTGCTGATCATCGCGGATAAAGGCGTCGTTTCCCTTTAGACAGCACAAGAAATCCAGACTCTTAACCCACGTCTCCGTATCGAAGCGATACAGAACGCGGGGCATGGTCTTCAGTATGACCAACCCGAGCACTTTGCAGAAGTGGTCAAATTGTTCCTACAATAGGTGATTGGATCGTAGCGTAAAGGAAGACATTCAGCAGTGGATTTGCTCAATAGGGGCATTCATAACCAATTAGCTTAGGATGCCGTTTCTGGCACATGGATAATCACGTCGATGAGAAGCGGGTTTAGTTACTTCTCCATTAGGGGGTGCGCTTCGTTTTCCCAATTCAATCTGCCTAATCCACATCCCAATCGTGGAAACGATTGGGATGTAATACCTTAAGGCATGTGGAGTTCAAATGATGAAACAAAGTCGTCTCAAATTACTTGTGATTAGTACATTCATGTTCTTGAGTACACTGGGCCTTGACTTACTACTTACTTTAGGTCAATCGCAGCCCGGAGCACCAGCTGTAATTGACTGGAGTCCGAATGGCACGATGATTGCAGGTGCATGTCAAGGGGTAGCCACCCCATCGTTAGTACCAAACAAAACTAGAGAGAGTGAATCCGATAATAGGCTGCTGGTGTCAGACCAGCGAGCGCATCATGCGGTCGATCATGATTGTAAATCTGTATCCATCGCTGGGTGATAGTTCGAACCTCCTGTAGACTGCGAAACAAGTAAAAATCGAGTACATCCTCACGGTAGGTACGATTGAAGCGTTCAATATAAGCATTCTGATCAGGTCGTCCGGGTCGAATAAAGTCGAGCCAGACGTGATGCAGTTCAGCCCAACTGGCCAGCGTCGCTGAAATGAACTCTGGGCCATTATCGACGCGAATACGCTGTGGATAACCTCGCCATTGTGCCACCTGATCCAAGGTACGAACCACGCGCTTAGCCTGTAGGGACCTATTGACCTCAATGGCTAATGCCTCCCGGTTGAAATCATCCAAGATGTTCAACGTGCGAAGCTTGCGTCCATCCAGCAAAGCATCACTCATGATATCCATCGACCAGGACACATTGGCGGTTTTAGGCGTGCTCAGTGCTTCAGGAAAGCGTTTCGGCAGTCGCTTGCGTCGCGTCATCCGCAAATTGAGCTTCATAGCCCGGTAAACACGATACACCCGTTTATGATTCCAGTCGTATCCTTGGTTCCGCAACCAGCTATATAGCTTACTCAAGCCCCAGCGTGCATAACGCTCTGACGCCTGCTTGAGTACGGTGATAAGAGCCTCAGCATCTCGTGGGCGGGCTGAATAGCGTCGAACGCTGCGACTGAGTCCCACCACTTGACAGGCTCGCCGTTCGATCACCGCATATTCACTTATCACTTCATCCACTAAGGTGCGCCTTCTCTCGGCGCTCACAGCTTTTTTTCGATGATGTCTTTTAGGATTTGGTGGTCCAAACTCAGCTCAGCATACATACGTTTCAGACGCGCGTTTTCCTGTTCTAAGTCACGTAGGCGTTTGACATCCGATGCTTCCATACCGCCATATTTGGATTTCCAGTTGTAGAACGTGGCTTGGCTGATGCCATGTTCCCGGCAAATGTCGTCAACCTTTATACCTGCTTCCAGCTGTTTCAATATGGCAATTATTTGACTTTCGCTGAACCGTCCTGTTTTCATTGAAGTTCTCCTCACTTGCTGTCAATATATTGGAAAAGTCCAATTTTGTTTGGTCCTAATTTAAGGCATGCTTACCCAAGGGTACCGCGCTCTGTGTCCACCGTCCGGGATGGTTCGTTGGCTACCGTCGCAAGATCGCCGTCAGAGTGGATTATCTGCCGTACTACGACAGCTATCAACTGACCGCCACCGTCCGCTTGCCGCTTATCAACTTCGACACCGACGTGGCCGCCGCGCTGTATAACATCTAGTGCTAACAACAAAAAAGGGCGTATCATTTGCGATACGCCCGTCACATTCAGCAGCCAAAAAATTTAGAACCCAAATACCTTAAACGCCAACACGCAAATGACTACTGTAATTACCACATATACTGCGACGCGCATCCACACCACTTTATTCTTCACCTCATTCTTGATCATGGCCTTGACCACTTTTTCACCCATCGCGAGATCGGCCAGGTATTGGCGCATGTGACCGAGGTTGCCGCTCCACACGTCCATCCAGATAGCCGTACGTTCGCGGCGCATTTCTCGACCCAGAGAAGAGTAGTTTGACGTGTCTTGGACAAAATTGCTCACAATAAAGTAAGCTGCGGCAAGACGATCCGTTAACGTGATGTTATCTGCCTCGCGGTTTACAATCGTCTTCATCATGTACATTTCAAATCCATCTACGAGAAAGTTTTTGGTATAGACGGTCATCGCATCATCCTTGTTCGCAGGTTAAACAGTTGGGTTTTTGTCAGGGCATTATTCGCATTCTAAAGCCAAATCCATTGCTGTTGAATGAACTATCAGTAAATTAAGAAATTGATCTTAATTATTGAGGTGGCGTTTGGAACAATCAATCAGTACATCAAACGAAGGCGGTGTGAGGCAATGATTGAAGCCGTAGCGAGGAGTAAGGGCGAATCCGTGGTGACGCGCCCTAGAGTTTTATCGCAATTTGCCGATTACACGCGTAGTGAAAAATCCGTCATCTTGCTGCTGAAGTCCTCCTGCTCGATGTAGTGCCGCATCGGCGTCAGGTTGCCATCCAGAAACGCCTGCCAGATGTTCCGGCGTTCTTCGGCCATTTCTTGAGTGGTCGAAAAATACGTGGTATCGCCGATGGAGTTCGCCAGCACAAAGTAGCTGCCCATGATGCGGTCAATCGCTGACGCCTGTTCCGCCTCACGCAGCACCAGCCGCTTCATCCAGTTGATTTCGAAACCATCCGCGTGAACATGTTGGGTATACGACGCCATTCCAATTTCCTACAAGAACTACTCATGTTGAACAAAAACAACCCACACAGAATCATAAATCGTAATGTTCATTTTAAGTGTTGGGGAATCTATCATAGGGTTGCTAAGGTAGCCACCCCATCATTAGTACCAAACAAAACTAGAGAGAGTGAACCCGATAATAGGCCGCTGGCGTCAGACCAGCGAGCGCATCATGCGGTCGATCATGGTTGTAAATCTGTATCCATTGCTCAGTGATGTGCCTGAC
>JBGAGF010000041.1:0-40459 GCA_044226855.1 Aggregatilineales bacterium
GATAGTAGGCTTTGAACGTTCGATATTGGCTCTGATGAAAATGGATCATGATGGTTAGCGCTTCGCTGTCGTTGCTGATCCCCATTTCTCAACAACCGCCTAACTCGCTCTGCTCCATCCCTTTGCCAAAATCAGCGACAGCACAGTACAGTTCCAATAGACTCAATTTTGGATACCTCTCTTTGGTGGCGCTAATCGTTGAGTTGTTTCCGTCCTTTTCGATTCTCATGCTCGTCACTTTGTGGTTCATGCTGTTGATGGGCAAGTCCTCAACTCACTTCTCTTGCCCATCCTTGATAAGTCTATTATTTTGGGTACGGGTCGTCTTCCTTGGACACTTCTTAGACGGTTGCCCTTTGGACTCAATACATTGGTGCTCTCCATACAGGGTACTCTGTATGGGGAGCTAAAGGTCATAAGAAGTCATCTGAAAATTCCTGCTCGGTAAAATAGGAGTAACCAAACAACCTAAAAACCGAATAGGAATAAAAAGAAGTGTCGCACAAAGAGCGCCAATACACCAGCGATGTGAGTGATGGCAATGGAAACGAATGGTCTGGCTGTTACCGCGACGAAAGGGAGCTGGACGACCGATGAAATTAGAGTTATGCAAGGTTATGAATGCGATCCTATACGTGGTGGTTACGGGTAGCCAATGGGAGAACCTGCCCAAAGAGTTTCCGCATCCCAAAAGCGTGTACTATCACTTTAGCAAATGGTGTTTGGACGGGACATGGCAACGGATTAATCGGGCGATGGGTGACTTAGAACGACGACGTATCGGGGGTTTCGCGCGTCCTAGCGCAGCGGTCATCGACCGCCAATCGATCAAAAGACCGGCATAGGAAAAGAGCTCGGCTATGATCGGCATAAGAAAGTCAAAGGACGTAAGTGCCACATTCTGACCGATATGCTGGGCATGCTGTTGGAAGTGGTGGTACTTGCCCGAGAGCGATGGCGCGTACCGCATCTTCAACAAACTCGATCCTTTTTCAGCACGCCGCTTGCTCAAATTGTGGGCCGATCATGGCTATTGGGGTGAAACCTTGCGGGATTGGCTTTGGGAGCAATTTACTCTTGAGATCGAGATTGTTTCGCCCACTCCTGAGCAAGTCGGTTTCGCAGTTCAACCTTACCGCTGGGTCGTCGCTTGGGCAAAGAATTCGAGCTGTGTCCTTTCAGCAGTGAGCGTATGATTTATCTGGCTTCCATTCGCACCTTGCTCAAGCGTTTCCCTAACTAATTTTCAGATGGGTTCTTATGAGAGGTCACACAAGGCGTGGGCAAGACCATTAACACCGCTTACATCGAACGCCTCAACGCCACCTTTCGGGCGCATCTGGCTTGTTTTGTCCGTCGTACCCGTTGTCCGGCTCACCACTTGCAAACGGTTGGCGAACGCGTTTTCTTAGTCGGTTGTTTATATAACTTCTGCTGGCTCCACACTTCGCTCGACCAGCGCACACCCGCTATGGCAGCTGGCTTAACCGACCATCGCTGGTCTCTTCACGAGTTTTTATGGGCTCGCTTGCTCTCTCACTTAGCTTCCACCGTTTAATGTGGTGCTACCAATCTATTCTTCAGGAGGAAGCATATGCTTTTAGCGAATAAAAATGCGATTGTTTATGGTGGCGCTGTGGCACGGGCTTTTGCCCGCGAAGGCGCACGGGTATTTTTGGCAGGGCGTACTATGACTACGCTAGAAGCGGCGGCAGGTGAAATCCGCGCGGCAGGCGGATTGGCAGAAACGACGCAGGTCGATGCCTATGATCTTCAATCTGTCGAGCGGTCTCTGGATGATGTCATTGTCAGAGCAGGACGTATCGATATTTCGTTTAACGCGGTTGGGCATGACGACGTGCAGGGGCAAGGCATATTAGAGATGTCGCAAGCTCTGTTCGCCCAGCCAATCACTAATGCCATGATCACCTATTTTAATACCTCCACGGCGTCCGCACGACGTATGGTCAGTCAGGGTTCAGGCGTCATCCTTGCGATCACGGCCAATGCAGCACGTGTAGCCTATCCCAACATCGGGGGCTTTGGAGCAGCCTGTGCGGCGATAGAAGCCCTATGCCGGCAGATTGCCATTGAAGTTGGGCCACAGGGTGTACGGGTTGTCTGCTTACGTTCGGCTGGCTCACCGGATGCGCGTGGCCTTCGTGAAGTGTTCACCATGCATGCCCAAGAACAGGGTATGACGCTGGATGAATTCACGGTACAGGCCGCCAGCAGCATTCCCTTGAAGCATCTCCCCTCGCTTGCGGAAGTTGCCAATGCGGCGGTCTTGGCGGTATCAGATTATGCCAGTGCTCTAACCGGAGCAGTGATCAACGTGACCTGCGGGCAAATGATGGATTAATCCTTAAAAAACAGAACAAATGTGCATATGAAAATGGGAGCGATTATGCTATAGTATGACTCCGCAAATTGGGGTTTATTGGAAGACGAATGTACGCTGAAATCGCGGTGAATGCGGCTGTTAATCAGAGTTTTGATTATGAAGTGCCGCCGGAACTCGCCGGACGTATCCAACTCGGACAACTGGTACAGGTTCCCTTTGGCACGGCTGTCCAGCACGGCATCATTTTAGCCCTGCGCGACCATACCCAAATCACCCAGACCAAACTCATTCAAGCTATTCTTGACCCGATGCCGGTCGTCAATCCCTCACAGATCGCCCTCGCCCGCTGGATGAGCGAGCGCTATCTGTCGCCGATTGGCTCCTGCTTGTGGTTGATGCTCACGCCGGGCTTAACAGGCGGACGTGATATTCGTGTCACGCTAATTGATGATCAAGCCACCAGTAAAGACCCGGTTGAACAAAAGCTGCTTGATCTGCTGCGACGGCGCGGCTCGATGACCGGCAAGCGGCTGGAACTGAACAAGTCGATGCAAGGACTAAACTGGCGTCCTGCGGTCGATTCCCTCGCCAAAGATAGCATTCTCTATGTCGAGCGCATCCTGACCCCGCCGCGTGTCAAACCACGTGTCATTCAAACCGCCCTGCTCGCCATCCATCCCAATCAGATACCGAACGTCATGCGCCATCTCGGCAAGGAATCCAAGCCAGCCGATATTCTCGAAGCGCTGGCCGCCATGCCGGTAGATGACCCATTTCTATATCAAGTGGCCGAGGCCGCCGATACCACCGAGGCCACCATCAAGAAATTCGAGTCATCGGGCCTCATCAAAATCGACAAGCCTGACCGTAAGTTGCCCGGAACCGTATCGCTCACCATTCCGCGTGACGGTGTACTGCCGGAAGTGATTCAGCTGCGCAAATCGGAAACCGAACTGCACGTGTTGCGGGTGTTGGCGCGCCAATCCGAGCCGATTGATGTGCAGTGGGTATACGCCCAAACCGGCGCGAAGCTGGCCGACCTCAAGAAGCTGGAAGAAGACGAACTGATCATGCTCGGCGAGAAGCAGACATGGCGTGACTCGCTGGCCGACAAAGATTTTGTGCCCAATATTCCCCCGCCGCTGACGCCCGAACAGGCCGCTGCATGGAAGGCAATTGAAGATCACATCAAAGGCTGGGGATGGGGCAAAGCCGCCGATAACCGTCCGCCGGGGTTGTTCCTGCTGCATGGTGTCACTGGCAGCGGTAAAACAGAGATTTATCTGCGGGCTATCGAATTGACCGTTCAGCAGGGGCGCGGTGCGATCTACCTTGTGCCCGAAATCGCCCTCACTGCCCAGACCATTCGCCGTGTGGCCGCCCGTTTCCCCGGCCAAACGGCCATTATCCACAGCCAGCTCAGCGAAGGCGAACGCTACGACACATGGCGGCGGGCACGGGAGGGCTTGATTCAAGTGGTGGTCGGAGCACGGTCAGCGCTGTTTACGCCGCTGCCGGATGTCGGTTTGGTCATCCTCGACGAAGAACACGACCAGAGCTACAAGCAGGCCGATCCCATCCCGCCGCCGCATTACCACGCCCGTGACGTGGCCGAGCAAATGATGCGTCAGAACAACGGCGTGTTGATCCTCGGCAGCGCCACGCCCGACCTCGAAACGGTTTATCGGGCAGGGAGGCGCGAACTAAAGGCACTTGTGCTGCCCACGCGCATTATGGGGCATCGCGTCCGTATTCTGGAACAGGCGGAGCGAACCGGTGTGAATGCCCGTTACTATCCGGCGCGCGCTGCCGACGCCATGACCATTGACTTGCCCTCGGTGCAAATCGTCGATATGCGCGAGGAACTCAAGGACGGCAACGTCAGCATCTTCAGCTACGCGCTGCAAGAAGCGCTCACTGAAGTGCTCAAGCGCAAAGAACAGGCTATCCTCTACATCAACCGGCGCGGCGAATCGACCTATGTCTTTTGTCGGGACTGTGGCTACGTCGCCACCTGTCCGCGCTGTGATACGCCTTTGACCTTCCACCGTGAAGGCGAATCGCTGCGCTGTCATCGCTGTGGCTTCCAAGGCAAGCCGCCCACTGTTTGTCCCGAATGTAATTCACGCCGCATCCGTTACTTCGGCGCAGGCACGCAGCAGGTCGAGGCTGCCATGCACGAGATGTTCCCCAAAGCGCGGACGCTGCGCTGGGACGCCGACACCGCCGCCGACTCGGACTCGCATGAACTGTTCTTGCAGCGCTTCATTGATGGCAAAGCTGATGTCCTGATCGGCACGCAGATGGTCGCCAAAGGTCTAGATTTGCCGCTGGTCACGCTGGTGGGCGTTGTCAGCGCTGATATGGGACTCAATCTGCCGGACTTCCGCGCCAGCGAACGCAGCTTCCAATTGCTGACGCAGGTCGCGGGTCGGGCGGGACGCGGATTGCTGGGCGGCAAGGTCATCCTCCAAACCTACCAGCCCAAGCATTACGCGGTGCAGATGGCCGCTGAACATGACTTTGCCAACTTCTACGACACCGAAATTGCCTACCGCCGTGATTTAGGTTATCCACCCTTCCGCCGCTTGGCACGGATCATCTTCCGTGACGAAAACGAGAGCCGCGCCCGTGCGGATGCCGAAGCCGCCGCCAATCAACTGAAGGCACGCATGGCGAAACTCTCCTTGACGGCCACCGAGATCATCGGCCCTGCGCCCTGTTTCTTCAACCGCGTCAATAAGGTTTATCGCTGGCATATCATCCTGCGCGGTCCTGATCCGGCTGCCGTACTGCGCGGTTGGGACATCCCGCGCAACTGGCACATTGATCTCGATCCAGTGGACGTCTTGTAAAACGTTGAAATTTGGGGCAATATTTCTCCCGCACGTTTATCTCACCACGAGTTCTGTTTTGAGGGAAGTTCTCGCCTAGCCAAAATTGGGATTCGCGGCGAACGCGAATAGGCCGAGAATCCTATAGCGGAAACGGTGTGAGGTGTTATCATCTGTCCATCATGCGGATTTTATCATCATCAAGGTGAAGACCATGAGTGATTTGACGAAGGCCCGACCAAGCGCGATTATCAACGAATTTGGTTATACGGTTTTCTACGTCGATGTCAAACCCAACGCTGTCCGCAGGTTGCCACCGAATAGCGAGTTCAAAGTCGTTTACAGCCCATCGGAGCTGCAGGGATGGGAATCGCTGCGCTATCGGGTGTCGAACAACAAAAAAGGCTACTGCATGGTGGATCGCACCCCGCTGCAGCCCGATGAGATCGCTTTCTTCGAGAGCTTGATCGAGAAATCTCCAGCTAAAGTTTGAGCCTCGGCGATATTGAATTAAAAAGCCTGTGACCTCATCGGAAGTCGCAGGCTTTTTTATTTGTAGAGCTGATACAAACCCGCCCCAAAATGATATTTACAACGTTTTGTAGGGGCGCAAGGCTTTGCGCCATACAAGCAAAAAAGCAAATACTTGAACTGATTGAAAGTCCCCTCTGCCATGAAATGGAGAGGGGATTTAAGGCTTGTCCGGTACTGTCTTTTTTGCTTATTCAGCCGAGAATTTGAGCGACTAGACACTGAATTCTGTAGTGTCATGTACAAGACTCTGATTTTTGAAGCGCCTTTAGTGAGCTTGTCTGGCTGGTGGCTGTATGGCTTTAGCCTACAGCGACACGAAACATGACACTTTTCACTACCGGACAACGCTATTTAGGGGTGAGGAGTAATTGATCCTATCCAAACCCTCGGCTGCCTCTGCCCGTCTTTTGCATGTCAAGTGCCCGATCATGCTGCTTCAGAATATCTTGTACAGCGAGGTCACGGTTTTGAGCATGTTGGAAGACCGTATCCGTGCCCACGCTGAACATATAGTGCGATCCGGCCACCACGCGGATATGTCCGGCGGGCACTTCCATTTCACTGAGCATGTCCATCATGGGGTTCAAACCCACGAGGCTGTCTTTATGACCGAGCATGACGCGGAACAAGTCCCAACGGTGGGCGATTTCCCAATTTTGCAGCAGTCCCATTGCGCGGAAGGTTGCCGAGGTGGTGCCGCGCGGTGTCTCATTGTACTGCCGTGTATGCGCATCCTTGACGAATTGGCTGCTGCCTTCGCAAACCGTGTTGATCATATTCGGTTTAATGATGTCTTCAATCGGTTCGAAAATTCGCAGCCGGTTGACGATGCCGATGCCGAGTCCCATCGCGTTGAAGAAGGCACGGTGGGTCGTGTCGTTCAACAGCAGTGCCGGAGCAATCGCATAACGGGTTTCTTCACCGATGTCGTAGTTCATCGGGTTTAGATAGAACAGTGCTGCACCGCCCATGCTGTGCCCGACATAGTTAATCACTTTACGGTTGGTCTCACCCGGTTGACGCCGAATTTTGAGTACCTTAACCAAACGCTCCATCGCTGACATCGCCGACGGGGGACAGCAGCGGTCGAGGCTGGGCGTTTCAATTTCAAATTTCGACTGGCCGAAACCATTATGATCAACTGAAATAGCAATCAAACGCGGATTGGCCCGCACGATCATAGCGGGCATGTCTTCCCAGATGCTGTTGTTGCCAGTCCAGCCGTGCATAAAGATCACCCAGCCGTCGCAGTCCGCGAAACGCGTCGGCAGGAAAGGGTCAGGTATGCCGTCATCATCTGCCCACGTCACCCGCCACACCATATCTAACAGCAGCGAGTCGTGCAGCACCGCCCGCGCCATGTTCGGATCAAGCGCTCCGCGTGCGATCAAATCGGTCATACGGTACATCGCGTGATCTGTACTCGGCAGATTAGAACGGGAACGGTCATAAAAATATTGCCCCCACGCGAGCGGGCTTTGTATCGACATGTCACATTCTCCCGTTATCAAGGTTCAGACTTTATTCGATTATATGGGAAAAACGATTTTGGCGGATCACAAGCATTCAGGTGTGTTTTTTTGCACTTGTAGAGCACTTCGCATCTGCGATTTGTAAGTGTGAATAATTAAGAAAAAATTGTCTATTGTGTAGATTGTATAGTCTTGACAACTGTTTTATTGAAAGAGTGTTACAATATATTAAGATAGCCTATCGTATATTGCACGGCATACAGCCGTTGAAGTCATTTTAGTCGTACAAGAAACATCGTCATGCCCGCTTCTAGCGTACCGTATCTCCTTCCATTTTTGGCTTCTGCCATCCTGTCGTCCGGTCTTGCTTTCTACGCCCTTAATTTCATTCGGGCACGGGGTGCCGCCCCCTTTATCATTATGACCCTCGCGCAAAGTGCATGGACAGCATTCATGATTCTCGAAATCATCAGTCCAACGCTCGAGGGCAAACGATTTTGGGATAGTACCCAGTGGGCGATGATCTTTACCTGCATGGTATCAGCTTATTGGTTTACCCAATCCATTCTTCCCCCCCATCAGGCATCTCGAATTCCGCGCTGGCTTTTGATTATCTTTCCTGTCGTTTTCATGCTGCTCTTGATGAATTATCCGGCTAATTTCTACCCGAATGAGAGCATTGTCAGTGGAACGCCATTTAACATCCATGAATTTAACTTCAGTCTGCCGGACTGGGCAGGATTTAGCTATGTTTATGTGCTGCTCATTTCCTGTATCGTCTCACTATATGTGCAGCGTCGCCAGACGACAGGACAGGTGCGCCATCAATTGACGTGGACTCTGGCGGGCGTAGCTGTCCAATGCGTGATGTATTTTCTGTTCTTCATAACCGGCGTGAGCGTTCTGGGGCAGCGTGATACCGCCCCTTTCACGTTTCTCGTAGGCAACGCGATACTGGGATGGGGATTTTTCCGCTACGGTTTCTTTGATCTCAGCCCGTTAGCCCGTTCGCAAGTCGTCGAAAATATGCCGGATGCCTTTATTCTGACGGACGCCCATGGAAAAATCGTGGACATGAACCGTGTTGCAAAGCTTCATGCGCCGCCTGAATCCATGAACGGAAATATCACAGAGGTTTTCAAGGGTTGGACAGGAGAGATTCGGCCAGAACAATTTGGTGGGTCACAGACGCATGATTTTATTCGTACGATTAATGGCGAACTCAAGACGCTGGAAATGAGTGTTTCACCGCTGATAAACTCGCTGAAAGAAGTCATGGGCTATCTGGTCGTGGTGCGCGATATTACCGCCCGTAAGATACTGGAAAGTGCACTGGCCGCCAGCGAGGAACGCTACCGTTCGATTATTGAATCGATGGCTGAAGGGGTTGTTTTGCATGACGATTCCGGAGAAATTCTGATGTGCAATCAGGCCGCCGAATCGATTCTCGGTGTCAGCTATGACCAGATTGAAGGTCAAAACATCCGCAACATTGTCCAGTATGCCATTCACGAAGACTTAACTCCATTTGTTCCCGAAGAGCTTCCCATCTATACCACGATGCGGACAGGTGAAGCGGTGCGGGATGTGGTGATCGGTGTCAAGCGATCTGATAACAGCCTGCGTTGGTTGCTCATCAATACACAGCCCTTTGTCTTTAGCGATCAGGATATGAAAGAAAATCGGCAGGTGGTCATCTCCTTTCGAGATGTCAGCGAGATGCGGCGGATGCAGGCTGAAGCCACCCGCGCCGAGATTGCCCAAGATCGCGCCCGACTGTTGGCGCAGTTTATCCAGAGCGCCTCACACGAATTCCGCACGCCGCTGGCAGTCATTGGAACCAGCTTATATATGATCACGCGCCAATCCGATCCCACAAAGCGCCAGCATCATGTGGAGGTTGCCGAACAGGAAATTCGGCATATCGAGCGGCTGCTCGAAACCCTCGTTCATTTGGTACAGCTTGACAGCGGCACGCCGCTCAAGCGGATTCCGACGCACATCCAATCGTTGGTTCAGTCTGCTGTGCTTCAATTTGGGAAACTGGCCCGTGACCATCAAATCGACCTACAACTCAATGCCACCGATTCGCTCCCATCGACAAACATTGAGCCGAATTACCTGACGATTGGCATCAAGCACGTACTGGATAATGCCATTCGCTATACACCGGATGGCGGTGCCGTAACAGTTGATATCACCAGTGAGCAGGAAATGTTGATCATCAAAGTCAATGATAATGGCACAGGTATTGCGGCGGAGGAACTGGAACACATTTTTGACCGTTTTTGGCGGCATGATACCGCCCACAGCACCCCGGGATTCGGGCTGGGGTTGTCAATAGCGCAGAAAGTGTTTGAACGCCACGACGGCACGATTCACATCGAAAGCAAGGAGGGAGATGGCACAACGGTGATCATGAAGCTGCCCATTCAGCCTTCGACAGTGGGCGCAAAGTCGGATAGTCCGCTATAACGCACGGGCAGCGGCGCGAAGTGGGCGATGCAGCCCACGATGTACTGGGCGACCGCCATCGTCAGGTTCGGCAGCACGATTTCATCCCTGCCGGAGTATAAGCCCACATGATAGCGGTCTTCACGGATCACCACGTTCCGCACAAACCACCCTGCCGGACCAGAAATATGCGGCGCAATGGCCACCTCGATTTCCTCAATGGCCGACCAATCCACAGGCTGACCTTCAATCGTCAGATTGCCACCATAAATGTTGAAGTGATCCTGAATAAAACGGCTGTCGGCAGGCGAAAGCGCATCAGGGTTCGGTCGGTTTGTGCTGCGTTGGAGATACAACATAGGTTCGTCTTTAATCCATACTACTTGGTCACTGCGAACGTTTTGCATTACCCGCCTGATATAAAAATCCTCTAAAAATTGGTTATTTGCACCCGCGTAAATACGTGTTTTTCTGTAGGGGCGCAAGGTTTTGCGCCCCTACAAAACATTCCCTATAAACACAACTTCCGCCGTAGGGGCAAGATATATCTTGCCCGCATGGTTCCCTTCCCCTGTTACTACGGGGGAAGGGCTAGGGTTAGGGGTCGGAATGTTCTTTCTCCGCCCTAATTTTTTAAACGTCATTATCTTGCCCCTTATACTCCCCTCCCTGTTTTATGGGGAGGGGCTTGGGGTGGGGTAGCGAACGTGCTGACGAAGGGTTAGGTATTAGAACGGTCACCTCTTCACTGCGGCGCATCCGTCGGTCGAGGGATAATCAAGAGCACCATATTCGCTGAATCACTGGATTGGCCGTTCTCACGAAAGGCCACCGCCCGCAGCGAATGCAAGCCGATACCCTTCGCCATCCAATGAATCTTGACGCTGAACGCCGGAACAGCCGATGAGATTTCCGGTTTGCCTTCACCCTGCAAAACCTCATCCACAATCAACTGCACCTTAGCGACCCCTGCGCCGGAGTCTTCAGCCAACATCTCAACCGCCAAATCCGTTCCCTCGACGACACTGCTGTTATTATCCGGAAACATGAAGCGGATGCGGGGAATATCCGGTGTCGGAAAGGGCGTATCCGTCGGGGCACCGCTCTGGCGCAGATTACAGCCCGCCAGCAGGACAGCCAGCCCTATTAGCAGCCACGCGAGGCGCATCACAAATCGACACATGCCGCCAGCGTTCCGGCTTCTTCCACGCCCAGCCATTGATGAAAATTGAAAACCCATTCGCGGCTGGTGTCGTCATCTTTGACGCGCACCGTTTCCACAAACCAGCCCGAATCCACGGTGGCGTCCTGCCCGATACAGCAGCGTGTCAGGTCGCCCAAATCCGGCACCTGCAGCACAAACTTATCTACGCTGCCCGCCTCAAACGCGAACACATCCTCCGGTGGCAGATAGATTGACTCAGTATGCCCGTTTGTGCCGAACAATTGCACGAAGACATTGGAATCGGTGCCCCCCAGCGGTTGGTCGCCGGTTGTCACCCACAGGTAATAAACATTGGTTTTCATACTCACCAACTTTCCCCTATCACAATTAGCAGAACCTCAGTCTTTGCTCCCCTCTGCCATGCAATGGAGAGGGGGTGGGGGTGAGGATTGCGCTTTATCTCTGACGTTCGATAACTCACTTTCATGTTATCTGATTTGGCCTTCTGCGCAAACAGCCGTCTGAACTAGCCCCGTCCGATGAACGGCATCTGGTTCGCCATGATCGTCATGAAGGGCACATTCACATCCAGCGGCAGGTTCGCCATATACACGACCGCCTGCGCCACATGCTCAACATCAAATCGTGCCTCGACGGCTATGGTACCGTTAGCTTGCGGCATCCCCTGCTGCATGGAAACGGTCATGGCGGTCGCCGCATTGCCAATGTCGATTTGTCCACAGGCGATGTCGAACGCCCGACCATCCAACGAGCCGGATTTGGTCAATCCGGTAATGGCATGTTTGGCCGCCGTATACGGTGCGGAGTTTGGACGAGGCACATGCGCCGAGATTGACCCGTTGTTGATGATGCGTCCGCCGCGCGGGTTCTGCTGCTTCATGATGCGGAAGGCATGCTGCATACACAGGAACGTCCCTGTCACGCAGGTATCCAGCACATTCCGCCACTCTTGATAGCTCAGGTCTTCCAATGGCACCGCGAACGCGCCCACACCCGCATTATTGAACAGCACATCCAGCCGCCCGAACTTGGCTTCCGACGCCGCGAATAATGCCGCCACCGCCTCAGGATTGGTCACATCGGTGGGCACAACCAGCGTTTGCCCATCGGATACACCCGCCTCTTGAACCACCTGCTGCAAAGGTTCAGCACGGCGGCCTGCCAGCACCACCGAGAAGCCGTTTTTCAAAAGCGCCAGCGCGGTGGCCTTGCCGATTCCCGTGCCAGCGCCGGTCACCATCGCGATCCGATTACCTGATGTCATCTGTTTTGTCCTTATTTTGGTGGCACCGTGAAGGTGCCGATTTGTGCCCAATTATCCACCGCGCCGGGAACATCCGAAAGCACCTTGAATCGCGTCATATCGGGATAACTGTACCACCCGCCATACACGCTGTATTCGCCTGCTGCCAAATCTGCTGGCAGTTCCATGCTAACGGTTTCCACCCACTGACCGCCTTTGGGTTGTACGCCGAGCGTGTGGTCATCCAATGCGACAGACTTCCCATTGGCATCTAACACCTTGATAAAGCGTATATCTTGCTCAGTGCGCGGCTGGTCGAACTGCCACAAAAGGTCGATTGCCAGCCGTCCGTTCATTGTTGCGTTTGGAATTCGGCTGCCAGAAAGGGTTACTCCTTTTTCGAAGCTGATCGGCTTATCAAATGATGCTCTACTAAAAGCACTCGCCGCGCCGACCTCATAAATCATCACAGGTGGGCTATGCGTGCATTGGAGCAGCGAGGGTAGCGTTTCAGGACATTTGGGTGACATTTCAGTGGTCAGTATATGATAACTGCCGCTCATAATGGGCACAGATACAGGCATTTCATAACCAAATGCGCCTGCATCCCAACGCCGGATAACTTGGCTATCTACTCGCAGCGTGAATTCAGGACTCGTTTCACGCTGACTGAAGGTCAGATTTAACCAACCGGGTTCTGGCACGTATACATATAAATTGCTCTGGTTGGGAGAAGTGCTAGGCGCTTGATACACTGTAATCTCAGCCGCAAATGTATTCACAGTGGGTACATTAAACAGCGCCAGCAAATCATCCTCATACATCGGTTCACCTAACATCTGACGCGCATTCGCTGCCAGCTTACCGTTCGCATCATAAAACTTGTGGACGATGACGACATCTGCGCCTTCCCCTTTAAGCAGTGCTGGATTCATCGTCTGCTCGAGGATCGTCAGCTTGGCCGGACTCACGGGTGTCCGCCGCGTCACCTGTCCGGCAATCATGGGCTTTTCGTGGGCGGTTTGCAGCCACAGCGCGTCCTTCGCTGCTAGCAGATTATCCCAAGGGATATCATACACCGCCCGCACATCATCCCGCTTGGCGAGATCATACACTGCCTGCGGTATCGCCGCGTCATATGTTGGCAGCGGCCAGAACGATTGGTAATCCACCACAATCAACAGCCCAACAAGAGCAGTACCGAGCGTCAAGCGCTTTCGACTATCGACTATCGACTGACGACTGGCGACTACACTCCACCCATACCCCACCAGCACCGCCACCACCAGCGCCAGCAGAAAATCGAAGCGCCCCGGCGTGCGCGCGAGGCTGAACCCCGGCAGGTTATAGACCAGTGCATAAGGCAGTGTCAGATAGGTGTCATACGTACCGAGGTGAATAGGAATGGGCTGGTCAAGCACTTTGAGCAGCGGGCCCAGCGACAGCACCCATGCCACTCCGCCCAACGCCAGCCACCAGCGCGAAGCCTTCACTTTCCACAGCGCCAGCAGCAGCAGCATTCCAGCGATGATGCCCACATAGCTGGAGCCTTCGACGATGTTCACACCCAGCACTTGATGCGTGTATTCCAACTGTCCATAAAGCGGATGCTTGAACGATGGCGTCACAATCCCCAATAGATCGGCGCTGTATTCCACGCCGCCGCCCTCTGCTGTATACGCGCTCGTGCCGAAGGTGCTGTTGAACACCGGCAGCAGAAATATCAGCAGCAGCGCCGACCCCACCGCGCTCACCATCACCAAGCGCAGCAGGGCCCACCAATCCCGCCGCAGGATAACCGTCACGCCCAGAACCGCCACCAGCGGCAGCACCGCGTAAATCAGTTGCAGCGTATGCCCCAACGGCGTCAGCACGAAAAACACAATCGCCAGCAGCATGTACAGCTTGGGCTTTTGCCTATCAACCGTCAAATGTGAACTGACGACCTGTAACAGACTGTACACTAACAGCGGCAGCGGCCACTGTACCAGTAAGCCGCCATGCCCGCCCGCCAGATGCCCCTGAATAACCGGTGCGGTCATGAAGGTCAAGCCGCCCAGCAATGCCGCCGTGCGCGTGTTCGTCAGCTTCCACACCAGCCAGTAGGCCCCCCAACCGTTGAGCGCCAGCGTCAGCAGCGCGAATAGGTTGTAAGCCGCGGGCAGCGGCATGAAAAACGCGAACAGCCAGCCGGGGAAGAATTGCAGCGGATCCGACCATAGGATGACGCCCTGTATCCCATCAGGATACCCCAGCAGCGGTTGAAAAATCAGCGGTTGTCCGGTTTGCAGCGCGTGTTTAATCCACCAGATGTGCCGCGTCATCTCGTGGGCATCCCCGAACGGATAGCCCGCGAATTGGCTGCTTAGAACCATCACTAGCGGCCATGTCATGACCACCGCGACCAGCACATACAGGCCGTAAATAGCGAGGTTTAAGGGAAGCGTACGTTTGAGGCTTTGCATCCGCCCATTGTACAGAGGGGCATCTGACCCGCCAAGTGAAGGTTAAAACCCGTAGGCCAAGCGTTAGTTGATAGCCGCCACCCTTTGTGTTATAGTGACCCCTAATGACCCTATTGCAATGTATAAGCAGTCTTTCCTCCGTCTCCCCTCTCTACGAAGTGGAGAGGGGCCGGGGGTGAGGATTGCCTTTGATAAACGAGTAGCGAATTACACTATGCCTCAAAAACCCAACGTCCCTACGCAAGAGACACTTCAGTTCCTTCAAGATCGACTTAACGGCGATATTGCTGATCTCACCCTGCTCAGCGGCGGCGATTGGTCACAGGCCTATTCGTTTATGCACAACCACAAAAAATATGTGCTGCGCTGGTGTCATTCCTCCGAGACCTTCGAGAAGGACACCTTCGCCAGTCAGTTCAGTTCACGAGCCATGCCCATTCCAAAAGTGATCGATACTGGAATGCAGTTTGATACGCATTACGCCATCACCGAGTTCGCCTACGGGAAATTTATCGACAAGCTCTCGTCTGCTGAAGTCCAAGCCCTCTTGCCCGCGCTTCTAGGTCTACTCGAGGCCCTACGAACAGCCGACCTCTCCCAAACAACCGGTTATGGTGGTTGGGATAAACACGGCGTGGGCAGCCGCAAAACGTGGAGAGACCATCTGCTCGGCGTTCGTGTCGATGAAGACCCGAACCGCTTTACCTATGGCTGGCACGCCAATCTGGCAAAGACGCCCATCGGGACAAAAGCCTTTGATCAGTTGTATGCGCAGTTTGAAACGCTCGTGCAAAAATGCCCTGAGGACAGACAGCTTATTCATTCCGACCTGTTGAATTACAATCTGGTGACGCTGGATAACCACATCAGCGCCGTCATTGATTGGCAGTGTTCGCTCTTCGGTGATGCCTTATACGACATCGCATGGTTCACCTTCTATGAACCGTGGTATCCCGAATTTGCCGCCGGTCAACTCTCCCAAAAATTGCGTGCGCACTTTGAATCCACAGCTGATAGCTCCCATCTCAATGACCGTCTGCTATGCTATCAACTGCACATCGCGCTCGATTCCATCATCTACAACACCGCCAAAACCAATTGGAAAAACGTGCAGGACGTTGTCGATTACGCCTCTAAAATTACAAGTGAAATTTAAGAAAATTTTGCTTCAATCTATATATTAAAATTGTGGTATAAACACGGTACCATTTTGGTGGATTGATTCCAGTATCTTGTCGTATGGGCGAACTCTAACTATGTTGATACCTGATGATATTCGCAAATGTGTAGTATTTATTGGCTTGAAATTAAATAATGGCACATATTCAGAGCGCGGAACTGGATTTTTTCTTTCCCGTAATTCTGGGAATACCTCTCAAGAGTTTTTATATTTAATAACAGCTAAGCATGTTATAGACAAAATCAAGAAAACCGGCCTCAAAACCGTTTGTATACGTGTTAAACTGTCAACTGGACTATCGCAATGGGTAGAGACTCCACTTGACCAATGGTTATATCATCCTACGGATAAAACTGTCGACGTTGCTCTGCTAAGAATCGAGCCGTCAGGCAACAAATACTTTGACCATCGTCACTATCCTCTGGAGTCTTGTATATCCCCTGAACAACTTATAAGTGCTGGAATAGGTTTAGGTAACGAATTATCTATAACAGGCTTATTTAGTAAACATTATGGCAAAGAAAATTTGATCCCCATTATTCGTGTTGGGAATATCGCTGCAATGCCAGAAGAAAGGATATCTACTGAGTTTGGCGAAATTGAGGGATACCTTATTGAAACCCGATCTATAGGTGGCCTCAGTGGTTCTCCAATATTTGTTAGCCGCGAATTTCGTACCCGAATGCAGATTGCATTCGTTGAAGCGTTTGGCGAAGTGGAAGAGTCTAAGCAGACAAATGTAAGTGGTTATTACCTATTGGGGTTAATACAATCTCATTTTGAAACAGTTAATCGCTATCCTTCTCAATCTGATGATGAAGAAATGATTGAAGAACGCAATAATACCGGGATTGCAGTTGCTGTACCGGCATCCAAAATTTTGGAGGTAATCAATCAACCTATCGTAAAAGATAAGGAACAAGAGATAGAAAATGAGGAAAGACGCAAAAAAAATGGCTAGACTAGATAGTCTGGATGAGCCTGAAAAATATATAATATACGAAGGTTTCTTCAGTCTTCTGAAAAACGTATTACCTACCATAAAAGGAAGCTAAGTCGCTTACACAAACCCCTTCAGCCACGACTTCTTCTTGGGGAACAGCGCATCCAGCAGCACCGCCGCTTTGCTGCTGGCCCACACATCCGGCAGGATATAGCGCACTTCGTCAGCCGTGTGATGCCCGAACACCACGTTCCAGAACAGCTCCCATGGGAACGAAATGTCGTAGCCGTCTTTGCCGCTGATCGGTTCGATGCCCGTGATGCATCCGTGATCAAACTTCAAACAGATGCCCTTCAAATCATAGAAGCCGATCTTCAACTCACCCGTATAGCGGTTCGCCCCACTGTTGACCAGCCGCCGTTCTAATACTGGCTGAATGTGTCGCAAGAAAGGAATCATCTCTGGCACGCGCACATACCACGCGTATTCCCGCCTGCGAACCAGCCCGCCTTCGGTGCGGTCAATCAGCGTATCCAGCGTCTCATGTAAACCGGAGCCAAGCGACAGCAGCGGTGGACATTCGCCGAATTTTTCCTGCGCCCATTTCTTGATGCCGTTGATCACATCCGAAAAGCTTTCCAGATAATTCGACTCGTCGCCGATTACGAAACCCGTACAGGTGACGAGATGCTTCTCCCATCGGTATCTGAAGAGTTCAAGATACCCCACTGCTTGGTTCTCACTGTTCACAATAATCTGGAAGTCCATTGCCTGTCCCGAATCAGCACTGCGGCCCATCATTTCGTAGTGCCAAATCTCTGGCGATCGGCTTTCGGTAAGCAGCCGTCCTTGCGCATGATAGTCATACCAGCGCATCAAATTGGGAATATCCTCAAGCGTCGCCGGACGCAGCGTAAATTTCGGAACGGTGTCCGCTGGCGGATCAGGGAAAACATTCAGCGGATAAGTGGCGTGCTGCGCCAGATCAACCGCCATCGTGTAACCGAATTTGCGATAAAAGTAGGGGATGCCCGTAATCACCTGCATTTGATGCCCCAGCGCCGCACTCCGTTCATGCACCGCTTCAAACAGCGCCCGTACCAGACCGCGTCCCCGATAGTCGGGATAGGTCGCCACCAGTTCAGGCCGCCCGACAGAGATCGGGATCTCTTCGTAGCGCCATATCTGGGGGATCAGCAGTGTAGCCGAAACCACTTTGTTGTTATTCGCCGGATCAACCACCACGAAAATGTCATCCAGCGTCACGGTTGGATGCCCGGAGATCAAATCTTTTGTCCATGCGATGATGGCTGCTTTAACTTCGGGGGTATCGTGTTCGCCGTTTACATCGGCATATACTTGGGGCAGTTGTTCACGGTCACTGGCATGTCCTTCGCTCAAACTTCGAAGGATAAGACCATCTGCGAGTTGTCTTTGCATAATAAACAAGCTTTCCAAAAAGAATTATTGAACCCTTATGAACCATTATAACTCTTTTTGTAACGCCTGTATATCTCGCGTATTCTGCTCTGTGTGTTTGAGTCTTCGTATTAAAAGTCTTGCCGATTGTCTTATATTTGGCGCTTACCCAGCTTATTGGTCACATAGGCCACCACGAAACCTACAATCGCCAGCACCAGCGCAATGGGTCGCACCGCATAATCAATCTGCAAATCAAAGTACGTGAGCAGCGTCACAATCAGCGCAATCCCGCCGATCAGGAAAGCGATCACCGCGATGATGACGTGCGCCGTCCAACTGCTGACCCTTGGCCGCGGTTGCAGCGTGTCAAGCCTGCGCTCCCATTCCCGCGCCGAGGGATCGTCCATACCTCGCAGCAGGATTCGTGCGGCTGCATAATCCTGCTTATCGACCAATTCCTGTACCGCGTCAAACTTTGCGTCTGTGATTGGGTTCTGGTTTATCATATGTTCCGCCTCGTGTCAGAGACACTACGTCATACTGGTGGTCGGTTTCGCCGCTTCGATCATGGCGTTCGCCAGTGCTACTGCCAGCTCGTCCCGCGCGACATCCATCCCGAATAGCACACCCGCGTAGAAGCCGCCTTGGATCGGCTGCCCCGCGGCCTCAACTTTTTCAGCCGCCGCCATCGACAGTGACTCCCAACGGTCAAGCAAATCCGTTAAGTTGCTAATGAGATCAGTTGTCATACAGCCCTCGCTTGTGTGCCCTAATCCTGACGATCAGCCATCAATAAGAACACGCCGCACTCAAATCGTCATGGGACAACTGGACCTAAAAAACTGGCGCATTTGGCTAATACGATTTGTGCCTACATGGCTGGAAAAGGGGCTAATTGCTCAGTGGAATTGCTTCAAGCAAGGGATAGAAAGCCTGCCTCAAGAATTCAGCCAACCGCTGTTGCAAACCCGCTTGACGCCTGACCAACCCTGAATCGAAAGATTGACGTTGTCAGTGGCAAAGCCGATGGAGCGGCCATATTTCCCATTCATCAAGCAAGTTTATCCCTTGAAAAGGAGCAGCAACATCATCAATTGGGATTGAGCCGTGATGCTGTGTTTCATGTGCGGCGGCATATGAATCCATGCGCCACTCTCCACTTGGAAGGATTCATCTCCAAGGGTTACAAGCGCATTCCCTGACAGAATGTGAATGGTCGCGGGTAGAGCAGCTGTATGTTCGGATAACGATTGTCCGGAGGCAAAGCCAAACAATACAGCATTGAGATGATCATCTTTGTAGAAGGTTCGACTGACGATACTATCCGCCGGAATTTCCTTAATGAGATTTTGTAGATTGTCAAAAAAAGTGTAGCTGCTTGGGGTCTCGTCCAACGTTGGTCGCTCCTGTTAATGATGGCTAAGCATTTCGGTTGCTGCAAAGCCAATACGGAAGGGCAATAGCTGTGACCGGACATACGGTTTCGCACAGTCCGCAGTAGTTACAGACGATAGGATCATAAACATTGGGACAACGGTTTTGTACCCGGAAGGTATTATTTGGACATACGGGCGGATGCAGTCTCCGCAGCCCATAAAACGCGCATCGTTAATTTGTGCAAAACGAACCATACTTGCGTATCATTCGCCTAATTTTTCGGACAAACCGATTTCAAACCAACCATCAACCTCAATCGCTGCTCTTCTCCCTCAAAATGGTTGATAAATTGGTCGCGAAAGAGTTACATTTTGGTCACCCTTTGCCCCTCAAAATCTGCTATCCTGTAACTATGGATACACACTTTTCACGCTCTCTGTATTGCTCTTTTTTCTCTGCGCCTGTGCGGTTCGAATCTCTTTTTTCTTTGTGTCTTAGTGGTGAAAATGCATCTGGCATTTCGGCGGATTGCTCCCCTGTTACCGCAACGACAGTGCCAATTTTGCATGGCGGTGGCATTGAGCGAGCCATCCGCCGAACGTGCGCCAATTCAGCGGAAAGAGCCGAACCACCCGCCGGCATAAAATGTCAATTCAGCGCCTTCACGGGAGCGAGCCGCCAGTCATTTCAGCGGGAAAATTGCACAATCGGCGAAAATTGCGAATTTTGCGCAAAACCAATTGCTAACCGCTAATCGCTGCAATCAGGGCTGATGCCCACCCTTGACCATGTGCAGCCGGTCGGCGTAGCTCAGCTTGCCGCTTTCCAGATCAATATCGTTAGCCGTCAGCATCGCCTCAAACCGTTCAATCAATTCGCGCTGATCATCCGGTTCCAGCACCTTCAGCAAATCAGCCACCGTGTTCGTAAAGGTATCAAACACCTGCTCAAAGATTTTCTCACCATGTGGGGCCAGATGCAGCAGCATCGCCCGCGCGTCATCCGGATTAGCGCGCCGTTCGATCAAGCCTTGAGCTTCCAGTTCCCGTACCGAGGTCGAGATCGAAGCCGTCGTCACCCCCAGTCGTTCCGCCACCACCGTCTGCGAAATCCCCGGTCGGTGGAAAATCAGGTGAATCATCTTGATCTGATTCATGCTCAGGCCGTGAGGATAATCGATGACGCTGTGGGTAGCGATGTGGCTGCGAAGGGCGGTATACAGATTCATGAAACGTTTCGCGTAAAGGTAAGTGCAGTTCTCAGGGGCAATCTTCTCAGACATTCAAGTTCCTTATCCGTAAAAAACAGGTTTCAAAAAAATATATTTTAAAGGGTTGACCACCGACCCATGACAGGCAGGTGGTCATACCATTCGAACCTATCTGATGATCAGCCGCAGTTACGCGACGTCTTCAATCGGCGCACCCTCGAACTGGCTGTTGTACAGGTCAGCGTAGAAGCCGCCCTTCGCCAGCAGTTCCATATGGCTGCCCTGTTCCACAATGTCGCCGTCCCGCATCACGAGGATCAAGTCCGCGTTACGGATCGTCGACAACCGGTGCGCGATGATGAAGCTGGTGCGGTTGTGCATCAGGTTATCCATCGCCTTCTGGATCAACACCTCGGTTCGCGTATCGACCGAGCTGGTGGCTTCGTCCAAGATCAGAATCTTGGGGTCGGCCAAAATTGCGCGGGCAATCGTCAGCAGCTGCTTCTGCCCTTGCGACACGTTACCAGCCTCTTCATCGAGGATCATATGGTACCCATCCGGCAGCGTCCGCACAAAGTGATCCACGTGAGCAGCCTTGGCCGCCTCAATCACTTCCTCGTCGGTCGCGTCCAGCCGTCCGTAACGGATGTTTTCCATGATGCTGTCGTTGTACAGCCATGCGTCTTGCAGCACCATACCGAACATCGAACGCAGTTCATGCCGTGTGAACTCACGGATGTCGTGTCCGTCCACCTTAATCGCGCCGCTGTTGACATCATAGAAGCGCATCAGCAGCTTCACAATCGTGGTCTTACCAGCGCCCGTCGGCCCGACGATAGCGATCTTCTGGCCGGGATTCACGTAAGCCGAGAAGTCATTGATGATGATCTTATCCGGATTGTAGCCGAAGTGAACATGGTCGAACTCCACTGAACCTTCAACCTCAGTCAGCTGAATTGCGGCTGCGGTTTCCGGCACTTCTTCGGCCTCGTCCATGAATTCAAACACGCGCTCGGCTGCCGCTGCCGTCTGTTGCAGAATGTTCGAGATGTTGGCGATTTGAGCAATCGGCTGGGTGAACAAGCGCACATATTGAATGAATGCCTGAATATCACCGATATTGATCATCCCGCGAACTGCCAGATAACCACCGAGGATTGCCACCGCCACGTAGTTCAAGTTACCGACGAATGACAGAATTGGCATCAGCAAGCCGGAAAGGAACTGCGATTTCCATGCTGTGCCGTAGAGTGTGTTGTTGTAGACATCAAATTTCTCGACACTCTTGGCCTCACCGTTGAACGCCTTAACCACATTGTGGCCGCTGTACATTTCTTCGACATGACCGTTAACGTGTCCCAGATAATCTTGCTGTTCTTTGAAGAACCGCTGCGATTTGCTGATCACCAGCGCGATAATGCCCATTGAAAGCGGGATCATAATCAGCGCGATCAATGTCATCACCCAGCTAATCGTCAGCATCATGACGAAGACGCCGATCAGGGTCGTTACCGAAGTCACGATCTGCGTCAAGCTCTGGTTCAAGGTCTGGCTGACCGTATCGACATCATTCGTGATACGGGACAAAACTTCACCGTGATTCGTGCCGTCGAAATACTTGAGCGGCATCCGGTTGATCTTCTCGGCAATGTCGCGGCGGAAGCGGTACGTTACTTTCATCGAGATACCGGACATGATCCAGCCCTGAACATAGCTGAAAAACGCCGAAATGATGTACAGCACTGCCAGCAGCAGAATAATGTTGCCGATGTACTCGAAGTCAATTGACCCTGTGCCTGCGATTTGGGCAACGACACCTTCGAATAATTTGGTGGTTGCTTGCCCCAAAATCTTTGGCCCAACGATCATAAAGACCGTCGAAGCGATTGCGAAGATCAGCACGATCACAATCGCCAGCTGATAATCCTTGAGATAATTCACCAACCGTCCGATTGTGCCTTTAAAATTGCGTGCCTTCTCCCCTTGCGCCTGAATGCCGGGACCGCCGTGTCCGGGGCGGCCACCCATCCCCGGTCGAGCGTTATTCATTGCCATCATGATGCGAGTTCCTCCAAGCTGAGCTGCGACAGTGCGATTTCGCGGTAGGTTTCGCAGTCTTCCATTAATTCTTCGTGTGTGCCCATGCCAACCACACGTCCGTCATCGAGGACGATGATTTGCTCGGCAGTCTTAATCGTCGAAATACGCTGTGCCACAATCAGCATGTTGCTGTTGCCGGTATGCTCTTTCAGCGCCTTACGCAGTGCGACGTCGGTCTTAAAGTCCAGCGCCGAGAAGCTGTCGTCGAAGATGTAAATCGGCGCATGCTTGACCAGAGCGCGGGCAATCGAGAGCCGCTGCCGCTGACCACCTGAAACGTTGGTACCGCCCTGTGAAACAGGAGACCCCAGCCTTTCCGGCTTTTCGTTGATGAAGTTGCTGGCCTGTGCGATGTCGGTCGCTTCGGTTAGGACGGCTTCGCTGGCGTTCTCGTCGGCGTAGCGCAAGTTGCTGTCAATCGTGCCCGAGAACAGGTTACCCTTTTGCGGGATGTAACCGATCTTCTCGCGTAGTTCATGTTGAGAAACGTCCCGGATGTCCACGCCGTCAATCAAGATTTGGCCGCCGGTTACATCATAAAAACGCGGGATGAGGTTAATCAGGGTTGATTTACCCGAACCCGTCGAGCCGATGAAGGCTGTCGTTTGGCCGGGCTGCGCGGTGAAGTTGATTGCGTGCAGCACATCTTCTTCAGCGCCCGGGTAGCGGAACGACACATTTCGGAATTCCACCGTACCCTTGAAGGGAGCAGGGAAGGACTTGGCCTGCTTGGGATCTTCAATCGTCGGTTCAGTATCCAGCACATCTGCGATACGTTCCGCCGAAACCGACGCACGCGGCAGAATGATAAAGATCATCGAGATGAACAGGAAGGCCATTACCACCTGAATACCGTACTGCATGAAGGCGATCATGTTACCGATTTGCATCTGCGACTCGGCTACTTGATGCGCACCCACCCAGATAATCAACACCGTCGTGCCGTTCATAATCAACATCATGAAAGGCATCATCAAGGCCATCACACGGTTGACGAACAGGTTGGTATTAGTCAAATCGACATTGGCTTTGTCGAAGCGTTTTTCTTCGAAGCCCTGCGTGTTAAAAGCACGGATGACCATCATACCGGACAGATTTTCGCGGGTGACGAGGTTCAAACGGTCAACCAACTTCTGGATGATCTTGAACTTGGGCAGCGCGATCGAGAAGGTAGTCGCAATGAAGGTCAGCAGGATAACCACTGCCAGAGCAATGGTCCACCACATCGATGCGTCAGTGCTCAGCGCCTTAATGACGCCGCCGACGGCCAGAATGGGCGCGTAAATCACCATACGCAGCATAATGACCGTTAGCAGTTGAAGCTGCGTAATATCATTAGTCGAACGCGTAATTAGCGATGAGACCGAGAACTTGTCGAATTCACTATTCGAGAAGCTGGTCACCTTGTTGAAAACGTCACGGCGCAGGTTACGGGCCATACCAGCCGCGGTTCGTGCCGACAGGAAACCGACCAGAATCGTACAAGCGCCCGAGAGCAGCGAAATCAGCAGCATCGTCGCGCCGATGCGAATGATGTAGTTGGTTTGCAGGGTTTCGACATTCATACCCAGTGCGGTGTACTCTGTTTTAACGGCTGCGATTGCCGCCTGCTCAACCATACTTTCGCCCATGACCGCAAAGCGCTTGTCCACGCTGCTCAGGATATTGTTGCGAATACCCGCTGGTAGTATCGACAGCATCTGGAAGACATCGGTTCCAGCGGGCAGTTTGGAAATATCAAACCCACCTTGGCTGCCCATTGACGCCGCCTTTGAGGGGTCTTTTACGGCTTGCTCGATACCGGAAACAACCAGCAGCGCTTTGCTCAGGGACGGCTTGATAGCCTCGGTCGTTTCTTGGCTTTGGTCATTCAGCACATAAATGGATTCGGTCGCCAGCGCCGGATAGTCGCCGACATATTTGTTGTAGTCGGCAGAATCTTTGTTGATTAAGGTATAGTGCGAGAGCACGGTTTTCTTATCGGCATCGCTCAAGAACAGCGTGACTTTGTTCATCTCGCTCTGGCGAATAGCCTGCGGAATAGGGCTTTCAATACCGCTTTGCTGGATGCCATTGTTGACGATCCGCGACAGGTATTCAGGTAATGATAGGTCAGCCATCGCTTGCGTAAACAGCAGTATGACGGCGAGTAAAATCAGTGATGCAAAGGGTCTAAGGTAACGGGCCAATCGGATCATAGTGGTGTTTTTTCCTCTTCGGGAGTGCCTTGTCTCTCATCTTGTGTTTGTGTGTCATTGGCTGCCATTTGGCGCGTCAAAATTTGGTAAAGCGCTGGTAGAAAAACATGACCAGCTTCGATTTCTTCCGGCGTTAAATCGGCTAGGAAGCCATCAAGATAGTGAATGATCTGGTTTCGTGTCGCTTCGGCTTTCTCAATGCCTTCTGGCGTAATTTGCAGGATAAATTGCCGCCGGTCATTCGGATTGGCAACGCGGACAATCCAGCCTTTTTCCACCATGCCTTGTACCAGTACGCTTGCGGACTGAAGGCTGACCCGTCGTTTCTTGGCGATGTCGCTTGCAGTCAAAGCCTGATCACGGATTTGATGTAAAACGCTGACATGCATGAGCGTGGTCTCTTCCTCGCCCGACTCACGCAGAAACGTGGCAATCAGCCGTCCCAGATTGGGGAATATCCGCATCAGTTCTTCGGAAAGTTTATGGAGTGATCCAGTTTTATCCATCCAAGTTATCAACCTCTGTTGATTATCAGTTATGTTGATTATCAATATAGTTGACTATTTTGGGACGGTCAATAGGGACTGGCCTAAAATGTATGAGATTTCACGAAACCTCTAGGATTTCACCAGAATGACCTCAGAGTTTGGGATAGATGTTACTTGGATGAAATAACTTGTGTGAGTTTAGTTGCAGCCATTTGAAAAGTTGGTAGGACTACCTTAAGTGGTGGGCGGCCAAATAAGGTGAAGGACGAAACCAAAGGAAGTCACCAACCGACCAGAGATAGTCCGTCAAGCCAGCGGTCATGGCTGGGGTACGGTCACGCAGCGAAGCATGATTAGCACAAAATTGTACACGCAACCAAGCAGAAAAACTCCGCTGGGTGACGATCTGCTGCCGACGAGCGGGACAACGGGTACGCCGAATGAGGAGGCTGAGATGAGAGCGGAAGGTGGCATTGAGGCGCTCAATGTAGGCAGTATTAATCGTGTCCGCCCCTTGCGAGGCTTCAATGAGCCGCTGCAACATGGTACACGACCCCCATAACACCCAGCGCAATCCCAACCAGTTATGAGTGGCGTCCCGTTTCAATACCTGTACCAGCGTCAAGTGTTCCCAGATTTTCATCGGCGCGCCTCCTTTTCTGCCGCTGTAGACCCGTTCACCGAAGATTTGCAGGCAGAGGTCATAGTACACCTTCCAACCGTCAAAACTAATCACCAAGGGCAGTGGCTTGGCCCAGTTGTAAACACAGCTGATAATCTGGTGAGCCAATTGTTTGTTGCGTTTCGGACGACACGCTGCCCCTAACCACAAACGGCTCTGAACAGCAATTGCCATGGCTAACCACAGTACCTGCTTATGCTTGCGTTTATGCATGCATAACCACAGTTCATCCACCTGTATTTGCTACAAATCCAAGGGACGCATTTGCTGATAATGAAACACTTCGGCATGATCGCCACTGCGTTGTAGCCAGCGCGCAATCATCTGCTCATCCCGCTCAAAAGCAGCGACGATGGCTTGAACAGGACACCCATATGCCACCAATGTCACTACGCAAATGATTTCACTCTCGTCACTGCGTAATCCGAAAAATGGTGCTCCCCACCGGTAGGCGAATGTCCCTCCGAAACTGGTACACTTGCAGCGCGCTCGTTTCCGTCCATGTGAGATGATGTTCCCTTTCACATATTTGTCGCGACAGCCAGCATTAGGGCAAAATACCTCTTCAAGGTTCATAGCGCACCTTGTCTTGTTGTGGTTAACAGCGAGTTTCCTCTATGAGCCTTTTCTTTTCAATCGCTTCCCACCACTTTAGGTGGGATTACCCGAACAGTTAGCGTACCTGATTGACCAACTCGAATAGGGATTTTCGTAAGGCAAATACCAAGTTATTTCGGCATGCTCATTGGTGCTTAGTCTAGTAAGTAAACTAGCATCTAGACAGAAACGTAAAGGCATTTTCATATGGCAGATCTGTGACCTGTATCCTATATCCCATGACCGATTTCTTCTGAGACGAGGCAATAAACCTTTGAATAACATGAGGAAGTGAGGTTTGAAAACTCGAACTATCAGGTAGTGGTTGCAAAGTAAGTGATGGTGGATAAAAATCTGCCACATGATCGAAGAGACTACCAAATACTTGTGTCGATCATGCGGCAGTGAGCCTATTATACGCAACGGACACAATAAATGCGGGAGTCCGCAGTATAAGTGTAAAGCGTGTGGTGCCTGCCGCGTGTTGACACCGAAAATCAAATATACGCAGGAACAGAAAGTCACCATTTTGCGTGCTTACCGGGAACGGATCAGTTTACGCGGCTTACAGCGCGTGTTCGGTGTATGGCGCACTACCGTCTTGCGCTGGTTAAAGGCGTGGGTGGCATCCCTACCATCATTGCCCGAAACATTGCTTCCGGTTCAAGCGACCGATGTGCTGGAACTGGATGAACTGGTGAGTTTTGTGTCCGAGAAGTTCTTCAAACGCTGGTTGTGGCTGGCCATGTGTCGTCGAACGCGCCAGATTGTGGCTTACGCCATCGGTGATCGCTCCGAAACCACGGCGCAGAAGCTCTGGGAAATGCTTCCCGACAGCTATCGAAGTTGTCCCATGTACACAGATGAGTACGATGTTTATCCACGTATTATCCCACTTGAGCAGCATCGGGCGGCCCCCAAAGAGGCACATCAGACCAATCATCAAGAGCGTTGGAACAATACGCTCCGTCAGTGGGTCGGGCGATACACTCGCAAGTCCTTATCTTTTTCCAAGGAGGATCTGTACCATTCTCTCGTCACTCATTGGTTCATCCTCGAATACAATCTTCGTATTCGATCATCACTTACCTGGTGACCACTACCCATCGTTTTACCGTGATTTTGTTCAATGTTTCACATGAGGGGAGGTTACCTCAAAGCAGGCTTAGTGTCAATATAAGCCACAAGCCTAAATGAGGCAGCGAACCTTAGCCAACCTGAGTTTTGATTTCTGGTGATCCCCAGACAATTCTCAATTACTAACAACTCTTTACTAAAAGAGGGAGACACTTTACGGAGTGATGTGCACTGAAATGAACGATCTGGCGATCATCCGTGCAATGTCGAGCGTTTATTGATTTCGCAGTGGCTCAAACTTTGTTGGCATAGGGATCTATTCACGCAATTAAACATGATCTATATGTCTCTAGAGTACAATTAGTACACTGAAGCCTTGTTTCTGACTAGGAAGCAGGACGAAGTCCCTAGGGTCCAAACCAGTAAAATCTAGTTCGAACCTTGGCAAGATGTCAAGTAGGTGCTTTTTGTTTGCTCTGCATTGAAGCATGATTTGACGTTATCCGGTACCGCGTAGCGTGGTCTGCTGACCCTATCCAAAGCGGCGTTCACGAATCCCCGGCACATAGTAGTGCTTGAGGCTGCGATAATACTGGAGCGTTTCGTGGGATTGTTCATAAACAACGGTAATCGGCATCTTTGAAAAGCTCTGAAAATAGAGCAGGCAGGCATCGCGCCACCAACACGCTTCATGTTCCTGTATCTTCAATAATGCCCGCACATGTTCAAAGCGTGCTGGGTCAACCAATGCGACCAGCGCATCCCAATCGGCCTGCATTTCCCGTACGCGTTCGACACCTCGGTTGTACATGAAACAAAGTTCTTCCCACAGCGTTCGTCCAGACTTCATTGAATAGTCCCATCCAACATGATGAAACCATAACAGCAAATTCTCAGGACAAGTCTCAATATTTTCCAACTGCTCACGATAGGGAGAATAATACAATCTCACAGCATGACTACCGGTTGATGTCCGATCAAATCCGATACCCTTGCTGTCAACTTGATGGTAGTAAACTGCTGACCAATCTGCCCGCCCGACATCGGCCACGTCGATCCACGGGCCGGGTCCATAATGATGACCGACTTCAAACAGGTGATGCAATCCCAGTGGCATCATATATTCCACGACAGCCTCGCGTGATTGCAGCATCATCGCACGGGCTTTTGACAGAAATGCAGGGTTGTTGGTGAAGGTCATGCGCAGCCATTCATCAGCGATTTGTTCCGCCGTGAGCGTATGATCCCAAGCCAAACGGCCAAACGCATACCAGTTGGCGGCTGCAAAGGGGTGCCCGCACCAGTTGCGATCTGTACCGATATTGCTGACACCAACCATTCCCGAAACGGCGTGGTGATCCAGACTTCCGTCCACGATTTTGGCGACGGTCGAGCCTTGTCCTTTGCAGTATGTATCAGCGTCCAACGTCTCTTTGAACAGTGGCGCAAGGTAGGCCAGATGAGTAGCGCACCCTAAATATTCCTGTGTGATTTGGAACTCGACAGTTAGCGGCGTGTTGGGCATGGCTCCAAAGAGGGGATGATAGGGCTCACGGGGTTGGAAGTCGATGGGGCCATTCTTGACCTGCAAAACCACGTTATCGCGGAAAACGCCGTCTAAAGGTGCAAGCTGAGAATTAGCCTGCTTAGCCCGGTCTTCCGGTTCGTTGGGGTCGTAGACAAAGGCACGCCAGTGGACAATGCCACCATATGGCGCAAGGGCATCAGCCAACATGTTCGCGCCATCGGCATGAGTGCGTCCATAATCATGCGGGCCGGGTTCGCCTTCCGAATTGGCCTTGACCACAAAGCCACCAAAATCGGGGATAATGGCATAAATCTCATCGGCTTTCGCTCGCCACCAAGCCGCCACATCAGGATTGATTGGATCGGCAGTGGTCAATCCACCGAGTGTCATCGGAGCATTGAAGCGCGCGGTTAACAAAACACGAATGCCATAGGGGCGAAAAACCTCGGCAATCGCCGCCACCTTGTGCAAGTAGGCCTCATCAAGGATGAGTGCACTGGCATTGACGTTAGTCAAGGCAGTGGTATTAATTCCAATGGACGCATTGGCGCGTGCGTAATCCTTATAACGTGGATCAATATAATGCGGAAGTTTGTGCCAATCCCACAACGAAAAGCCCGCATAACCACGCTCAATGGTGCGATCCATATTGTCCCAATGGTTCAGCATTCGCAGCTTGGTTCGGGGTGATGCAGCAGTATTGAAGGCCGTCAGCGGTCGATGGGTTTGTAACTGGCGAAGTAAATGAAATACGCCATAGAGCACCCCAATATCGCGCCGTGCTATTACTGCGATACCCTGTTCCGCAGAAGCATGAATGATAAAACCTTCATCGCTGATGTCGAGTCCCGATATGCGAGTTGTTAGCACGGGAGGACACTGATCAAGCCGTCCACAAAACAGCGTACCTGCCTCACCACCATTTGTACTGCTAAAAGGAAGATCACAACCTAGCAGTTGAGGAAGCGCCAACTGTAATTCATCCTGTGCCGCTAACAATGTGGGTGAATCGGCTGTCATCACGACACGTTGTATAGCAGTCCGGTACGCTGCTAAAAGCGGATCATCATCAATTTGGCGGTAGCGCAGCCAGAGTTCATATCCATCTTCGTTCATCATAGCTGTGCCTCGCGGCGATACCTGATAGATGTTCTGCCGCAGCATTTGCTCCGCTTACTTATGCAATTGCAGTACTGAGTCGTTGAATAGCTTTTGTCACACAAAGGGGATTTCGGGTTCGTCATGATTAAACCCCTGTGTAAGCCATAAAGCCGCCATCGACCGGAACAACAATGCCTGTTACAAAACGAGAAGCGTCACTCACCAACCACAGCATTGTGCCAACGAGATCCTGCGGTTTGCCAAAGCGGTTCATGGGGGTGTGGTCGATAATCTGTCGTCCCCGTTCGGTCAGTTCACCGCTATCTTGGTCTATCAATAGATAACGATTCTGGTCGCCAAGAAAGAAACCGGGCGCGATGGCATTAACTCGAATAGTGGTGCTGTGTTCCTTCGCCATATAGACGGCCAGCCATTGGGTAAAATTGTTGATGGCAGCCTTGGCTGCGGCATAGGCTACCACACGCGTCATTGGCTGATAAGCGGCCATTGACGAGATATTGAGTATGACACCTTCTTTTTGCTCAGCCATAACTTTGCCAAAGACTTGCGAAGCCATGACTGCTCCGGTGAAGTTCAGATTGAACACCCACTGGAGTGCCTCTTCAGGCAGGTCAAAGAAGGTTCGCTGTCCGGAAAGTGTGCTGGCGTCGGCGCGGTTTCCTCCTGCGCCATTGATAAGAATATCGATCCGCCCATAGGCTTTAAGGATTTGGTCAGACGCTTTCTGAAGCGCTGCTTTATCGAGGACATCAGCACTGATGCCGAGCGCAGGGATATCCTTGCTTTTCAAGTCATGAGTTAGGGCATTCACTTTTTCCGTTGTGCGGGCGATTGCAACCACTGTTGCACCCGCATCGCCTAAACCATGACACATGGCCGAGCAAAGTACACCGGTAGCGCCGGTTACAACCACGATTTTGTCTTTCAAATCAAACAGATGAGCTTCCATCAGAAGTGTTCCATCACTTGATAATATGGGATTTCGAATCGCGAATAGGAACAATTTGCATGTCTACCACGATCCGCGGTTTTCCGCCAACGATATCTATCTGTTCCTTGACTCATTCCAGAGGGGCAGCAAGCCTAGCTGTATCCTCATCATGATGGTTGTGGATGATGGCCTTGATCATCATTTCAGTTCGCGATTGTCTCAAGGCGTGCGCGGATTCGAGTAGCTTCGCGATCACGCTTCAAAAGTCAGCGTGAATGGCTGAGTTGCCTCCAACTCGATCTGTATTAGATTGGCAACCGATGCCACTCGGAAATCTGTTGGTGGTTTATCGACGCGAACGGTTAACGCCGGAAGCTGCCATGTATCTGCCTGTATCATATCCAGATCAGGATTGGTCAGATGGATTTCAAATTTATAGGTGGTTACTGCTGCCGGACTGGATAGTTCAAGCCTGTGCGGTTTTGCCACAGCCTGAATGAGGGCTTCTGTGCATGAACGAATCCAGTTAACGTGACCATCGGCACTAAGCCAATGGACGGTGAAGGGATGAAATTGATCAGTACGGGTTACATTCAGATAATCAGCTTCTGCCCCCAACATCAGTGACCGAGACAACCACGACGTTGCTGTACGCTGCGGCTCAATGGTGTGCTCCAGCGTTCGTTCGCCCTGAAACGCTGTCAAATACGGCAATACATCTGCCGGTGGACGGGAACCGACCAGCGCAACCAGCGGCATAAAAAAGAAATCAGCGGCATGTTCAAAATGGTGGCTCACGTCGGGCAGCGGCGCATGCGGAATCGGCACAACCGCCGCAATCCATAGTCCTAGCAGCGCCAGATAATCGGTCATATCCATGCCATAGCTGCGATCATAAGGCCCACAGATGTTGCGCATATCGGCGTGATAAAACTGCGCCAGATCACGCCAGAGTTCAGCCTCCATCGTCGCGCCATACTCGCGGTAAGTTGAAGTTGATCCATATTCCCGCCATAGGGCGAGCGCGTAAAAATCAACGCCGTAATATGTCGGCGAATTATATTCGTTAAAAGTCCTGAAGCGGTTGAACAGTCGGTAGATTTCATTGGCTTGACCGAATGCATAATCGCGCCATTCATCCATGCCAAACTGCCGACCGGCATAATCCAAAAGGAAAGCACTCATCAGCGAGATGTTGGTGTATTCGGCTGCTACTTTGCGCACATATGCCCCTTCCGCCGCTAGACGAATGGCATAGCGCATCCGCTCTTGCAGTGCATCCGGCAGCAACGCGTTGAAATCGGTTAGCAAGATAATGAACACTGTGCAGATGAATTCACGCCAATTCGGATCATAATCACGCCAGATGACGGCGTTTTCAGCGGGTGGATGCGGCTCGCCGATCTCACGATAAAAGGTACCGTGATAGACCGCCCCCGGCTCATCAAATTGATACTGAAGCACAGCTTCAATGGTCGCCAAAGCGCGCGCTACATCGCCTTCCTGCTGGCGCATGAGAAGTCCTGTCGCGTACCAGACTGAATCGCGAATAACGGGTGGCGCTTCATGTTTGCCAATATACTTGCGATCCAGCGGCATCAGCAGCAGTTTGTGAGCATCCTCCCAACGGGCATCTGCCCACCGGACACTCACATCAAACCAATATCGGGTGTACTCATTTAGTTCCTGTATGGTTTTCATCAGATTCTTTTTCGATTAGTAAACACAATATGTGAGGTTCCAGCGATAACTGACCACCAAATGGACTGAGGTTACCGCTGTAGAGATCGACTATAAAGGCGTTGGATAGATTAATGCTAAAGCGCGCCGCTTGCCCACCTTCGTTAAACAGCAGTGTCCAGCGCAGCCCCGCTTTGCGCACCTGACGAACTCTCAGCCCCGCCACGCCAAGATCGAGAAGCGGCGAAGAGGGCAGTAAATTCTTTAGCACTTCAATGCAGGCTTGTTCGTCATCATACCAGTGGATCATCGGGATTATTTGCGCAAACCGGTCAAGTTGATCTTGTGCGCCATTGGGAATATCGCCATCTACGATCAGCTCGGCATAATGCTGATTGCCAATATGAAGCCGTCCATTAATCAACTCGCAGTGGCCGAGATCATCCACATCGAGGTAATTAAAGTCGATCTGATGCTCGAAGCAGGCTTTTGCCGCACGCCAAGATAAATGATGATGTTCGCCCAATATTGCCACATGACAAATCAACTCACTGTCAGTATTCAGCCACGCCAATCGGCGGCATCTCAGAGCAAAGTCCGGAAAATCGCTGTCCCACCAAGCGCTGTGTGGGCCGATATCCGGCGGACGCTCATCTTTGCGTGGCCCACGAACCGAGTAGTAAAAGGCGTGTGGGATGAGCAGGTTACAGCCACGCACCAGCAGCCAATTCGCCAACCATTGCATTTCCTCAAAAGTCAGACTGTGACCATATGCGCCGCAAAATTCATTGGTGTTACGGCGGCGGCCGGTATGAAGCATCATGGATGAGGCTGCTTTGGCCTGTGTGGACTGCCGTCCTTCAAGTGCTGTGGGCTTGTCCATTTCAATCTGCCTCCAGACTATATCCTGACCGGGAATATGGAAATACCGCAGGTGGCGTGTGGCATCGGGTTCGGCGGGGTGGCCCGTCAAAGCGATGTGATGCTGCTCGCACCATGCATACAACTGGCGGTAGTAGGTCTGCTCAAAACGGTGTTCGACCGCCCGTTCATAATCACGGCGTATTTGATCGGGTGCGGTATCATCCCATAATGCGGGAAGGTGCGGACCAAAATCGTAACCGAGAAAGCTGTTAATGTGCGTTAGGATGTCATGCGTGGCCGGTAGAACCTTGGTTTCGCGTGGACGTCCGAGCAGCATCGGCTCATCGGTAAAAATGGAGCGAATGGTCGTGCCGAAGTGATCGCCAAATTCGGCATGATAGCGGTCATATACCAGATGGATGAAGCACGCTACTGCCTCCGGATTGAGTAAATTGATGGCTGGTGGGCTGGTTTCTGGCGATTCGCCGCTGGCATCCACCACGCTTTCGTCCAGAAAGTGCAGGCCTCGGATCACGGTGTCAATTGGACGTTCGATCACCGCATATTCACTTATCACTTCATCCACTAAGGTGCGCCTTCTCTCGGCGCTCACAGCCTTTTTTCGATGATGTCTTTTAGGATTTGGTGATCCAAACTCAGCTCAGCATACATACGTTTCAGACGCGCGTTTTCCTGTTCTAAGTCACGTAGGCGTTTGACATCCGATGCTTCCATACCGCCATATTTGGATTTCCAGTTGTAGAACGTGGCTTGGCTGATGCCATGTTCCCGGCAAATGTCGTCAACCTTTATACCTGCTTCCAGCTGTTTCAATATGGCAATTATTTGACTTTCGCTGAACCGTCCTGTTTTCATTGAAGTTCTCCTCACTTGCTGTCAATATATTGGAAAAGTCCAATTTTGTTTGGTCCTAATTTAAGGCATGCTTACCGTCAACGATTTTGACGAAATACTGACCGCTGCTAATCGTCACGAACTCAAAGCTTTGCCTCAACTGGTCAAACACCTCTTTGGCAAGCTGTTTGCTGATATGGCTTATCTCTCACAATCCACGTTTGAACAATTGACGGAACAAGGCATCTAGCTCATCACCAAACTTAAATCCAATACGAAGAACAAGCTGATGGTCATGACTGACAAATTGCTCTTACGCAAACGCTCCAGCATCGAAATGATCAATGATCAAATTAAGAACATCTCTCAGATCGAGCATTCGTGCCATCGTAGCCCCGTTAATTTCCTTGTCACCTTATTCTCTGGCTTGATTGCTTACTCCTATTATCCCAAGAAACCTTCGTTTGATCTCTCTCAGTTCCCTCGTTTAGAAGTTATTCTCCATAACTGATGTTATGCTTATGATTTGCCAAACGCGGAAAGCATTGTGCCCAGTGACTTCCAGATTTCCCAGTATTTATCACAAGGTAAGTGATGAGCGAATACGGACATTGTATTCGACGATGAAACAATGGATGAAAAGGGAATAACACAGATCCGCCTTGGAAAAGGATAAGATCTTGTAGGTGTAACGCCCGACACACTGGTGGAGCGTATTGTTCCAACGCTCCTGATGATTGGTTTGGTGTGCTTCTTTAAGCGCCGCACCATCCTGTTGAGGTGGGATAATGCGTGGATAAACATCATACTCATCTGTGTACATCGGACAAGTTCGATAGCTGTCACGAAGCATTTCCCGGAGCTTCTGAGCCGTGGTTTCGGAGCAATGGCCGATGGCGTAAGCCACAATCTGGCGTGTCCGACGACACATCGCTAACTAGAACCACCAGTTGCACAACTTCTCGGCTTCCGGCACATCCGTCGCTTGAACGGGGAGGAGTGTTTCAGGCAAAGTCGGGAGCGATGCTATCCACGCCTTCAACCAGCGCGAGACGGTACTGTGCCACACGACCCACGGACTGACCCGTTCCGGTAAGCCCGCAAAATGGTGTCTTTCTTTTCCAGCCTATACTTGATATTCGGTCTCAACACGGGGCAGGCACCACGCGCTTCACACTTATACTGCGGACTCCCGCATTTATTGTGCCCATGGCGTATAATGCCACATGATCAAAGGGACTAGCAAATACTCGTGTCGATCATGTAGCAGATTCTTATCCACTATCACTTACTTTGCAACCAATACCTTTTGCCCTGTAGCCCATATCTTGTCGGCGAATCAAAAGGATTCCTTTATGGAATTGGGCTTTATGGGGTTAGCGACTGGTGGTTGATGCTGTAATGTCTATATCAAACGACAGCATACGCCTAGTTAACGAAATTCTTCCCTTCTGTCCAACCCGTAGCATCTTATTCGACCACTGACCACCTTCGCAACTGGTACCTCACCACCACCTATACATAGGAAATAATGAAATCAAGCTATGAACTATGTGGATACCCATTTTAGCTCCAGCGCGAATGCTCAATGGTTGTGTCACCTGCACTAACGCCTTCTCTAATGCGTCCAATGGTACGCGTCGAAAACAAATCTGCACGGTTGGTCAATATCATGGCATCTGAACGGGTTCCGCCCACCTTGGCAAATAACCGTTGCTGAATTTAAACTAGAACAGGAACCAGAACCTTATATATGAAATGATCTTCGAGTTAGCGAAATACTTGAGCATTATTCAAAGATCATTCGCGAACATTGAAGTTACTTTTGAACCTTTGTCACAGGAGTCTTTATTTTGGCCCCGATGAAAGTATATGTAATGCAGTCTGCTCATACGGATATTGGCTATACCCATCCGCAGGAGCAAATCGCCCGGATGTATGTCGAACATTATGATCGGATGTTGGAACTTTGCCGCAAAACGACCAACAATCCCCCGGCCACCCGCTTCAAATGGACGTGCGAAACCTTCTGGCAGGTCAAAACCTATTTAAGTCAACGACCAGAGCGCTTGGAGGAATTCTTGAGCTTTGTCCGTGCTGGACAAATTGAAGTCACCGCCAGCTATTTTCACTTTACTGATCTGATTGATACCGATGCCTACCGCCGCAGCATTCAAGAAGCTGTGTCGTTTTGCCAACAACATGCGGTTCCTTTGCGTGTCGCGATGCACTGCGACATTAACGGCTGGCCGTGGAGTGTGGCGACCCGCTCGGTGCGCGTGGGAGCGTCCATTATCATTGGCTGTTAGAAAATCCGCAGATTCGCCCTGATGCGCCTATTCGTGTCCCGCAGGCCTTCTATTGGGGCGGCCCACAAGGCGGGAAGGTGCTGCATTGGTTGAACGAACACTACTTGCTTGGCAACGTACTGGGTGTCTCGAGTCCACAACCGTTCGGCGCGGATAAGACCCGTTACTTCTACGAAACCGATCACCTCACGGCTGTATCGCTTTATGAGGTTGCCAAGCGAGAGCTGCCCAAATATGTTGAGCGATTGCGAGCGGCAGGCTATGGCTATGATGTCATGTTACTCAGCACGGGTGGGTATTATGTCGATAATTCGCGTCCCGATGATCGTTACCTCGAAGTCATCGAGCGCTGGAATGCCGAACATGATGAGATTTCCCTACAGACGGCCACCATCGGTGAATGGTTTGATGTGTTGGAATCCGAAAAAGGTCAATCGTTCCCTGTACGACAGGTGGCTTGGCCGGACCATTGGGCGCACGGTCTAGGCTCATCAACCGCACATATTGCTCAGGCGCGGCGCACCCAGCGGCGTCGTGGAGATGTGGCCAAACTTGTGGCTCAATCTGGCTCGGAGGAAGCCGCAGCATTTCTAGACTTAGCCTTCGAACAGGAACGCCTATCGCTTGAACACACCTTTGATGCTTGGTCGACTAGTTATCGCCCTGAAGCAGCGGCTAATCATTTTCAACAAATCGCCAAGGAATTGACGTTTCATCGCGCCGAACTCTACTTCGACGAAGCAGCAGGGACAGCACTGCGTCATCTACCTGTAGCAGCAGAAGATGAAAGCCACCTGTATGTACCCGCCAGCGCGGAGACGTCTGAACTACGTGCCGTTCACTTCAACGCGGGTGACCAGAATATTGATCCGGAGACAACTGTGCTGGTTGACGCGAATGACCAGACTTATCCCATCCAGCACGACAACGAACGCCTTTTGCAATTGATGACGGTTGCCCCCATTGGTGACCAAGGTTTAACAACCTTTTCGCTGCGGCGTATTCACCCCGACTCTGCTCAGGAGCATCCCCGAACGGATACGCTAGAGTTAACGAGTTCCGCATGGCGTTTGCGCGTTGATCCCGTCACAGGCGGATTAGCCAGCCTCGTGGAACAAAACAGTCAGCGTGAATGGGTCGACCAACAACATCATTTCGGGTTCGGACAGCTTGTGCATGAGGAGGTTGTCCATCCTCTGCAGCGAGAAGCAGTTGGCAATGTGGCTCGCTGGCTGCAACTCGGCATGGCAACTGAAGACATACGTCGGCGATTCCCGATCACATCTGTTCAGCAACAGACCTCGATTACTTTCCAATCTGTTCCACAGCGCATCCGAGGTGCAGTTTACGACGCGGTTTTGTTGAGCGGTCATGCGGATCACATCGGTCAGGTCACGGTGACATGGCGTTGTTACCATCAACTGCCGGTTGTGGAACTGCTGTTGGATTGGCACAAGTCATGGTCTGACCGGCCCGAAGCCGCCTATGTTACATTCCCCTTTAACACCTCAAACGCTCGCCTCGAACTAGAAACAGGCGGCGGCTTTTTCCAACCGGGCAGTCATGCTGATGGTGGACAGCTTGCGGGAACGGTTTCCAGTTATTACACCATTCAACGGGCAGCACGCCTCACCGATGGGAATAATCGGCTGTTGTGGTTACCGCTGGATGCGCCGCTGGTCATGCCGCAAGAGGTGAAGTACGATCGCTGGGAAACGGATGAATGGCAGTGGAACGGCTTGCTCGCCTCAATGCCGGTCAATCACTACTGGCATACGAATTTCCCGACCAGTCAGCGTGGATACATCCGCCTTCGTTACCGGTTCATCAATCCGGCACTGTTTGTCAGTGACGAAGCGGCCATCCAGACCGCCCTTCCGCTGGATGCGTTTGGCTGGCGCTGACCAATGACTATTACCTCTATGTATGAAGGTGTACTGTAACTAACGCGTTTTTCAGTGTAACAAACGGAATCTGTTGATCATGGGGGATGAGCGTTCGTTCTTAGGAAATGTTGCAGGTTCTATTAAACAGTCTATCCCCTGAAGCAAAAATTGTGCAATAGGGGCATCAGAGATGATTTCGCTTAGCTTCTCATGTATTAGACAAGATTAGATCTGAGAGTGGTGACTTAACCGACGACTTTTTCAAGGAAGTCATTTGGAATATCTGACATCCTCGCACCTTGTTCAAAAGTGTATCCAATTGCTTGACTTGTGCCAAATGTTTGGTCTCCTTGAAGGTCTGCCAAGGTCTGCGTCCAAAGCAGTGTTTGCCACTGTGAATGCGCTCGTGGTTGTAGCGCTCAACCCATTCATCCCGATTGGCCTGTAGCTGTTCAATGCTAACGTAAGTCTGCTTACGAAATGCAAGGGCATAGAACTCATCCTGAAGGGTACGGTGGAAACGTTCGCAAATGCCAATGGTTTGTGGATGGTGGGCTTTCGTCTTGGGGTGGTCGATCTTCTCAATTGCCATGCAGCGTTGGTATTCATGATGTTGCAGTGAACCACAGTATTCCGTCCCCGATCGGTCAAGATGCCTAGCAGCGACACCGCCTGCTGCTCGAAGAAAGGTAGCAGGCGGTCATTGAGCAGGTCAGCAACCACCAGCGCATGCTTGTGGTCATAGAGCTTCACAAACACGACTTTGGTGTAAGTGTCGAGAAAGATTTGCTGGTAGATACGTCCAACGCCTTTAATCGTGCCAACATAGGAGGTATCCTGTGCGCCCAGATAGCCAGACAAGTTTGGTCTGCGTTGGATCCTGTGGGAATCGGCTACTATGTTCCAATGCTCCTAGAACGCGTACAAGGCGCTGGTTCCATTAACACCGCTTACATCGAGCACTTGTATGCCACTTTTCGCACTCATCTCAGTTGATTGATCCGCTGTATCCGTTTTCCTGCCCGCCGTCAACAAACCTTGACTGAGCGCGCTTTCTTATTGAGTTGCGTCTACAACTTTTGCATTATCCATACTTCTATTCGAGATCGCAAACCTGCTATGGCTGCAGGCTTATCCGATCATCGTTTGCCGGTTGCTGATTTGCTCTGGTTTCGCCCTCTCACTTATTTCGCTGCCCACCACTTATGGTAATCCTACCTGATAATTAATAACCTCAAAAATAGCCACCTTCTTCAGTTTTGTCTTGGCTGGTGATTGTCACTAAAAACTATCGACTTCAAGCAACTACAGCAGCGGCAGTGCACAAATTGCACAGCGGCGGATATACTGGAGCCTGGACTTGCCCCGTTTAAGTGGAGAGTGTGAAATTGCACAGGTACACTTAAATAAGGAGCAAGGAGAAGAGGATGAGCAAACACAGTAAGCACCAAACCGAAGCATTCAAAGCCGAAGCAGTG
>JBGAGF010000042.1:0-38163 GCA_044226855.1 Aggregatilineales bacterium
TACACTTATACTGCGGACTCCCGCATTTATTGTGTCCGTTGCGTATAATAGGCTCACTGCCGCATGATCGACACGAGTATTTGGTAGTCTCTTCGATCATGTGGCAGATTTTTATCCACCATCACTTACTTTGCAACCACTACCAATCTTATTTTAGAACATTTGTCTCTGTTTGTAAAGCGACCACAAATTTGTGCAAATAAGGAGAAAAAGAAGGGAAACCAATGGCTCAAGCGGGATACTGTGAGGTATCAAACAAACGGTATTCAGCAGGAGACCATTGGCATGAAACAGTATAGCATTTCTACAGACCAGGCGAGTATGGCGTTGTTAGCGCAGCAAATGAAACGAATCAAGATTTGGGAAACCATCGGGGAGATGGTTCACATTGAGCAAAAAACAGTCCAGCACAGCTCGTTGGAGAAATTACAAGACGCGTTTCTGAATATCATCAGTGGTAGACATGGATTGGTGGAGATCAATAGCTGGGTACGACCTAATCGGGTGTTACAAGAGATGTTTGGACGACACGCTTGTGCGGATCAATCTAATGTCAGCCGGACGTTGAATCGGTGTACGGCAAAAAATATCCAACAAATGCGGAGTGCGCTGCTGACGGTGTACGTGCGTCATAGCCGAGCCTGTCACCATGATTATCGGCGCGTCCATCAAATACTGGATATCGACTTCACAGGTTTGTTGGCAGGCAAGCAAGGGGAATTAGTCACCAAAGGCTATTTTAGTGACCATCCTCACAAGCGAGGTCGTCAAGTGGGAAGGGTCTTAGCGACGCGTTATGATGAAATTTTGAGTGAACGATTGTATGCCGGAACCCAACAACTGGCTAGCGGTTTACAGCAATTGGTGGAGGACGCAGAGCTTATCCTCAATCTCCAGCAGCCTCAACGCCAGCGCACCCTGCTGCGTGTGGATGGCGGCGGTGGACAGGATGCGGAGGTCAATTGGCTCCTCGAACGTGATTATTGCCTTCTCGTCAAAATGTTTTCAGGCACTCGTGCTCGCCAATTGGCGCAAGAAGTAGCGGAATATCAATGGATACCCGATCCTCAACGTCCCGACCGCGATGTAGCATGGCTCCCTCAGCTTGTGCCCTACGCCCGACCGACACGCCAAGCGGCCATCCGCATTCGCCACAAGAACCAGTGGCATTATGGCATCTTAATCACGAATGCTCCTGACTGCCTCTTACGCGAACTCAGCGGTTTTTCTGCCTACTATCCTCAAGCTGAGTTGTTCCATATGATCCACGCTTATGACCACCGTTCAGGCGGTATTGAAACCCACAATCGCGGTGACAAACAGGGTTTAGGTCTTTCCAAGCGCAACAAACGCTCGGCTCTTGCTCAAGAAATGCTGATTTTGCTGGCTCAACTCACCCACAACCTCCTGATCTGGTTTGCCCGTCGCCTCAAGCGCTATCTGCCGCCAACTGTCCACCTTGGTATGCTGCGCCTTGTTCGCGATGTCCTTTCCATTCACGGTCTCCTTCTTTATGACCATCATGCTCACTTGCATACTCTCCTTCTGGATGCCGCTCATCCGTTCGCCAATGCCGTCTTTCGCGCTTTTCGCGATGAGTGGCTTTCCGCTCATTTGACACTCTCTTTGCACAAATTTTAGGAAGCGATTTGGGTTTGAATGTACAAACCGAGGAGTCAACGTTTTTGTTGATTATGCGGTTTGCAGTTGGTTGGCGAGCTTAAGCAGGCTTTCCGGCAACAAAAGAGTATCGCGCAGCCAATTGGGATTGGCGAAATTGGGGTTAACAGCCAATGCTTGTTTCCACTGCGCTTTAGCCTCTTCATGGCGTCCTAACCCTTGATACGCAAGCGCTTTTAATGAACTCAAATCCGCAGCCATTTTGCCCTTAAGTTGCAAATGATCAAAATCCAACAGCGCATCGTGATAATTGCCGTTGACGAGTTGAGCATAGCCCCGACGAGTGTGTAATAATGAATTAATTATTGGCTGATTTTCTTTGAGTGCCAAACCACTGTTGTATTCGAGTATGGCTTGATGGGAGTTATGTTTACGATAGAGATAAACATCACCTTTGTTTGCATGTATGAGTGCTGAACTGTAGTTAATAGAAAAGTATTGTAATAGGGGCTGCGCTGCTTTGATTTTCGCGATTTCCAAAGCCCTATCATAGTCCTGCAAAGCGTGGTCTAAATCGCCTAAGTTATGGCGCAATAAGGCTCTTTGATAGTAACCGAAGCCAAAGTCACGGTTGAGCTGAATCATAGATGAATAGAGTTTTTCTGCGAGCTGTGGCTTACCAAGCCTTTCAAGTATTGGGCCAAGATAAAATATTGGGAAACTTACTGCAAAAATAAGAAGAATCGGTATAAAAAGAACGAGAAATATATCAAGTTTCAGTTTGGGACGGGTTATATAGGTAATTACAACACTTACGCCTAGCAGAACAATCACTAAGAAAAATAGGCCATAAATCTGTTTGAGCAATTTCGCAAACCGAGGCGAACGATCTGCTAAGACTGCGGCAACTATTGTTCCAACCAAAATAGCTACTGCGGGGATCATATTTCCATTTCGGGGATCAGAAATGATGAGTAAAACGATACCCAAAATGATGATGCCTAAAATCATCAGTTTGGTTTGCTGTGACATCGCGCCCATCAAAGCCTCCGCAGCCTATACAAGCGAAGATATTCTTCTCTTATATTTTAGTCGCATAGGGTTGGGGTTGTGTGTTGGGTTTTACGGCGACTTCCCGCTGATGATGCTGTAGAGCAAGTCGGCGGCGATCTTGTTGGCCTCGATGCTGGGATGCGAGTCGAAGCGGTTGACCAGCAAATCCGGCGTCGGTTTGCCTTCGAGCAGCGGGCTGATATCGGCGATCTGGACACCGGGCTTGTCCTTGAAGAAATCGCGAATACGCTGGAGCGCAGGCTGGGACTCTTTGATGGCGGCCAACTGCGGCCAGAGCAGCACGATCAATTTGGCCTTGTGATCGACCGTCCACTGGTAGAACTTTTGCAAATTGCCTTGATGTTCATTCCAGACTTTGTCATCCAAGTGGGCGCGGATGAGAATGTCGGTGAAGTTGGTGTTCTTCTGGGGCGAGGTGAACTGGGCAACGTTGTAGTAGATGTAGTTGGGCGTGAAGAAGTTCAGGACGAACCAGCCAAGGGGCGTGTTGAGGTCTTGAAAATCGAAAACACTGTTGGGATTGGTGGCCTTGTCGCGGAACAGGATGTAATCGACATCGTTGAGGTAATAGGACAATACGACGACCTGCGGCATACGCGGTTTGATATTGTCGTAGTACGCACCGAGATACCCAACTTCGGCATCGGTGTCCCAACCGGATTGGGCGATGGTGTTGACATCGTAGTTGTCGCCTAATTCCTTCTCCAATACCTGTGGGAAGGTGTCATCAATGTTGCTGATGCCATGTCCGGCTGTGAAGGAGTCGCCGACGACGGCGACGCGCGTCAGGCCGGGGGCATCCGGCTTGGGTTCGTAATCACGATAGCCGAGGGAGTTTTTGTAGGGATAGTAGAAGTTCTGATACCACCAGTAATTCATGGCGGTGAAGCCGTAGCCATCGGTGGTGATGTAGAAGATGCGCAGATAAGCCTCCGCGCCCCAGAAGATGATGAGCACGGTGGTCAGGGTGACCAAGACGCCGGTGAGCTTACTGCTGCCGAGGCGGGTACCCATCGCGCGGACTGTCGCCACATCGAAATCATAACCGATGAGGAAGATGAAGAACCAAGCAATGGTGCAGAGATAGCAGAACTCGACAGGCGTTAGGCCGCGTCCATTAGTCGGTTGGGATTTGTAGACCCACCAGCCCACAGCAACGGTGAGGTAGACCAGTATCAAGAACCAGTAGAGCAGGGGATGTGCTCGCAGCCAGCGCAGCGGGGCACTCAACAGGGACGGGCGAATCTTCGTAAATACTGTCAGCAGGGTCACGAGGACGATGATGATCAGCGCCGGAATAATCCAGAAGGTAGGCGCGATGACCGTCTGCGTCTGGTTGTTGTCGGTCACGGTTGTGGTTATAGCTGGCACGGCCATGATGCCAAAAATCACAGCACCAAGTGCCAGCAGTATCCATATCACTTTGAGGAAACGTGAGTTCATTTAATCCCTATTATCTCTGCGGTTCAATCGTATTAGTTGTCTTTGGCGCAGCGGAAGCCGACGAACCAGTTGCGTTCATCTTTGGTGCCCTTGAAGCGGGCGGTTAATCCCGCGCCGAAGTCGATGTAATTGTGGATGCCGCCGCGATAGACACGGTCAACGGTGGCATCGTTCAAATCTTCACGGCCATCTTTGGAGTCGTAGGGATAACGCTTATAGGCGCTGCTGACCCACTCCCAGACGTTGCCGGACATATCCAATGCGCCGACCCATGACACACCCTGCGGCTTGCTGCCGACATCGGAAGTTTGATTGTTGTTGTTCTGGTCAAAGACCAAGTTATCACCGACCAGATCATTGCCCCAAGGATACATCAGGTTATCAGGGCCACGTCCGGCGTATTCCCATTCGGCCTCGGTGGGGAGGCGTCCACCGCGCTTGGCGCAGAAATCACGGGCTTCCGTCCACAGTAGGTTCTCACGCGGGCGGTTGTCACCTTCGAAGTTGCCATGATCGCCATACTGCTTATTGGTGACTTCGGTTTTGTCAATCCAGTAAGGCGCGTTGAAACAAACCTGTGAAGCGGGACGTTCGTCACGGCGGCCTTTGTCGTTGCCCATGTTGAAGCACCCCGGTGGCACTTCGACCATCGAGACCCCATTAAATTCCTTTTCGACGGGCTTCCAATCAGCGTTCTTGGTGATGGGTGCCATTGTCGGCGGGGCAGGGGTAGCGGTCGGCGCGGCGGGTGTGCTGTCGCAGGCGGCCACTAACAAGAGGAGCGCGATGAGGAAAGAAAGTTTAAAAAATGATCGGCTGTTTAGGGATTGTAATACAGAATGAAGGATTGGCGTTTTGTAACTGTTCACGGATTACTACTTACTACTGACTAAAGACAAGCGACTGTTATAATACCCCACTAAGCGGCTTATCGAAAGTTACGATATTCAATACAATCCTCCCTCCTGTTCCCTCTCTGGGCAGTGAAAAAGGGTGCAGACACAGAGGTAGGATCTTCTCTAGTCGATTTCGATAAACCACATTTGATGATGTTGGATAGAAGGAAACCAGTTATGCTCCGACGATGTCTCCTCACACTGAGTCTATTCCTTTTCACAGGCGTTGCGATGGCGCAGGAAGCGGGGGTCGCTACACCCGGTGCTCCGATGGCCGCCACGATGGCACCGCTGCCAGCAGGTATCCCTGATCCCGCCGGATACCAGTGGAAGCTGGTGGCCGACGGCTTTGACAGCCCGCTGGGTATGGTGTCGGCTAATGATGGTACAGGGCGCATGTTCGCGGTCGAACAGAGCGGCAAGATTTGGAGCATAAAGGGCGAAGAAGTCGGCCTTGATCCTTTCCTCGATATTGGATCGCTGCTGCCGGTGAGTGTCTTACAGGGCGGCTATACCGAACAGGGTTTGCTCGGCCTCGCGTTTCATCCGCAGTTCAAAGACAACGGCATCTTCTTTGTGGATTACATTGATACCAGCGGCAACACAGCGGTCGCCCGTTACAAGGTCAGCAGCGATCCGGAAAAGGCTGATCCCGAAAGTGGGCGCATCATCCTGAAGGTCAACCAGCCGTTCCCGGATCACAACGGCGGCGCGCTGCAGTTCGGGCCGGATGGCTATTTGTATATCGCGCTGGGAGACGGTGGTAATCCGGATGATCCGCTGCGGAACGGGCAGAATATGGACACACTGCTGGCGAAGATTCTGCGCATCGACATCAACGGCACACCCTATAAAGTGCCGCCGGACAATCCGTTTGTGAATGACTCCAGCGTAAAGCCGGAAATCTGGGCCACAGGCTTACGCAATCCGTGGCGCTTTAGCTTTGATAAGCAGACCGGTGACATGTACATCGGTGATGTTGGGCAGTGGGATTATGAAGAGATTAACTTCCAACCGGCAGGCCAAGGCGGCTTGAACTATGGTTGGAGCGTTTATCAAGCGATGCACGAGCACATTAAACAGCCTGTCGCGGCGGCTGCCAGCACGCTGACCATGCCTATTCTGGAATATGCGCACAGCGAAGGCTGTTCGGTGACGGGCGGGTATGTGTATCGTGGTCAGGCGCTGCCTGCCATGAACGGCATTTATCTGTATGGGGATTACTGCAATGGACGCGTGTGGGCGGCGGTTCATAACGCGGATGGCACATGGACGAGCTACCTGTGGATGCAGACCTCGCATGTCATCACGTCTTTCGGACAGGATGACGCGGGCGAGCTGTACCTCGTGGATTACAAGGGCGGCATCTATCAACTCACGGCGGCAGGGTAGGGATACCCTGCGCCGTTCCACATTTGAACTTAATTACTTGCCAGCCACGCCTTGAGTTTCTCGGCGTAGGCGTCAGGGGCTTCGAGGGGCAGCCAATGGCTGTAGTCCTTGAAGTGATAGACCTGTTTCGCGCCGAATTTGTCGGCAAAGCTTGAGTCGGCGAACGGGTCTTGGTCGCCCCACAGCACCATCGACGGTTTCTGCTGCATCAGCGCCTTGGACTTCTCATCCCAACCAATGAAATCTTTCCCCGGATTGCGTTCGCGGTACATGCGCAGAATGGTCTTGCGCACCTTGGCCGAGCCGAAACCATTCGGATAGGAGTCGTCAATATACGACTCCGGTAGGGCAGGGGCGAACTGCTTCATGGAGCGCTTCAACATGGACTTAGGCGTGGCGATCAGGAACTCACCGAGCACCGGAACGCGGTACAGTTTGGCGAATCCGTGCCAGTCGTAGTCGTGGTGGAAGGTGCTGTTGCTGATAACCGAACCGCGCACACGCTGCGGATACTTCACCAGAAAAGCCTGTGCATAATGACTGCCGAAATCCGCGCTGAGCAGATACACCGGCTCGGTGATTTTCAGCGCATCCAGCAGACTGTTGATGACTTCTGCCAAGTTGTCGACGCTCAAGCTGAAGTTAGCGGGCATGGTCGAGCGCCCGAACCCCGGCAGGTCAACCGCGATGCAGCGCACCTGATTTTTCAGCCGTTCGATCAACGGTTCCCACATCGCGCCGGTGTCCGGCGAGCCATGCAGCATGAGCATTGGCGCACCCTGCCCGACTTCCTTGACAAAGATTTCCGCCCCTTGAATGTTGACTGTTTGCTCCACGATTCCCTCCGTGTTATAATGCGAATATGAATTCACATTCGTGTTTTGTTAATCACATTCTATGCTAGAATGAAAACTTGTCAAGAGGTTTCTATGTCAACCAAGCCAATGCTCACCCAACCCAAACAAAAACGCAGCCGCCAGCGCGTCGAGGCTATCCTCAACGCGGCCTCCGAACTATTTGCCGAAGTCGGCTACGAATCGGCGACCATTATCGAGATTGCCGCCCGTTCCAATACCGCCGTCGGTTCGCTCTACCAGTTTTTCGCCAATAAGGAAGCCATTCTTCAGGCGATTGTCCAACGCTATGTGGCTTCGGCTACCGAAGTGTTCGCCAACATTCCGGTCGAGGCGTATCCCGACATCACGCTGGAACAAAGTGTGAAGTCGATTCTGGTGCCGCTGAAAGCCTTTATTCGCGATAATCGGGATTTCCAAGTGATCTTCGCCACGCAGCACGGTCCCGCGTTTCTGGAGCAGACCATCCGCGCGATGGATGAAGATTTTCTGGCGCGGAATGACCGGGCGCTGGCCCAAGCGCGTCCCGGATTGAGTTATGCAGAACGGCGCAAACTGAGTCTGGTGTGCATGGTCATCATGAAGGCCATGCTAGGGATGACCAACTACACTACCGAACTGACGTTTGACGAGATTTTCGATGAGTTAGAGGCGGTTTATATTCGTTACCTGACGCCGATCATGGGAGAATAAGCACGTTTGCTTTTCAACCGCGCTCGATTATCATTACGGCATTGTTCGCCGACTAGCTGTCCGTATTTTGGGTATCGCCAACAGCTAATCGTTAAGAGCTAACCGCGATTATGAAACTCTCCATCGTCATCCCCGCCCGCAATGAAGAAGGCAATATCGGCAAGACACTCCACTTACTCACCGAGCATCTGGACAGCGCCAACCTGACCAACTTTGAGATTCTGGTGGTCGATGACGGCAGCAAAGACCGCACCGGTGAGATCGTGCAGGCCGAAAGCGTGCGCGATCCGCGTATCCGTGTCATCCGCAACATGGGACGCAACGGCTTCGGTAGGGCAGTGGCCTTCGGATTGACTCACTTTACGGGTGATGCGGTAGTCGTCTACATGGCGGACGCGTCGGACTCACCGGAAGACGTGGTGCGTTACTACTATATCCTGCGTGATGAGGCCGACTGCGCCTTTGGCTCACGCTTCCTGCGCCAGTCCAAAGTCTATGACTACCCGCGCTTCAAGCTGGTCATCAACCGCATCGCCAACTTTGCCATTCGTACCATGTTCAGCCTGCGCTACAACGATGTGACTAACGCCTTCAAAGGCTACCGCCGTCATGTCATCGAAGGCTGTCGTCCGTTTGTCTCGCCCCACTTCAACCTGACCATCGAAATTCCACTGAAGGCTATCGTGCGCGGCTACACCTACAAAACGCTGCCGATCACATGGCGCAACCGCGATGTGGGTGAATCAGCGCTCAAGCTGAAAGAGCAGGGCAGCCGTTACCTGTACACGCTGCTGACGGTCTGGTTCGAATATCTCCTCGTCAGCCACGACACCTACCGCACCGACAGCGGCGAGTTTGTCCCTTGGCGCGCCGAGGATGCTGCTGAGCCGCATCCCATCACACCGCAGGAAAAATAAAATGAATGCTGCGCTGATTTTTCTGTTATTGATTTTTATCCTAAACCCCGCCTTTGGATTGTTGCTCGTCTTACTTGGTCTTATGATTTTCGGCTTCGGTGCATCAGCGTTTGTTGGCTTCTAAAAAACAGTTGCTTGCATTAGTCAGAGTGGTTTAGAATGGTTCAAAAGAGTTCTGAGGTTATGATGAACTACAGTGAACTATCCCCTGATCAATTGGTTGATCTTCTGGTGGACAAAACACAGCGAAATGCCGTCATTGTGGCTTTGGTCGGGGGTATTACGGCGACTGAACTGCGGCGCGTCAAAGTTACCGAGGCGGCCAAACAAGCACTGATACGAGGCTTAAAACATCGTAACAGCAAAGTACGCTGGTGGTGCATTCAACTGATGGATCATCTTGCGGACGAGAGTTATGTGCCTTCGTTGATGGAAGCCGCATTTAACGACCCAACCCCCAAGAATCGCCGTCACGCCATTCATGCCACAACCTGTGAGGTCTGCAAACCAAACCGGCAGCGCTTGAATGTTGATGTGCGTTCTGAACTGGTCATCATTGCACAAACTGATAGTGATGCTTCGGTCCGCGCCATGGCTGTACAGGAACTGGCTGAAATCGAACAGGCAGGGCAGGATTATACCTAGATGCTGAACAGCGCGAGCCGTGGTTACGCTGTTGATGAGTCTCTTCAATCTGTCGCACAGGAGAAATCATCAAGTGGTCGGCTTACTCTTTTCCTCCTTGTGTTGTGACTGCTCCGGCGGGTTGTAGCCGAAACATATGGACAGACACCCGTTGACCGCAAGACTAAACGTGCGATAATAGGTAATATGAAACTGAATACAGTAGCTGCGCTAGAAGTAATCAATGCCGCCTACGAACACGGAAAAACGGCAGTAAGAATGCTGTTTGAAAGGCAAGAGCCGCTAGCCCGGGTCTCGGAAGCAAAAGTTCAGGCACTCAAAGACCAAATCCCTCGAAATAGCACGAATAGCAGCAAGCCACCCTCCCGTGATGGCTTGAACAAACCATCTCCCACGAGTCGAGTAGAAAGCCGAATGACGGTCAAAAAGGCATGTCGGTTATTGGCTCCACATCCAAGTCCATCCCTTCTTGGAGTGCAGTACTGTCCAAGGGTTAAGGAGGTTTCCCTATTCACCTGCTTTTATCCCAGCGACGACAAGTGAATAATCGCGTTTGATCAACGATCTCCACATCGAACTCATGAGCTTGATAAGGAGGTAAGGTTATGGACGCACTACAATTCTTTTTACAGCAGTATGAAACCATCCACATGAGTACTGAGGCAACAATTCTCAATGGTTTGAGCGACGAGCAGTTGCGCGGTCAACCAGTCAAGAATCAGAATTCGCTTGCTTGGCTCCTCTGGCATGCCACTCGATGGGAGGACTTCGCCTTAACCGTGATAGACCCTAAGCATCCTCAGATACTGAATCAGGAGAATTGGCTGGAGCGGCTGAATCTCTGCCGCCGCGATGGTGGCACAGGCATGACGCCTGACGACTGCGTCGATTTCAATGCACAGGTGAACATTGCCGGTTTACGTGATTATTGGACGGCAGTCGGCTCAAAAACGCGTGAGGTCGTTCTTTCGCTTTCGCCTGCGCAGTTAGATCAACCTATTGACGAGTCATATCTGCGCCAAGGGCTGGCCGACGGTATGATTGGCAACGAGCGTGCTCGTTGGCTCGAACAGTTCCTGTCAGGTCGGACAGTGGCTTGGTTTCTGTCGTTGGTGATTTGGCACAATGCTGAACATCTCTTGGGGGAAGCATGGACCGTCCGTAGTCTGACAGGGATTCCGCTTGACCACTAGCGCTGTGGGGCTTACTCTGCCATCACTCAGATGCGCTTCGCGTCAGCTGACTCTGGCTTGTCCAGAGGACGTGACCCAACCAGATACGTGCATCAACGAAATTTAAGATGTGACTACACACCCTTGACTTCGATAGGTCAAGATGAGGGTAAACAGTTTTTTACTTAAAACGACCCTTGGAATTGTCTTTATGGGTTTAGCCTTATACGGCATTTATTCCTTTAAGTCTTGATCTTGAATTGTCTTCTGGTCGTTCAATTGGGTTTGGTCTTCATGCCATCGTGTGTGCCCATACCAGCAAGCCATAAGCGGAAACCAACATGGTCAGCACGATAAAGTTGAAACCACTGATATTGCGCTTCCGTACCGCGCCGTTGATGCCTACGAAAGCCAGAAATAGGCTGACACTCATGCAGCAGGTCACACCGGCATAAGACAGAACACCATTGGCTGTTATATCAGACGCAGCAGGACTCGATGTTTGAAGACTGGGCAGCAGGCGTTCCGCGACGGGGACATACAACAGCAGCGCCAGTAACGCCACACATCCCGCGCTGAACCATGTGCCGAGCCAACCAGCAAAACCCTGCGCTAAGCTGTTAGCGAGGATCATCCCGACGAAAACCGACAGTGCCCCCCCCATAATCAGCAGTTGTTGAGCATTGCTAAGTGTCAAATAGGCGAGGCCATCATGAATGCTGACCGGCGGCTGTGGAAAATTCAAACTGCCTGCATACAGCAGCGCCGCGCCAATGCCCATTAGGACACTCACCAGCCGAACCGGTCCGCGCAAGAATGCCAGCATACCGGAACGCACGTCAAAGCGAATTTGCCCCAAAAACCCCGTAAGCAGCCAGCCTAAAAGGATCATCCACGCTGGTAAAATCACGAGCGGCTTATCCAATCCCCACAAGGGAATTTCACTCATCCCGTACAGCAGAGCATTAATGGCAATGGGCAGCCACAACAACGTGTTGGCAAGCCATACGGCTACCGCTCGAACGCTGGTTGGCTCGACTTTTTGCAAGCCATCGGTGTCGAAAAAATAAAGGATCAGCAGCCGCACATAGCTCAGCGGATTCCACACATGCAGACGGTTGCTGTAGGGGATTGGACTGCCAGCGATCACGTTTGCGGCGGGATTTTGCTTCTGTGCCTGTAGTTCCTGTACAGGACGGGTTCGCGCAGGGGGACGCAAATCCGGACGTTTGAGGTGTTCGGCCAGCGCTTCCTGCAAGCTGTAAAACCCCGCGTTGTAGTCTTTACGCAAATCCGCCCGCTGCACAGTAATCAATTCAAAGGGCACAGCGTTCTGAGTATCACCCCGTACAATCACCGGAATGATCGGCACATTTTGAGCGCGGGCGTAATCCAATTCGCGCTCAATCCATTCGGATTTCTTAGCATCCGGCGACAGCAGCGCAACGATGGTTTTTGCCCCTTCAATCGCGGCTTCAATCGCATCTTTCCATGACGGTGTTCCGGGTTCCAGCGCCTCATCATTCCACACGACGAAGCCGCGCTTCCGCAAATCCTCGCTCACACGCCGCATTATGTCACTGTCGGTTCGGCTGTAACTCACAAACACGTCGTATTGTTCTGCCATTTGCAGCCCCCACCTTCTGACCGTTCACGAAGATTATAGTGTGAATTATCGAGCCGCACAGCCGCTACCCACTAATGTCGCCAATCCCCGAAACTTATATGCATGTCAAATGCTACTTTTCAAATTGCATTGACGGCATTTCATCTACTTGTTATCTTTATGCCATATATATGAAGAAAGTAAAATATTATGGCGACTGCGACCGTGACTCCGGTACGTCCTTACGGCTTGAGTGCTTTGCCCAAATTGGCAGCCAATCCCCCTGAATTTTTTCTCGAAACCCTGAATAAACGTGGCAATCTCGTTGAAATAAATCTGGCGGGAACCAAGCTGCTGCTGGTTCACCATCCGGATTATGTGCGCCATGTCATGCAAGACCACGCCCGCAACTACGGCAAAGGCTCGATGTGGGTCGCCATCCGCAAAATGGTCGGCAACGGACTGCTGGGCAGTGAAGGCGACATCTGGTTACGCCAGCGCCGTTTGATGCAGCCTGCTTTTCACCGTCAGCGCTTGGCGGGACTCGCCAACAGTATGACTGCCACCATTGCCGAAATGCTGGATAATTGGAGCGCACTAGCCGCCAAAGGGGAGGCGTTGGATGTCGCCCGTGCTCAAGCCGACCTGACCATGCAGATTATCGTGCGCACCATGTTTGGCTCCGGCTTAACGGCGGACGAAACCCGCGAGATCGGCGATGCCTTCGGTACGGCGCTCAAGTTGATGAACGTTCGCATGTGGACATCCTTCCTGCCCATTTCAATCCCGCTGCCGGGGGACGCTAAATTCCGCGAGTCGATTGAGAAGGTCGATCGCTTCGTCTACCGTCTGATCGCCGAACGCCGTACTCAAACCACGCAGGCCAACGATCTGCTGGGGATGCTCCTCGAAACCCACGATGAGGAAACGGGCGAGGGCATGACCGATCAGCAGCTCCGTGATGAAGTCTTTACAATCTTCCTCGCCGGACACGAAACCACCGCCACCGTCATGGCGTGGGTCTGGTATGTGCTGGACAAGTATCCGGTGATTGAGCGTAAACTTCACGCCGAACTCGACCGTGTTTTAGCTGGACGGCTGCCGTCAATGGCGACCCTGCCGCGCCTAACTTATACCAAGATGGTGATTGAAGAAACCATGCGCTTTTATCCGCCCTCGTGGATGATTCCCCGCTCGGTGGAAGTCGATGATGTCATTGGCGGTCTGCCAGTCAAGAAGGGCACGACGGTGCTCATCAGCCCCTATGTGGTGCATCGTCACCCTGACTTCTGGGATGCGCCTGAAAGTTTTGACCCGGAACGCTTCCATCCGGACGCCGTTGTGCAGCGACAAGCTTATATTCCCTTTGGCAGCGGGCCGCGGCTATGCATCGGCAATAGTTTTGCTATGATGGAGATGCAGCTTATTCTGGCGATGACCGCGCAGGCTTTCCGCTTGCGCCTTGTACCGGGATTAACCATTAAGCCGACAACCATGCCCACGCTGCGTCCCAATAAGCCGCTGATGATGACGGCGAGTATGCGGTTGTTCCGGCAGAAGACTCAACAGGTGATCGTGGCTAAACGCATTCTCATTACAGGCGGCGCGGGCTTCATTGGCGGACATATCGCAGAACTCCTGCTGGCTCGCGGGCATCAGGTCGTCGCTGTTGACAATTTATCGACAGGCAAAACGAGTAACGTCCCGTCCGGCGCGGAACTGGTCACCGGCGACGTGACCGACTCGGCACTTCTGGACAGTGTGTTTTCAACCGCCATTGACGCTGTCATGCATATCGCGGGGCAGGCGTCGATCAGTCTGTCATTCGCTAACCCCGCCGCTGATCTGAACACCAATACGCTGGGTACGATTCGGGTGCTGCAAGCCTGCCTCCAACACAAAGTACCGCGTCTGCTCTATGCCAGTTCGATGACCATCTACGGCGCGAATCCGGTGACGCCCACGCCCGAATCCACGCCTGCCGAGCCTATTTCCTACTACGCCATCACCAAGTACGCCGCCGAGCGCTATGTTCATGCCACAGCCATGCGCCCCGATCTGGGCTTTGACTTCAATGTGACTTCCTTCCGCATGTTCAATGTCTACGGCCCGCGCCAAAGCCTGACCAACGCCTATCAGGGTGTGTTCGCCATTTTCGTCGGCAATGTGCTGCGCGGCGAACCGATCCGCATCTATTCGGATGGCGAGCAGGCCCGCGATTTCGTCCACGTCAGCGATGTGGCCCGCGCTTGGGTAGCCTCCCTCGATACGCCTGCCACCTATGGGCAGATTATCAACCTCGGCACGGGCCAACCCACTTCCGTAAATGAATTGGCTGATTTGGTGCTAGCGGCCTTTGGTCAGACGCGCGACACTTACCCCGTTGAATATCGTGCTGCCCAAGCCGGCGATATGCGCGTTTCCGCCGCCGACATCAGCCGTGCCAAAGACCTGCTCGGTTGGTCCCCTCAAGTGGCCGTGAGTGACGGCATGGCCGAAACCATCGCTTGGGCACGTACTGTTTAGCTTTGGTTTTCACCACATTGTTTCAAAGAAAGACTCAATATGAATCAACCCGTTATTCCACGTGCTGAATATCCTCGCCCTCAATTTGTTCGCCCCGATTGGCTGTGCCTCAACAGCCAATGGGAGTTCGAGATTGATCAAGGGGATAGCGGCCTCGAACGCGGTTTACTTCAGCGCCCGCTGAATAGTTCCATCACCGTTCCCTTCTGCCCTGAATCCAAACTGTCCGGAGTCGATAATCAGGACTTCTTGAACGCCGTCTGGTATCGCAAAACCGTCACGCTTCCCGCTGAGTGGAGTGGACGCCGCGTTTTACTGCATTTCGGGGCGGTGGATTACGATACGACCGTCTGGGTGAATGGAACCGAGGTTCGGCGGCATCGTGGCGGCTTCACCTCGTTTACCTGTGATCTGCACGGCGTGGCCTCTGCCGGAAAAGAGATCACGATTGTCGTACGCGCCCGTGATTCGCATATTCCGCCGCAGCCGCGTGGTAAACAATCCCAGCGCTATGGGGCTTATGAAGCGCTTTATCTGCGCACGACCGGCATCTGGCAGTCGGTCTGGTTGGAGCCGGTGCCGGATGCAGCCCTCAAGCGTCCACGAATTACACCAGATTTAGCCAATTCGGCCTTTCACATTCAGCAGGCCGTCACCCATGCCAGCGCCGGAATGCGCGTCCGCGTCATCTTGAAAAATGGTGCTGAAGAGGTCGCCCGTGCCGAAGCCACCGTTGGCTATGACTTCGCACCGCAGCTTACATTGTCCATTTCGGAAGGCCAGCGCCGCCTCTGGTCGATTCAAGATCCGTTTTTGTACGACCTCGACATCGCCTTGCTGGGTACGGACGGGCAGGTGATCGACTCCGCACAAAGTTATGCCGGACTGCGCGGTGTCAGCTTGGACGGTAAAGCGGTCAAGATCAACGGCGAGGTCGTCTTTCAGCGTTTGGTGTTGGATCAAGGCTTTTATCCCGATGGCCTGCTAACAGCGCCCAGCGATGCAGATCTGATTCGTGACATTGAACTCTCGCAAGCTGCTGGATTTAACGGGGCGCGGCTGCACCAGAAGGTCTTTGAAGAACGCTTTCTATATCACGCCGACCGAATGGGCTATATCGTGTGGGGCGAGTTCGGGGATTGGGGCTGCCGCGTTCCCAGCCTGTCGGATAAAGATCATCAACAGCCGACCGCCAGCTACATCACCCAATGGCTGGAAGCTTTGGAGCGCGACTATTCGCATCCGGCGATTGTTGGCTGGTGCCCGTTGAACGAAACGTGGCAGACCATCAGCGACCAGATCACCGTCTTGGATGATGTGACGCAGGGCATGTTCTTGGCGACCAAAGCGATGGATTTGACCCGTCCGGTGCTGGACACATCCGGCTACTCGCATCGGGCTTACGAGTCGGATATTTACGATAACCATGATTATGACCAGAAGCCGGAAAGCTTTGCCGAACGTCACGCGGGATTGGCGCAGGACAAGCCGTTCCTCAACAGCCCCGACCCGAAAAATCCACGCAATGCGGGACTGGCCTTTTCGCTGCCTTACAATGGACAGCCGTTCTTCGTCAGCGAATTCGGGGGCATCTGGTGGAATCCGAAACTCGCGCAGGGTGAAGAGTCGTGGGGCTATGGGGATCGCCCGACCGACATTGAGGCCTTTTACCAGCGTTTCGAGCGCCTGTGCTCCATCTTGCTGGATAACCCGCTGATGTTTGGCTACTGCTATACCCAACTGACGGATGTGTTTCAGGAACAAAACGGCATTTACACCTTCCAGCGCGGCGAGAAATTCGATATGGAGCGCATTCGCCGTGTTCATTTCAGGAACAAAACGGCATTTACACCTTCCAGCGCGGCGAGAAATTCGATATGGAGCGCATTCGCCGTGTTCAACAGCGGCGTGCTGCCATCGAGTCTTAAGCGTACAGGGTAAACCGTAAGTCGATCTTATTCGGGGGCGTCTAGAGGATGTCCCCTAGCAATTTTAAAAGGATCACCAATGGCAAAATTCTACGAGTCCATCACCCCGCACATCCAAGAGTTTATCGCTGTCCAGCACATGTTCTTTGTCGCCAGCGCCCCGCTGAGTGGGGAAGGGCATGTCAACCTCTCGCCCAAAGGCCATGATTGCTTTCGCATCCTCTCCGAAACGCAGGTGGCCTACATGGATTTAACGGGCAGCGGCAACGAAACCTCGGCGCACGTCACCGAGAATGGCCGCATCACCCTCATGTTCTGCGCCTTTGATGGGCCGCCCAATATCGTGCGTTTATTCGGGAAAGGTCGTGTCGTTCTGCCCACCGACGCTGATTGGGATAGCCTGATCGCCCTGTTCAAGCCGGAACTCGGCACGCGTCAAATCATCGTGGTCGATGTCCACATGGCGCAGACTTCCTGTGGTTATGCCGTGCCCTTTATGGATTATGTTGGCGAGCGGGATACGCTGGATCGTTGGGCGGAAGCCAAAGGTGAAGACGGTCTGGTGGACTACCGCCGCGAGAAGAACAGCCGCAGCATCGACAAGCTGCCCACTCCGATTGGTCAGTGCCTCGGGTTGTAACCGCGAACCGAAGCGGCTTTGTAGGTCTTCAGACCAACTAAGATAAGGTAAATTTTCTCTTAATCTCTCAGGCGTAGAATTGGGCGTCTTCGTCAACATATCCATCAGTTTGTGCCTCAATTGGCAAGTGTAACCAGTCGATATGTTGTGTGATGGTGAGACGCTCCAATGCGCGATCCTGAAATGTAACTTTGATTGTTTTATCTTGCTCAGGATTGATTGCACAGAAATAAATCTTACTTCTTTCCTGAATAATAAAATTGCGGACATATGATCTTTGGATACGTGTATCGTCCTTCAGAGTCACTTTGCCTGTTAGGCAGCAAAGTTTTGTTTTTACAACCCCATACAAACTAATTTGTTTCGAATCGCATTCATCACCTGAATCATGGTTCAAAATGCGTTGTATAAAACTCTCAACCCCTGAGATCGATCCATTCTGAAAAAGCTCTTTAGCTTCTTCGTCCTCTTTTTTCGTGAGAGGCCACCCTATCACGGAAAAGCCCAATATTTCCGCCCCTCGAGTTGTCTCTACGTTTGATCCTATAAGTACATCGCCCCACCATCCGTGACTAAAACGATAGGAGGTACTAATGACGCCTCCACCGTCACGACCAAGACTGTTATGGTCTCCAATATAAATATTACCTTTGCAGAATAAGCAATTAACACTCAATCCTTTATGAAGTTCATTATGATGCCCGATGCGTATTACACCTGCTTGAGGATTCGTAATTACAATGTCGAAGATTTGATTTGCATTGCCAATGATAAGCTCACCGTTGTTTTGACCTTGAATACCATAAACCTCATTGGAATTCCCTAAACTTGCGTTGTTTACTGTGATTTTCCCCGAAATATAGTTATTTTCCCCGATGGAGATGTTTGAGCCAATTACACGAGCATTATCGAGAATGGTTCCGAAGCCAATCGAAATGTCATTTCCATCGATTGAAGTTCCATTTTTAATAACTACATTTTTCGCAATTTTTGTGCCACGTCGGATCTTAGTAAAGGGGTTATCTAGCACAAATCCGCCCTGAATGGATAAATCGATAAGCTCGTCAGGACTATAGAAACCATCCTTCAGCATTACCCAGCTTGTGTAAGCGAACAAGCGATCTGCACCACTAGTATTGTCGATTTCATCTCGAAAATGGTTCGCAAGTTGTTCAGTTTGGTTAGAATTGTCTGCGCGTTGTAAGTTCATAATTTGACTTTTCCTAAAGCTCTGAAATGGGCTACCCGATTAACCTTTGGCCCTTACCATTATTTCGTTTTCTTTGGATTTCCAGCGTCTAAAGAATTCAACTCCGTAGCCATCCTCAAGCCAAGCTATTTCTTTGACCGCCTCATCGTATGACTTCCAATTCAGTTCTTCTTCATACGGCAAATGACCTATATCGGTATGGATTTTGCTGTTCCTTCCGGTGTAAAAGAAAGTTTGCCCTTCTACCAAGAGCGTGTCATAAGGTTTTTTACGTCCCTTTACGTCAATAAGTTGTTTACCGAGATTCCCACAGTACACCAAATCATCACTGGATATGTGGGCTTCTTCCAAGATTTCTCTGAGGCCAGCTTCTACAGAAGTCTCATGGTAGTAAAGCCCTCCTTTACAATACTCCCATTTCAGCGGTCCTAAAGGCTTTTTATCGGAGCGCTGCATTAATAGAAACTCCGTACGGTTCGCTTCGTTTTGGCGAAAAATAATGACATCTACTCCTTCGAGAATTCTCAAACCAAATTGTTTATATATTTTGTCGAGATTTATAGCTTTATACGGATCAATAGGATTTTTCAGCAAGGGTTCACTTCCATCAGGAGTACCAAAGTTAAAACCTGGTTCCCTCCAAATTTCTGCTACGCCCTGTTTAGCTACCCACTGGAATTCTTCATCCTTCCACAACTTCACATTACTCTGAATGAAGTCATTAAGCCTAAGTTTACAAAAAATTAACGGCATTGGAATCGGGTCATCGCTAGATGTGTTATAGAGCATAAACCATTGAATTTCTTGAGGATTTGCCTTAATGAGTCTCTCCCGAGATAATTCCAGAGACTTCATAAAGTCAACGATTGAACAATCAATCGCATCTTGAATATCAGTGGTATGAACATTCACTTGCTTGACAAACGGAAAACGTGCATCGTGCCGAATAAGCACAGTTTCAATTTGATTGAGGTCTTCGGTATAAAAGTATCCAAATATCGTAACGGTGTCTTCAAGTAAATTCGATAGCCCATTAATCTTTTTTAATATCCACGGCTCTAACTCAGCACGCTTCCTCATCTTTGCTAATAATTTGTGAGCGTCTGCTTCTGACTTATTATGTTCAATTAAACACTCTAGTTGTGAAACGATTGAGTGCTGTTCATCAAATGTCATGCTTTTTTGTTTTTGGAGACGTTGGGCTACGTGCATCACTGGAGATATAGGAGCTGGCGGAGGCTTAGGATGGGGCGACGGCAAATTTGGGGAAAGTTCCGCATCATTTAACGCAGCTATTAGAGATGCCAGACTTGTCGGATCTCTTTTGTATTCCGTGATCTGGATTGCCGCAAGTTTTGGGTCTAATTCCTTGAAATCAAGCGGGCCAACGCTAATTGGAATAATTGATTTGTTCAGCGTTACCGCTGCATAATGATATTCCTTTTTGCAAGCATCAGAGCGAATATATGTTTCAGACAATAAACACACAAATAGCTCACACATGTCAATTTCTTGTATTATTTCGTCCCACCACTGCTTCCCAGTATTAATTTTGTCATCAAGCCATACATGATATTTGAGCTTTGAGAGAGTTGATGCCAACTCATCTGCTATCTGTTTATCTTCGTGACTATAGCTAAGGAAAATTTTTATCATTTTTCGGCCCGATTAAACTCAATTATTTAAATTGCTGTACTTTGAGCGAATCAAAAATTCCTAAAATACTTTTACAAATCGATTTCTTCAATCCAGCCCCAATCCCGAAACAATTCAGCATATTCTGACCATGGACGGCTGTTGAGGAAAGTTGGCGGCAAAGTGTTATTGACAAAGCCGAAAGGCGTTTTAAGCGCCTGATAGTTGGAGGTTGTGATCAAGTATCCAGACTGAGAAATGAAGAAGTCCGGTGCCGATGCTCGCGTTTTATTTGATCTGAAACGAATATGCGGCAAAACTTGACCGAATGTGTTTTGAATTAATGTAGCTGCGCGTTCAAACTCACCTAATTCAAGTTCAAACTCCGATCTTCGCTTACTCTCTTTCCCGATGCCATAGTATTCTTCTATGCGCCAAAAAATATTCGGATTAAGTTGGGCTAATTTCCATCCGAGATCAATAACACTCTTGAGATTATGTTTATGAAGGACCGTATCAACTTCGAGCCTGATTTGTGTCGTCTTAACCCAATCAACAACACCTAAAACTGTCTCGAATAACTCCTCAGACTGCTGCCGATTCCCGAAATCACCAACCCATTCAGCCTGATTCAATGAACGAATTGAAATAAGGAGCTGATCCACATACTCATTCATTTCATTGATTTGCTGTTTCGACAATAGATATCCGGTTGTTGATAAACAAACATGTATTTGTTTCTGATGAACATATTTCAAGAAATCAAATAGTTCACTCCCTAATATAGTAGGTTCGCCACCAGTAACGGTCAGTTTTCTTAGCCCCTTCTGATAAAGAATGTCAACCATCTGCTTTCTTTGTTCAGCGGTCAAACACTTTTCACCACTTTGATAATAGCGCAAACAAATACTGCACTTAAATGGGCATTCCTGAGTGATTTGATATGCTAAACTAAAAGGTTTCATATGATCTTTATTCTGGTATGTAAAAACTATATTTTAATTGCAGTTTTGCTGTAATTGTTGAGAAACGATCATTTCAAGGAAACAACACTTTGTTTAAAAATTAGCGAATAACTAAGATTTCTTGAAGTATAAAAGCTCATTGAAATACAAGGAAACTTATCATATTTATAGAGAAAACATGTAATGACACTTTTTGATTTGGTATCCACTGTTCGAGGTATCGAGGGAATAATTCTTGCAAGCTTCGTCATCAGTTTTGGTTTGTAAACTCGAACCAAATCGCATTGACTGATACAAACTTTTGTTCTAAAATAAAAGAGGGAATATCTCGTATTTCTCTGCATCTGTGCGGTTCAATTGTATTGGTTTCTCTTGCAACTCAAGCAGCGGCATGGCACAAATGGCAGGCGGTGGCATTAGCCGAGCCATCCGCCGGAAAAGTGCCAAATCAGCGGCATCAGCCGACCATCCCGCCGACACAAAATGTCAATTCAGCGGCACCAGCCGAGTTATCCGCCAGTCATTTCGGCGGATCAACGTGCAAAATATGCAAAAACTGCGAAATTTGAGAAGCTTTTGCAATAAAAAAGGTGTAGATCACCGTCTACACCTTTCCACAGTTCAATCAGGTAACGCTTACTTGTTCTCTTGGACGAACGAGCTTTCGTAGGGATTAGACGCAGGGCAGCCCGTCCAAATGATGACGTGAACTTTCTTCTCGAAGTCTGGCCCGACGTTCAATTGATACTCGCCGGTGGTCAGCTTGAACAGTGAAAATTCGTAATAGGTCTTGATCAGCGTGTTCTTTTCCGGATTTTCCGGCAGTTTCGCCAGCGTCGCCGCCGTCACATACAGCGCCTTGCGGGGTTTAGCCGTCTTGGGATCAATCCCCAGCACTTCAATGTCGCAGGTGCCGTTCTTCTGGGTCTTGGTGTACAGCGCATAATCCCCATAGCAGTTGATGCTGGTGTTCTTGGGGCAGGCGCAGGGCAAACAAGCATAGGTCACTTGCTGCGGCAAAGCAGTCAAGAGCAGAGTAATTGTCGAAATAAGGACGAATGAAGCCGAAACCAGTTTACGAAGCATAGTTGCCCCCTTATGAATTTCCGTAATGTATAAACCACATACTATCTGAATCCGCTTTTGAATGCCAGATTGAGTGCAGAGAAACAAAGATGAGTGACAGATTAAAATGCGTTGACAAGCTAATATAATTAGTTTAAATTCTAAGTATATTAGCAAATTAACGAGGTGAGACGATGGCAACACAATTTTTAAAAACCAATGAAGGCACCATTGCATATGACGAAATGGGCAGTGGCCCGCTGGTGATCTGCGTTCCCGGTTTTGGTGACCTCCGTCAGGAATACCGCTTCCTCGCGCCGGAAATCGTCAAGGCGGGTTATCGCGTCGTGACAATGGATGTGCGCGGTCATGGGGAGAGCAGTACCGGTTGGGCGGATTATGGCATCGCCGCGATTGGGCGCGACATTCTGGCCTTGATCAATCACCTCAACGCTGGCCCCGCCATCGTGATCGGCACATCGATGGCCGCCGGAACCGCCATCTGGGCATCGGTCGAACAGCCGGGCAAAGTTGCTGCGCTCGTTTTGTGTGGACCTGCCGTCAGTGATACGCCTTTGCCTGCTTACATGGTGGCCATGATACGGGTGCTGTTCATGCCGCTGTGGGCTGTCTTCTCGTGGGGTGTATACTACGCTTCGCTGTTCCCGACTCGCAAACCAGCAGACTTCACGACTTATCGTCAAAAGCTGATGGCAAACTTGCGTGAACCGGGGCGGCTCAATGCCTTACGCGGGATGATGTTCGCCTCTCATGCGCCTTCGGCTGAACGCGCCAACAAGGTCAACGTCCCGACCTTTATCGTGATGGGCACCAAAGACCCTGACTTTAAAGACCCTGTCGCCGAGGCCAATTGGTTAGCTGAACAAACCCATGGTAAGGTTATGATTGTGGATGGGGCAGGGCACTATCCGCATGTGGAAATGATCGACCAGACTGCCCAACCGATCCTCGACTTTCTCCAATCCGTAAAGGTGACTCATGACGCGTAGAGCCGGACTCGACCCGCAGATGGTTATCCAAGCCGCTGCTGACATTGTTGACCGTGAAGGGGTGGAAGCGCTGACTCTGGCCGCTTTAGCCACACACTTCAAAGTAGCGGTTCCCTCCCTCTATAACCACGTCGGAGGTATGCCCGGTCTACAGCAGCAGTTGGCCTTGATGGGCAGACGCAACATCGCTCAGCAGCTTGGCCGCGCAGTGATGGGCAAATCCGGTGACGATGCGATTATGGCGATGCTGCATGTCTCTGACGAGAGCGACACCGAAAGCCGCGCCGCAGAAGCAGAAGCCGTCGAGGTCGCGCTCAAAGTCCTCGCACATTATGATCTTCGCGATGAGATGGCGTACCATATGGTGAGGGGCTTCCGCAGCTTGGTACACGGCTTCGCGTCGCTCGAAGTGGCCGGAGGTTTCGGTATGCCGCTCGATTTGGATAAATCGTTTCGGCTGCTCATGCAGGGTTATATCCAGATGTTGAGTGCACAAGCGAGCCATGCTTGAACGCCGCTCATTCCAAGGGCATGAACATCATTTCCAAACGTGTCACTAACCGTTCGACCTGCTGCTCTAATCGTGATGGTTTAACAACCTCTGGCGCTGTTTCGCGTGAATTTGAGCGGGGCATGGTATAGAGCAAGATCAGAGCGGAAAGTCCCAACACAATCAAAGCTGAATTCATGAGCATCAGGAAATACTCATAGATGCCGCTGCTGCGCCGGAAGTTGACGCAGTCGTTACGTACATAACCTATCAACGGTGTGCTGAGGGTCAGCTCAATGGCTGTCCAGCCGGGATGAACATCCGGCAGATAGCGCAGTAGGGCATGAGCATAATCATCCGTTCGGCGCAGCGCAAAGTCGTCCATATAATGGCTGTTGGGCTGTGAATAAATGGTCACCGGTGCAGGTGCTTTGTATTGACCGTAACGCCAGCGCCGGTCATTCGGGGCAGGGTATTCAACGGGCGTGAACGGCTCATCATCAAAAGAGAGATACTGGTTGATGAAGTCTGAGAAGGGATTGGAATCTTGCTTTATGACAGGCGGTTTCACCGTTTTCCACCATGGACTTACAAATGATGAATCATCTGTGATTGTACTCCGCCACGGGTTCATGAGCTAAGATCTTAATCATCAGATATAAGGGGCGATGATCACCCCCATCGTTCCCCAGATCAGCCCCAAAATCGCACCTGCCATCACATCCCGAGGGTAGTGTGCACCCAAGTATACGCGTGTCACGCCAACCATCCCTGCGATAAAGTACAAGAAAACAGCTGTCGCCAGTGGCAGCCGGAAGTAGTTAATGGCCAAGGTCATGATGAAAAAGCTTTGCGTGGTGTGACCGCTTGGAAACGACAAACCGGCTGCCTTCCAACCGACGACTTTCGTTTCCAAAAGCAGATTGAAAGGCCGTGCACGGTCAGCAATGGCTTTGATAATGGTCACCACAAATAACAGGGTGAGCGTACCGAGCGTCAGGTCAATGGCGAAGCGGGGGCGTCCTAGTACCCACGCGAGAATAATCAATGGAACGATAAAACCGATACTGCCGATCTGAGTCAGTATCCACATGATCCAATCGAGCCATTTGGGATGTGTCCCCCGCGTATTGATGGCCTTAAACAACCATACGTCTAAGCGCTGGCCCGCTGACCACAATAGGGACATCATGACGATGGCGAACACGATGAGCAACGCCATCAAATAGCGGTTAGCAACAATACTGGTTATCAATAAGCGTCGAGATGTGTTGGGCAGCCACCACAGAAAGACGATGAAGGCAAGCAGAAATACCGACGCACTGATGGCCCGCCGGAACGCCAAATACTCCCAAAGCCTTCTAGCCTTTGGATCCTGTTCAAGCTTTTTCTCCGCTTGGTCTGAAACGGCAGGCGGTACAGCGGGGTTGGTGTTGCTCTGATTATCCAGCATTTTGTTGCATGCCTAAGGCTTGGAGAATAGGCTTTGCTATCGCTTCAACAGGCTTGGGTTTAATCACCTGCAGGGCCTTAGGCTCCATTCGAACCTCAACTGGCGTGTGGCCAATGACTTCCCCATCAGCCTGCACCAGCTGAGAATTCCGGACAGCTTCAATCCGGATGTTGTTCTTGGCTTCAATATGGGTCATCTGAGAGGCAGACTGTCCCGGGTGGCGTATTAAATCCCAAGCCAGACGTAGATAGTCACGCCATGATTTGGCCTTGAGCCAATAGACTTCGATGGTGCCATCTTTCAAGGTGTCCAGCGAACCGAAGAGCTGTGTTGGCGTTTCAAGCAGGGTACTGTTCGAAATCATGATTTCGACCGCATTCACCCGTTGGGGTTGGTCATCAATGGTCAGACGGTAATGGCGCATGTCAAAAATTCTGGACTGTTTAAACATCGTCCAAATGTAGGCCAGCCGACCAAAACGTTTCTTCTGCTCGGATTTGGTACCGCCCATCATCTCGGGCGTAATGCCGACACTGACGTTGGAGAGATAGTAGCAGCCATTGGCGTTGAGCGTATCTAGTTCAACCACTTCATTCTCGCCGGACAAAACCTCCAACGCGGCTTCCAATTCAAGCGGAACGCCTAAAATGCGGGCAAGGTCGTTGCCCGTACCCAAGGGCAGAATGCCCATAGGTACATTGCTGTGAATTAAGCCGTTCGCAACGCCTACGACCGTGCCATCCCCGCCTGCGCAGATAACTAGTCTGGCGCCTTTTTTGACAGCCGCGCGACACAAAGCAGGGATGTCTTCGTCCTCTTTGCCTGTCGTTTCATAGACTTCACAGTCCCATCGGGGTGAGGCGAAATGCTTCTGAAGGGCTGCGCGAACGGTATCCGCTTGGGTTGCGTTGCCAGCTGCAGGATTAAACACAACATATACTTTTTGACCGGTCTGGTTCATAGGTCGCTCTCTTCACACGGCAAGCCACTTCACGGCTAAAATACAATAAAGATTGATTGAATATACTGTAGGGATTGTCAAGTGCTGTCACAAGCGCACGGTGGGCAGTTCAGGTATAGGCCATCTGGCTTAAAGACATGAATGCAAGCCTTCCCTGTAAAGCGCTTCCCCGTTAAACTCCTTGCCTATGACACACTATTCATCACGCAAACAACTGCTTGTGGTTTTTGGCTGCTTCACAGGCTTGGCACTGCTGGCGCTGTATTGGCCGCTATTTAATATGGCGACTCATCTAACCGGTGACATCCCCACTGACTATTTCCATTTCCATTGGAATTTCTGGTGGATACGCCATGCACTCGCCACCGGACATACCATCTACGAAACCAACTATGTGCTGTATCCCTACACATCGAGCTTGGCCTATCACACGCTGACTGTATTCTGGTATCCGCTGTGGGCGGTACTCGAACCGTTCTTCGGCACCGTTCCGGCCATGACGGCCATCTTTGTCGCCAACTACATCCTGTGCGGGTTCAGTTTTTACCTACTTCTGAGACATGAAAGAGTATCACCGGGGCTAGCACTGGTCGGCGGGGCGATGTTGGAACTCTCGCCTGTGATGCGTAACAGCACGTACTGGACAAACATCAACTTGATGGGCTGGTTCTGGTTGCCAATCCTGCTGTTGACATGGAGTGAACTGGCGCGTTATGTGGACGCGAAAATGTCGCGACGCGCGCTGATTTTTGCCGTGCTGCTCGGTCTGACCTTCTGGGCAATGCTGCTGGATGATTTGCAGTATCCGATTTTCGCGGCTTTCCTGCTTGTGCCTTATAGCCTGCTCAAGTTGTGGCAGCTTGGTGATTGGGACAGGCGGGCACGGTTAATCGGCTATAGTGTGCTGTCAGTCTTGTTGGCGCTGGTGCTGCTGTGGTTCATTGGGCCGCTGAAATATTTGCTAGCTTACGACAAAACTGGATTATCGCCGACACCCGCCGAACGCGCCGTTCACATTCAATTCCCGATGGGCTTCATCAGTCACTTGCCCAAGGATGTGTCGGTTGGTTACGTGCTGATTCTGCTGGTGCTCATCGCGCTGCTGGTGGGATGGTGGGCGCGGGGCAGGGGCATGTCGCGGATGCGCTGGTTCTGGTTGGCGCTGATGGTCACGCCGCTGCTTCTCTCGGCAGGAGCCAGTATCAACATCGGTGACACGCAAGTCCCGATGCCTTACGCTGCGTTCCATAACCTTTTTGGGGGAATGTTCCGCTATCCTGAACGGTTTGAGCCAGTGTTTCTAATTCCAGCGGTGTTGTTTGCGATGGTGACTCTGACTCCGCTGCTGGCGAAGAAATGTGTGTGGCGAGTGGTCGTACCATTAGGATTGTTTCTGTTGGTGGTGGCTGATTCGTGGCTGTACGTGCCGGATGCCATTCAACCCATTCCGTATCACTACAGCTTTTACGACGCGATGGGCAAAGAACCCTATGATTATGTGGTGATCGAGTCGCCCACCGGAGGCAGCAGTGGCGAAGGGCTTGTTGGGGAACAGCGTTTTGCCGCGCTGGAGTGGTACGGGATTATTCATGGCAAGCGGATGGTCAATGGGCATATTTCACGGGTGGACGCCCAGCACTTCTGGTTCATGCGGACGGATGATCCGCTGCTGGCATGGCTGGGGCAGCGCCGCTTCCTCGAGCCGAATCTGGTCGAGCCAGAACTGCGCAAAATCATCAGCGAGTGGCCTGTGGGCTACATCGTCATCCATCAAGATATGATCGGACGCAATGGCCCGACGACTCAAGAGATCATCGGCTACCTCAACAGCCTGCCCGATCTGGTTTGTCCGGTATGGGTCGAACATGAGGCAGTGGTTTACCGCACCACATGGCATCACGATGGGTGTCCAGCACGGACGCCGCCGGAAACGTCAGCAGGTGTTTATCACATCGACATCGGCACTGAGGGAGATGAACGTTACATCGGTTGGGGATGGCACTGGCCGGAGGTGGTCGGTGGTTCGACCACATGGCGCTGGACAGGGGAGTATCCCCAGACGCAGCTTTATGTCGATTTGCCTGCTGGCGCGTACCAAGTGTCGCTGGCAGCGCAAGCCTTTGACCAACCACGCATTCTGAAGCTGCTGGCGAATGGTGTTCCGCTCGGTGATGCTGTCACGGTCAAGACCGATTCGCTGCAAACCCTGACATTCACCTTGCCGGCTGAGGTGGTCGGAGCGGGTAAGCACATCACACTAACACTAGATTATGATGGCGTGGTTGTGCCCAAGGATGCGGGGCAGGGCAGTGATGAGCGGAAACTGGCCCTAGCAGTGGATTGGATCGACTTTACAAAAACCAACCCATAATTCAGGCTGAGAACAAGCGGATGCCTGCTTTGTAAGATATCTCATTACCCTTTACTTCGACGCGGGGCATCAAAGGCCATGTCGCCAGCGTGAAAACGGCGCGCAGCGGTAAGGCGATCAATCGTGCAGCAGGTGGAAGGGTAACGCCTGCTTCGGCGTAATACTTGTCGATGGCGTTGGTCTTCTGCTGGGGTTGAGTGCGGAAGGCCGCCAGATTTTGATCAACCGTGACTAACGGCGCATGAGCTGCGAAACGACGCCACAGATCAAAGTCCATGGCGTAGTGTAGATTGGAATTGATGCCGCCTGCCCCGTTCCATAACGTTCGCCGCCAGAATGTCCCTTCCTGACGGATAAAGCCTAAGCCGCGTCCGTGATACCAACCCCGTCGAATTAGATCGCGTCCATGTCCTGTTTTGATGCGGCCTAATTTGAGGTGTTGACCTTCAGCGTCCATGTTGGCAGGCTGTCCAGTGAGCCACTGAATTTGAGTATACTTCTCGAGGATTTGCCCGACACGATGAAGTGCCCCCGGCAGCAGGACGTCATCACTGTTGAGCCATGTCATGATGTCCAAATCGGGCTGACCACTCACGGAGGTGTTAATTGCAAATCCCTTATTGATAGCATCCGATTGGCCGCCATCTTTTTCGCTGACCCAATAGGTCAATCGGTCGGCATAGCGTTGAATGATGCCCACACTACCATCTGTTGAACCGCCATCCATGATGAGGTAGCGTAGATTGGGATAGTTCTGATCCAGCACCGAGCGAATCGTCGCCTCGAGATAAGCCGCTTGGTTATAGGAAGGGGTGACAATGGTAATGGTCGGGAGGGTCATAAAGGCATTTACCGTGTGTAACGTGGGTGATGAAGGTTAAATATCAAGGGATTGTTACAAAACCTGAATTGTCAGGACGTTCCATTAATATTACCCTTAAATTATAGCAAAAGAATAAGACTCGTTTTGAGGTGGGCATGGCCCGTGTAATTATTATTGATGATGATCCGGATGTGTTAGAGACAGTTTCACGCGTCTTACATTCCGATTATCATGATGTGACAGTTGCCGCCAACGGCTCTCAAGGAATTCAGTTCATCAAGTCACGCCCCTTCGATTTGATTCTTTGCGACATTAGTATGCCAGTTGTGGATGGCTACGCCGTATTCCAAGCCGTCAAAAACGATACCAAAACCAATGCGATTCCGTTTGTCTTTGTCACGGCGCGCGGTGCCCGTTCCGAACAACGTAAGGGGATGGAACTCGGTGTTGATGATTATCTCATCAAACCATTTTCGGCTAAAGAGATACTGGCCTGTGTTCGTACCCAGATTGTCAAACACCATCTGATTAGTGACCATTACGAAACCACGCTCAGGATGGTACGCAAGAATATCATTTATGCGCTGCCGCACGAGCTGCGCACGCCGCTCTCACAAATCATCGGCTATGCTGGCCTGTTAGAAATGGAGTCGGAACCCTCCTTATCAAGTACTGCGAAAGAATATGGTGGCCGTATTACCAAAGCCAGCCAGCGGCTCGAACACCTGATTGAAAATTATCTGGTGTACGCCCAGATTGAGATAGTCGCTTCATCACCTGACGAGTTGGAAAAGCTACGTAACCATATCGTGAAGGATGTAGCGCCCGTCATTGAGCGGACAGTCAATAATCGCAGCCACCATTATTGTCGGGAAAAGGATCTGCAAGTCGTTACCACCAGCTGCGCCCTGCGTATTTCTGAGAGCGATTTGTCGAAGATTATCTATGAGCTTGTGGACAACGCCTTTAAGTTTTCCTCCCTTGAAACACCGATCATTGTCAAAAGTGTGAAAACAACCAAGGCTTATCAGATCACGATTTCTGATAAAGGGCGCGGCATGAGCGAAAAGCAGATGGCGCTGCTCGATGCCTATATGCAGTTTGACCGCGCATTCTATGAGCAGCAGGGGGTCGGTTTGGGCTTCATTATCGCCAAGCGGTTGATCGAACTGCACGGCGGCAAACTCAAGCTTGAAAGTAAGACCGATTTCGGCACAACCATTGAAATCAGTTTCCCCGTCTAGCGCAGACTTTGCGGGTCAAAGGCGTCACGCAGACCATCCCCTAAGAATGAAACTGTCAGTACGATCAACATCAAAACCGCACTGGGGAAGAATACCTGCAAAGGGCTGGCTTCCAAAAAGGGCATTGAGTCGTTGATCATCTTGCCGATGCTGGGATCAGGCGGTTGAATGCCCAGACCCAGCAGACTGAGCACGGCCTCATTGACGACGACACTGGCAACATCGAGCGTACTGCTAATAATAATCAGCCCGACGACGTTGGGTAGAATGTGGCGGGTAATGATGTGAAAATGGCCTGCACCGAGCGAACGGGCAGCGACAACGAAGTCTTGTTCGCGCAGCACCAGCGTTTGCCCGCGTACGTAACGCGCCATTAACGGCCAACTGACCAAGCTGAGCGAACCCGCTACCAGCAGCAAACGTCCAATACCACCGAACTGCTCGCTAACAAGTTCGCCGAATGTAGCAGCGACTAGAATCGCCAACAGCAGGCCCGGAAAGGCGAATAAAATGTCGGCCAAGCGTGTGACCACCACATCAATAATGCCGCCGAAATAGCCCGCTAACAGGCCGAATGTGACGCCGAGGCCGATGTTAAGCGCTTCGACGTAAGCCGCGACCAGAAGTGACACCCGCAGTCCGAAGATCAGCCGCGCTAACGTATCCCGCCCCAAGTTATCCGCACCGAACCAGTGTTTGGCCGATGGCGCGGAATTGATGGCCGCATAGTCCGGTTTGATCGGGCTTTGGGTGTAAATCAGAGGACCTAAAACAGCGATGAGAATCATCAAAATCAGGACGCTCAAACTGACCACCGCCAGCTTGTTGGTTACGAGCCGCCGCCAGTAACCAGCGAGTAAACTTTGGGGCGTGGTTTTTTCGGTTTGCAAGGAGGCGATTGGCTTGGTGGCATTGACGTTCGCAGGTGAAGCCATGTCGTTATGCCTCCACACTGACACGCGGATCAAGCACCACGTACAGAATATCCGTGACCAGATTCATGATGACCACCGAAACAGCCAAAATCACGGTCGTCCCTTGAATGACCGGATAATCCCGCTGCGAGATCGCTTGGATAGAGACAAAGCCGATGCCGGGAATGGCGAAAAGGTTTTCCACCACGAACGCACCAGTTACAAGAAAGGCAACGGAAGGCCCAACGACTGTCACTATCGGCAGCATGGCGTTGCGGAAGGCGTGTGCCCAGCGGATGCGCGAAGTCGAAAGCCCTTTGGAATAAGCGGTGCGGATGTAGTCCTGCCGCAGCACTTCGAGCATGCTGGAACGCGTCAAACGGGCCAGATAGCCGACGTTGGCCGCTGCCAGCACAATAACCGGTAGTATCCAATATTGGATGCCACCCCATCCAGCGACCGGAAGCGAAGGCAGTTTGTGAATGTATAGCTGGTAATTGCCCCACTGCAAAATCGGAATCAGGACGAAACTGGGGATGGAGTACAGCGCTAGCATTAGGCCCATGCTGCCCCTATCCAGCACCGAGTTTTGACGCAGCGCCGCGATAATGCCGATGGGGATGCCGATGGTCAGGCTGGTGATGAGCGCGGCTAGACCAAGAGAAAGGGAAACGGTCGCGCCACTGCCGATTAAATCCCAGACAGGACGCTCTGAAAAGCGGAAGGACAAACCGAGGTTGCCGTGAAGTAGCTGCGTTAAATAGTTCAAATACTGCTGATACCACGGCAGATCGAGGCCGTAGATATGGCGCAGTTGGTTGTAAATATTGACATCATGGCGCTGTCCCATCATGTTTAAGATGGGGTCACCGGGCGCGAGGTAGCCGACAATGAAGGTAATGAAGGTGATGCTTAAGATCACGAAGGGCAGACTCAACAACCGCTTTAAGATCAGCTTGACCATGAGTTCGTCAGTTTCTATTGGAAGCGATGCAACGTGAGTGGATTATACCCACGAATGCGGATGGATAGTGGTACCTTATCGGATTTTCTTGGGGTAAAACTAGTGCAGGGGTATACCGGAGCATACCCCTGAGACCATTGACTGAAGTGACGCTTTAGGAGGTCTTGCCTTCCAAGGCGCCGTAGTCGGGGATAATCAAACCCTGACCATTGAAGACGATGCCCTTGACATAGGGCTTGACCAAAACGTTCAGCTTGGGCGTGTAGAGCGGCAGCCAACCTACTTCGGTGACCGCAAGCTGCTCGGCCTGATTATAGAGCTTGAGGCGTTCTTCCAAATTGCCGTTGAGCACGTCAGCCTGATCGACCAGCTTGTCGAACTCGGCGTTCGAGTAGTGGCTGTTGTTGTTGCCGACATCGGTGTGCAACTGCTGAGAAATAAAGTTCTGCGGATCAGGATAGTCCGCGCCCCAGATGCTGTAGTAGGCTTGCAGACCGGATTCAGGCGTCTTGAAGGTTTCGTCCAAGCGAGCGCTGAAGGTCGAAAGTTCCAGCGGTTCGAGGGTGACATCGACGCCCAGATTTTCCTTCCAGAAGGATTGAATGACGGTTACAACACGTTCGTTATCGCCTTCGACACCGTAGGTCAGCTTGAACTTCAGGTCTTCGGGCTTGATACCCGCTTCAGCCAGAGCCGCTTTGGCTGCATCGGCGTCGAAGCTCAGACCCTTGATCGCCAGTTCGGAACCGGGGAAACCTGAGGGAAGAATACGGTCGGTCGGATCAACGGTGCCAGCCAAAACCTGTTCGGCCAAAGTCTTCTTGTCGATTGCCAGCGCTAAGGCTTGGCGTACCTTGACGTTATCAAAGGGTGCAAGTTTGTTGTTGAAAGCGATGTAACGGACGGCAAAGGAAGCCGCTTGACGGAAATCCGGATCGTTGGCGACTTCAGCGACATGCGACGATGGAACACCGTTTTGCTGGCTGCCCATGATGTCCAGCCCACCAGTGCGGTAGAGTTGGAAGGCTGTTTCGCTATCTTGGAAGAAGGGCAGGGTTAGCGTGGTGATGTTGGTTGCAGGCTGCCAGTAATTGGTGTTGGGAACGAGAACAATATTCTGGTTGTGGTTCCATTCCTGAATGGTGAACGCACCGCTGGAAACAGGCTTCTCTGCCCAGTTGGCGTCGGCATCCGCTGCCTTCTTGGAGAGGATCTTAGCGAGGCTGTAGGTCAATTGGTCAAGGAAGAACGCGGTTGGTTTTACCACTTTGATTTCGACGGTTTGGGCGTCAACAGCCTTAATACCTGTCAATTCCTTGGCTGTGCCGGCATTGAATTCTTCTGCGCCAGCGATGTTGGCTAATCGACCAGACCACATCATCAGCGGTGATCGGTGAACCATCGGAGAACTTACCATCAGCGCGCAGTTTGAAGGTGTAGGTCAAGTTGTCTTCGGAAATCGTCCAGCTTTCGGCCAAATCCGGCGCGACATGCAGATCACCATCCAAGCGGACGAGGCCACCATAGATTAGCCCGAGCACGGTGTTGACGGGGGCATCCGTCGCCTTGGTCGGGTCGAGTGAATTGAGGTCATTAATCCCTTCCAATGACCATGTGAGGGTGCTGCCTGCGGCCTGTACCGCTGGCGCAATCGTGAACGCGAGTGTTAGAACAATAAGCGTGAAAAGGGTGGCTATAGTACGGAACTTACGCGAGGTCATATTATTTCCTTTATCCTTTAACCGTGAAATGAGATCATGCGAAAAACCGGTTTGTACTGCTACAACCACTACAACAATCTGCCATGTGACCCTCCTATGGTGAACAAAAAGAGCCAACCGCGACGGTTAGCTCTTTCTTTTCAGCACTGTTACAAGCTGGCTTCAGCGCTACCGTTCGGGAATCAAATGTATGTGCTGCATCATCATGCAACGACATGCCATTTGACAAACCAAAATCGACACTTTTTCTGTAGCCATCATGGCATTAAAGTAACACAAGCGACGCGAGAATGCAACCATCCCATGCAAATTGGGCTGTAATAGATGAGGAAAACGATATGCCTGAAGTCAAAAACCAAGTAGTGCAAGCAGGTGAGCTGCACCTGAATGTGTATGAGTGGGGCAGGGCAGATCAACCGCTGTTAGTCCTGCTGCATGGGTTAGCATCAACCAGCCACATGTTTCACCTGATCGCACCACAGTTGGCCAAAGATTATCACGTGATTGCCTACGACCAGCGCGGACACGGCCTCTCGGATAAGCCGGACACGGGCTATGACTTCGAAACGATTGCCCACGATTTAGATCATTTGCTGGAGGCGCTTGGATTGGCGAACCAGACCTTTGCGCTGGCCGGACATTCGTGGGGCGCATCCACTGCATTGTATTACGCGGCTACCCGTGCTGACCGTGTTCAAAAGGTGATATTAATCGATGGTGGGCTGCGTCCAGTGACGGATTTCTTTGACGCACTGGAATCGATGGCCCCACCGCAGCGCCAGAATTGGCCGATTAGTGACGTCAAACGGATGATCCGCGAAAATTGGCTTGGGCGAGCTTACCGGCCAGAGCTTGAACCGCTGGTGCTGAGCATCTATGACCAGAGCAATTTGAATGACGTGAAACCCTATCTGACACTGGCGCGGCACATGCAGATCGCACGGGCGTTATGGGACTTCAAGGCGTCCGACACTTTTGCACGAGTCCAAGCGCCTGTGCTGGCTGTTATCGGGATTGGATTTGGTGAAGCGCCCAATCCTAATTTAAAAACCTATGTCGCCGAAGCTAAGGCCCGTCTCAAGCGGTTTGAGGCGGCATGGATGCCCGAAACCATCCATGATATTCCATGGCATCATCCACAGGAATTGGTCGAGATCATGCGGCGATTCTTGGTGGAGTAAATATCCCTGAGGTCAGGTCACAGACCTGACCCTACAGAAATATGCTTTAGGATATTTTCAACCAGAGGAACGCATGGTCGCCGAGCATCAAGCTTTCGCCGAGCGTTTGTGCTTTTCCGGTCACAAGATTGGTGGCATTTGTGAGCAACTGCGGCCACTGTGAACGCAGGTGATGCACGGATATGGTTTGCTCGTATTCGGAAAAGTTTGCCAGTACCAACACGCTGTTGCTGCGAATATAGCTCAGGACATGACCGTTACCACTATCGAAGAAGCGGGTTTGTCCGCCTGCGAATTCCGGCGTGGATTTACGGATATTGATCAGTTGTGTGAGGCGCTTAAAGACACGGCCTTCGGGAGTCTTGGAGTCGGTGCGCTTCTTGGCCCGATCCCAATCAAAAGATGGGCGATGAACCCAGCGGCTGTCATCGGCTTTCACCGGATTGCTTTGATAGGTGTAATCATTGAGTGTGGCGATTTCGTCACCCAGATAAATCAAGGGAATGCCACCTGCGCTGAGGGCGATACTGTAGACCAAAACAATACGGTTGATGGCGGACTCGATGAACGTCTCATCCTTGATGGTCAGCGCTTGCTCCAAGCCTGCGAGTGAGGCGGCGGTGCCGGAAATACGCATGTCCTGCGTGACCGGATTCAGGTTGAAGGGCAGTCCTTTGGCGAACGAACCGGGGAAGCGTCCGTTATAGAAGGCGTTCAAGAACAGCCGGTGATCGAAGCCGTTGATACCCAAGTCACGGGCGTCTTCGTCGGCGAACGTCCATCCGATGTCATCATGCGAACGGACATAGTTGACCCATGCACAGCCTTCGGGCAGGGCGAACCAGTGCTCCATGGATTTGCGGAGCAGCTTGACTTCACGGGTCGCCAAGGATTCCCAGCAGAGCGCCATCATGGTGGGATTATAGGAGATGGGCGCTTCTTCACGGCTGATGTAGGTGGCGACGGCGGCAGGATGCACAATGGCTTCCGACTTAAAGAGCATGGACGGGGCAGCGATGCGCGCCAAGGTATTATAGGTCTGAATGATCCAGTGGACTTGGGGCAGGCTTTCGCAGCTTGTGCCCATCTGCTTCCAGACAAAGGCGACGGCATCCAAGCGCAGAATTTCCACGCCATTATTGGCGAGTGTGAGCATTTCACCGAGCATGGCGTTGAAGACTGCCGGATTGCCGTAGTTCAAATCCCACTGGAAGTTGTGGAAAGTCGTCCAGACCCACTTGTTGGCATCCGCGCGGAAGTTGAAATTTCCACGACGGTGTTCGGGGAAAATTTCGCGCAGTGTCCGCTCGTACTGGTCGGGCAGGGTGCGGTCGGGGAACATGTAATAGTAGTCTTGGTAGACCTCATCTCCGGCGATGGCTTTTTTCGCCCAATCATGTTCATCGGAAGTGTGGTTGAAGACAAAATCCAGCACAAGACTGATGCCGTTTTCACGGAATTCGGCGGCGAGTTTGGCGAGTTCCTTCATTGTGCCGAGCTTGGGATTTACCTCGCGGTAGCTGCTGACTGCATAGCCACCGTCGCTGTTGCCTTCGGGCGCTTTAAAGAGCGGCATGAGATGCAGGTAGGTGAGGCCCAGTTCGCGGAAGTAAGGGATGCGCTTACGTAGCCCCTTGAGGTTACCTGCAAATAGATCGACATAGCAGACGCCGCCCATCATCTTTTCGCTCTGGAACCACGCGGGATTGGCTTCACGCTGGATGTCGAGCGCTTTGAGGTCGGCGGGACGTTCAGCGAATAAGGTCGCGAGATTGGTCAGGATTTGTTCAAGATGGTAGAAGAAATCGTACTGCCCACCATAAAGGTTATAGAGATGACCGAACAGCGTTGGGAAGTTATCACGCAAGCGCTTTAGGAAAAGCTCACGCTCGTCCATTCCGGCGAGGGCAGGTTCGAGGCGGGGCAGCAAACGCTCTAGCGAAAGGTGCGCTTTTTTAGCAAGATCGTCATGGGACATAAGATCACTTCCAACTTTGTTCGGAATAGAGCAGTAAGAATATCGAACTCAATGTAATTATTGTACTCGGAGTATACGAAAAACAAATTGCTAAGAAAGGCCAGCGATGGAAATTTCGCCGAAATGCTGCTTTAAAGGACTTCCTTCGGTCGCAAAAGCTGCGAAAACTGCAATTGCAGGGGCCTACCATACGGCGGATTTGAGAGAGGGAAGTGCCGAATATGCGGAAAATTCTGCAAATTCTCCCTAAAGGACACTTCGTAGTCAGATTCGGAATAGCTTTGGCTTTAGCTCCCGATACGACTATGGATGTGTCGGCGATGGCGGCATTGATACCGGTCGAGGCGCAAATGTTGCAGTTGAGAATCGGCGGGTTTGATCCCATTTGCAACGATTGGCGGTTGTTAAGATGCGGTGGGGTTTGATACGTGCAGGGTTTGCCAACAACAGGAATTGCCACCGGCAAATCCCTACAGCCGATCCCTATGAAAATGATATTCGATGTTGTGATCATTGGGGTTACCATTTGGAAGAACATTTTGTAACTGTTTTGCAGAGTTGGTACTAACGATTTTGAGAGAATGTAGAGAAGGGTGTGGTTGGAGCAGCGTTTGGAAAGCGTTTATGATGGTTTGAGCGTGTTTAAAAAGGGTAAAGGAGGTAAAAGAGAGGGAATAAAGGGAGGAAAAGATGAAAAAACAGTATCCAAGTGATGTGAGCGATAAAGAATGGGCAATCTTGGAAGGCATGATTCCGAATCCGGGTGGCGGAC
>JBGAGF010000043.1:0-41322 GCA_044226855.1 Aggregatilineales bacterium
ACCGTTATCTTTGAGTACCTCGAGGTCTATTACAACTGTCAACGCCTACATTCCACCCTTGGCTATTGCACACCTGCTGCTTTTGAGGCAGCCTTTCTTTTATGAATCCTTTGTCTCTCCACAATATCGGGTCAAGTCCAAACTGCAATATTTTGAACATTTGCCACATTTGCCATTGCCGAAATTGCTGCCAATTTTGCCATCAGCCTTTGTATTTCGACTAAAGACTATCGACTACAGACTAAAAACCAATTAGCGTCGCCGACGCCGAGTGCGAAGCCTCCCGTGGGACGACATCGCCGACATAAAACAAAAGTCGCCAGCCCACAGTTGGACTAGCGACTAACGACTAAGGACTAACGACCGTTTCCCTAATTAATCCTTCACTTTGGTCATGATAAACGTCGCTGATGCTTTGTCAGCATCCGACTCCGGCACCTTCACATTGAGCAGGTTCTTCTGGTGGAACAGATAGGCTCCCGCTTGGCTGTAGGCCTCAAAAGACACATCATCGGCGCTCGCCAACCCCGGCTTCTGCCACCAACTGGCATCTTGTCTGAAGGCGTCCGTGCCGTCAAACTGCGCCACCCAGATGTTCCCGTTGCGGTTGATCATGAACCAGTTGGGCTTGCTCTTGGACTCGAACGACACAGCTTTGGGATCAGCTAAGCCTTCGCGCAGGATAAACTCGAAGTCTTCTTCCGGCTTACCCATCGGACTGACCTTACCGCGTCCCGTAAACTGGTTGATAAACTTGGTCGGGTCGTCAAAGGCGGCGAAGCGGTAGGCCGGAGCCGGCGCGCGCTGGGGCAGCGGGTCATTCCCCGTATCCCCCGACGGATTGGCGATGTCGGTGGTCAGCGATACCGGAGTACCAAAGTTCGGCGTTCCATCCGCGTTCCACGTGAACTTCTGGACGCGCGTGGTACGCTTGCCCACGCAGCCGTCGCTCGGCCCTTCGTTGGCGTGGTACACAATCCAATCTTCTTTGCCGTCCGGCGACTTGAAGAACCCGTTGTGGCCGGGGCCGTAGACGCTGTTCTCATCCGACCGTTGGAACACCGGCTTGGGACTCTTCACCCACGACTTGGTATCCAGCGGATCGCCGCCGTTATAGGTCAGCATCCCCAGCTTATAATCGGCTGTCGCGCAAAAGCTGGCCGAGTAGATAATGAAGGTTTTGTCGTCGTGTTGAAGCGCCACCGGACCTTCGGTTACATTCAGGCCGACCCGTTCCCAGTCGTATTCCGAGCGGGCGAGCATCACGCGGCTTCCGCTGATCGTCCAAGGATTGCTCATCGGCGCAATGTACAGCGTTTGATAATCGCCTGTCCACGACGAGAACAGGAAGTAGAGCTTATCCTTCAGCTGAAGGATGCTGCCGTCAATCGACCACACGTCGTTCGACGGATCAAAGATGCGGGCTTTGTAGGTATACGGCCCCATCGGGTCGGTTCCGACGCTTTCCAGCACGTGCGAATGCTGGTTGTCCAGCGTGCCGTTGGTTCCGGCGGTGTAGTAGTAATACCAGTGCTTGCCGTCCGGCCCATCCAGCAGGTGGAACTCCGGTGCCCACATATTACAGCAGCGGCTTTTCTCGGTTTCGCTGTAGATCACTTCCTGTTTGGCGACCTTCAAGCCCGAAAGCGTGGCCGATTTCTGCATATAAAGCTGGGAACTTCCGGTGGTTGTTGCCAGATAATAGTAGCCATCGTAGTACGTCAGCCACGGGTCAGCGCCCTCCACCGTGTTCAGCGGATTATGAAACGAACCGTCCGGCGTTTGGGCTGCGGCCGGTTGGTAGGCGATGCCTAACATCACCATCCCACTCATCAACCATAATCCGGATTGGACAGCCGCTAAAAGGGTACGCAGTCTAGTCATGAAGGGTTACCTCACTTCTCATACTCATCGGTCTCAAAGTTTTGTCTCTCATCAGTTCTTGACCTCTTCAAGGAGGAAGGTCGCGCCAGCCTTTTGTTCGTCGGTGGTCACGGCTTTGACGTTCAACAGGTTTTTCTCACGAATCAGGTACAGTCCCGCTTTGCCGAACGCCTCAAAAGAGACACCGTCGGCGCTGGCTAATCCCGCCTGCTTAGTATAGGTGGCCGCCGCGCGGTACTCGTCGGTGTCCTCGAACATCGCCAGCCACACCGTTCCATTGCGGTTGATCAGGTAATAGCCGGGGTGACCGACCGCCTCAATCGACACTGCGCTCTCATCCGCTAGTCCTTTCACCATCGCAAACTGGAAATCCGTGGCTGGTTCGCCCAATGGACTGACCTTGCCGCGTCCAGTGAAGTGGTTGATATATTTGGTGGGGTCTTCAAAGGACTTCAGGCGCACGGCGGGTTCGCGCACAAATTGGGGCAGTGGATCAACGCCGTCATCGCCCGACGGATTGGGAATGTCCATGGTTGTCGAAACCGGCACACCGAAATTCGGGCTTCCGTCGGCGTTCCATGTGAACTTCTGGACGCGGGTGGTGCGGGTGGGTAAGCACACGTCGCCGACAGCGCTGTTGGCATGGTAGACAATCCAATCCTCTGTGCCATCCGGTGATTGGAAGAAGCCATTGTGACCGGGACCGAACACGCCGTTCTCGTCGGAGCGCTGGAAAACGGGTTCGGGATTCTTGACCCACGAATTGCTGTCCAGCACATCGCCGCCGTTATAGGTCAGCATCCCCAGCTTATAATCCGGCGTCCCACAAAAACTAGCGCTGTAGATGACAAAGGTCTTGCCGTCATGCTGGAGGGCGACGGGCCCTTCGTTGACCGGTGTTCCACCCTGCTCCCAAGGCAGCGTCGGCTTGGAAAGTACCGCGCGCGGCCCGCTGATCGTCCAAGGGTTGCTCATGGGCGCGATAAAAATGGATTGCAGGTTGCCAATCCACGCCGAGAACAGGAAGTACAGTTTGTCGTTGAGTTGAAGGACACCACCATCAATCGACCAGACATCGTTGGTCGGGTCAAACAGCCGCCCTTTATAGGTGTACGGCCCCATCGGGTCGGTTCCCGCGCTTTCCAGCACGTGGCTGTGCTGGTTATCAAAACTGCCTGCCGTTCCTGCCGTGTAGTAAAAATACCAGTGCTTGCCGTCCGGCCCATCCAGCAGGCGGAACTCCGGTGCCCACATGTTACAGCAGCGGCTCGGCTCGGTTTCCTTGTAGATCAGTTGGGGTTTGGCGACCTTCAACCCTGACAGCGTCTTGGATTTCCGCATGAACATTTCGCTGGTCCATGTGGTGTTCGCCAGATAGTAGTAGCCATCGTAGTACGTCAGCCAAGGGTCGTCCCCTGCGCTGGCATTCAGCGGGTTGTGGAAGGTGTGCGGCTCGTCTTGAGCCAACACACCCGGCGCACACAGCGCAATCAAAACCAACAGGAACGCGCCAGCCACAGCGGCGGTTCGCTTTAAGCCTATCCTTTTCATTCGAGCGTCCTTATCGAGCATAGTCGTCAGTGGAAACAAACATCTATTTGGGGCAGTGAAACGCGGACATTACAGAAATGAGTAGGGAAAGGGTACATCCTTTCCCTACGAAAATTGCTTGGCGTTAGCTGGTGATACCCTTCAGGCCGTAGGCGACTTCGTTCCAGCGCAGTTCGTTCTTCAGGTCGTGAATACGCGTATCCTTGTTGATCAACACGCATTCGATGTCGGCCATCTCAGCGAAGTCAGACACATATTCGGCGTCAATCGCTTGGCTGAACACGGTATGATGAGCACCACCGGCGTAAATCCACGCGGCCAAACCGGTCTTGAAGTCCGGCTTCGGTATCCACAGGGCGCGGGCCACCGGCAGCTTGGGCAGCGGGGCTTCCGGCGGAACCACATCCACATCATTGACCAGCAGGCGGAAGCGGTTGCCCATGTCGATGATTGAGGCGTTGATGGCCGCACCCGCAGGCGTGTTGAACACCAGACGTGCCGGATCAGCCTTGCCGCCGATGCCCAACGGATGGACTTCCAAGCTCGGCTTGCCTTCGGCGATGGTCGGGCAGACTTCCAACATGTGTGAACCCAACACCTTCATGCCCTTGGGACTGAGGTGATAGGTGTAATCTTCCATAAACGAGGTGCCGCCCTTCAGTCCGCTCGCCATAACCTTCATGGCACGCAGCAGGAAGGAGGTCTTCCAGTCGCCCTCACCGCCGAAGCCGTAGCCATCGGCCATCAAGCGCTGTACCGCCAGACCGGGGAGCTGGACCAAGCCGTGCAAATCTTCGAAGCTGGTGGTGAAGCCTTGGAAGTTGCCAGCTTCCAAGAATCGCCGCAGACCGAGTTCAATCCGCGCCGCCTCACGCACCGACGAATGCCGTGCGCCGCCTTTGCGGAGATCAGCCGCCACCGTGTATTCTGATTCGTACTGCTGAACCAGCGCATCAATCTGGCTATCAGTGACCTGCTTGACCTGATCTACCAGATCGCCAACGCCATAACCCGAAACGGTGTAGCCAATGCGCAACTGGGCTTCGACCTTATCACCTTCGGTCACAGCCACCGAGCGCATATTGTCGCCGAAGCGAGCAATCTTACCGGTCTGAGCATCCTGCCAACCGCAGGCCGCGCGTGCCCATACCGCCAAACGGGTTTGGACTTCGGGGTCTTGCCAATGACCGACGATCACCTTGCGGTTCATGCGCATACGGGTCATCATGAAACCGAACTCACGGTCGCCGTGCGCCGCTTGATTCAGGTTCATGAAGTCCATGTCGATGTCGGCCCAAGGAATATCCTGATTGTACTGCGTATGCAGGTGGGCAATCGGCTTCTTGAGCGCATCCAACCCTCTAATCCAGTTACGGGAGGGCGAAAAGGTATGCATCCACGTAATCACGCCGATGCAGTTGGGGGCGGCGTTGGCCTCCATACAAACCTTGTGGATTTCGGCGGAGGTGGTCAGCACCGGCTTGTAGACGATTTTGACCGGAATAACCGCCGCGTTATCCAGCGCCCGCACGATTTCCTGCGAATGCTGCCCGACCTGCTCAATGGCTTCCGGTCCATAAAGGTGTTGGCTGCCGGTGAGGAACCAAACTTCGAACTGCTTGAGGTTGATCATGAAAATAACATCCTTGATGTGTTGAGGTTTTGACCCGAACTAAATTGATCCGTTAAGTATCGGTTGTGAACGGCCAACCGTCTTTATCCCATTGCAGCGGTACAATCCTTAAAGTGGGTGCCCCGCCATTCCCCGCGTCGTAGGCGTGGTACACGATCCAGTATTTGCCGTCTTCTTCCAAGATGCTGTTATGGCCGGGGCCGCGATAGCGACTACTTGGATAGGTGATTTGTGTTCCACCACCTTTGAGCATCTCTTTGCCCTCTTTATCGATATACGGGCCGGTCACATTTTCCGAGCGTCCGACGCGAACGTTGTAGGTGCTGTCCACCCCCCGGCAGCAAAAATCAAACGACGCGAACAAATAATAGGTGTCGTCCTTGTGGATGATGAATGCGCCTTCGACCGAGCCGGAGTCGGTGAAGCGCTGCGCCAGTGAATACAGTTTCGTGTCCTCGTCCGACAGCAAACCCGTATCCGCATTCAAGCGGCGCATCTTGATGCCTGACCAAAAACTGCCGAACGCCAGCCACGCGTTGCCTTCAGTATCCATCACACGATTGGGATCGATGCAGTTATAGTTATCGGGAGTATCGGAAGCGACCACCATGCCTTGATCTTCCCACTTATAGGCGGGGTCTTCAGGGTTCAGCGTGGTGTTGGTCTGCAAGCCGATACAGGAATGGTTCGAACCAAAGGTCGAAACCGAATAGTACATATAATACTTACCGTTGTAGAACGAGATGTCCGGTGCCCAGATGGAGTCGGCTTTGGGCACGTAGTCTTGTGCCCATTTGGGTGTTTCAGGCAGAGCACTTGGCCGGACGCCCTGCCAATCAATTAAATCTTTGGAGGAGCGGGTCGGGATGCGCCCGCCGGTACAGTACAGATAATAGGTGTCACCTGCTTTAATGATGACTGGATCATGAACGTTTCTAAATTGTCCGGTCAGTTCCAAGGCTGCCCCCTCTTCTACAGCGGCGGTCGCTTCAAGCGTGGCTTCCTGCGCGCTGACCAGAGAATGGGTCAGAACGCCGAAGCCCACTGCGGCTGCAGAGCGAAGAAATTGGCGGCGGTTGATTTTCATTGTACTGGCCTCTCTTCTCGTTGAGTGCTCGCGCAGCCAACCGGTTTAATGGGCATTGTCCAAGCGCTGCATCTGTTCAGCCGACAGTTGAACATCAAGCGCACCGAGGTTTTCTGCCATTTGCTCGTGACTACTGGCGGCAATCAACGGGATGGTCGGGTAATCGCTGTGCAGCATCCACGCCAAGACCACCTGATTGGGCGTCGCATGGGTTTCCGCCGCGATGGATTGCAAGATTTCCAGCCGCGCATCGGTATCCGCTCCCAGATACGACTCTGGAATCGAACGGTCAAGCTGGGTATAAGCGCCGCCCAACAGCACCGAATAGGCCACAATCGGGAAATTGCGCCGCCGTGAATAATCAAACAAATCGGCGTTGGTCGTCACCTGCGGGGCAGTGCTGCCACCGGGTTTGACGCGCAGATAAGTATGGCGCTGCTGCACACAGCAGAAGTTCGCCCATCCGTGCGCTTGGCTGATGCAGCGGGCTTCTTCCAAACGCCACGCCAGATAATTGCTGGCACCGATGAACCGTACCTTACCAGCCTTGACCAACTTGTTGAAGGCCTCCAGGGTTTCTTCCAGCGGTGTGTTGTAATCATCGACATGAGCATAGTACAGATCAATCGTATCAATGCCCATGCGCTTCAAACTCTTGTTGCACTCTTCTTCAATCGTCTTGGCCGAGAGTTCTTGTTGAACGCCGGGATAATTGAAGCCAACTTTGGTGGCGATCACCAGTTGGGAACGGTTGCCGCGCTGCCGCAGCCAATCCCCCAACAGTATTTCGCTCTCGCCGCCCTTAAAGCCCGATACCCAATGGGCATAGATGTTGGCGGTATCAATGAAGCTGCCGCCTGCTGCCACATATTCATCGAGGAGTTGGTAGGATGTTTCGGCTGCGGTACGTGTTCCGAAGAACATCGCGCCCAAACCGAGCGCACTGACTTGTAAATCACTTGAACCGAGTTGGACAGTTTTCATGTTATGCGTCCTATCCGAAATCTTCTCGGTAGGGGCGCATGGCCATGCGCCCCTACAAAATAAACCCTGCTAAGTGGTTGGCTTCTGATCGTTGATTTGCTTGATAATTTCCAGCGGCACTTTCGGCTGGCGGTCATAGGTCAGCAGACCGTTGATCTCCTGCTCAACATCCGTAATCTGGGTGTAGCAGAAACCAGAGATGGTATCCGAAGCATAGATCGACTCGACCACAGCCTTGTAGCGTTCGATGTAATCCTCGTCATCGCTGGCGGTGGTGTAGCCCCAACCTTCCTGCGCGTCCTTCTTATAGCCGATGCCACCAAATTCGGTGACCATAATTGGTTGGTCTTCGTAGGGGAAACCGGGCAAGGCGAGTACCCGCTGAGCAGGCTGAGAAGTCAAGATTGCTTCTTTGGTGGCGTAGCGCGGCGTCAGGACATCACGACTGCCTTCGTAATCGTGCATCGTCAAGATGTCGGTCTTGGCATGTTCCCAACCGTCGTTGGAGATGACAGGACGCGACTGGTCGAGCGATTTGGTCAACGCATACATCGTCACCAAGTGCTGGGCTTGACGTGGATCGCCGGTCAAATTGGGGACGCCCCAGCTTTCGTTCATGGGTGTCCATGCGATGACGCTGGGATGGTTATAGTCACGGCGGACAGCGGACTGCCATTCGTTGGTGATGCGCTGAACTGCCGTCTCAGAATAGATGTAGACGTTCGCCATCTCGCCCCACAGCAGGAAGCCCATCTTATCCGCCCAATAGTGGAAGCGCTGTTCTTCCACTTTCTGGTGCTTACGTGCGCCGTTGAAGCCCATCGCCTTGGTCAGTTCGATGTCTTTCTTCATGTATTCGTCGCTGGGGAAGGTCAGGATGCCGTCCGGGTTGTAGCCCTGATCGAGCACGAACTTCAGATAGTAAGGCTTGCCGTTCAACAACAGCTTGCCGTCCTTGAGTTCCACCGAGCGCAGACCGAAGTAGCTGTTGACTGCATCCAGCACCTTGCCGCCACGCTTGATTTGCACGGTCACGTCGTACAGGTTCGGCGTTTCCGGACTCCACACCTTCAGATCACTGCCCAAGGAGAAGGTGGGGGTGATGCTTGATACGGCATGCGGGTTAGTCGCCCACTTGCCTTGACTGGCATTGTTATCAATCGTCTGATTTTCGCTGACAACTGCCTTGCCACCGAAGCTGATGCTTGTTTCCAGTTCATACGCGGAGCTGATGTCACCCGCGATTTCATACTCAATGTGTACACTGCCGCTCTCAAGCTGTGGGGTGATGATCACACGTTCCAAATACAGGTCACTGACCGGCTCCAGCCACACTGTTTGCCAGATGCCCGTGGTGCGGGTATAGAAAATGGAGGCCGAGTCTTTTTCCCAATACTGTTTGCCGCGCGGCTGGGCTTTGTCGCCGGTGATGTCTTCGGCGCGAAGCACTACCGCGTTGCTGCCGCTCTTGAGGAACGGTGTCACATCGACGCTGAAGGGAGTATGCCCACCTTCATGGAAGGCCGCAAAAATGCCATTGATCCAGACTGTCGCGCGGTAATCGACCGCTTCGAAGTTCAGGCGAACGTGCTTGCCGTTCCATTCAGCAGGCACGGTGAACTCGCGGTGGTGCCAGACCACTTCATGAATCTCATTGGTTCCGATGCCGCTCAGCTTGGATTGGAAGACAAATGGCACTTCAATCGACTTGGAAAAAGCGTGTTGGTCAAACCAGCGCTCAGCCAAACCGGCGTTGGCATCATCAAAATCGAACTGCCATGTGCCGTTCAGGTTAAGCCATTGGTCGCGTACAAATTGTGGACGAGGATATTCGGGACGTGGTATAGACATTGTAAAGTTCCTAAAAGAATGTGGTGATGATGATTCGTTCGATGCGGGTTAATCTGTTTAAAGCAAAGGGAGGGGAAACCCCTCCCTGAACAGATATTTTAGAGCGAAGTCTCAATCGCGGTGAACGACAGCGGTGGCAGTTTCAATGTTGCGACGTTGTCGGCGACTCGTAGGTGTTCGCCAGCTTGGGATCCGTGCCCGCCAACTGGTAAACATTGGTGATCGCCGTTGGTGCTTTGTCCTGCCAGTTCAGATCAACCGTGAGGGTTTCGGTCTGGCTGCGGTTGACGATGAACACCGCGTGAGCACCGGTTTGTTCATTGTACGAAGCCGATACGTCGAGAAGGGGCATATCGCCAAACAGCTTGGTGTTATATTCTGGCGCTTTCACGGCCACATCCAAAGCAGTACCGTTCGCCAACTTGCTGAACAGCATGAACGGATAGTAAATCGACTGCTTGAGCATGGCGTTCTTGGTCGTCAAAATCGGGGCGATGACGTTAACCGCTTGCGCGAGGCAGGCGATCTTCAACACATCGGAACGACGCAGGAACACGTTCATCCATTGGGCGACGACCAGCGCGTCTTCCAAATTGTAGATTTCTTCGATCAGGTGCGGGGCTTGCGTCCAACCGCCTTCGACATCATGAACGAGACGAGCCTTGTACCATACATTCCATTCGTCCCATGACAGGAAAACGTCATGCTTGGAACGGCGCTTGGCTTTCACATAGCGCAGGGTGCCTTCCAGCGTTCCGACGAACGATTCGAACTCCGCGCTCATCGCGAGATAGCTGTCGGTATCGTTCTCAGCATTGCCCGCATAATAATGCAGCGAGTGATAATCGATGTTTTCCCATGCTGCTTCAAGAACGGTACGATCCCAATCAGGGTAGGTCGGCATCTGCGAGTTCGATGAACCGCACAGAACAAGCTTGATTTGACGATCATGCCAGCGCATCATCTTGGCGGCTTCGCGGGCTTTCGCACCGTATTCGGGCGCATCTAGATGGCCGATTTGCCACGGGCCGTCCATCTCGTTACCCACGCACCAATATTTCACATTGTGTGGCTGCTTATAACCGTGTGACGCGCGGAGATCGGCATATTTTGTGCCCACCGGCGCGTTGCAATATTCTACCAGATTAGCCGCATCTTGAATGGAAGCTGTACCCATGTTGACACCGAACATCGGCTCGGTATTGACCAGCTTGCAGAACTCAATGAATTCATTGGTGCCGAACTGGTTTGATTCGATGGATTGCCACGCGAGATCACGGCGCTTCGGACGCTGATCTTTAGGACCGACGCCATCTTCCCAATGATAACCGCTGAGGAAGTTACCACCGGGGTAACGAATAGCGCGGAAATTCAATTCGCGAAGGGCTCCCAATACATCTTTGCGAAGACCGTTCTTTTTATCCGCGTGCGGTGAATCGGGTTCGTAAATTCCTTCGTAAATCATACGTCCCATATGTTCTGCAAAGCCGCTGAACAAAAGGGGTGAAATTGGGCTGACCGTACGGTTCGTATCGAGATAAACAGTTGCTTTTTTCGCTTTCGAAGAAACCTGATCTATGTTGACCCTGCTCAACACATTACTTGATCATTGCCAATTCAGTTGTTTACAACCCTGTCGTAACAGTGATTGTTAACGTCCACCCATACCGGTCATCGTCACACCCTTGATGATGCGGCGTTGGAAGATGATGTAGAAGACGACAATCGGAACCGTCGCGAAGACCGAACCGGCCAATACGATTGGGCGATACGAACCTGCGTAAGCCGAGTTCAAAATCTGCAAACCGACTGGCAGCGTTCGTTTTTCCAAGCTGTTCATGGTAATGAACGGCCACAGCAAGTCATTGTAATGACCCAAGAAGACGAGAATGGCGAGTGCGGTTATCGCATTCGTCGAAAGCGGCAAAATAACATAACGGAACCGTCCCCAATAGGTAGCCCCGTCAAGAATAGCGGCCTCTTCCAACTCGGTTGGAATCTGCTGGATAAACTGACGCAGCAGGAAGACACCGAAAACGTTGGCAGCACCGGGCCATATCAGAGCGTTAAACGTATCGAGGAATTTCAGATCCTTCATCACCAAGAAGTTTGGAATCAGTGTTACCTGCGAAGGGATCATGACCGTAATCAAAAGAATACTAAACAGGACATTCCGACCCGGAAAACGCAGCCGTGCAAAAGCGTAAGAAGCCGGGGTACAAATAATCAGTACCGCAATGGTATAACATGTTGCAGCATATATACTGTTGCCAAGCCACTGTACCAGCCTGAGGTCAGCCTGCGAAAAAACAGTTTTATAGGCGTCAAGCGTTGGTGTCGCCGGAAGGATGGGGGGCGGCCAGCGGTTCACTTGCTGGTTAGTCATCAAAGACTGGGAGAACGTGATCACCAGTGGGAACAAGACGACGATCGCCATGATGACCAAGAAGAGATACGTCCAAAAGTGTCGATAAATATAGTTTTGTCTGAGATCCATCTTGGATTTCCTTGATTAATAATCCACGCGCTGGCCGAGGAATCTGAATTGAATGAGAGTGAAAACGGCCATGATAATGGCAAGCGTTACCGCCACCGCTGAACCGTATCCCATGCGGAAAGCCCGCCATGCAATTTCATACAGGTAATAAATAACCGTATACGATCCGCGACCCGGACCGCCGGTTGTCATGATGAAGGGCTGACCAAACACTTGGAATTGGGCAATCACACCGGTGACCGTTATAAAGAGCATTGTGGGACGGAGCAGCGGGAGCGTGATATAGAAGAAGATTTGACGACCGTTAGCACCGTCAATCTTGGCCGCTTCATAAAGATGATCGGGGATACCCTGCAAGCCAGCAATAAAAATCAACATGGGGAAGCCGAAGCCCCACCAGATTGTGGTCAGACTGAGAGCCGGAATAACTGTATTTAGATCCCCCAACCAGTTGATAGGCTCGATACCTAAGAAACTAAGGCCATAATTCAGGACGCCAAATTGGGTGCTGAGCAGCCACACCCAAATCAAGCCAACCACGCCCACCGATAACAGTTGTGGCATATACAGCAAGACACGGAAGAAAGCCGCCCCTTTGATGGGTTGGGTTACCGCCACCGCACAGATCAAGGATAGACTCGTCGTTCCGGCAACTGTCAAAATCGTGAAAATAATGGTGTTCTTGAGCGCGATCCACCATACATAATCACTAAACAGTTCTTTGTAATTGTTAAATCCAACGTAGGGATGAACCGGCTTCAGAATTGCGTAATCATAGAAACTCATGTTGACGGCGGTAAAAATAGCTCGGATAACAAAAACTGCGAAGAAGATGATAAACGGAGCTAGAAATACGTATGCAGCCAGAGCTTCGCGGGTGCTTAACCGGAGTTGGAACGGCCCCCGTTTGGAGACGTCCGTCTCCGATTTTGTTGCAGCTATACCTGACATAATCGATTGTCCCTCAACTAACTTTCTGGCTGCAAATGCGCCAAAACAGAGTCCTTGAAAAAGGCCATTTCGTCATTCAATAAACATAACTTTTTATAGGCTTTTATAAATGTTTTTAAGTATGGGAGAGGGGCAAGTTATTCACCTGCCCCTACATCCTAATTTACAGTGAAACTAATCTGATGATTAGCCACCAGCGTTGGCACGGTCCAGAGCCTGCTGCATACGAGATGCGGCATCATCCAGAGCCTGTTGTGCGCTCTTCTGACCGTTCAAAGCGGCGGCCAATTCCGGATCCAAAGCGGCGTACATTTCCTGAATAGCGGTGCTGCTGTAATCAAGGAAGCCGTACTCAGCCATGGACTTACCAAGAACAATGTTCGACGGATAGGTAGCGGGATCGAGTTCTGCTTGCGTGGAGAGGCGAGCAGGTACCTGACCAGAAGCCGCCCAAGCCTTTTGGTTTTCGCTAACCCATTTGACCAATGTCTCTACAGCTGTCAGCTTCTCACCTTCGAGTGAAGCAGGAACCATCCATGTGTGAATACCAACATAGGTGGCTTTCTTGTCGCCAAATTGGTATTGCGGCCAAGCCATGCTGTCGATATCGGTGAAGCTAGCGGCCTGATTACGGAACCATGTACCGGTGGGGAGAATAGCGACGTTACCGGCGCCGAAACCCTGCCATGTATCAAAGCCTGCTTCTTGGGGCGAGACATGATATTTGTAGACGAGGTCGACGAGTTGCTGAAGTGACTTCACGCCTGCTTCAGAGTTAACAGTGATGGTCTTGCCATCTTCACTGATGAAGCTGCCACCGTTTTGATACAAAGCAGCGAGGAAGTTCTTATTCGGCCATTCACCGACGGTGAAGCCCCATTGTGCGACATTCTTGGGATCAAATGCCGGATCAGCAGCATTCTTGCCATTCTTGTCGAGGGTCAGTTTCTGGAACAGTTCAACCCAACCTTCGTAGGTGGTCGGAGGTGCTGCTTCAGGATCGACACCGGCCTTCTTGAAGGCATCCTTGTTGATCCACAAACCACGGCCATGATTGTCCAGAGGAATACCGTATGTCACACCCTGATAGTCCATACCAGCGCGGGTAACAGGCGAAATATCGTCATCGGGGAACCAACCACCCTTAGAGGTGTACCAGCTGCCCAGATCCTTCAGAACGCCGTAGCTGGCGAATTGCGCGATTTCAGCCGAATGGAGAATAATAACATCCGGGGGTTGACCAGCAACGAAAGCTGCTTGCAGCTTGGTGTACAGTTCAATCAATGTGACACCGTCGGAACCGGTCAGACCGTTCCAGAAGGAAATGTGTGTACCACCAGAGCCGAGTTCAATCGGGGGGATGTCGGTTGCGGTTGGCAGAGGAACAGGGGTCGCGTCTTGTGCGTTGATGGGCATCGCGACAAGCGCCAACATCATAACCATGAGAGCTAGAACTAGACCGAACAGAGCCGGACGCTTTAACATATCGAATCTCCTTAAAGTCAAAAAACATCAATATTGAGCCGGTTTCATTCTATTTTTGTGGTGTTTACAACTCCTTTGTCTAGACTATACGTGATAGGGCAAAACGCGCTTTAAGTGCAAACAAGACGCGATGCACAACACGTTTTTATCATCGTATCTGGTTCCGGACAGTTTTTGGATTACTGTCAGGATATGTTTTTACGCATGAAGCAAATCAGCAGCACAAAACATGCTGACGTACTACGCGTAAGCGATAAACTGATCTGGCAAATGGCAGGCTATGATGTAACACAAGCCAAACGGTAAAAATCTAACATACTATTTGGTCTAACATAATCACACTATTGCCGAAAAAAGTTCATCTACGAAAATCAGTATAACGCGTTGTTCTTGTTTGTCAAGTAAACTGTTCATGTATATAATACGGGTTGTTTAGTTTGTTCGAGTACGCAGTAAAGTAAGGGATTTGCAACGTTTTTTTGATTATTTTTATTACTGATCAGTGGGTTATTAACCAATTGCAGCCTAAAAATATTGTTTAGAAACCCTCTATCACTAATCAAAAACTGTGCAAATAATAGAATCTAATTTTTCATAATGTATGCTGGATGACTGTGCCTTGAAAGCGAAACTGCAACGTATCGACTGATCCTTATGACGTGTATCACGATAAATTTGTGATACCTGATTACGAGCACAGCCTTTTACATTCAGGATGCATGGGCAGCCAACTCATCTGATGCATACTCAAATGAGGATTTAGGCAGCCTTTCGATAAAAGGTTATTAAGGTTTATTTATGAGGAAACAACGACCGAATATGCGGGATGTGGCTCGCCAAGCAGGTGTGTCATTGTCAGCAGTATCGCTGGTGGTCAATGGCAAACCGGGTGTTTCACCGGAAATACGCGAACATGTTCAGCAAATTATTTCCAATTTAGGTTATAAAAATACACAGGCGAGCGACGTTACTGTACCGCAGGCTGTTGGGCTGCTCATTGAAAAAAGTTCGATGCCCGTCATTGTAGACGCGTTCTATGGCGAGATCATTCGCGGTTTCCAGACCGAAGCTCAGCGGATGGGGTATCACATTGTTTTATCAATGTTTGACCGTAACGTGGATAATCTGGATGAACTCTGCTCTAGCCTTGAAACAAAGGTCAAAGGGCTGGTCGTTGCTAACGATGGCGACATCACACCGGAAATGATCGGTCAACTGCAGGCCATTCGCGTGCCGCTGGTACTGGTCGAAAACCATATCTTGAACCAGAAAATTCCAACTGTCATCGGGGATAACTTCATGGCGGGTTATAAGATTATGCGCCATGTCCTTGACTGCGGACATCGGGACATCGCCGTGCTTAGAGGCCCTACCAAGTACAGCAGTCTCGTTCACCGCTTGCTGGGGATGTATGCTGCGGTTGGTGAAGCAGGCATGGTCATTCCGCCGGAATGGATGCCTAAACCCGTATCTGGCCATCCCCACAAGGGCTATATGCAGATGCAGGAAATCCTCAAGCTGTCGCACCGTCCGACGGCTGTCGTCGCGATCAGCGATAAAGCTGCTTTGGGCGCGATGGAAGCCGTTAAGGAACACGGCCTGCGCATCCCTGAGGATATTTCAATCGTCAGTATTGACGACATTGCTGAGAGCGCTTACACACGTCCACCACTGACCACAATTCGTATTCCGAAGTATGAGATGGGCGTTGTCGCATTTGGTAAATTACAGCGTCTCATCCAAGGGGAAGCGGAACTGCCTGTACAGAGCGTAGTCTACAGCGATCTGATTGTCCGCGAGTCGTGCCTCAACCTAAAAGAAGTTGCGGCTGAAGCTTAAGTATAGGATCGGGTAACCAGACCGATAAGAGCATATCGGGCTAGTGTTTTGGGCTGCGTTTCGCTCACTTCAAATCAAAACTAACCAGATGGCCCATGACTAATACCCCCACTTCTCTCAAGACCCTGCGAAGCCTTTCCGTTATCCTAAAGTCAATTCGCGTAAGCGGACGATGTGACCAATTATATGGAGACATTCATCTTGTTAAGTCTAGCTGTTCTATTCTTCGTAGTCCCTATTTTGGCTGCTATCTTCGGTTTCGGGGGTGTTGCAGGAACGGCAGCAGGATTGGCACAAGTCTTATTCCTTGTGTTCGTTGTCCTATTTGTCGTGTCGCTTATATTTGGTCGGCGCGGCTTATCTCGCTAACGGGTGTTGGCTCGGAGGGAGTGCACGGGCGTTCCCTCCACCCGTTAAGGCCAACTTCAAAACAGCAACTCAATTATTCAGACAACAACAAAAAAGCCTTCACTGATGTGGAAGGCTTTTTGTTTTGATGTTTGGAACGTGTTTAGGCTTCGACAGCCTCAGGCTGGTCTGAGACTATTTCTTGTTCCTCAGCTTGGCGGTTGAGCAGCCAAGCGGTAATCACGACCAGCAAAGGTAAGAACCGCCACAGCGTCCGAAACAAGCGGAAGCGCGTCGAAAGATAGCCAACGATCATGGTAGAAGCTAAGGAAATAAGCAGGTTATTTCCATCAGTTGCTTTACTGGTGAGCGACATTTTTTAGCCGATCTTCTACGTCACTACGCAACTTATCGAAATCCTTCTGCAATTCCTTGAAGGTTTTGGTGGTGCTATCACGGCCTGACTCGTAAAGTGATCCGGCTTGATCCGCAATATCTTTGCGAATTTCATCACCCTTACGCGGTGCGAACAGCAATGCAACGACTGCGCCCAAGCCAAGCCCTAAAAGCATGACAACAAGGGCAAGAATGGTGCGCTGCTGAGCAGCCATCTGTTCAGCTTCACGGCTGTAGTAAATACGATCGTTCATGGTTCTTTCTCCTTCGATAGCGGTTTATAGTTGAAATTCAAAGGAAGAGATGGATAGCTTCCTGTAATCCCCTAGTTTTGATGCTTCGCATAATAGGCATCACGCAAATCACGGATGCGCTTATGGGCATCAATAATTTGCTCATACTGCTGGCCAATAATGGCTGCCACATCATTTGTGAGTGGTTTTTCCAGCGTCCGTTCATACGCACTTTTCGCAATGTCTTCGCTGCGTTCGCATTCGGCTAAAATTGAGCCGTAATCACTGCCCCGCAGGACACGATCGATATTGATCCAGCCCCGCGCGAACATGGACATCGCGTGTCCGTCGTCATCCGGGTCGCCGCCATGATCAAGGACTAAGTTAGCGAGTTGGGTCGCAAAGCGATTGCGCTGTAAAGCGTACTCAGCAAAAATCGTTTTATAAGCTGACGACGTGATGCCGTCCGCAGCTTGCATGTACCCATCATGAGCGTCATGGCACAGATGGATTAAAGCGTTCAAAATGGTGACCAGTGTTTGGTCGGTTACGCTAACTGAGGAGGTTGTGTTCGATTCAGCATCCATGTTGAACTCCTAATTCATATTCTCCTTCCTCGTGTACTTATAATAGAGCGCAAGGGAAAAATAGCCATGAGGTACGCAGACGATTTCAGCCTAGTAAAAAGGGATAGGAGTCTATGGGTCACTTGGCTAAATGAGGACGATGAAGCCGTTATGACAAAGGCATGGAATGGGGATGATTCGATGTTCTTCTCAGCGATTGGTCTAGCGATCCTTTAGACGTCGAACGAACTTCAAGCCTGACCAGCGTTCATCCACGGCAATGACTTTCACATCAACCAGCCCATTCGCTAGCCCGAAGTTGCGGATGATGTTCTCATCTAAGTCAGTTGCCATTTTGGCGGCCTTTTTCGGCCATGATACCCAGAGCATTCCAGCGGTTGTCAGGGCGTCTCGGAGCACAGGGAACTCACGCTCGTAAACGGCCCGTTCGGTCACAAAGAACTGAATCAGGTCAATATTTCCGCTTAATTCATGCGCGATTTCGACCTCATCCAATGCCGAACCCAACAGCGTTTCATAGCCTTCCGGTGCGTTGAGGATCAGGATACGCTGCCCCGGTTTGATGCCCATCTTGACGGCTAATGGTTTGCCGGAATAGCCGCTGGTCATGAGGCACGTCCCCAACTGGCGAGTGCCTTCAAGCGTGACCTCACGCCGCCTTCAGCAATCGGGCTGTCCACGGCAACTGATTTACCCCGTGCACTCGTAATCAAAGCCACCGCGATTACAATCACCATCGCCGCCAGCAGTTCCCGTAAGTTCAGCGTTTCGCCAGCAATCGCACCAATAAACAGCGCGACGACCGGATTCACATAGGCATAAGTTGCAACGCGGTTCGGTGAACTTACACTCAACAGCCACATGTAGCAGCTAAAGGCGATCACGGACGAGCCGACGATCAAATATCCTAACGAGAGCACCGACTTTAACGAAACCGCGGCGATCTGAAGCTGCGCCGGTTCGCCCGTCAACGTACTGGCGATCAAGAACATCATGCCGCTGCAAAACAGGTTCATGCCCGAAGCCAGTGCTGAAGACTCCGGTTTATCCACTTTCCGCGAAAGCAGCGAACCGGTCGCCCAAAAGATCGCGGATGCCAGCACCAGCGCCCCGCCGAACGGATCAATCCCGTTGCCGGTTGGCCCAAACATCATGACCACGCCAATAAAGCCTAATATCAATCCCAGAAGTGAGCGTCCGGCAGGCCGTGCTTCACCCTGCCACAGCCAGCCCAACACGGCCATCCACAGCGGTAGCGTGGCGTAGAGTGTGGCTGCTAATCCCGAAGCGACATACTTCTCGCCCAGCACCAGCGTACTGTTCGCGCCGAAGAACATCAGGAAGCCTAAGATCGCTGCTGCGCGCCACTGTTTCCATGTGGGCATCTTGGCTCCGCTGCGCCAAGCCAGTACCATCAAGATGATGCCTGCACAGGTGAAGCGGACAAACGAGATCATCAACGGAGGAATGGTTTCGAGCGAGAAACGAATAGCGAGGAAGCTGCCGCCCCACAAGAAGTAAATCGCCATGAACGAGATGATCACGCGCCAAACCGGTGCATTCGGGCGGTCAGCAGGCATAACAAGCAGTCCTTAGAATGATTACGACATCGGCATCATTCTAACAGACCGCAAGCCTGTTTGATTAAGTCCAATTAGCGGCTTTATGCCTCACTTGGTTGGGCCACTCCGCGAACCTTGGCTGAACGTGATGAATTGTACGTGGTGATGATGACCACTGATCCAACAATAATGGCCGCAGCGATCAACGTCCGGATTGTCAGCGGTTCGCCACGAAACAACCAACCGAGGAAGACGGCCACGACTGGATTCACATAGGCATAAGTCGCCGCGCGTGCCGGTGGCGCATGGTTAATCAAGTATGTGTAGGCAGTGTAGGCGACCAAAGCGCCGAACACGATCAAGTAAGCAACCGCGATCACCGACGTTGCAGAAATTTTGGCGACGTTCAGGCGTCCCCACTCGCCGGTCATCGTCCCGACGATGAGGAGCAGCGCGCCGCCGCACAGCATTTCCATAGCCGTCGTTTGGAGTGAACTGGATGATAGCGGCGCTTTGCGGGCATAAAAGGTGCCGCTCGCCCAACAAATGGTCGCCAACAGAATCGAGATAATGCCGGTTAGGTCAATCGGCTGGCTGGCCTCGTCACCACCCATCACCAGCAGCCCGATTCCTGCCAGACCGATCAGCACTCCACCCATCACAGGCAGCGCCGGACGCGAACCACCGGGGCGCAGCCAATCGATCAGCACAATCCATAAGGGGACAATCGCGACCATCAGCGAGGCAATTCCGGAGGGGATGCGTTGCTCAGCCCAGACCACACCGCCGTTCCCGACCAGCAGCAGCAGCGCCCCGATAATCAACGTCGAGCGCCAGTGAATGCGCTTGGGTGCAGGTGTTCCCCGCGCGGCCATGAAGCCATATAAAATTCCACCTGCGATCAAGAAACGAACACCGGCCATCAAGAAAGGGGGCATCGTATCCACTGCGTAGCGGATGGCGAGATAGGTCGAACCCCAGATGATATAAACTGCCGCGAACGCCCCGATCAATCGCCAGTTACGGGCAGGCACTTCTCTAACTATAAGTGATGTCACATCCACTCCGAACATAACCAGCCGAATAAAAAAGGAGCGGTTGCTCGCCGCCCCATTAAGGACTATTGTAGTCTGAAACACCCATCGCCCAATATCCGTTTATTGCCACGAAATTTAGCTTTATCGGTTCTGAGAAAAGCCAAAAGATACAACTTGGGTTATATTGAACTTTACCGTTTAACATACAACTCAAAAACTATGAGACGTGCTTTTATTTCGTATTCTCGTAAAAATATTGCTTTTGCCGAACGTTTAGCGCGTGATATAAGTGATGCTGGCCTTGATGTGTGGATTGATTTTCGAAATATTCAAGGTGGGAACGTTTGGCAGGAAGCCATTTTTGATGGGATTAACCAGAGTGATATTGTTATTGTCTGTTTATCTCCCGATGCAATAGAAAGTGAGTGGGTTCGGCGCGAACTTCTCATGTCGCGCAGTCAGCACAAGTTTATTTTTCCTCTTACTGTTACAAAATGCTTTGATCTTATGCCCAATTATGAGGAAACCCGTTTTTTGCTGGATATTCAAAGCATTGATTTTGAAAAGTTTGGATACGAACAGTCATTTCCCCGTCTATTGAATGCCCTACAAGGTTATTCAACCGTTCAACCGCGTACTAACGACAAGCAAGTTGATCCGCAAAATATTGTTAATCCGTTTAAGGGATTAGAGGCATTCCAACAGACTGATGCTCATTTATTCTTTGGACGCGAACGCCTTGTTGAGAAACTCATAGGTCGAATTGATAAACAGCAGCATACCCACTTTTTGGCGGTGGTCGGCGCAAGTGGCAGCGGGAAAAGTTCACTCGTACGCGCAGGACTTATTCCAGCCATACGTTCCGGCAAAATATCAGGCTCGGAAACTTGGACACCGATCATTTTGACGCCGGGGGCACACCCTGTTGAAACTTTGGCAACGCGTTTACTGCCTTTAATCACCGGTAACCGACTGCTTCCGGAAATCGTCAAAATACTGAATGAAGATAAGAATGCCCTCCATTTGCTGGTCGAGGGTATGACAATTACAACTAATTCAGGGTATGTGGTGCTGGTTGTCGACCAATTTGAGGAGCTATTCACGCAGGCAGTCCCAGTTGAGGCTCAACATTTTATTGATTTGATTTGTACGGTTGCAAACCACGCTGCAAGCCGCATGTTAATTGTAGCAACTTTGAGAGCTGATTTTTTTGGTAGTTTAAGCAAATACTCTGAACTAGCCCTGCTATTTGAGCAGGATAACATGATTATTGTCACCGAGATGAGCAGTGACAATCTTCGAAAAAGTATTGAAGGACCAGCCGATGCAGTTGGCCTTGTTTACGAAGATGAGCTTCCAGATAGAATACTGGATGATGTTCGCCAGCAGCCCGGTTCATTACCCCTTTTGGAATATGCACTCAAAGAACTCTATGAACATCGAGACGGTCGAACACTGACGATAAAAGCTTACGAGCAAATCGGCGGCGTTCAGCGTGCATTAGCCGGACACGCAGACGGTATATACGACAAACTAAGCCCAAGCCAGCAAGCAATTATGCGGCGGATATTGCTGCGATTAGTGAAATTCGATGATGTGGGCAATATTAGCCGCCGTCGGATGATGCGTAATGAGCTGTTCCTACACGATATTCCAATTGAAACTGTGCAACAGGTGATTGACTTAATGACTGGAGCGCAAAGCCGACTATTGATAGCAAGCCGCGACATCCAAAGTGGTATTGATGAGAACCAAGCTCTTGAAACTGAACCTGTCATTTGGATCGAAATATGCCACGAGGCATTAATCAGAGAGTGGAAGCGCCTGAGAGATTGGATTACGCAAGATCGCGAATCCCTGCGTTACAGCGGTGAGTTGATGCGTATGGCAAATGAATGGAAAAATGCTGGCCATAACACAGAATATTTACTAATCGGTAGGCGTTTAGTACAGGCTGAGGCTTGGCTCACCGATGCGGATGCCAATAATTTACAGCGCGAGTTTATCAGTGCGGGATTAAAAATTAAGCATCGACAGCAATTCAGACAAGAAATGTTTAGGCGTGTTAGCCTCATGTTTACTGGCGGAGTCATCGCAATGGCAACTTATGTCTTTGCCAGTTTCGATACCCAAAACTTGTTTCTTGCGGAAGCTATTGGAAAAAGTACTTCCATCGGCGTAGTTTGGGGAATCCTCATTGTCTTACTCGTGATATTTACAGACACGTTACCGCGACTAATGTTCAGATCTTGGTGGGCTAGATTGCTTCTCAGCGTTCCAACAGGAATCGTCATTGGGACGCTGATGTGGGGTGCATTTACATGGTTTTTCCTGAATTATGATCCTATTTGGGAAGTAATGATATACGGCGGTATCGGATTGGCTTTAGGCTTTATTGTGAGTGGAGTCTTTAAACTGGCGGGTTGGGTGGCGTTTTTGATCACCGCCGTCGCGACATATATCCCCATTTATCTGATGTTTGATTTTTACAATACAGGTGTCTCACCAATATTGCCGCTTTCCAAGGATTTGCTCAATAATCCAGCGGCACTTATGTACTTTCGTACTCCAGAGCAAATCTTCACGTTTGGGATACCTTTTGTCATTATCATTGCGCTACTCGGACATGGCGAAGCTGTCTGGAATGATGTTAAGCGACTCAGACATCGAATTGCTAAGAAACAATAGAAGGGAGACTTATCTCCCTTCTATATCTAAATTTCAATCTATAGCTTACAGTGGCTCGACCCAATACTGACCGCTGCCACCTTCCGGCGTCCAACCAACGACACCGTTATAGTTGACCTGATACCAGTACAAACCGCTGGCGCAGGTCGCGTTGCTCAACACCGCGAAGATGCTGCCCGGTGGGATTTGGCCAATCAATTGGGCATTGCTGTCCGGCTGAGTACGGATGTTGTTAGGCAGGCCGGGTGTCACACGGGCATAACGTCCGGCAGACAGGCGCGGGGCGGGAGCCGTCGAGCAGTTCAGGGCGACTGCTGTAGCTGTTGGTACCACCACGCCGCCCGTGCTAATCGGCACACCTGAACTGTTGAAGGCCGTCACGAAGCGGGCATTCACCCAACCGATAATGCCATTGACATTGATCTGCCACCATGTGGTGTTGGCATTGCGCCCGACAATCGGATACGACTCCAAGCGGTTAATTTTGGTCAAAATCGCGCCATTGAGCGGGTCCGGTGTGGCGCGAACATTCAACTTGTAAGCGCCAGTTACAGTCGCATAAGCACCCGTAATCACCGGAGGAACCGTCGGAACCGCTGTAGCAACGCCGCCGCCTGCACCCAGCAGCGCAAAGTTATAATTCAGGTAGGCGACACCGCTGGCTTCATAGTACTCAATGAGGAAGGTATGCTGGCCCGGAGCCAGAGGCACGTTCACGGTGTAGGTTTGTGCCGTTGCTGAATGCCACTCATTGAGATAGTAGATGTTGTCGACCGCGACACGCACGCCATCATCCGCCTTCACCATCAGTTGGTACGTTCCACCCGGCAGCGTTTGGACGCTCGTCCAACGTGCCGAGAAGTTATCGGAAGGAACACTGGCGGTTGGTGAACCGTAGCCCCAATCATGGCTTGGCCCGGTTTCACTTTGAATGAGTGCGGGTGAACCGAACAGGCTTGGATTGGCAAAGTACTGCGACGTCCAAGGCCCGCTGACCGGAACCGGATTCGAGTTATTCAGCGGCGGGAAGTTCGGCCCACTGGGATTGGTCGCCAGATTAGCCCACGTGACGAATACATAGGCGTTACCAGACTGTTCAGCGTAATCCACCTGAATGTGATGGACGCCCTGTGCCATTTGAATATCGGCTGAGACAATCTTGGCTACCGAGGGATTCGTAAAGGTGTCGATTAGCGGTGTTCGGCTGTAATCGATCCAAATTCGAACCTGATCGTCGGCTAATGCCCAGAAGCGGTAGGTACCTTGATTGAAGAACGGATCGGTGCCAAATCGTGCACTGAAATTATCTGCGTCGATGCCGGACTGCGGCGAGCCGTTACCCCAGTCGAATGCAATTGAATTGTCCTGACGTTGCGCTATCGACTTGCCGTACAAAATATTGTTATTGTAGAACTCGGTGTTCCAAGCAATACCGGACTGAGCCGCTACCGGGGCGATGGACACCACAGTAATGACCAACAGTCCTATAATGAACCACAGCCATTTGCGAGACATTGTCCCACACTCCTTCTGTTATGCGCTGTTTTGCAGACACACTTGTAGACCTTTTGAATATGACTCCATTATAGAAGGATTTGTGTCTGGCTGCGCACTGCGTCTGCTGAGCGTCAGGTTGGCGGTGGGAGTCCGTATTGGAGTGTTTTTGAGAGTAGGTTATAGTCACTGATTTGCCTCCGCAGAACCAACAAATAGAAGAACTTCATTAACCTGAGACGGTTGAGGTGGTGGACTACATGGGCATGAGGCGTTACAGTAGGCCAAACCGTTCACGAGAAGGAGGCTTAACCATGAGTGCCTACGATGTTATTCGGGCGAAACGCGCCATTCGTCACTTCACCGACCAGCCGATTAACGATGAAGCCGCCCACACGATCCTCAATGCCGGACGCCTCGCACAATCCTCCAAGAATTTACAGGAGCGGATGTTTGTCGCTGTCCGTAAGCGCGAAACGCTCACGGCCCTCTCAACTTGCGGACAGTGGGCAGGGCACTTAGCAGGCGCGGCTTTAGGCATCGCCATCCTCACGCCGGACCCCAACAGTAAATTTCAACTGATATTCGACGCCGGACAATCAGCGGCGTATATGCAGTTGGCTGCGTGGGAGATGGGCATCGGTTCGTGCCTCGCGTCGATTTACGATGGCGATAAAGCCCGTGACATCCTTCATTTTCCGACTGAGTGGCATCTACGTATCGCTATTTCCTTCGGCTATCCGACGGCGGAGGCGCTAGCCGAGCGCCCTCCACGTCCTGAGGGTCGGAAAGAGTTCGACGCGCTGGTGAAGTGGGAAGGCTGGTTGTGAGCATCGGCTACCAAATTATGGCATAATGACAACATCAAATGTGGGAGACGTGATGATGGCTGAACAAATCAAAACACGGATGACCGCTACCGAGTTCCTCCAACTGCCGGAAACCAATTTACCGACGCAGCTCCTCAACGGTGAGGTGATTGAAATGAGTGCCCCTGAATTGCCGCATCAGGATGTTGTACTGAACATCGGTATATTTTTTAGACAAAAATCTAAGGAATTGGGCGGTAAAGCCTACGTAGCACCTGTTGATGTTTACTTTGATGAACTGAATATTCCCCAACCGGATGTTATATGGCTCGCTCCGAATACCCAGTGCGAAACAGTTGGTGCACATCGCTTGAGCGGTGCGCCTGATTTGATCGCAGAGGTGCTGTCACCGAGCACTGCCCATATTGACCGCAAGGGGAAATTCCGGCTCTACGAAAAGCATGGGGTACGCGAATACTGGATGGTTGAACCGCGCGATCAACTGGTGGAAGTGTGGCAGCATCAGGAAGGGCGCTTCGTGCTCCTCGATGTCTACGGTATTGGTGAAACATTCACTTCCTCCCTGCTGGGTGCGGTTGAGGTGGAGCTGATTTTTAACAGTTAGTCCCAGCCTGACCACCTAGACCACTTCGTCATCCAAGCGCATCAAAACGCGGTACACTTTGTCCATCATTCACCATGTGGAAAGAGGGGATTATTTCATGGTTGATTTCTCGCTCCAACTCGAAAAAATTGAACAAGCTGTCGGCATCCTTAAAGAGAAGCATGTGGACTGCTGGCTGACCTTCGTGCGGGAAACGGCGCACAACGCTGACCCTGCGCTGGCGCTGATTTCTCCGGCGAACGTAACATGGCACACGGCGCTAATCATCACCAGCAGCGGGAAGAAGTACGCCATCGCAGGACGCTACGAAGTGGGGAACTTCCAGCAGATGGGCTGCTGGGACGAGGTGATTTCTTATGACCAGAGCATTCAACCAGCGCTGGTGGAAGTGCTTGACCGGCTGAATCCCAAGCAAATCGCGGTCAATTACTCCGAGAGCGATACAGCGGCTGATGGGCTTTCGCATGGTATGTACCTGACGCTTCAGCGGTATTTCGTGGGCAAGCCGTACCAGTTGATCTCGGCGGAAGAGGTGCTGAACTCGCTGCGCGGGCGGAAGACAGCGGGTGAAGTGGCACGTATCCGGGCAGCGGTGGCTTTGACCGATCAAGTGATCGAGCGCATCGGCGGGATTTTGAAGCCGGGGCTGAGCGCGCTGGATATGGCGAAGTTCGTGCACGCCGAGTACGAGAAGGAAGGCGTCGTGCCTTCGTGGGACGTGAAGTACTGCCCGACCGTGACGGTGGGGCCGGATTCGCCGGTGGGACATCTCTCGCCCTCGGAGAAGTACGTGGCGAAGGCAGGGGATTTGATCCACATGGATCAGGGTGTGATCCTGAACGAGTACATCTCCGATATTCAGCGGGTGTGGTACCTCCAACCCAAGGGCGAGACGAGCATTCCACAAGCGGTTCAACACGCGTTCGACTCGGTACGGGCGGCGATTATGGCGGCTGCCGAAGTGTTGAAGCCGGGTGTGCAGGGCTACGTGGTGGACGACGCGGCACGGCAGACGATCATCAAGGCGGGTTACCCCGAATACAAACACGCGACAGGGCACCATATCGGGCGGACGGTGCATGATGGTTCGACCCTGCTCGGCCCGCGCTGGGACCGGTACGGGAAGACGCCGCTGGGCATCGTGGAGGCGGGCAACTGCTACACATTGGAACTGGGCGCGCCTGTTCCCGGCCATGGATTCATCGGGCTGGAAGAGGACGTGCTGGTGACCGAGCACGGCGTGGAATGGCTGGGCAACGTGCAGACCGAACTGTATGTGGTGAAGGTGTAGAAGTCGGTCGTCGGAAGTCACGAGTTCAAGAGAAACGACGAGAGGCAGGATCGTTCTGGCAGACAAAAGCTGTTGAACAGAAGTTTGAAGAACTGGCAGGGAAGAATGGAGGCAATTGACACAGATCTGATTTTTGAAAAAAAGCCAAAAGCGCTCAATTGGATTGAGATCAGGCGAATAAGGGGTAGCCAAATCACCATGACACGTTCTTGGAATAACGATAAGCAAGCCTGCACATCAGCGGCATGATGGTAAGAATCATTATCCAAAAGAAAAAAATGACAGGACGATCTGGTACAGCCTGTACCAACAAGTATTCTAGAAAGCGAATAAAGTTTGAACTGGTCTTGCGCGGAACGCATAAAGCCTCAATCGTGTTAGGCAACTAGGTGTTAGCCCCAATCCAATGCAGATAGTTTTGTGTCTTGCCTGCGGCGGGCAAGGCGCTTTGCTCACTGTGTTTCATCTAGTAGCAACGCACGGGAAATCGAGGTGTGAACTAGACGAGACTTAACCTGACACTCTGAGTAAACTTAAGAGGAAAAAGGAGTGTCAAAATAATGAATGAGCAAAAGATCATAGCAGGTGAGTTAGGCTTGCTCAAGCGAGCCGAGCGGTTGGGCAATGTGAGTGAAGCCTGAAAAGTGATGGGGCATTCACGCGACAGTTTCTACCACTTCAAGGAGTTATACGACCAGCAAAGCGAGGCAGGGCTACAAGAAATCAGGCGTCCGAAACCAAATCGCAAGATCCGAGTTGATGCGGTGGTCAAAGAAGCGGTCGTAGCAATGGCCACCGAAAATCCGGCCTACGGACAAGTGCAGGTATACAACCAACTGAAGAAACGCGGTGGGTTTGTATCACCGGGCGGAGTACGTTCGATCTGGTTGCGCCATAGCCTAAAGATCTTCAAAAAATGTTTGACAGCACTGGAAAAGAAGGTAGCTGAGGAAAACCTGATTCTGACCGAAGCAAGATCGCTGTGCTAGAGAAAAGCAAACAGGAAAAAGAAGTGCAAGGCCAGATTGAAACCAAGCATCCTGGCTATCTGGGCGCACAGGATACCTCCTATGTTGGCACGATTAAAGGCGTTGGACGTATCTACCAGCAAATCTTTCTCGACACTTACACCAAAGTCGTGTTTGTGAAGCTCTATGACCACAAGCATGCGCTGGTGGTTGCTGACCTGCTCAATGACCGCCTGCTACCTTTCTTCGAGCAGCAGGCGGTGTCGCTGCTAGGCATCTTGACCGATCGGGGACGGAATACTGTGGTTCACTGCAACATCATGAATACCAACGCTGCATGGCAATTGAGAAGATCGACCACCCCAAGACGAAAGCCCACCATCCACAAACCATTGGCATTTGCGAACGTTTCCACCGTACCCTTCAGGATGAGTTCTATGCCCTTGCATTTCGTAAGCAGACTTACGTTAGCATTGAACAGCTACAGGCCAATCGGGATGAATGGGTTGAGCGCTACAACCACGAGCGCATTCACAGTGGCAAACACTGCTTTGGACGCAGACCTTGGCAGACCTTCAAGGAGACCAAACATTTGGCACAAGTCAAGCAATTGGATACACTTTTGAACAAGGTGCGAGGATGTCAGATATTCCAAATGACTTCCTTGAAAAAGTCGTCGGTTAAGTCACCACTCTCAGATCTAATCTTGTCTAATATAACGCGAGTTATGGATAAACAAGATTATCCAACCGAGGAAATTGAGCGAGATCGAGGGAGGGTTTCTTGGGTTGATGGGTATAAGCGATCAAGCCAGAAACCAAGTTGACAAGGAAATTAATCGGACTGCGATGCCGTGAATGCTCAATCTGTGAGATATTTTTGAGTTGGTCGTTGATGGTTTCGAAGATAGAACGCTTGCGTAAAAGCAGTTTGTCAGTCATGAGCATTAGCTTGTTCTTCATATTGGATTTGGGTTTGGTGATGAGTTGAATGCCTTGTTCTATCAACTGCTCGAACATCGATTGAGAGAGATAAGCCATGTCAGTAAACAACTTGCCAAACAACCCTTTGACCAACTTGGGCAAGGCTTTGAGTTCGTGGCGATTGGCAGCGGTGAGATACACTGCGAACAATTCTCCTTGGTCGTTGACCACCACATGCAGTTTGAAGCCGAAACTCCAACCAGTCGAGCCTTTCCCGCGAGTAGCGATGCCCTTAAAGACCTTATGTTGATTGATCCGGCGATTGTCACAAACCGCGATGAAGGTTGCGTCAACAAAGCTAATCCCACTGCACATCCCGAAGCGACTGAACAAATACAAACATAACCAGCCTGGTAATTGCGGCATCCATTGCACAAAGCGTCCATAACTGATGAGGTGTGGAAACTCGCCTCTCAGATCCACGACCCCATGCTCGTTGTAGTGAAGGTTCGATACTGACTTTGATGAAAGTGGATCATGATAGTCAAGGCTTCACTGTCACTCAGTTGCCCGGCTCGTTGTCGTCGTGCGCTGCCATCTCCCAGTAATCGTCCTGATGCTTCTCTTTCCATTGCTTGGCAGAAATCATCAACAACACAATACAGTTCCAGCAAACTCATTTTGGATGCCTCACGGATTTGGTTTGGTTACCTGAGTGATTACTTCATCTCTCTCCTTGAGGTATCCCTTATCCATAACTCACGTTAACATACATAATCGCAAAGGATTGCCCGGGCAATCCACCGTCACGTCGGTTTTGCAGCCAAAGCCGCCTCTACTCCGTCCTAAGCTTGCTCGCTACTATTTTTGTGAGCCTGCGGCACAGCGATGTGCCCGCACAATCGTGCTGTCAACCATCCCATTTTCCATGCCAGGATCATCGACAAACTAGCCCAACATCCGTTCCAAACATCAGCCTTACACCAGCGTAAGAAGCGTTTATAGATACTATTCCAATGCCCATAGTCGGCTGGCAGCAACCGCCACTGGAATCCGCTCCGACCTATCCATTTTACGCTTCAACAAAGCGACGGCAGACTTGCTTGTCGTTTCCAATATAGACATTGGGCTCTTGTCTCAAGAAATCCCGTATCTTTGTCCATTGATCGTCAGTTAATCTCAAGTCTTTCATGAGCCTATTCTACATATCAATCTCAAATGTCAACAGAACTTAGTATTATTCATTCCGGGCGACGAGTGCAGTGATTATGCGCGATGTCCAAGCAGATTTACGACTAGTCTTCACGCAGCGGGGGTTACCCGATAGACTACGGATGGATCGTGACCTCCTTTCGGTCCGCAGTAGTCGTTTGGAATTCCCTGCTGTTCTCATAACTGTGGTTGATTGAATTAGCGATACAACCCTAGTCAATCGTCCTCATCGTCCGAATGGCATATGGGGCGACCATATTGCACAGGGCGCTTCTCCCGACTCTTATGGCGCACTCCAACTAGCGGTTGATCGGGCTTGGCAAGATCGTCGTGATTTTTCCCCTCTCTTAATCCCCATTTTGCCGGACATCCACCAACTCAAGCCGTACCATATCTCCTTATCACCCGACGCCCTTTTCACTCCATGTTGAAGCCTCTCTATTCGATCTGTTAAGCGTCGATGCCTATCTCGCTCAATGGTGTTAGCAGCGTCAAGTCGACTCGATTGGACAAATTTCACTCGGTGAGCACAACGACGGGTCAGTAAACAAACATCAGTTATGGATAAACAATATTCTCCAAACGAGGGAAATGAGAGAGATCAAGCGAAGGTTTCTTGGGATAATAGGAGTAAGCTATCAAGCCGAAGACTAAGGTGACAAGGAAATTAACGGGGCTGCGATGGCATGAATGCTCAATTCGAGAGATGTTCTCAAGTTGGTCAATGGTCGTTTCAATGATGGAGCGTTTGTCTAAGAGCAACTTATCAGTCATGACCATCAATTTATTCGTCATATTGGAATTGAGTTTGGTGATGAGTTGGATACCTTGTTGCATCAATTGCTCAAAGGTGAATTGTGAGAGATAAGCCATATCAGCAAACAGCTTGCCAAAGAGGCGTTTGACCAGTTGAGGCAAAGCTTTGAGTTCGTGACAATTAGCAACGGCCAGCAGTTCCCTCTATTCGTTGACCACGACATGCAGTTCAAAGCCGGATCTCCAACCGGTTGAGCCTTTACCGCGGGTTGCCAAGCCTTTGAAGACTTTGTGTTGGTTGATCCGTCGGTTGTCACAGACCGCGATGAAGGTGGCATCCACAAAGCTGATCCCGCAGCACATCCCAAAGCGACTGAACAAATACAGACACAACCAACCCGGTAGATGCGGCATCCGCTGCAAGAAACGGGCATAACTGATGAGCTGTGGAAATTCAGCTTGCAATCACGCTGCTGATAGTAGGCTTTGAACGTTCGATATTGGCTCTGATGAAAATGGATCATGATGGTTAGCGCTTCGCTGTCGTTGCTGATCCCCATTTCTCAACAACCGCCTAACTCGCTCTGCTCCATCCCTTTGCCAAAATCAGCGACAGCACAGTACAGTTCCAATAGACTCAATTTTGGATACCTCTCTTTGGTGGCGGCTAATCGTTGAGTTGTTTTGATCTGCCCCCGACTACTAGACCAATGCGAGTGAGAGTCGAGCTTGTTCTGCAAACACAGCAGGAGGGAGATAGCCTAAACTGCTGTGCGGACGATGATGATTGTACTCCAGACGCCACAGTTCAATAACGGTTTGAGCCTCCCGTTCATCAGCAAAGAGCCAGCGATCCAAACATTCGCTGCGGAAAGTGCCATTGAAGCTTTCAATAAAAGGGTTTTCCCAAGGACTGCCGGGTGTGATGTACAGGGTATGGCAGTGGTGTTCTCGCAGCCAATCTTGAAGCGCATAAGCGATGAACTCCGGGCCGTTGTCGCTGCGGAGATGGTCGGGAGCACCGTGCAGCAAAAATAACCACTCCAATACTTGAATACCCTGTCGGGATGAAATTGAGCGGGCAACATGAATTGTCAGGCATTCACGGGTGTATTCGTCGAGAACAGTGAGCATCCGCAGCTTGCCGCCACGCTCGGTGCGCCCTTCCAGAAAATCGTAAGTCCAGACCTCGTTGGGGCGGCTCGCGCGCTGGAGATCAGCACTCGAATCCCCATAGCGCCGTTTGGTCACTTTTCGACGCGGCAATTGCAAGCCTTCTTGTCGCCAAATGCGGTACACTCGCTTTTGATTGATGACATAGCCATCTCGTTTGAGCATCGCCGCCATCATCCGATACCCATGCATCGGTTGCTCGTGAGCATATTCGCGAACTAACTTCACGGTTGCGGTTTCATCCGAACGGGTATGGCGGATGTAGCGCGCACTCGAACGCTGGATATTCAACAGTTGGCAAGCATGGCGTTGTGACAGCCCTCGTTCTGTCCTTAATCGCTCGACGACGCTCCGTCGCGCACGAGGGCTTACCACTTTTTTGACACTACCTCTTTCAGCACATCAATGTCGAGTGCTTGCTGAGCAACAATCCGCTTTAGGCGACTGTTCTCAGCCTCTAATTCCCGCAACCGCTGTAATTCGCTGGTTTCCAAACCGCCATATTTGCTGCGCCAGCGATACACCGTTTGTTCCGCCACGCCGTACTTCCGGCAGATATCTGCTACGCTGATGCCATTCTCCACTTCCCTCAGCATCCGAATGATTTGTTCTTCCTTGTAGCGTGTTCCCTTACTGGCCATGAAACTATCTTCCTTATTCCATTCTATTCAGATAGTCTCACTCTACTTGGTACAGTTTTTGGGAGGACAGATCAGTTTCCGTCCTTTTCGATTCTCATGCTCGTCACTTTGTGGTTCATGCTGTTGATGGGCGAGTCCTCAACTCACTTCTCTTGCCCATCCTTGATAAGTCTGTTATTTTGGGTACGGGTCGTCTTCCTTGGACACTTCTTAGACGGTTGCCCTTTGGACTCAATACATTGGTGCTCTCCATACAGGGTACTCTGTATGGGGAGCTAAAGATTATTATCTTGCCTCTATAAACACTTCGATCATGAAAAAAGAACTTTATCATTTTCTTGATTTCACTCTGCAGCCTATACCGCCGGATTATTCGCCGCCAAAATTGCGGAGTTATAACTGCCACCCGCGTAGGTCTTGAGCAACGCCAATAGATCATTGACCGCGTTCTGGGCATCCTGCAGGGCTTTGTCATGATGCCCTTCGATGGTGATGATGGCGCGGGTTGTGCTGCTGGTGGCCGCACTGCTTTCGCTTTGTCGCCAGCACCAGCGCCGTGCCACGACCATCTTGTTGGCGTCCGAGAAAATCACTTCGCCGATGTCCGGATGCAGTTCCTCAGCGTTCCCAAGTTCGGTGTAGTTTTCGGTGCCATCCGAATAATGCACGGTGATTCCGCCCACGATTTCGCGGCTGTCCACGATGGCAATCGGCAGCGCGTAGCGGATGCTGATCATGTTGCCGATGTCCACCAGCGTGTTGATGCTGGGGATGTCGCCTTTCTTGGTTAGACGGCGCAGGAGCGCTTCAGCCGCGCTGCGGTACTGGGTGGGCGAAACGCCGAACGCACTAAACGCTCGCCGCCATGCGTTGAGCGACTCAATCTCACTGAGCGGCGTATCCCCGATGCGCGTCTTGACCGCTTCCTGCTCGGCTTGAAACTGCTGGCGCAGAGCATCTGGTGTTGGTGGATTGGACATCCCCTCAGCAATAATAATCCCGCCGACAACCTGCGGAAAATTGTTGATAATCTCGGGACTGTATTGAAATGTAGGCATGATATTTTGCTCGATTGTTCGGTGTTTTTTGACAGCATACACGCAAGGCGGACGCCCGCGCTTGTAAAATATTACCCTATTGCCTGTTGATAGCGTGCTGGCGGGATGCCCATAAAGCGTTTAAAGGTATGGCTGAAGTGGCTCTGATCGAAGAAGCCAGTTTCCTGCGCGACAGACGTGGTCGGCAGACCGCTTTCCAATAACGCTTTGGCGCGGTTCAACCGTACTTGGATGAGATAGGCATAGGGCGACATGCCGACGTGATGCCGAAAGGCGCGGATGAAATAGCTTTTGCTAAGGTGGGCAACCTGCGCTAAATCGGTGAGCTGCAAATCCTCCGCATAGTGTTCCTGCATATAGCGCTGTGCTTTCTCCATTGGGTCGCGTTCATCTGTAAGTCTGTTCGGACGCCACAAGATCTCACTGAAATTTGCCAGCACCATTGCCAATATCTCGCGTAACTGCACCTCGTGAGCGAGCGCAGACCTATGACGTTCGGACTGCTGATGCAGTTGGCGGATGGCCTGCACAATATACGGATGGTTAAAGGCAGTCTGGTTTAGAAACGGCAGCACGGCTGTACGATAATCGAGTTCCGCCGCAACCTGCCGCACCAGTGAAGGCCGCAGATACATCATCCGGTAGCGCCAAGGGGTATCACTGCCGGGGTGTCCGGTATGAACCTCTCCCGGTTGGCAGGTCACCACATAACCCGGTGTGATAGCGTAATTCTCATGGCGGTAGTAAAAGGCATGAATGCCATCTTCGACCACACCTATCGCATAATCCTCGTGAAAATGTCGCCCGTAGGTGAAATCGCTATACTCCGCTTTGAAGAACTCGACTTCTGGCAGATGGATCGTTTTCCAGATGTGGGTTTGGTTCATGATCTCATATCCGACTTGAGTACTTTCGCATGCCTATGCCTGATGTCACCCTCTATAGGGTGCCAAATTTTCAATAGTCAGCCCATAACCGGTGATATATGATTATGCTCTTTTGAAATCTTTGAGTGCTGCCGAGGTTAATACACGCCGCGCATGTCCACCCCGAAATTTGATCATAATACCGTCTTCCCGATCTTCGCTGTGACCTTCGTCGATATTCTGGGGCTGACGTTGATTCTCCCGCTGCTGCATCTCTACGCGCTGAACTTCGGCGCAGGGCCGTTGGAGATTGGCATCGTCGCGGCGGCCTTTCCGCTGGCGCAGGTGCTGGGCGTTCCGGTCATGGGCGCGCTCTCCGACCGCTACGGACGCCGACCAATCCTGCTCATCAGCCAGATTTCCACGTTGATCGGTTTCATCATTCTAGCCCTCTCCAACTCCCTGTGGATGGTCGTCCTCTCGCGGGTGATCGATGGCTTGTTCGGCGCGAATATCGCCACCGCGCAGGCCGCCATCAGCGATGTAACCACCGAGGAAAATCGGGCGCAGGGTTTAGGATTAACGGGCGCGGCCTTCGGCTTAGGCTTCCTGTTCGGCCCTGCTATCTCGCTGATCGCCCTCGAATTTTCAGACAGCCTCGCCATGCCCGCCATGATCGCCGCCGGATATTCCTTCATCTCGATCCTGCTGACGATTTTCATGTTCAGGGAAACGCTGCTACCATCCCAACGCCGCGCGGCACTCAACCTGTGGCATTGGCGCACATGGCTGCCGGATTTCGGCCTGCTCAAACGTCCGCAGATGGGTTTGCTGATGCTGTTGATGTTCGCGCAGCAGGTGGTCTTTTACGGCTTTGAGAGTCTGCTCGGCCTGTTCACGCTCAACCGTCTCGGCCTCTTGGGACAGGGCAATTCGCTGATCTTCATCTTCGTGGGGATTGTGCTGGTCTACGGGCAAACGCGCCTCATCGGCAAGTGGAAAAAGAAGTACGGCGAACAGCGCCTCTCCCAGATCGCACTGGCACTGCTGGCGGTCGGCCTGCTGCTGCTGGCCCTGACGCCCGCCCAGCCGCATCCCTTCTACATCAAAGTGGCTGCCCAGCGCGAAGTGAAAACGCTCGCGCCCAGTTCCACCGAAGCCCTGATCGGACAGTTCGCCGTGCAGCTTCCAGAGGATAGCAATCGCGGTGTCGGCGGCATTCTATGGCTGCTGGGCGCGCTGGTGCCCCTGTCCATCGGCGCAGGCTTGATCCGCCCCAGCCTGAACACGCTGATTACCCAACGGGCGACCCGTGCCGAGTATGGTGCGGTGCTCGGCCTGAGCGCTGCGCTGGTCACACTGGCGAATGCCATTGCGCCGGTGCTGGAAGGGCTGATCTACCAGCAGTACGGCATGACCGCCCCCTTCTTGCTGGGCGCGGTTATGATCATGGTACTGCTGGTGTTCACAGTGGGCATCTTCCGCCGCGTGGCACTGGCACAGGCTTAGCGTATAGAAACCCCAAAAAACGCAAATCTGCTATTATAGAGATTAGTATGGCAGATAATTGGATTACATGGTTTTCTATTTCTAAACATCATAAAAGGTAGATTTTAATGTTAGTAAAACGTCTATCCCTGCTTGTATTTCTCACGTTGTTGGCTGGTTCACTTACCGTTTTGGCACACGATGCGGCATCTCAACCCTACGCCGATGATGTGAACACGGCACTTCATAACACACTCATCGGGATGCTTATTCCTGATGACCGTCTTAATTCGCTTTTTCACCTATCCCCTGAACTTTTAGGTTCCCAAGACCCAACTTACAAACCCACTTATTATTATGCTCCCGGCGCTGTGCTATATGTTCAATCGCCCAAAGGATTATTCTTCGAAGGTGTGGGTGTTGCCGATGTCATAACCCGCGAACCGCTTGACAAGTTAGCCCATTATGAAATCGGCAGCACCACAAAAACTATGACTGCCGCGGTTGTTTTGCAATTGCAGGAAGAGGGAAAACTATTCGTTGATGATCCCATCAGTAAATACCTTCCTGATTTAGCCGCACTCATACCACACGGGGAAGAGATTACGATTGATCAATTATTGACCCACACAAGTGGCATTTTTGATTATCTGAACAATCCCGAAATTGAAAAAGCCCTCTCGACTGATATAAAGGCGCTTGAACGGGAATGGACACCGGAGGAACTGGTTCGCTACGCGGTCGATAATGGGACACCGACGTTCTTACCCGGACAAGACGGACAGTGGAGTTATAGCAATACCGGTTACATTCTCCTCGGATTAGTCATCGAAAAGGTAACGGGGCAATCCTTTAAGGAAAATCTGCAAACTCGAATTTTCGATGCGCTCAAAATGAAAGATACCTATGTGGCCGAAGGTATTCCTCAAGATGATCGGATGGTATCGGGATACTTAAAAGGGCCGTTTGATTTCAATACAACCACATGGAATGCGTCGCAAGCGGGGGCGGCGGGGGCCGTGATTTCGACAGTGCCTGATATGGCGGTTTACATTCGTGCATTGGTACGAGGGGAACTATTTAAGCGTCCTGAAACATTGGAACTCATGATGAAAACGTCAGGCAGCGGGCGAGCAGTAGGTTTAATCGAACAATTCTATGCTCGGGGTATCGAGAATTATACGCCGGGCGGCATCTGGGGACATGCGGGCCAATCGCTGGGATTTAATTCAGTGGCCGTTTATATCCCTGATGCAGATACGACGATTATCACATGGGGGAATTCGTCTGAGGCAGGTGCCGATTTTATCCCCCGTGTTGTGGCAGAAATTCTCGGTTATTCCGCTTCATCTTAATAATAGCAGACTCACGGCAAAACAGCGGCTTGGTTGAACTCGTCCGCTGTTTTTGTTTTGACGCCTTATTCCCTAAAAATCCACTACCCATCCTGATGACACGTCAAGAATGTAGGCTGCGACCATGACTAGCAGTGCCTAGAGTTAGTACTTGAGGACAAGGGCATACTGACCTTTGACAAAGCGGTTTGCCACCTGCCGTGGTCGCTGGTGGAGTATCTGGTGTGCCACGAACTGGTGCATCTCATCGAGTTCAATCACGGCGTGGGCTTCCAAAAGTTGATGTCCGGGCACATGCCCGATTGGGAAGAACGCAAACGCCAACTCACCGGCTTCACCCATTTTTAGAGGAACTTTCTTCCCCGATTCCCCCTCTGCCATGCAATCGAGAGGGGGAAGGGAATGAGGATTTAAGGGTTAGGGCTATTAATTCGTCAACACCACATCCGCCATGCACATCTTCCCCGCTGCATCACTGTATTGGTACAGCAGCGAGAACTTCTCTGGCGTGTGGCTATTCAAGCTGACCGTCACAATCGAACCATCCGCATTAATCACTTGATAGTAATACGTATCTGCGCCCATGGGCCGCGTCAGCGGGAAACTGCCCGTTCCATAATCAATCGTGAATGTATCTTGACTGGCCTTAATCGTCGCCTGCGTGAAGTCCGGCAGGGCGGCCAGCGTTTCAGCCGTGCAGAACGCTTCGATGGGTTTCCACTCCACCTTATAGGGCGTATCCTTTACGGCGTTGACGCTGTCATTCATGGTCGAGACTGCTGCGCCCACAGGTCGTAGTTCGCCATCCACGCTGCATGCTTGACCGTTCAACGGCGCTTTATACCAGTGGAAGCTGATCTTGTCCCCGAACACCGTGAAGTTCAGCCGGAAGTTCCCGCTTCGCTGATCGACATAACTAAACGTCGAGCCGAGGTCTTGGAAGGCCGTATAACTCCCCGCGCCATAGTTGATGTTCAGCGTTCCGGCAGTGTTATCCAGCTTGACCTTCGCGTCTTTAAAATCCTGCGGCGGTTGATTGTCGGCTGTGCATTCAGCGGGCATCACTGGCAGCGCTACCGTATACGGCGCATCATCCTCGATCGGAGGCAGCGGAGGCGGTGTGGAGATCGGCTGCTGCTGTTGTTCCTCCGGCACTTCGATCACCTGCTGGCAGGCCTGCTCACTCGCACCGGACAACTCATAATAAACGCTGACGGTACGGGTGCAGCCACCCTGTTCGCGGTGAACATACTTGACGACAAATTTGGTCGGACTCAGCACTTCGACTTGTGTCCCGACCACTACCCCATAACTCCCGACCGACACGCCGCCCTGTTGCAGCATTTGCCGCTCGGTGGACCCGCGCCCATAAGCACTGCCCACCAGCCGCCCATAAAACTGGGATGGCTCACCGATATACAGTGACTCGCTGTCCGTTGATTGGCAAACGGGTTCTAAGCCATCATAGGGTTTATTATTCGGGCTGTCAGGATCGTTACTAAAGCAGTTGTGGAAATCTTGCGTTTCAATCGTGCCGACCTGCTGATCACGTCCGCAGGCACCACCCAATCCGACCGAGGGATCAAAGCAGGTTCCGGTGGTTTTGATCTGCGGCTCACCGACCTGCTTATAAAACCCACGTACCAGCTTGATCGGCTGGGCAGGCGGCACGGGAGTCAGCGTTGGAACATCGGGTATATCTTCCGGTCCTATAGTCGGCGCAACCTGAGTTGGATAATCAAACAGCTCTGGAGTTGGCAATTGTGCGAGCTCGATCGCAGGAAGAGTCACATTCGGATTTGGCGGCATCGGGACATAGAGATCGACATCCGTCTGCACCAGCAGCTTACCGCTGTTATCGGTGCTGCCTGTTCCGGGATACTCAATCAACTCGCCATAATACGGCTGTGCAGGCGGATAAGGATCGCTGCCTCCGTTTTGTGCCAGAATGGCGAGTGGTGTTACCGCAAGTATCAGAAACAGTATGAAAGAAAAGCGCTTTAAAGTATTCAACTCGTAAACTCCAACCATTTTGAACCATTTTTGTTGTTCTGATTAAACCCTTAGTGGTTCAATTCATCCTCATCAAAATGATTGGATTGGAGTCAGCCTTTAGGTGTAGGTGTAGTTTATGAAGGTGAGTTTTCTACCATTTACATCTTTCTAGTGCGAGAGTTCGTCTGCTACAGGTCATCCGGTGGGCAGATCGCGGCCCTAACCTGTTGCAGGGTTTTGGCGGTGATGTGCCAACGCTCAGGGTCGTCGTACTCGAAGGTCACCACGATTCGCTGTGTCGCCCGCACAAGCTGGATTAAACATGCCTGCCATTCCGTTTTGTCCGCCTCACGCATCACCTGCCGCAGACGCTCCGCCGCGTCCACAACCTCAAATCCCTCGATCGTTGCCGCTTCGGCCTCATCAAGCGCATCATAAGCGAACCCGTAGATGCCGCGTGCGCCCTCTTCAAACTCCACCACGACCGCCAGCTTCGCCCAGTTCTTTTCTTCGTCAGGCAGGGCAGAGACAATCAACTGGCCGATTTCGTGGATCAAATCGTCCTTCTCTTGTTGGTTCATAACGGCTAATCTCCCGTTCTTTGTAATTCTTAAAGTATACCTTCGGGCTGTTCAAATGCCGGTTAGTCTTCACCTATGAGTTTCCAATTCCAGTTCTGCCAACCCCTCTTGAACCGCCATACTTGTCACGAATTGTGATCCTCTATATCATGGAGAGAATATTTTCGCGCCAAAAGGAAACTTATTGAAAATTACCACACGTTTTTTCGACAGAACTGATCTCTCCCGCTTGTTCGCGTTCCTCGGTGCCGTAAGGCACTCCATCCAACACACCCACTATTTGCATATCGGAGATATCTTGTGGCAGCTTTTTCACATGCTGGCTGCCTATAATTCCTCCCAACTCATCCAAATTTGGCAAGACGATCAGGACAATTGGCTGGGCTTTGTGCTCGTCTATCCACCTTTTGGTGTGTTTGATCTTCAAGTCCATCCGGATTTTCGCGGCCAAGAACTCGAAAGTGAAATGCTTGGCTGGGCACTGTCCCAACTCAATACTTTAGGCAAGCCGTCCGCCACCTATACCCTTGTCAATGAGCATGATACCCTTCGTAAAATCTTACTTGAAGCCCGACACTTCAATCCGATGGGTGATTGGTGGTACATGTCACGCTCACTCGCATTACCAATCCCCTCACCACAGCTTCCACCCACATTCACGCTCAAAGATATGACGGATTCGAACTACGCCGCCCGTGCTAATGCTTTAGCTACAGCCTTCGGAGCACCACCTCAATCGGAGTTGTATCAGCAGTTCATGCGCGCTTCCGGTTACGATCCACAATTGGATATTGTAGCGATTGCTCCAGATGGCGAGGTTGCGTCCTTTGCGATGTGTTGGCTCGATCAAGTCAGTCAGGATGGACAGTTCGAACCGGTTGGCACAACCCCTCAGTTCCAGAGATTAGGCTTGGGTAAGGCCGTCCTGCTCGAAGGCATGAACCGTATGCGTCAGCGTGGGATGCAAAATGCCATCGTCATCGTCGATGCTGCTGAAGAACCTGCTCGACAATTATATGAATCAGTGGGTATGACCATCCGTTGGAAAATACAACTCTACGGCAGTCAGTAAAAAGCTTCGTAAACCGTTTTCCAACCGTCGAACAAACTCGACAATCGAGTTTCTCTCTCAAAAGGGTTAGCGCCAACTCTGCAAAAGAGTGACAAAATGTTCTTCCAAAAAGTAACCCTTCGCATCCTCACCTGTGCTACCCTAAGCATATCGTTGTGTCATCGTGCCTTGGAGTCTTGGTGTTAATATCTTCTCCCTGTTTCTCAGCCTTCTCTGCGTCTCTGCCGTTCAATTGCAGTTGGCTTTGCATATTCGGCGGATTACTGGACTTGACCCGATATTGTGGAGAGACAAAGGATTCATAAAAGAAAGGCTGCCTCAAAAGCAGCAGGTGTGCAATAGCCAAGGGTGGAATGTAGGCGTTGACAGTTGTAATAGACCTCGAGGTACTCAAAGATAACG
>JBGAGF010000009.1:0-277436 GCA_044226855.1 Aggregatilineales bacterium
CCCGCTTCCTGCTGTTTCAGGATGCCAATAATCTGACTTTCACTGAACCGTCCTGTTTTCATTGCAGTTCTCCTGACTAGCTCTAAATATACTGGAAAACTCCAATTTTGTTTGGCTCTAATTTTAGGGATGCTTACCGCACCTTATTACAAGGTGGGTATTTTGTAAATGAGGTCAATAAAACACTATATTTTGTTCGATAAAGGGATGTCAACGAGGCAGTGATCAATATCCTAATACTGCTGTGATTACTTGTATACAACCGACAGCATCTAGCGTAAGGCTTAACAGAATAGGAACATGGGCGGTTATTGGCGCATTTTTATTGTGGATTTACGTCCAATGTATAAAGGATTGGCGTATTGGTTACTGGAGCAAATGGCGAAATGGCGATGAACGCCGTATTGGTTCCTGCTTGAATGGGAAACTGCCAATCGCTTTCAGCCGGAGCCAACCACCGTTTGACGCTGACTTGTTGCCCTACAAGCTGCACTGCCTGAACCCACACTTGCTGCGGTAAACGGTTATCGGTGCGCAGCCAGCCTTCTGCTTGCCAACCGCCACCATCTTGTTCGAAATCATTTTGATAGCCAATTTGTGGAATATTCACATCATCAACTGCCATGCCTTTGCTGGTTGTGCTGTCATCGGCAATGAACTCGAAGCGGAGGAGGATCTTCTTGCCCGCGTAGGCATCTAGCGACACTTGTTCATCCTTCCATCCACCGCTGAGTCCGGTATATCCCGGCCCATAAGCACTGTTCACCGGATCGCTGCTGTCGCTGCTCGGCGCTTTCAGGATTTGCCAAGTTTTACCCTGATCAGTGCTGGCTGTTACATATCCGTAATCGTAAAACTGTTCGGTGTCGTACCAGACCTTGTAGCTTAGGGTTGCCGACTTCGTTTGGGTCAGATCGAAATCATGGGTGAGGTGCATATCGCTCAAATCGCCACGATTGCTGTACCACATCCACTGCCCACTTGGCGCATTGAACGGAATCAACGGGGTCGTTGAGGGCGCATCTACATGAATATTCAGGGTTTTCTTGTCGGCCAATTCGGTCATGACATGGTAATCAGTCGCATATTGGTTGAGCGTGCCCGAATAGCGATAGGGATAATCGGTTACGGTCGCGATCGGATATGCACCCCCGTAAGCAGCCGATGCCAATGCGCTGCCATAACGTCCATCGCCAAGTTGCGGGTTGGCGATGAAATTCGAAAGTACCCAATCCGCAAAGAATTCATTGACTCCCTGCTGTCCTAACTCTTTCAATACTCGGTCGAAAGATGCCAATCCCCGTTCAGGTTCGTTGCTCAGTCTTCGCAGTCCAGCTTCACCAAAACGTTGATAAAAATAGGCCACAAACAAAGCGCCAGCTCCGTAGTGTGGGGATGTATCCACACCGGGCGGCCAGTCATTCAATTGAGTTTGCGGTTCTTTCAAAAAGGACGGAAGCGATCCACCGTCTTGGTACAGCAGCAGTTGCGTAAAGGCTGAAAAACCCTCGTTCAGCCAGATGTCCTCATTGCGCTGGATATTGAAGCGGATCATGTGCTGAAATTCGTGGGCGACAATACTTTCGATCTGAATATTGGCGAGATTCTCAGTGCCCAAGGCATCCAGATTAAACAAGAACATTTCATGCTGGTTGCTGGTCGGCCATACTTGCTTGGGGAACACGTTCCGGCTGGAAAAATAAGCGGCGACACTGCCACCTAACCCCCGCGCGAATAACCCGTAAATGCGGGGATCACCGTCAATGCCGGGGTCGGATTCATTGCCCCAGAGGGCACGTACTTTGGGATACACACGCGTATCAAAAGCGTCGGCTAATTTCTGTAATTCATCAAGGTTAACGGTTACATCAGACTGAACCCACATATAAATATGCTGCCCGATGACGCGCAGCGTGGCTGAAATCTGGAATTCGCGGTTGGCATCCGTATCCGCGACCCAAAACTGCTCAACTTCGCCTACTTGACGGGCCATTGCATTGGCAGGTGGCGTAGGTACCGTGTTCACACTTCTGAAACGCCGCGCCAGATCAACTGCATCAGCTACCGGCACAACGGCCTGCTCCAAAGCGGTGACGGTCGGGTAATCCGTTGTGGATGTTGGAGTCTGAGCATCAATTGGAGTAATCAGAAAGAGGATGAAACCGAGAAATACAAAGCGAATAATCTTGATCATAGCCTGTTGTTAGTCAGTGCCAGTAAATAATGCTGCTTAGTATATCACTCGGCCTAAATCTCGAGCGTTTCGCCGTTTGTTGGAATGCGAAGTTGTGTTTGACTTATCCCTGCTTGAGTGGCCGATGTGCGCAGCAGCTCCCGCGAAACAGTCGCATGATCAAGCGCTTCCATATGAGTAGCAATCACCGTGTTGTTGGGTGCGGATTTGCAGACTGCGATAGTTTGTTGATCGTCCATCACAATCAGCTGCCGCTCGTCATGATTATCCGGCCATTTTGCGCCGCATGAGTGTGTAACGATCACATCGGGTTTGAAGCGCTCAATGGCTTTCTCAACCTCACTGCACAACACGGTATCGCCTGCCCAATAGAAGGTTGGTTCATTGGCTGCTTGCAGTACAAAACCCGAAACCTTTCCCATCTGGGTTTCAACGTATCCGAGTCCATGATGCCCATCGGTGCGGGTGATGTGAATACCGTTCCACTCCACCTGATCAGCGATGGGCATGACTTGCTGAAAGCCTTTACCCCGAATGAAATCTTCATTTCCCGGTTGGCAAAACAGAGGCCAATCCTTAGGCACACGCTGATGAGCCACTGTATCAAAGTGGTCGCTGTGCAGATGCGAAACAATCACCAAGGTGACATCTTTCAAAATATCTTCAATCGATAGGGGCAGCTCAACCATAGGGTTTGGTGATTTGCCTGTGTAACTCGGCAGGGAATATTGAGGTGCTAGATAGGGATCAATGAGGATTCGTTGTCCCGCATAATGAAGCCGCAGCGTTGCGTTCCGAATCAGTTGTAGTTTCATCATCTCCACCAAACGGACAAACCTGAGATGGAGATGATTATAACGGATTTACGCTGTACCTGTTTTCTCGAATAAGGCTTCGGTATTGACAGTGGTCAGCCCGTGATTGGTCTTTTCCCAATAGAAGGGTTTTGTGATTAATTGCCATAGGGCAATGTAAGCCGAAACCGAATGCATGCTCCAATAGAAGGGGTTCGTGAGTGCATAGAGCAGTAGACGATAGTTCTTTCGTTTAAAGATGCCCATGATGTTCAGAATGATTGCCGTGCCATTGCCGACAATCAAGCTGAAGACCGCGATGACCCAAACCCAACCTGTAAAAAACTCACTCATCCAAGCAGGGTGAAAGACTGCCCAAATTAAGAACAAAAGCCACATGACGGGGTTAATTAGGAAGACTGCTACCGTCCCTCCAATAAACAAGTTGTAACTCAACCAGTCTCTCAGCCCCACGCTCCGCAGCAAGTGCAGCGGATTACGGTTGTGAACCAGCCATGTTTGCATATAGCCTTTAATCCAACGGCTGCGCTGGCGTATCCAGTTCCGATAGGCTTTATTGGCTTCTTCATAAGTGGTCGAACGTATTACGCCCACTTTATAACCGTTGCATGATGCACGAACGCCCAAGTCAGCATCTTCAGTCACATTAAACGGATCCCACGCGCCAAGCTCTTGCAGCTTATCGAGCCGAAAATGGTTGCTGGTTCCGCCCAGCGGAATCGGCAGCTTAAGGCGGTCGAGTCCGGGCAATAGCGAGTCGAACCAATAGGTGTACTCCAGCGTGAACATACGCGTCAGATAATTTTCATCGGCATTGAAGTAATTGAGCGCGGCTTGAACACAAATCAGGGATTCCCCACCTTGTTCAAATGCGGCCACCGCTTTCTTCAATTGGTCGGGTTCGGGGATGTCTTCTGCATCGTAGATCGTCACATATTTGCCCCGACAGAAATGGAGACCATAGTTGCAGGCCTTGGGTTTGGTACGGGGCAGACTTTCAGGAACAATAATGAAACGGAAAAAGCTGGGCGGTGCTGCTTCCTTAGCTTTGGTGATGGTTTCCAGATCATCTTCTTCCATCAACAAAAGGACGTCGAGCTTTTCACGGGGATAATCGATACGGGAAAGGGCTTTTAGCAAACGAGGGACGACTTCGGGCTCTTTGTAAACCGGCACGAGGATACTGTAAATCGGTAGTTCAGCCCCAACCAGAGCGTTCGCATGTTCAACCAGTAAGCTGTCGCCATTTCTGGATTGGCTAGCCAGACTGAGCCCTAACTTGTAGAAGATCGAGATGGCATAAACAATACTTATCGCCACGATAAACGAGACGATGGTCGTAGTGGGGTTGAGAAGTAATCCAGCCATAATGGTGACAGCGATGATGGCGCCAACAGCCAGTTGTGGACGCGTGAATACTCGAGATGCGGATTCCTCCGGCCTCTGTTCGCGCAAATGATTGATGGCATGATGTAGCAAGGGCGCTTGGAACAAACTGTTGACCAACTGAGTGACGTTAACTTCGGTGCCAACCATCGCTAGAATTTCCGCATTCGGCACGACTTTCTGGACAATCGACGTTAAGGCGGCTTCGTTTGGGTTAACGGCCAGCACAATCACCGTACAATCATCGAGCTGTCGTAAAGGGCAGAACAAATAACGAATAAGATCGGCAGGGTTGAACCGCTGAATGAAATCCGCGTCATAGTCGAGGAATTCGGAGCCAACCAGATCGCTGATATAGCCGGTATTGTTTACCTGTGCCAGTTCGGCGGCATAGTCTTTGGGATTGACGTAACCCATCGAGCCTAAAATTTCCCGCATCGACGTATGATGCCGGTTATGAATGGCAATCGCTTCGTGTAAATGTTGGGCTGTAATTTGCTTTGAATCGAGCAGCTGATACACGGTTTCACGGTCATCGTCCTGAAGGGTATCGATGGTGTCCAGTATCAGTTTATATAGATACGATGAGCGCGACATTGGGTTATCGGAGTCCTTCCTTCCCTCATGATAACCCAACAACCAACCAACAATTATTGAGATGTTAATGATTAATTATTGGTTAATCAATAATCTCAGCCATGATACCTTGTTCGCCTAAGGCCGTCCTTAGCGTATCCCATTGACCGGCGCGGACAATGACCGCCATTGGCCCTAGGCGTGCGCCTAAATAGCGCCGTAGGGCTGGCGTATCCAGAATGCGGTCGAGGGTTTCGGGAGCCGTCGTCCGCAGCACTTGGAGTTTTTCAAGCGACACGGATGCCGAAGCCCCACCACGCCAATTTTCGAGCAATCGGGTGATGTTCGCTGGAACGGGCGTATCACCCAACGCACGGCTGATGAAACTGGCGATGTGTCCGGTGTTGATGCCCTGTTCAGCCGCCTGTTGAATGCCTGCGCCATCTACCTTGTAGGTATAGGGATCACCGGCGGCAATCCAACTGGTGAAGCGTGCTGCCTGAAAACGATCCACGCGGGATACCTTACGGCTGATAAGCAAGGTGCCATCGTCTTTCACGACAATCTTGTCTTCCGGTTCTGCCGGAGTCGGCCACGTCGCCAGCCCAAGTAAGGCACGACCATAAGCCGTCAACCGTGCGGCTTCATCGGCTAGATCAACGAGTCCCAGCCAGTGCATCGGGCCGGTCACATAATATTCCAGCAGTGCGCCTTCGACCGCTTCCCAATTGTTGAAACCGGTTAGGTATTCCTCGCTGTCCTCACCGCGAATATACCAGCTTTCGTAGTCGCCACCGGGACGCTGAAAATCCGGCTCGGTCTCTTTAACGGCCATGATGAACCCTTCGAGCGCCCACCATTCCTGCTTGGGTACTAGTTCACCCATGATCTCCAGTGCGCTGCCACGAGCGACAGCCGCGTCGTATTCATCCAGTTCGCCGCCCGGTTCAGGATGCAATCCGGGTATGTGCCATAAATCACGGTAGGAGATGCTGCTTTTCCAACCTTCTGCCAGCGCTTTAACCTGTTCGGCGCGGGTTGCCGAAAGCCAGCGGCGTGCTTCAGCCCGTTTTGGGAAGGCTTTCCCGGTTTGGATTTCCGCGAGATCAGCGCTAAAGGCTAACCCGAAAACAAAATCAAGCCGCCCCGATTCGTTTTTGAGCATGTATTTCTGTAAGTGGGATATATCCTCTTGGCTGAGTGATGATTCATCGATTTCTGGACTGTGGAGCTGGAGATAGGCTAGCAGCGTCGCCACATCATCCACAACGGAAGTGTCTGCCTGCTTGATGCCTGTGACCTCTTCAAGCGGCTCGACTAACCCTTCATCAGGTAAGTCGTCTGGCAATTGTCCAGCACTGGCTGTGACGACAGGCTCATCTTTCAAGTCGGAATATGAGTTCTTCTGTGCCGAAAGCAGTCGGCCTAAGTCTTCAGGGACATAAACGACCAATCGCGCTCCGGTATCCGCCATCTCGAAGGTCTGCGCCACCAACCCGCGATAATAAAGCGCTTCGGCAATGCTGGCAGGGTTTGCCAATGGATTTTGGCGCTCGATTTGGGCTGTACCCATCGGGCGGATTTCCCCGAAGAGGCGGGCAAACTTGACTGTAGGCATTTTGCCACCTGAACCCATTAACATCTGGATCGCGCCGCGCTGATCGTCGGATAGGCCGCTCCAGACTGTTTGTGCGCGGACAGAGTCTAGCATGGCCTCTCGCAAACTGTTGATGGCGCTCGTACGTTCCAGTCCGGTGATATTGACTTTCCAAACTTTTGCCAGCACCGGCAGCAGGCCAGCATCAGTATCGTCTTGAAGGGTGAGATTGAGTGGTTTCATAGTCCTCAGTCAATTCAGATTGATCAAAGTAGCCCGTAATTTTCAGGGTTCAGTATGCCTTATTTTACCTTCTTTGACAGAATGAGAACAAATATTTGACAATCGAACCCATGTTCGTTTATACTATAGAACAATCATTCGCGATAGAATCAAAGCAGGGTTAAAGTAAGGGCAAAATCATGAAAGAATTTAATAAACTCTCAGAACGGCAGCGCAACATGCTGCGTTACATCGAGAAATACACGGCGGATAACGGTTTTCCTCCCACCATTCGCCAGATTGGTGAGAACACCGGTATTAATTCAACCTCGGTGGTCAATTACAACCTGAACAAGCTGGTTCAGGCCGGTTATTTGACCCGTTCACAGCATGTTTCGCGCGGTTTGCGCTTGACTGCGCCTGTGCCCGGTGGCGAACGTAAGAAGGCGTCTGTTCATGCGGCAGCGGCTCATGCTCGTGTGCCGGTGATCGGCAATATATACGCGAGCAAACCGGTGCCAGTGCCGGAAGACTACAGCTACGACGAAGACAGCATGATCGAAGTCACCAAGGATTTGTTGGGTGGCACCGATCCCGCCAATGCTTATGCGCTGCGCGTCAAGGGTGACTCGATGATCGACGCCATGATAAGAGAAGGCGATATTGTGATTTTCCGTAAGCAGGAAACTGCTAATGAAGGCGATATGGTCGCGGTGTGGTTGACGGACCGGAATGAAACCACGCTCAAATATTTCCACAAGGATGGTGCGCGTATCCGCCTGCAGCCAGCCCATCCGAACATGGAACCGATTTATGTCGATGCGCGCAATGTTCGTATCGAGGGCAAGGTGCTCTCTGTCATTCGCCACATGTAATTCCACTGCTTTCTAGCAATACTAAAGGACGAGGTTTTAAGCCTCGTCCTTTTTATTTCTCATCTTTTCCCTAACTTCTGTATGTATAAAAGGTCAATTCGCGTTACACTATTGTTACATCCGAAGTTGTTTACATTTTGTTACATGCTTTGAAGGAAAAACAATGACCAGCATTTTTATTTCGTATCGTCGTGCTGATAGTATGGCCTATACCGGACGTATCTATGACCGGCTGGTCAATGCCTTTGGTGCTCACCATGTTTTTAAAGATGTCGAGGATATTCCGCCCGGTGAGGACTTCCGCAGCGTTTTAGACAAAGCCCTTACGAAAGCCGATGTGGTGCTGATTATCATGGGGCCGCAGTGGTTGATGATAACTGACGACGGGGGTAAGCGTCGGTTAAATGATCCGACAGATTTTGTGCGTATCGAGGTTGAAACCGCCCTCAAGCGCAACGACGTGCTGGTTATTCCAGTGCTGGTCAACAATGCGACCATGCCCTCGGCGGAAGCGCTGCCCGCTGCATTGAAAGACTTGGCCTTCCGTAATAGCGTGGTTGTTCGCAACGATCCGGACTTTAACCCCGACATCAATCACCTGATTACGGCAATTGAGAAACGTCTCAAGGGCGAACGTTCAGGACGTATGCCGTTGATTATCGGTGCGGTCGCTGTTATCGCGATTCTTGCTGCGCTTCTGATATTTGTGGTGCTCCCCGGTCTGAATCATTCATCAGCGACCCCAACGGCCACTGCACAGGTGGCGGCAGTTGCCACAACCCTTGCACCACCGGATGAGCCAACCAAGGCTGCGACAAATACGTCTGAACCCACTGTCGCTGCGACCTCGACAAGTGTCCCTGTTGAAGTGACTGCTGAAGTTACTGAAGCCGCCACACAGGAAGTCGCTGCAGCGAACTTAACCCCAACCGTCGCCTTCCCGGACGGGCGTCCGCTGCAGCTGCTCTATAATGACAGCAGTTTCTACGTATTTAACGCCGGCTCGACATTAAGTTTTTCATCATTAAAGTTTGAAGCGCTGGATGCCACCGGCAATCCGCTGCCGTTCAGTTATAGTGGTAGTCGCTGGGCAACCCAGAACCCGAACATCACTTCTCAAGGCTGTGGTGCTTTAGAACCGGTTCAGTTTGCGCAATTCCTGCATCCTTCAAAGTGTAAAGTCTTTAACTCGAAGCGCACCAACTTACAAACCAGTGAATATTTCTGGCGTACGGCGTCCGGTGGCGCTACCTTCCGCATCCTGTGGAATGACGCGGAAGTCGCACGCTGCCCGGTTCAGGCAGGCAGCAATACCTGTGATATTCGTATACCACCCGCGTAACCCTGTTCTTCTCTATGGGGCAGGACGTCTCTTGCCCCATATCTCCCTTTTCATTCACTTTGCCTTTCCACTTGGTTGACAGTTAGCCGTTTTGTGGCACACTCTCCATGTCTTTTGTAGGCATGAGGGGGCTAGATCATGGCTCGTCGTCTCTTGTTGATGTTGGCTGTCATCGCTAGCATGGCGTTAATACTCGGACAGTTCCCACTAACGGCACAGGATAATATCTTCGTAACCAATACACCGGCTGCGGTTGTGCCCTTGTTTGCGACCAATACACCCGCATCGGCTGCTTCCGGTGGCAAACCGACTGCGCTGCCAACCGCCGCGCCGTTCTTTTTGGCGACCAATACGCCGCAGCCTGAGCGCTCGGGTGCTGCGCCGGATGCCTCTGCTGATCGCTATGCGCTGCGCCTGTGGGATGATAGCAATCTAACTTTGGCGTGGATTGATCAGGTTCGGCGTATCACAGCCGATGATCAAGATCGTATTGTGGGATTGCAGCTGTTCCAAAAGGAAGTTGCGCGACGCTTCCCCGGTACGCCCCGCAATGCAGCCAACCGTGCTGCGCTGTTGCAAGCCATGTTAGCCGCTCCGTTGGGCATGGTTGATATTCGTCCGGTGATCCGGCCTTATATTGAAACGGCGTTGAATACGCTTAAGCCTGCTTTTGACACATCAGCATCAGTTACATATGAAAACTTTAGCATCACGATTGCGCCCGCCAATTTAGATGGACGTGCTGGCAAAGGGGCGGTCGTTTTCGCTTCGTATCTTCCGGATAACGGCAACCCTGCGTTTCGTGATGTCGCGATTGCTTTGATTGATGCACAGGGTGTTTATCGCGTTCCCCAGACTCAATCGCCTTATCCGGTTATCGGCACGTTCATCCCCAACTCGGCTTTGGTCGATAATCTGAATGGCGATGGAATCAACGAACTAACCTTAACCGTCAGTACTCCCGGCGATACCAATCAGCGCTTCTATATCTACGGGTGGCGGAATGGAGCTGTTACCAATCTGGTGGAACCGGGTAAGCAGGTTAATTATTTAGGTTCGGTGGAGCGCCTGCCGGATGGTTCTGGATTTACGGTTGAGGAATACAATGTGCATGATCCAGCTTGGAACTGCTTCGGCTCAAGAACGGTGATGTGGCGGTGGCAGAACAATTTCTTCCGCCCGCCCGCGACCATGCCGGACTTCAAGCCGCGCAACACAATGGCCTGCCGCTTGTCAGCGGTTGAACCGTTGTATGCACTCTCTCCATCGGACGCCCTTCGCACCATCGGCAATCTAACCGCGCAGGCTGGTCCGGATGACGCAGTCGCTGCTGGACATGCGGCTGTGATGGTCGCCATGCTTAACGTTCTGGACAACAAGCCGGATGTCGCGCTGGAACAGATTAGTGGGCTTTCGACCGGTGCACAGCCCGGAACATGGCTTGATGAGCAGGTGCAGGCGTTTAAGAAAGCTGCAGCCCAATCCAACACGACGCCTTTAGTCATCTGTGCTGCTTTGCAGGCCGCCAGCCAATACGGAGCCTGTGATGTGAATGCTGTGCTGACACGCTTATTCAAAGAACAACCGTTTAACCGCCAGCAAACCATCGAAGAACAGGCCGCTCAATTAGGGCTGCGAGTGGTTCAGCAGACGGTTATTCATAAAGTGGGGAAGGTTGACCGTCCAGCTTATCTGTTTGATCTAGCCAATGGTCAGTGGTGGGCATTCGCGCCGCTGGGCAAACAGCAGTATACGGCTGAGGCTGTTCCGACACCGGAAGGTTACGAAGTGCCACCTCCGCCGCTGCCTGATGTTTTGTCGGTGCCACAAACCGCTTATGACGCTTTGCTGGAGCGCGATAATCCAGCGGAAGTGCTAAATATCTTAGATACCTTGCAGCGCAACCGCCCCGGTGTACCGCTCGATAGTGCGGCCCGTTTCCTGCAAGCGCTGAGCTACGATCTGCTGGGCGATCGCCGCAAGGCCCAACCGGCGTATTACCGCCTGTGGCATGATGATTCCACTTCCGTCTGGGGACAGCTTGCAGCAGCACACCTTGAAAGGCGATAATAGAAGCTACAAAATTAAAAGGCTACCAAAAGACGATTATTTCTTTTTGACGGCTGGAACATCTCTTATCGTCATACCAAGCGAAGGATACCTACATCATGAAGTTGGCAACTTATACCTATAAAGATCGCACACGGGTCGGAGCGGTGGTCGAAGACCGCATCTACATGACCAGTGAACTCGATACCATGCAATATATGATTCGTCGTGGTTTGATGCCCTCACGGCGTAATGATTCGCTCCCATTGGCTGATGTTAAGCTCCAAGCACCGCTGCATCCCGGTAAAATCGTGGCGATTGGCAAGAATTATGCGGAACACGCCAAGGAAACGGGCGGCAGTGTACCGACCGCGCCGATTATCTTCGCCAAGTTCCCCAGCAGCATCATCGCTACCGAGGAGCCAATCACATGGAGCGAGAGCATTACCAAAGAGGTCGATTGGGAAGGTGAGTTGGCAGTTATTATTGGCCGCAAAGCCCGCAATGTGAGTGAAGAAGACGCGCTGAATCATGTCTTTGGCTATACCATCGCCCATGACGTCAGTGCTCGTGACCTCCAGATTCGTACCGACAGCCAATGGACGCGCGGCAAGAGTCTGGATACTTTTTGCCCGCTCGGCCCTTGGATTGTGACGTCTGATGAACTGGCTGACCCACATCAGTTGAGCATCAAGACGACCGTCAACGGTAAAGTTATGCAGGACGGCAACACTAAAGACTTTATCTTCAATGTGCCGACGCTGATCAGCTACTGCTCGCGCATGTTCACACTGGAACCCGGCGATCTGATTTTGACAGGGACGCCTTCGGGTGTGGGCGAAGGCATGAAGCCGCCGAAGTACCTCAAAGATGGCGATGTGGTTGAAATCGAAATTCAGAACATCGGTAAGATCAGCAACCCCTGCAAAGTAATTCCCTAACGCATTCACCTAACTGATTAATCTGCCTTGTGAGTGATGACATCCAATCACTCACAAAGCTTAGTTGGATGATCGTTTCCTTGCGGTCGTCGGTTTTGCGTCGCCTGATCGTCGGGAAAATCAACCTGCAAGCAAGGTCAATTTTAAGTTTGTGGGAGTACAGTAGGGGTGATTTGAAACTGGATAAGGATGTGCTGCTATGTCTGTGATTTCACGACGCCGCTTTTTGAAGATTAGTCTGGCCTCGGCTATCGGCACGGTTGCCGCCGGAGTCGGCGGGTTTGCCTATGCACATGATGTCGAGCCGGAAAATCTGGAAATTGTGCCGGTCGAGGTTCATCTGCCGCGCCTTGATCCTGCCTTTGATGGCTACCGTTTAGTGCAAATCAGCGATATTCATATGGGCACGGGTATCACCACCGAGCGCTTGGTGCATATTGCGCAGATGGTCAACGCTCAAAACCCCGATGCTATTGCTGTGACAGGCGACTACGTAACCGGAGGTGATATCACCTCTTTGCTGCCCGGATTGATCGAAGGACTGAGCCATTTGCAGGCGAAAGATGGAACATTCGCTATTCTGGGTAATCATGACCATTGGACAGATCCCACCGCCATTCGTTCGGTGTTTCAGAGAAGTGGTCTGGTCGATATGAGTAACCGTGCTTTTGCGATTGAGCACGGCAGTGTGAGGTTATTTATCGCAGGCGTGGATGATTATTGGGAACGACAAGATCGCATGAATAAGGTTTTAGCGCAACTGCCTGAGGAAGGCTGTGCTATCCTGCTGGCGCATGAACCGGATTATGCCGACGTCAGCGCGGCGACCGGGCGTTTTGACCTCCAAATTTCTGGTCATTCCCATGGCGGACAGGTACGCTTGCCGATTATTAATCGCCCCATTCACGTACCCCGTTACAGCACAAAATATCCCGTTGGGCGCTATCAAGTCGGCAGTATGATCCAATATACTAACCGCGGCGTCGGGACGATTGCGCCTGCTGTGCGCTTTAACTGCCGTCCTGAAATTACGGTCTTTAGCCTACGCGCAGCGGCCACAAATCCGGTCGTCCCCAAATCAGGCTGATGACCCCAAAGGTCAGCGCTGTACCGATCAGGATGCCGACCAAAACGGCAATCATTGTGCTAATGGCTGATGGAAGCCCTGAAAATCTCATTACATACCTCGGCATTTTCTCATTGCTTGCTATGATATTCTAAACAGGATTTGTTGTTTTCAGATGAGGAAATGCTATGAGCCGAATCCCCCAGCCTGCTGGTCCGAAGCCGCAGCTTGATTACGAAACGCTGCGTGACATCATCGATCTTGCTCTATGGGCAGGGCAGTTAATGCTCCAAAACGGAGCTGAATCTGCCCGCGTCGAAGAAACTGTACACCGTCTGGGCACTGCCCTTGGTGCCAACTGGATGGACATTCTGGTTTCGCCGAATGCCATTCTCGTGACGACCATTAGCGGTGAGGAATTCCGCACCAAAATCCGCCGTGTGGTGGCGATGGGCGTGAATATGCAGATTATCGCGGAAATACGCACGTTGGTTCACCAAGTGGAACGTGGTCAGGTGGATCGGGCAGAGGCGCGTGAAGTCTTGGTGAGCCTGAGCCATATCAAACCCCAATATAACCGCTGGTTCGTCTGTCTGATGATTGGTTTGGGCTGCGCAGCCTTCAGCCGTCTATTCGGAGGGGATTGGGTGGTGTTCGGGATTACGTTTATTGCGGCTAGTATTGCCCAGTTTGTGCGTCAAGAATTTCAACGGCGTTACTTTAATTCCCTGATCGTGGTGGTGGTCACCGCTTTTGTCGCAGCCTTGTTTGGCGGGTTGGCCTCCTACTTTAAGCTCAGCCCTCAACCTCAGTTCGCGCTCATCGCTTCGGTTATTCTGCTGGTGCCGGGTATTCATCTGGTCAACTCCATGCGTGATCTGATCGCAGGACATCTTGTGACGGGTATTGTACGCGGCATGGTGGGTGGCATGGTGTCGTTGGGAATTGCCTTAGGACTTTTTATGGCAATGCGGGTGCTGGGGATAAACGGATTATGAACGTCGTGAATATGATCGGGTTTGTCATACAAGATGGTATCTGGTCAGCGGTGGCTGCCGCCTGCTTCGGCATCTTGTTTAATGTGCCGCCTTCACTGCTGGCAGGATGCGCGATTTCGGCAGCGCTCGGCCATGGACTGCGGACGCTGCTGATGCAGCTTGGCTTGGACGTTGAAGTGTCAACGTTGATTGGCGCGACGATGATTGGCTTTGCAGCGGTATTTTTCTCACGCCGCTGGCACGCACCAATTGCGGTCTTTACACTGTGTGCAGCGGTCACGATGGTTCCGGGTTCGTCTGCCTACCGCACCATGCTCGCGATTATCGAATTGTCGTCGGGCAACGCGGATACAGCCAACGCTGCGCTGGTGGCTGCAGCAACCAACGCCGTTCGTACGGCATTGATCCTCGGTGGCATTGCCCTTGGTATCGCCGCGCCTGCACTGCTTTTCGAGCGAGAGAAGCCCGTAGTTTAGCAAGACCTGTTACTTGCCCAATGCCGGACGCATGATGAGGGTGGCGTAAATTTCCCCCATGCGTTCGGGCGGATAGGGCGTGTTATGGTCGAGCCACCACTTGATTAAGGCGAGCAGCGAGGTCGCTACATGGTTGGCTTTGATTTCGCGCGGCACAACATCATCAGCGTTTCCTGCATCGAAAGCCAGAACCTCGGCGACGACGATTTCCTGAAGCCGCTGAAGTATGGCGCTGGAATTGTGTCCGCCGAGCAAGACGCGGTACAGTGGTTGGTTGGCAGCGATATGCTCGAACAGCACCTTACCGCTAATGTTCGACGGTTGATTCTTGCCGATGAGTTTACGCAGTTCTTCCAGAAGCGATTCGATCATTTTAAAGAGCAGAGCATCTTTATCCGGGTAATGCCGGAAAAAGGTGGAGTATGAAACGTCGGCATACTCGGTGACATCGCGGATAGTGACAGCGTCATAGCCGTGCTGCTGCGAAAGGGCGATCAAGGCATCGGTCAGTAACTTGTGCGTGCGCCGTACACGTCGATCCATTTTCTCCATAATTCTTAATAAACCTTACATATTTCTCATTCGACTTTGTGACATATCCTGCGTATTATGATATACACTGTATCATATCTTGTCTATGTTATAAGGATGAAACTCAGCTTATGCATTCTGCAACGCAACAAACCTTCAATTTGATTTCACCTGAAGCGCTGCGTAATCCGCACCCGATTCTAGCGCAAATGCGGACGGAAGCACCGGTTTACAAACTGCCCCATAGAGAAATGAACGCCTATCCTTGGCTGCTGACGCGTTATGAGGATTGCATCAATCTGACCAAGGATGACCGTTTCACCAAAAGTTTTCTGCGCCGTCCGTCGAACGAACCGGTTAATCCCAATGATATGGCGCGTCAGTCTGCCGCGACCATCAACCGGCACATGCTGACGCTCGATCCACCGGATCATACCCGTTTACGCGGTCTGGTGCACAAAGCCTTTACACCGAGGATGATGCGAGAACTCAGCGGGCGGATACAGGAAATAGCAGATGGCCTCATCGACAACATGAAAGGTAAGTCACAGATTGATTTGATGGCCGACTTTACCATTCCACTGCCGATTACGGTAATTGCTGAACTGCTGGGCATTCCGGTGAGCGACCAAGCCAAGTTCCGTGAATGGACACAGGTAATTGTGGTCGAGGGAAGCCGCGGTGTGGCTGGCGAACGGGCAGGGATTGCCGCGCTGGAATTCATTATGTACTTCCACCAGTTGTTTGAAGAGCGCCGCGCCAATCCCGGCGATGATTTGATCACCGGACTGCTGCAAGTCGAGGAACAGGGCGACAAGCTGAGTTCCGAGGAGCTGATCAGCATGGTGTTCTTGCTGCTGGTGGCCGGACACGAAACCACGGTTAATTTGATCGCGAACGGTACGCTCGATTTGCTGACGCACCCTGACCAGATGCAAAAGCTGCGCCAGAATCCGGCATTGATCGACAGCGCGGTTGAGGAAATTTTGCGCTTTGACGGGCCTCTCGGTGCGACGACCATGCGCTGGGCACTGGAAGACGTCGAAATTCACGGGCAGGTTATTCCGGCGGGCGATATGGTGCTGTGCTCGCTTCTGGGCGCTGACCGTGATCCTGAGGTGTTCGACCATCCGAATGTGTTCGACATTACGCGTGATCCGAACCCGCATATCGCTTTCGGCAACGGCATTCATTACTGTCTGGGTGCGCCGCTGGCACGGATTGAAGGCACGATTGCGTTCAATACCATCCTTCAGCGGCTGCCGAACCTGTCTCTGGCGGTGAAGCCGGAAGACATCCAGTGGAACGAGAGCATTCTGCTGCACAGCATGAAGGCGCTGCCGGTGAATATCTAAGCGATTGGCGGTTAGCTTTTAGCAGTTAGCAATTAGCCAATGCAAAGGTTGGTTACCGATCGCCAGTTGTTGATGAAACGGCTGGCGATTTTGATTCAGTCAAGGGTCTTTAGTCAAATGTCAAAACAGAGCGTTATGTCAGCGGCATAATGTCAGAAATGTGGTCAATATCGTCAGTGTCAGCCCGTGGCTCAAGCCACCGTCTGAGAGCATAAAGGGCGCTGAAGCGCACTGTTTATGCGAAATATGCGGCGAAAGCAGCACAGGCGGCAAATTTGGCTTGGCAAAATCATGTGGCGGCGGCATTGTCATTGGCAGGCGGTCGTGTTGTTAAGGTGCGCAGGGCAAGAACTATCTTGCCCCTACGAAAACCATACGACAGGTTGAAAGAGAATGGGTTACATTTTGGAAGAACATTTTGTCACTGATTCGCGGGGTTGGCACTAACCGTTTTGAGGGAGAGGGATTGGAGTGGTGGTTAGCAAACGGTAGAGGAATGGTTTGGAATGGTTTGTGCGTCTAAACCAAAATACGAATATTGAAGGTGATAAGAGAGGGAAATGCGCTGAAATCCTCACCCCCTAGCCCCCATTGGGACATTCGCAGGCTCACTCCCCCAAAGCCATTGCATGGCAGAGGGGGAATGCAGAGGGGAGTTTGAAAGGGATTACTTCAGTGCGTCGGCGTTGACGACGTTTTTGAACTCGCCTTTTTGGAGAGCGGCAACGATGAGTTCGGCGGCTTCGATGGCGACGGCGACCTGTGCTTCGTCGGTGCTGGCGGCCAGATGCGGCGTATCAATGACGTTCGAGGGCTGCACCTGCGACCTGTCCACTTTTGAGGGCTTCTGCCAGATCAGCATCATTGATGAGCGCCCCACGAGCGGCGTTGATGATGCGCACACCTTTCTTCATCTTGGCGATGTTGGCCGCGTTAATCATACCGCGTGTTTCATCGGTGATGACGCTGTGCAGGCTGATGAAATCGCTCTTGGCGAACAGTTCATCCAATGAAACAGGTTCGGCTCCGGTTTTGCGGATGGCGTCGGCGGGAATGTAGGGATCGTAGGCCAAGACGGTCATATCGAAGGCGGCGGCACGTTTGCCAAAGGCCTGACCAATGCGCCCGTAACCGACGATACCGAGCGTCTTGCCGCGCAGTTCAGCGCCTTGATAGGACTTGCGGTCCCACTTGCCAGCCTGCATGGAGGTATAGGACTGGGGAATGTGGCGGGCCAGAGCCAGCATCAGGCCGAAAGCGAATTCGGCGGTGGCGACCGTATTGCCTGCCGGGGTATTCATGACGGCGATCTTCTTGGCGCTGGCGGCATCCAGATCGACATTATCGACACCCACACCGGCGCGGGCGATGGCTTTGAGTTTGGTGGAGGCGTTAATGAGCGCGGCATCGGCTTTGGTGGCGCTGCGGATGATAAGCGCGTCGGCATCGGCGATGGCGGCCAAGGTTTCCTCGCGCTTCATCTGGCCGGGAGCGGTGACCTTGAGGCCAGCCTGCTCGAGAATTTCGACAGCCTTTTTGTTGACGCTGTCCGGTACGAGAACGTGAAACGTCATTTACAACAATCTCCTGTTAAAAGCGGTTCAAGACATCATTCATCGGCGGCTATGTTGGACACAGCCGCCGCAGATCACAAGTTGGGTGAAAAGTTGGTTCTTATGCGCCTCGACTATGCCATTAACTCGGTCAGGGGTCAATTGTGATGTTTACGAGGACTGAGAGGTACATCGCCTTGTCTATAATCAACAAGGCAAAGTGCTTGTCGTGATTATTGGGGCGGTTAAACGGGTAAAAGTTGTTGTTTGCAACAAAGACCGATTTTATGACGGCGTCAAATCACAAGACCATCATAGGCGATTTCGTATCCTAACCTTTCGGCATATATGGAAAGCGCTGCGTGGTTCGGGTTGCCTTCATGGGAAATATGGGTCGCAAAAATCCGTGCGTTGTCCGCTAAAAGATGATCGCTTTTCATCCGATTGATGTGTTCAATAAATCGATTAGCATTGAGATGTCCGCCGCTGTCGGCATCAGGCCCGTAGGTGTGATCGAAGATGACCACATCAAAACGCAAATTCAAGTCACGAAAACCAGACCACGTTTCATCCGTCAAGCTATCGGTATCCGTACCATAAAAAACGGTAAAGTCGTCCTCTTTTATGGAATACAAAAGAGATTTTACAGAAACATCATGATCGCTCGGATAGGCAATGACCTCATATTTTCCGACTTTAAAGGGCTGAAGGATTTTCACCGGAAATACTTCGACGTTTAATTTGGCTTGTACATCTGAAGCAAACAAATCATACACATCCCCCACGTCCCTAAGCATTTCCGACATTTTCCTAAGGGTTTCTTCAGAGCCATAGAGCTGCAGCGGCGGAATATCAATACCCATGTATTCTGGAATTCTTGTTATGAAGTGAGATGGATCAAAATGATCAGAGTGAGGATGGGTTTGCAGGCAGTATCGAATATCAGCGATTGATTTGTTGTACATAAACGAGGCGGACATCATATCCGGCCCCATATCAATGAGTAGATCATCGTTGATGATGACGGAAGACCGTTTTCGAAAATCTTTGCCACCTGTTTTTCTTGCCTGATTGCAGAATTGACAGCGGCAAAAAGCGAGCGGATAAGACGTTGCTGCGGCTGTACCCAGAAAAGTGATTTTCATCAGGTCAATTATATCCTTACAGCAACAGGCAAAGACTTAGCTTCATTGTCTTCACGAAATGCTCAGCAGAGAGATGCCATGCACGGGAAGGTGAAAATGGATCGTGAGTTTGCCGTCGCTTGGGATCAACTTTTGCGGTGGTTCAAGCTGTTCCAATCCGTCACGGGACTTGATGGCGGCATATTGTTCGGGCGTAGGGTACATCGGTTTGCCTTGGCGCAACCACTCGGCATAAGCATTGCTGTGCTGACTGTCAATCCGATAATGGGTGAGTAATAAATCGTTCTTTAAAGGTAGATTGGCGACTTCGAGCGTGATTTCGGCTGAACCGGTCGCATCCCAATCGTCGTGCTGGTGGTAGATCAAGATGCTCAGGTCGGTGCCGGAACGTGTTGCAAAGCCGGAGATGTCTGCTGCCTCGCCGCGTCCGCAGATGTCGACATAAGTCAGCGGGTCTTTGGCTGCGCTGCTTACAAAGTTAAGCTGCTGCATCCCCATTTTGGCATACATCTTAAAGAGGTTGAGGACGGCTTTGTCGATGCCCTGTGTCGAGAAGGCGCGTGTGCCTTCGAAGCAGCGCTCGCCGACAAACAGAAAGGCCCAACTGAGCGGCCTTACATCCCATTGATGCTGCTGGCCGAAGCGCGTCACCCGATCAAAGGTGGCAGCGACGAAGGCTGGATAATATTCGGTGTTGCGGAAGTTCAGCACAGGGTTATCCCATGCGCCGCCTGCCGCCCAACCATCGGGATCGATCTCGGAGAGGACGCATTCAAGTTCCTCTAAGTTGTATTTGGCAATGATGTCGTAGCCAACTTGAATGTGGCTCAATATTTGTTTGCGGGAAGGCGGAGTCAGGTCGCGCGGGTGCAAATCGGCACGGTATCCGCCGCCCTTGACGTGGAAGCTGACGAAATCCAGCGGCGTCCCTTGCTGGCCGGTGTAGGTATTTGTGCCATGGACGCAGTGATCGAGGAACTTATCCAGATAATCGGCTGCATGGCGGCCTGCAATTGGGTTGGTTGTGCCGGGGCCGCCCACGCGCAGATCAGGATGTGCGGCTTTGACGGCTGCGGCGGTGTAGTCATACAGTTTATTGTATTCTTCGAGTGTGCCTGACCAGTAATAATCCAAATCCGGTTCGTTCCACAGTTCCCAATACCACGATAGGACTTCATCAAGGCTGTAGCGCTGGATGCAATGCTGAGCGAAGGCCAAGACGAGGTCATACCACTTTTGATAATCTTTGGGGGGCGCGGCAAATCCGTAAGCGCGATAGTTACGGTGAATCCAATCATCGGTTGATAGATCGTAGTGCTGGGGATCGGCAAGCTGCTGGGGCATAAAGCCCAGTTCGATGAACGGTTTGCAGCCAGTCTTCAAGATGGTATCGAGCACCAGATCGGTGATGTCCCAACTGTAGATTGGTGTTCCATGCTCATCTTCCAGATAGGAGTTGGTCGAACCCCACTTATAGAAGCCGTGGCCATTGCCGGTACAGAACAGATGGTGGACGCGTATGTAGTAGGGTTTGCTGCCCATCGCGCCGAACTTGGCTAGCAGGGCTTGGCCTTCGGGCGTATAGGTGTAGTTGACTTCGTCGTAGCCGATGTAATTCCAGTTGTGCGGCAGTTCACCGAGGATGTTACCTGCATCAACCGTGATGTTCACCGATTCGGGGGTTGTGATCATAGCCTGACCTGTGTGGATGGTGGGTTACAAATATCGGGGGCGCAAAGCCTTACGCCCCTACGCGGTTGTTGATTATTTAACCTGTTCCAGTTCGTGGATACGCTTTTCGCTGAGTTCGACCAGTTCGCCCAAAGTATCGGCGTCGAAGGCGAATTTGGCTCCGGCGGCGGCGAACAGTTCAGGCAGCGGTTTGGTATCGCCCAAGGCCAGCGCCGCTTTATAGTCGCGGATGGCTTGGGCTTTGTCCTTGAGCGAATTGCGCCAGACTTGGAGCGCACCGACCTGCGCCAATCCATAATCCACGTAATAGAAGGGGATTTGGAAGATATGCAGCTTGCGATGCCAGCCGGTGACGCGTGAGTCTTCCAATCCGCTCCAATCCACGCCGGGGATGAAGCGCGCCCAGAGTTTGCCCCACTGCGCGTCACACTTGGCTGGATCAATCGAGTCTTTCGGATTGCTGTAAACCCAGTGCTGGAAAGCATCGACGACCGCCATGAACGGCCAGAAGAGAATGTTCTGTTCAAGGTGTTCGATCTCGGCGCGGGCGGCTTCCTGCGGCGTGTAATAGCCGCCTTCGCTGGCGGCGAGGTAGGGCGCGGTCAGCAGTTCCATCGACATCGAGGCAACTTCGGCGATTTCCGAGGTGTATTCCCACTGCTGCGAATAGGGCAGCTTGAGCGCTTCGAACAGGTGGAAGGCGTGGCCAGCTTCGTGCATCAGGGTTTGCACATCGTCCTGAATGCCGACGGCGTTCATGAAAATGAATGGGCGCTTGGACTGCACCAATCCGGCTTGATAGCCACCGGGCCCTTTGCCCTTGCGGTTATCGAGATCGAGCAGGCCTTCCTTACGCATGATGGTGAAGTAATCACCGAGTTCGGGATCGACTTTATGGAGGATCGTATCGGCCTTGCTGACCAGTTCCTCGATGGTCTGGAAGGGGCGCAGTGGCGGACGGCTGGGCGGATAGACATCATCACGGTCTAAATCCCACGGGCGCAGGGTATCCACACCCAGCTTTTGGCGCTGGCGTTCGTAGATGCGGGTAGCGGCTGGAACGACGACCTTCTCGATCGCGTTGTGAAAGGTGATGCAGTCATCCGGCGTGTAGTCGAAGCGCTTGAACTGCTTCCAGCGCAGATCACGGAAGTTGGTATAACCGGCGTTCTTCGCCATCTGCTCACGCAGGGGGAGGAACTTGGTCCACAATTCGTTCAAGGTGGGACGATCTGCCAAACGTCGTTCGGCAATGGCTTTCCAGACGGCTTCACGCAGGCCGCGATCAACAGTTTGCAGCTTGAGCTTAAGCTGGGTGATGGTCAGTTCTTGGCCTTCCCAAACGACGGTTTGTGCCCCGACAATCTGGTTGTATTGGATGGCGAGTTCGCGCTCCTGTGTCACCAAGGGGACGTTGGCCTCGCGGAAGATTTCGGCCTCGGTGACCATGTTGCGCAGCGCGTTCTCAAAGCCAACTGGCTCCAGCTCGCTTGAGAGCAGCTTCTCTTTCATCTTCTGTTCCTGAATGGCGGCGGGTTCGACGATCTTCACCATAAAGTTTTGCAGCCGCGTGACGGCGTCTTTATCTTCGGTGTTGACGGTCGTCGCGATTTCCAGCCGGTTGTTGGCTTCACTGAGCAAACAGGCAAGCTGCGTCCAATCTTTGAGCCATTCGGCGACGTTATCATCCGTCAATGGCCGCGCGAGTAATTCCGCGTAAACGGGTTCAATTTGTGACCACGACCAATTCATGAATTCGGCAGTCGTGGTGGGGAGCGTATTCTGCATTAGACTTCCTTTCGCATTTACATCAACACAAATATGATACTCTAGGAGAGAAATAGATGCTGTAATGAGTGGTCTATTCTGGCATAGGAAGCATCTAAAAGGAATTTGATGCCCATATTCAAACTGCCATCTGCTATCTTTCCCGAGAACTCCATTACTCGCGTGGAACGTGCTTATCAGCAGACTATTCCCAATAGGTTGCCTCGCAGGTTTTGGATCAACCGTATATTGACTGGATTGGTAATTATTTATGCGTTTCTTCAATTGGGGATTTTGTTTGTTGCTGCTTTGGCGCAGACGAACCCTATTCCTGTGGCAAGTCAGCTTCTACTGTTTTCCGCGCTGCTGATGATTATCGTCATTTATTATCACTTTTACCTGATGTTTCAGGCCATTACCATCTCAGCTAACAGCATCATGCGTGAGAAAGAATATAAAAAATCGTGGGTAGCATTGTTGCGAAGTGGGGTTCAAGCCCGTGAAATTGTGAGAGGTAAATGGTGGGTTACTTTTCAAAATTTGTTATGGCGTTATCTCCTTCTGGGCGTTTTGCGAGTCGGAGCAACCGCTGGCGTAGGTACGATTATTTTGGCAGTGTTGGTTGTAGAGTTTGATAGCACTTATATATTGCTTCCTCATCCCTTAACCATTCTAATGGCGAGCCTTTTGATTATCATATTTACGGTTGCCAACCTAGGCGTTAGCGCAGCCTGTGGCATTATGAGTGCGGCTGTTGGCAAAGTGACTAGTCCAGCGATTGAGTTTGGTTTTATCAGCCAAGCCGTGATGTCATTTGTTCCGGCTATCATTCTAATAGTCGTTTTCAACAGACCAAGCGAACCAGTTTTCCATTCAATATATTATCCACTCACAACCGCTGGCATTTCCTTAATCGATAATGGTTTTACCCTTCTTTCGTTCCCTCTATACGTATCTTTTGATCCAAGCAATGTCGGTAATTATTCGCCAATTCTCCCTCTAAGGGTCGATTGGATGATTGCTGCATTGTTGACACTCGTTTTATACGTTGTAGTGATCGGGTTTGCCCTTTGGTTGGCAGAAAGAAGCGTAAAACGCTCGATAATTACCCCTAGTAGTTAGGGGAGATTTTCATAAGTATCCTCATATACGATAGTTTAAAAGCTTATCTGAGTAATCAATGACCTCATTTCAACTGCCGTTTTCCTTTTTCCCTGAGAATGCCATCACCCGTGCGGAGCGCTCCTATCAAGCACGCACGACTAAAACCCCACGCCGTTGGAGGCGCTGGGTCAACCGTGCGTTTATATGGCTGTTGGTGACGCTGAGTTTGATCCAGTTTGCGACGCTGCTGTTGGCTTCCCTGACGCAGCGTGATCCGTCGCCGATTGTCAAAATGCTGGGGCCGCTGCCCACGCTCTTGATGGTGTTTATGCTGTTCTATCATTTTTCGCTGATGTTTAGAACCATATCACTGGGGGCCAACAGCATCGCGCGTGAGCGAGAAGCCCAGACATGGGAGATGCTGGTACTGACCGGAATCAACGCGCGCCAGATTGTACGGGGTAAGTGGTGGGCGACCGTGCAGCGTCAGTTTCCACAGTATCTCTTGCTGGGATTTATCCGTGCTGGTGCGGCTTCGGCGGTTGCCTTGTCGATTATGTCGACCATTTACCTCGCATCAAGCTATTACAATTATCAGTTTCAACTGCCGCATCCGCTGAGCATCCTGATTGCAGTGGTTCTCAGCGTTCTGCTGACGGTCGCTAATCTAGGCTTCAGCGCGGCCTGCGGCGTGATGGGATCAGCCGTCAGCAAGCGCAGCACAATGGCGATTGTTCGCGGGTTTGCTAACCAAGTGGTCATTTCGCTTGTGCCAGTCATCGCTGCTTTTATCGTGTTCAACCAGTTTTATATGGTAACGGCCAGCCCAAGTGTACGATCTATCTATTCGTTCATTGGTTTGGGCACAGCCTCGATTACGGATAATGGGTTTAGTTTGCTGCTGACGCCTCTGTACGTGCAGTATCAGTATTACGGCAGTGGCGGCAATGTTTACCCGATTAGCCCACTTGAGTTCGATTGGATGCTCCAAGGGCTGCTCACATTGGCATGGTATCCGCTCCTGACATGGTTCGCGCTGTGGCGTGCCGAGAAGCGGGCGGTGGGCGCGCTGGCGACGCCCGTGAGTAAAAATCGTTTGCATTCTCCTTAATATCTTTTATAATCGCGATCTTCGTGTTTAAACCTCAGACCTTTTTGTAGGCTTACCTCGCCGATTGTTTTCGTACAATTCGGGTCTATTCAGCTATTTTCATTCAAATTACTGCCTATGAAGTGTTCCAATTTCTGGGAGTGCTTCGTATGGGCTGACCTACGTAATAGAGGGATGAGTCTCGTGAATAGCAAACGCTCTATCACATCTTTTGGCATTATGTGGTTCGGTCAGACTGTTTCGCTCATCGGAACCAGCATGAGCAATTTCGCGCTCATGATCTGGATTTGGAAAGCCACTGGTCAAGCCACTTCGACTGTCCTCGCAGGGGTTTCCGGTTTAATCCCGTCGATCATTATCGGTTTGGTCGCCGGCGTTTTAATCGACCGTTGGGATCGGAAACGCGTGATGATCTTCAGTGATCTGGCGGCAGGCTTATCTACAGTCATGATTTTTGTGCTCTATTCCAGCGGTCAGTTACAAGTCTGGCATCTCTACGTCACTGCCGCCATTGATGGCGCGGCAGGCACCTTTCAATATCTGGCTTACTCGGCTTCCATCACGCTCATGCTGCCCAAAGAACACTATGCCCGCGCCAGTGGTTTGCAAGCGCTCTCGCAGTACGGAGCAAAAATTGGTGCGCCGATCATCGCAGGCATCCTCATTATCGTCATCGATATTTCGGGGATTTTGTTGATCGACATCATCACCTTTTTGTTTGCGGTGATCACGCTCCTGTTCATCCATGTGCCCAATCCCACGAAGACAGCACGAGCCAAAACTACCCGAGGAACATTTTTCCAAGAGGCGGTGGTCGGCTTCCGTTATATTTTTGCACGACCGGGATTGCTTGGTTTACTGTTGATTATTCTGGCTTTTTTAACTTCCGAGTCACTAGGGTATCCGCTGATTCTGCCGATGCTTCTGGCACGGACGGGCAACAATGAGATCATCTTGGGAACCGTGCAATCGGTATTAGGCGTAGGTGGTGTCATCGGGGCTGTGCTGTTGACCATTTGGGGTGGACCTCGTCGTAAAGTCTACAGTGTTCTCATCGGTGTGGCACTCACCGGCTTATTTGGCGATGCGCTGATGGGTGTTGGTCAATCTCTCCCTATCTGGCTGATCGCTGCTGTCTGTCTCGAGATATTTATTCCCACCCTGTTTGGGTCTTATGAAGCTCTGTGGCAATCCAAGATCGAGCCCGAAATTCAGGGACGTGTATTCGCTGCACGAGATTTGATGGCGAATATTATACGACCCTTCTCAACGATCCTTACAGGCATATTGTCGGATAAAGTTTTTGGGCCAGCGTTGATGCCCAACGGCAGCCTTGCACCGATTTTGGGAGGGCTTGTTGGCACAGGACCGGGGGCAGGAATGGGATTGCTGTTGATAATCGCGGGGTTGCTCAGCGCATCAGCCGGATTAGCAGGCTTTGCCTTTTCTGCCGTGCGACATGTCGAGGAACAACTGCCTGATTATCAGCTTGTTATTGAAACCCAATCCACCTGAATCAAACTATTTGGTTGGTTTATTCGAACTTGCTTGTTTAGTCTTTTTGTTCTATATTGTAGATTCAGCGAGGAGGAGGTTCACATATGAATGCTGATGACTTTCGTTACTTCTACAATTATCACTTTGCACAGAACCGCGAGATATGGGATCGCTACATCATTCCACTGTCTCAGGAATCGTTCACTCAACCGGTGGCTTATTCGATGGGGTCGGTTCGTAACCAGATGGTGCATCTCATGAATGTGGATAATGCATGGTTTAGCGATTTGAGGGGCGTTGAAATTACGAATTACGACTCTGCCCCTGATGATCGTATATTGATTCGGGCGCACTGGGACAAAGTCGAGCAAATGATGCGTGATTACTTGGCGCAGCTTAAGGACGATATGCTGCACAAGAAGCCTTTACAAGGCGAGGACAAAGACCTGATGCTGTGGCAGGTGCTGCTGCATGTTGTGAATCACGGAACGGACCACCGCGCTCAAGTGCTGCGGGCGCTGCATGATGTTGGCGTCAAAACCGGCCCACAAGATTTTATCTTCTATGTTTATGATCACATCATTTGAAGGGGAACCATGTACGGACTCAACGGAAAAATGATTGCGCAGGATGGCCAACGGGATACTTTGTTGGGCTATCTGCTGCAAGCGGCGGAAGGGCTGGGAGAGTACGCGAGTTGCTATGCCTATATTGTCAGCCGTGCGGATGACGACCCCAACGGCATCTGGGTGATGGAAGTCTGGCGCAGCAAAGAAGACCATGACGCTTCATTGACGCTGCAATCCACGCAAGACTTGATCGCCAAAGCGCGTCCGTTGATTGCGGGGTTCAGCGACCGCAGCGAGTTCACACCGATGGGCGGCAAAGGTCTGCCTGAGAATGCTTAGCCTCTGTTTTAGACTAATCGCTACCGACTATCGACTACGGACTATTATATGGCAAAGTTGGCGGCGGACACACCGTCGCCAGTTTGCCGCGTTTCTGAGCGAGCTATCCACCGAATTGTCACGATTTCGCCAAAAAAGTCAGCGTTTTTGCCAATAAAATTGAACATTTCGCCAATACGTGCGTAATGTTAAAAATAATAAACCGCTTGCGTTCACTTATTAAACTGTCCATAATGGTTCAGTTGAGTGTTCTAAGGACATAGCACCTTAGAACCCCTTATGCCCACAAAAGTAGATTTGCTTTTTAGGAAATACCCAATATGCAAAACCGTTTAAGTGGAATGCGCGCTTTTTATCTGGTCGCGGTCGGGCAGTTCATCTCAATCTTCGGGACGACCATGACGCAGTTCGGCCTCACCATCTGGTCATGGAAGTTCGTCACTGAAGTGCAGCCTACTGCTGACCCCGCGACCGCGATGGCCTTGGTCGGCTTCTTCAACTTCGCGCCGGAAGTCCTGCTCAGCCCGATCAGCGGGGTGCTGGTTGACCGCTGGAATCGCAAGCTGGTGATGATGCTTTCGGACATTGCCGCTGGTCTCGCCACGATTGCGATTTTCCTGCTGTATTCCAGTGGTCAGCTTCAGATGTGGCATTTGTATATCGCCGGGGCATGGACAGGCGCGTTCAAATCCTTCCAATGGCCTGCTTACTCGGCGGCCATCTCGACCATGATCCCCAAGGAACAGTATACCCGTGCCGATGCCCTGCTGGGCTTAACCGAGTCGCTGTCGGGCATTCTCGCGCCACCTTTAGCGGGTTTGCTGCTGGGGGTTGTCGGTCTAGTGGGCATCATGACCATCGATATTATCACCTTCCTCGCAGCTGTGGCAGGCGTGCTGCTGGTGACTATTCCGCAGCCCAAAGTCAGTGCTGTGGGTGAAGAAAAACGCAGCATCTGGAAAGACTCGGTATTCGGTTTTCGCTTTATCGTGCAGCGTCCGAGTTTGCTCGGCTTACAGTTAATCTTCTTTTTCGGGAACTTGCTAGGCGGTTTAGCCGGAACGCTGCTTAATCCCCTGATTTTGTCGCGCACCAACAACGATGGACTGGCGCTCAGTTTTGTACAAGGCGCGTTCGGCGCTGGTGCGGTGATCGGTGGGTTGATTCTGGTGCGTACGGGTGGGCTGAAACGGCGCACCAATGGGGTGATTTGGGGCTGGTTCTTCGGGATGCTGTTCGGGATGGTGCTGTTCGGAATAGGGCGCAGTTTGCCAGTATGGATTATTACCTCGTTCTTTGCCGCGCTGGTTAACATTTACATTAACTCGTCGAACCAATCCATCTGGCAGGCCAAAGTCCCACCGGATGTACAGGGGAGGGTCTTTTCGGCGCGGCGGATGATCGCGCAGGTGGTCGGGCCGCTGGGTATCCTGCTGGCTGGCCCACTGGCTGACCGCGTGTTTGAGCCTGCCATGCGTGAGGGCGGCAGCCTGACCGGAACCTTCGGTTGGTTGGTCGGAGTTGGGCCGGGGGCAGGCATGGCGCTGATCACGGTGATTTGCGGTCTGCTTATCATGGGCATGACGCTAATCGCTTCCCGCGTTCGCGCTATTCGGGATGCCGAGGACATCCTACCCGATCATGACCATGATGCCGTCAAGGTCACGCCTGCCCCGGCTTGAACATATTACATGCCGACTTGATAGATGGGTGGTATGTAATCGCGCTTGTTGACTTTCGAAAAGGGTTCGATGAGTGCCATACTGTGCGGGGTATCGGGGCAGTTCTGCCGCCACCACTCGAGAAAGGGCATCAGTTCCATACGCGCGGATTTATATTCCTGTACCGCGTAGTAACCGACGATGCCGCACTGCTCGATGAAATGGGTGCGCTCGAACTCATCGAGGACACGCTGCGAATCGAACTTGACCCGCCGATTGGTAGCCTTCCAGCCTTCCGATGTGCTTTCTAGGAGAGTGTAGGAAGCCGTCAAATCGCCGTCGAGCGGGTTGCCGACTGAGCCGGGATTGATAATGTGCCAGCGTCCCACCTGCCGATCCATCGCCAAATGAGAATGGGCGGTGATGAGGGTTGTGGCCTCCACTTGCTGGAGCATGGGGAAGATTTCATCATCGGGCGTGGTCGGTAGGATGACTTCGAAGTGACTGCGCGGGCTGCCATGTACGACCTGAAGGGAAGGTGCATCCCGAAAGCGCAAGGTCAGGGCGTCCGGCCATGAGGAGATGACGTTCATCCAGTGGCTGCCGAGCTGAGCTAGAGTGTAGGGCGGAATGGAGTACTGGTTCCAGATGGCAGGGGCGCGCGGCGTTTGATAATCGGTGAGGTACAGCTCGTTGTTCCCGCGGATGACGGCGCACTGCAAACGGGTGATCAACTCCATCACTTGGCTGGAAAACGGCCCAACATTGACCACGTCACCCGCCACCACAATGTGATCCACTTGGAACTGTTGGAGGTCATCCACCACTACTTCCAAGGCAGGTAAATTACCGTGAATATCGGCCAAGACGGCTAATCGTGTCATGGATTCATTCCCTTGTGAGCGACCCGATAAACGCGTCCATCTTACATCGTCTCAAGGGAAATGGGATTGATGATTACCCGCCGATTGGGCTGCTTTGAGCGAACGCTAGCCGGGAATTGTGACTGGCCTTGCCCGTAATCGACCGGTGTACCAGCGGAGTGCGAGCTGACTAGTGCCGCGGGTAATCGCATAATTCACGACGAAGCCGATGATGAGTCCAAGACCGGGGATGAGTTTGGCAAAGGCTTTTTCAGTGACCATCTCGATTAATCGTCTGGATAAACCCAAACCGAGCGTCTGGGTCTGGTTGGAAAGATATTCATCGACCTGCCCGCCATCGCCGAGTTTGAGGGTTTGCCCCAAACTCAAAATCGGTGTGTTGGCGTTTGCTCCCTGTGGATTCAATGCCCAAGCGACGAAGTGGAGTGTGGCATTCTGGATGCGGGCACTGGCGTATAAATCGATGGTCATGCCGAAGGGGAGAAAGGGCAGCCCGCCGACACTCGTGATGGCTCCGATGAGGCCGCTGCGAATCGCCTGCCGGTGAATGATGCGGTTAATGAGCGTCTCTGGGCTGATATTCGGGTTTTGGGCTTTCATTCGTTCAAACTGGCTGTGCAATTCGGTGGTGTCAGGTGTGAGGTAGCGCTGCCCGTTGCGGATTACCCATGCCGAGACAATCAATAAGACTAACGTGGGAAGCACACAGCATAATGCTCCCGCGACCAACCAACTGTTGTTATTATCCATATCAGGCTGACCTCCATCGGTGATGCTGCCATTATTGAACTCAGCATACGAGAACAGAGATCAGCTGACAACGGATATTCGTCCTATTTAGGTTGGCTTTTCTGCTACCAGCCCGTACATCAAAGGAATAGCGGGTACTCGCTCCGGTGGGTAATAACGGTTGCCTTCGCCTCGCCGCATCTCACCGTGCAGTTGAGCACCGTTGTAATAAGGATATTCCTTGAAGACTTTCAGGTTCAATCCGCCACCGATGAGTGCGCTGATGATTTCGCTAACGCTCCAGTTGAATTCGTGTCCGGGATGCGGGTTCACAAAATCCTTTACGCCTTCCAAGTAACCTGAAGGGGTGAGCGCTTCACCTGCTAAAGCCACATAGTCGCCAATCCCGTTGGGGAAATGCTCACCCTGTACCCCATTGAAATAGGAATACCGGAGCGACCAATCCCACTCGTAAGTCATGGCAAATGGGTGGAAGTCCAGCACCACGACTTTGCCGCCCGGTTTTAGGATGCCACCTACGCCTTTGCCCCAGAGGGCAATATCGGACAGCCAGCAGATGGCACCATATGAGGAAAAGGCGATGTCATACTGCAGGCCGCGCTGCTTGGTTTCTTCCAGCCAATCATAGACATCACTGCGGATGAATGTGCCGGGAATGCCCGAATCTTTACTCAGTTGCTGGGCAAAACTAATGGCCGTATCGCTGATGTCCACACCAGTCACGGTCGCACCCAAACGGACGAGGCTGAGTGTATCTTGTCCGGCGTTACACTGTAAATGAACGAGGCTCTTGCCTGTCAAATCCCCGAGGAGTTCGATTTCATCGGGGTACAAGGTGCTGCCTCCATTCCGGAAAAACGCGGCTTGATCAACCTTGTGGCTGTTGTGGGCATCGGTTGCTAGGTTCCATGCTTGACGATTCTCTTCGTGCATATCCTTACGCAGCATTTTCTTCTCTCTTTGTCTTTCTCCGTGCTTTTGCGGGTCACTATATTTACGTTGTGAATGGGTTCGCGGTTATATCCGCTTGGCTGCTTTCAAGTAGTCTGTATAGCCGCCGGGATACCCGCGCAGGCTGCCATCATCCAGTTCCACGACGCGGTCAACCACGCGGTCAAGAAAGTAGCGGTCGTGGGAGATGGTCAAAATCGCGCCCTCGAAATCTTCCAGTGCGCTCTCCAGCACTTCCACTGCGTAGATGTCGAGGTTGTTGGTCGGCTCGTCCAACAGCAGTAAGTTGGGATTTTGGAGCATTAAGCAAGCCAGCTGCAACCGGCTGCGCTCACCACCACTAAAACCACTGATCGGTAAGCGCATTTGATCATACTTGAACAGGAACTTGAGCAAGAAAGCTACGGCATCACCTTCGTGCATCGGCTTGACATCGCGCACTAATTCCAATGGGGAACGGTGCAGGAAGTTGGTCAGGGTTTGATGCTCCTGTGAGTAGTAGCCGATTTTGTTGCTCGGCCCGACTTTGATCTGTCCGTCGAGGGGTTCGAGTTCACCCAAGATGAGCTTGAAGAGCACCGACTTGCCCGCACCATTGGGGCCGATCAGTCCTACACGCTCTCCATGCCAGACCTGCATATTGAGGCCAAGAAACAGCAAATCATCGCCAAAGCCCATCGTGAGGTTTGCTAGTTCCAAAGCACGATTACTGCCGCGCGAACCACCGATCTGCAGTTCCATGCGCTTGCGGTCGTTCACACGCTCGACGATTTCACCATTGGCCTCCATGCGGTCAAGCATCTTTTGACGACTGTGCGCTTGACGGGCATAACGCTCATTCAGGTCAGCAGCCGCTTTTTCCAGCCATAATTTGATGTTGGCCTCGATTTGCTGAATCTTCTTTTGCTGGGCAGCATACATCTGCTGCTGGCGCAGACGGCGCAGCTCGACCTCGGTCGCATACCAACTATAGTTGCCTGCATAAAGAGTCAACTTGCCATTGTCCAACTCGGCAATCTGGGTGACGACCTCATCCAAGAGGTAGCGGTCATGGGAGACGATGACGACCGCACCTGCATAGTCGCGGATAAAGCCTTCCAGATGGCGCTTGGCGGTTAAGTCAAGATGGTTATCCGGTTCGTCGAGCAGCAAGAGATCTGGCTGTTCGATGGCGAGTTGGATTAACTTGGCCAGCTTTTTCTGACCCCCGCTGAGTGACTCGGTTGGCAGGTTGTAGTCGGCAGTGGTGAAACCCAAGCGCATCAGAAATTCTTTGACGCGTGCCTCGTGACGGGTTCCACCGAGCTTTTCAAACTCGGCCAGTGCCTTTTCTTGACGGGCGAGGGTACGCGTTAGCTTTCCTTCATCACCGTAGACGACTGGGTCAGCCAGCGAGGCCTCGATGCGGGATAGTTCGTCCTCGACGCGTGCTAGTTCGGGCGGCGGCTTGCTTGATTCACTCCACAGAGTTTTGCCCGGTGTGAGTTCAACTTCTTGCGGTAGATAGCCGACGCGTATCCCTTTGAGCAAATTGATCGTCCCACCATCGGGGTGATAAATACCTGCCAGCGCTTTGAGCAGACTAGATTTCCCGACGCCGTTCGGCCCGACGAGGCCAGTGCGCTCATGGTCACTAATGGCCCAACTGAGGTCGCGGAAGATTTCACGACCAGCATGGTTAATGATTAAATGGTCGATGTTGATGATGTGCATTTCTATTCGTCCTTTGTCTCCAGTCATCAGTCGATAATCAAATCTAAACACCTGTAGCAGGTGATTACTGATGACTGGATGCAGAATCAAAACGGCCACAGGTGCGCCCTGTGGCCGTCGATATTACAAATTCAGTGCGAATCTTACACGGTCAATAGGCGCGTTGAACTAAGGCGCGCCCTTGTTGGATGCTTTACGCTCGAAAGTGAGTGTGTTATGGCCGGTAATGAATATCATGATGATGAGTTTAGCTGATGGATGCTTTTGTTTGCAAGTCCTAAATCTCCACTATATCACCACAGACGGTTGTGGAATGACTTTCAATGTAGGCGACACCGATTTGCGTGCAGCTTGTCGTTTGATCCACAAAATTCCTAGCAGGAGAAAGACATTTATCCACGCTTGGAATGGGGCGATAACCCTAAACAAATAGTTATCATTTAAGGTCGGCCTAATGCTAAGAAATTTCAGGCTTAAATCGGCGGGCAGGTACATGACTACTGCTGAGATTGCCAAGAGTATGACCCAGCCTGCACGCTGTCTCCATGTTGTTAGGTCACAAATATGAAGATAGATATAGAGTACTGCCGGAAACATCAAGAACATATCGTAGTTGCGCCGGTAAATAAAGATCATTGAAAGGGCACAAATAAGCGCAAAATCAAGGAATTGACTTCTTGGTGTTTCGGGTGTTCGGAGCATTAAATAAAAAGCATAGACCGTCATACCTGCGATTAACCCCCATGAAAGTAGTGAAGAGGGCAATGCGCTCGAATTCGTGATCCGAAATACAATCGGCTGTAGATTGTTTAAGGTTGCACTGAAGGGAACCGATGGAGAAGGATCATTTAAATCCGACCCACCCGTTATCATATCTGCAAATCCCGTTACAAATTCGGTGACTGACCGACCGGTCAGTATCAATGGAAGGAATGTGATCACAACCGAAGTGATCACAGCCACGATCAATAGTTTGTACTGGCGTCTTATCAGGTAATAAACTCCAAAGAGCGGTATAAAAGCAGGTTTAATAGAGAGGATGCTGAAGAACAATCCGCCAGCTACTGCGTTTCTCTTGCAATAACAAATGAATGTTCCCAATATACTGACAAAGGTGAGGGCGCTGAGTTGACCAATGCGAACAGCCCGTCCATAGCCTGTGTTCATCAGGAGGATAATGACTGCGAGTTCAATCAACCCTATGGGGTGGTACCAAGAAAGAATGAATGCCAGCATGATGATGGACAATAGGTACAAAATCGTATTGCCGAGAAGCTGAACGAGATTGCCTTCTTTTATGGGCAGTGATCCATACAAGCTGAATAGTACACTGGCTTGAGGAGGATAGAGGTAACGGGTGGGGATAGTGTTTACTTCGTTCGGGGCGATTGAATACAGCTTACTTCGAAATACTGTTTCGTCATATGCGTTGCCGCCTTCATGCCAAATCTGCCCACCGCTGTAAAAGTGCAGGAAGTCAATCTCGTAATCTAAGCCACGAATGACAAAGTTATAAAAAAAGTAGCCTAGCGAAGCTACAATCACTACTGTCGCAATGAGGTTCACAATGCGTGTCTGAGTGTCTTGATCACGGAGTGTTTTAACATCATGGACAAACTTCATCTGATTTCTCCTTATAACTGCCAGTCGTTATGCAGCAGTTGGACCACTCTACAAAATAGCCGCCGTAATCATGTGCTTCTTTGTGACCAAGTTTCATAAAATTCGTCATATGGGCCAACGTAAACATGGGTTAAGTTATGCTGTTGCGGTGCTTAATAATGGTTCTGGTTTCGAGTTTTGTACACCTAATTCCCGTCTCTTGATCATGATGATTGCGATGAAGATAATCAGGCTTGCCCAAGTTTGTACAGGCGCAAAAACACGCCAGAGATAGCTATTTGCCAAAATGGGATTTTGAAGTGTTAAGTTCGCCATCAAGTCGCCCGGAAGGGTAAATACGAATAATGAGCCAATCAAGATGGCAGAAAGGATAACCTGCTCTGATTTGCGCTTCGAATCAAAGATTCGCAAGTAGACGCATATAAGGGCGGGGAAAATCAAGTATAGATCGTGTACCCGATGATAGATCGCTAAAAGCGTGATACCTGACACGATAGAAAAATCAATCAAGGCGCTTGATGCGAGATCTTTCGTTCTGACAATGAGAAAGACTGAATAGATGGTCATAATCGCAAGAATGATGTTCGATACAAGACGATTTGTTGGTGAAAAGTCGTTGAGAATTCGGAAAACCAGCGGCTCTAAGTGTGTCATCTGTGCGCTGCCGCTATCGAATGGTGAAGGATTGTTATCTCCTGCGTCCTGTTGTACCCGCGCATAGGTCAGCCAGTTTTGGGTGGTTTCTACTAATGGCATCTGGTTGAGCACTGTGGGAAGAAAGGTTAATACAATGCCAGCGACGATACAGGCGGCCAAGAAGATATACGCACGACGCCATAAATAATAGAGCATATAAAGAGGCAATGATGTGGGCTTAAACGAGGTCAGTGCTAGTAGTACGCCTCCGAAAGCAGATAGCCATTTATTTTTATGGCGCGCAAGAAAATATGAAGCCAATAGGAATGTGCAGACGATTATTCCAAATTGGCTATTACCAAGGTTGACACGCCCATACATGCTTCCTGCTAGTGCAAACAAAAAAGTTGTTTCTAATAACTTAATGCTTCGATAGCGTGCAATCAATCGTGCGAAGAGCCAAATTGAAACGGCTAATAGTACTAGATTGATAGCCAACATGATGTATTGGGCTGTTTGAACCGGAAATTGTGCGAAGAAGCCAAAAAATGCTAGTCCTTGAGGCGGGTAGCGGTTTGCACCATGACGTGAATTGGCAATGTCAGGGCCGGCAAGCTCGATAAATCGTTGTTTATATAACTCTTCTGAATATGCATTGCCCTTTTCGTTCCAAATAACTCCACCGACGTACTGAAACCAGAAGTCTCCGTCGATTGAAAAACTTCGCCGAATACCGAGAAAAAGGTTGTATAGTGCAAAAAGGATAACGAGCGCACACAAAACTCCTCGAATTGGGTGCTGTTCAAATTCATCAGTGAGGCTGCTTAAGTAAGCTTTCATCAACTTTCCCCTCGTTTGCAATTGATTTCTTGATTGATTTCTTTGATAATTTTCGTCATCATTGCCAATGACTTGAAGGCTATGACCATGATTAAGTTGATCATCTATTGTGAATTGAGCAGTACCTGTGCAGTTTGCTCCAAATATATGTTGTAGTTCAGCACTTCTTCGATCCGACGACGGGCATTTTCGCCGAGTCGACGCGCTTCCTCCGGATGGGCAATTAGATGAGCAATCGCCTCGCGCATAGCTTGAGGATCGTCCGTCGGAACGACAATTGCTGTTTCTCCATCTACTACATAGTCGAGGATGCCTTCTGACTTGGTGACAATGACTGTACGCCCCATCGACATGGTTTCGAGCGTAGCCGTTACACCAGCCGCATAGCTTACATCGAATAATGGCAATACCGTAAATTGTGCACGGGCATAGATTTCTCGAAGTTCGATCTGCTTGAAGCGCCCTGCAATTTCAACGTTCTGTGGTATGACTTGCGGAACATCCATATTCTTTTCACGGGCGTACCAATAGCCGGAGGCGGCTACCAGCAGTTTCATAGGAAGCCCGTCTATCGCTCTGAATAAGAGATTATAATTGCGGGTTCGCACCTCTCCTAGTGTGAGTACGAGGCCTTTTTCCTGTTGGATGTCTTTCATGGGGGAGAAATAAGTGTCATCGACCGCATAGTGAATGACGTGAACGTTTTCGGGTTTTGCACCCAACGCAACCAAATCCCGTTTTTGACCATTACTCATGACGGTCATTGGCCCCATGTCCGGAAAAAGATTAAAACGCTTCACCATACTTTCTTGACGCGACGACCAATTGGTAATGCGCGACACCATTGGTTTGCGATCCGGCAGTGTGCGGTTGAGCAGAGCGAATGGTAATCCGGCCCGTTCCGACATTGAAAACACGAGTTCATAGGACCGTTTGCGTAACAGGCCGAGGAAAGCAAGGTACACATCGGAACGGACTTTTGTTTCCAATTTGCGGAGCATGTTGCCGATGTTGCCGTTATAGGCAGAATAATCGAGCACATCAAGATCAATAAAGCGCTTCAACTCAACGTAATCAATGCGCGGATAGATTTTGTGCTCGGTATCAAGTTGTTGCTCAGGTTTTAGTCCTGCCGTAGCAAGGGCGAGTATTTTTGGCATTTTCCCTCAAGCTTAGCATAATCACGAAGACGTCAATAATCACAGGATCGATATTATAAACCTGGCAAGGCCTTTAGAAGTGCCTGAAAAGCCTGTTGTTTTTGTTTAAGATTTGAGTTGGGTTTTAGGCGGTTCGAGAGTCCCCAAGGTACGATGCGACTGACGCAATAAACCCCCAGAATGACCTTGAGTAACTGGCCTGAAAGCCAACTGTAGTTCTCGCGGAAGAATTTTATTCGGCTGCGATAGAGTTGGATGAGCATCTGGATTTTGACCTGCTTGCTTGTTCCACCCCACAGGTGAATGGCTTCAACTTTTGGCTCGAAGTATATCTTCCAGCCCTTTTTCTTAAAGCGATAACACCAATCGACTTCTTCCGAATACATGAAGTAACTTTCGTCCATCATGCCAACAGCATCTATAGCTGTTTTGCGGGCCAACATAAAAGCGCCCAATATCACGTCAATATCACTTCGGACGGAGTTATAGTCCCAATCTTCATAGAAATAGCGCCCGAACTCATGACTCTTTGGAAAGAGTTTGGGCAAACCTAATGTGATGTAAAGCTCGGTACGAAGGGTTGGAAAGCTGGTACACGAAAGCTGCAATTGACCCTCTTCATAAAAGAGTTTGCAGCTTGCCATACCTGCGTCAGGATGCTCATCCATGAAGGCGACCATCGCATCGAGAGTGTTTTCTTTGACGAAGGCATCACTGTTGAGCAGGAGCACATAACGTCCAACGGCGATTTTCATAGCTTGATTGTTGGCTTTGGCAAAGCCGACATTATCAGTGTTGGCCATTAACTTAACGTTGGGAAAATCGCGGCGCACCATGTCTTGACTGCCATCGGTCGAGGCGTTATCTACGACGAAGGTTTCATAGCTGATCTTTTTGACTGTAGACTCGACGCACTGCAGACATTTGGTCAGCAGATCTTTGCCGTTCCAGTTCACAATAATAATGGACAAATCAAGCATTGAACTGCTCCATACGTTCACGACTATATCTGCATCTTGTCTCATATACCTTGCTTTGACCTTACGTTAAAACCAAGCCTTTTGATACAATCGGCTTTCTATTTCACATTTATAAAGGGCAATACCGTATGACATTGAGTGGCACACCGCGTCTGATTCTTCATGGTGGTGCAGGTGAGTGGGTGGGCTTCGATGAAGCGTCCGTGTTGAAGTCGATGCGCCAAGCGGCAACAGTCGGCTGGGAAATTCTGAAGGCCGGTGGTTCGGCTCTGGACGCTGTTGAGAAGGCCACGAATGTGATGGAAAGCGACCCACAGTTCGACTCTGGCTTTGGCAGCTTTGTGAATGCGGCTGGCGAGGTCGAGATGGACGCGCTGATCACCGATGGCAGCACCATCAAATATGGAGCGGTGGCGGCGGTGCGGCGGGTACAGTATCCGATTTCGCTGGCGCGGCTGGTGATGAGCCGAACCAATAACCTGTTTTTTGTTGGGGATGGGGCTGATCAACTGGCGGCGGAATTGGGGATGCCACTGGTTTCGAATGTGCAGATGATTACGCCCAAGGAATTTGAAGCGTACCGTGCCCGACATGCTGGAAAGACCGTCGTTCCTTATGGACAGGGCGTTGGGACGTGCGGTGCGGTGGCACTGGATACGAACGGGCATATTGCGAGCGCGACCTCGACCGGTGGCGTACCGGAGAAGCGAAAGGGACGCGTTGGTGATACCCCTATTTTCGGCGCGGGTGGTTATGCAGATGATGCGTTGGGCGGTTCCAGCGCGACGGGCGTCGGCGAGAACGTGATGCGCTTTTTCCTGTGTAAGCGGGTGGTCGATACGATGTCGAACGGTGTTAATGCACAGGTCGCAGCACAAGAAGGCCTTGATTTCTTGAGCGCGCGCATTCCGAACCCGAACGCCGGTGTCATCGTTATCGGCGCGGACGGCAGCGTCGGGGCGCAGCACACGACATCCCATATGCCGGTATCTTGGGTAACGCCTGACGGCGATATTCAAGCTACAATGACGTGTACGACTTGGTGAAAAGATAGTAAGGTGCAACATGGTTATTCAATCGCAACGTGATATGGCAGGCTTGATGAAGATCGGTAAGGTGGTCGGTACCACTTTGCAGCGCATGCTGGCTGAAGTGCATCCCGGCATTACCACCGGCGAATTGGATGCCATTGGCGCGGCGTTGTTGAAGAAAGAAGGTGCTCACTCGGCACCGATCCTCATGTATAAATTCCCCGGCACGACCTGCATCAGCATCAACGATGAGGCGGCGCACGGGATACCGGGTAATCGAGTGGTACAAGTCGGCGATCTGGTGAACATTGACGTATCGGCGGAGCTTGACGGCTACTATGCAGATACGGCGGCGACGATTGCGATGCTGCCCGTTTCGGGTATCAAGCAGCGGTTGGCGACGGTGGCCCACGAGGCGATGGAAAAGGGCATCTCGGTGGCAACGGCTGGCAACAAGGTCAATGAGATCGGGCGGGTGATGGAGAGCGTCGTGCGCGGCGCGGGTTTCAGCATCATCCGTGACCTGCCGGGACACGGCGTGGGGCGCAAACTGCATGAGTCTCCGAGCGTCCCCGGTTTCTATAATCCGCGTATCAAGGATGTGCTCAAAGAAGGTATGGTGCTGACGGTCGAGCCGTTTGTTTCCACCAAGGCCAAACATATCTACACCGAAAAAGACGGCTGGACACTGAAGACACCGGATGGCAGTCCGGCAGCGCAGTATGAGCACACGGTTGTGATTACGAAGGGCGCGCCGATCCTGATTACGCAGGTTTAGGCGGTTCGAAATAACCTTCAGATGTCCCGGTATACGCCGGGGTTTTTATTTTCAATGGGCGATGTCAATCCGTTTCGTCTAAATATTCACTGTTCGTGACATTAGTTTGTTATAGAGCAAGTGCGCTGGCGTGGTCGGATGCCTATACCCCCATGATCACGAGCGGCGACAACTTGAGTTATCCCATACTGATCTCCCGCGCTGCCCTCGTGTGGAAGATCATTCACCTCTGGCTTAACTGGTCGTGAGGCCGATGTGAAATCTGTGGATAACAAAAAGGGGATGAATTCGCGTGTTCGTCCTCTTTTATTTTTCCTCTGTTAGCACCGCGTCGGCCTCGATTTCGACCAGCATCTCCGGCGAGATAAAGCCTTTGACCTCGATCATGGCGGCGACGGGGCGAATGTCCTTGAAGATTTCTCCATGGGCACGGCCAACCGCTTCGGAGTATTCCATACTAACAACATACATGCGGGTGCGTACCACATCTTTGAGACTGGCTCCGGCGCGTTGAAGGGCGGTCTCGATATTACGGAAGATTTGGACGGTCTGAGCGTAGGCGTCATCGATACCGACGATTTTGCCCTCGGCATTGGTGGCGGTGGTTCCGGCGACGTAGATGAAAGGGCCGACCTTCACCATACGGGAGTAACCGATGACTGACTCGTAGGGCGAATTTCCGGCGAAGTTCTGGCGTTCCATGTGATTCCCTTCTGAATTATGACTGGCGAAGCTGCGTGATGACATCAAGCGCGATTTGATGCGGATTTTCAATATGGTTGGTGTTTAGGAGCACAATAGCGGTGGTTTGCGTATCCGGCAAATAGAGAAAGGCTGAGGCAAAGCCGGTGATGCCGCCGTTGTGTCCCAAGAAGGTGCCGAGCGGACTTTCGACCATGAACCAGCCCAAGCCCACCGTATAGTGATAAGCCTTTTCATTTTGTTCTTGGGAAAGATGCGGCGTCCACCACAGTTTTCGATACCCGGCATTCAGGATGCGGTCGTCAAAGAGGGAAGCCTGCCACGTTAATAAATCACGGACGGACGAGAGTAGAACTCCGGCACTGAAGGTGTTGCTGATGTCGTAAAACCCTTTATTGAAGAAAGTACCATCCCGATAAAGATAACCTTGAGCGCGATGCGTGATGATTTGGTCGTAATTATTGGCGCGGGTTGAGGTCATGCCCAAGGGTTCGAAAATGAGTTGGTGGAGATAGTCTCCATAGGATTTATGCGTCACGGCTTCGATGAGCATGCCGAGCAGGTAAAAGCCGGTATTGTCATAGCTATGACGGGTTCCGGGGGCGAAGTTGAGCGGTTGGTCACGCACCAAGTCGAGGACTTCATGTGGTGATTTGCTGACGCGTTGAAGTTCCCAATAACGGTCAAGAGAAGTGTAGTTGGGGATGCCGGACTGGTGAGCTAGGCAGTGGCGAATGGTCACGGCGTTCCACGTCGGAGGCAAGTTGGTTACGTAGGTTGCGACAGGATCATCCAGTTGAAGTTGTTTTTCTTGGGCGAGATGTAGAACGGCTTGCGCGGTGAACAACTTGGTTACGGAGGCGATTTCGAATACGGTGTGGGTGCTTACCGCGACCTGATGTTCAAGGTTGGCATGGCCATAATAGCCTTCGTGCAGGCGGGTATCTCCCTGTTGGATGGCGATGGCGAGGCCGGGGATGTGGCGTTCGGCGATCAGCTTTTCGAGGATGGCATCCAACATTGGCAAACGTTCCTTTTTCTATTGGCGAAACTGGCAATATCCATCCTAATTTATTGGCGATATTGGCGAAAAGTCTGGCGATTCGGCGGATGGCTCGGCTGAAAATGCGGCAATTTGGCGAGGGGATGTCCGCCGCCAAGATTGCCAAACGCCAGAAAACTTAACGCAAAGATGCAAAGAGGCAAGGGCGCAAAGACAGAGAGAAAAACGGAACAAGTCATTTGAACTGCCATGACGCCAAGTGCGCCAAGATAAAACCGAGTGATAAGCATAGGATAGCAGAAAATGGGACGGTTCGGGTTACATTTTGGTCGCTTTTTCGGGACGAGTTTACCAACGATTTTGAGGGAGGTATGCGGCGTGTGAGGTTGGGGAATGGTTGGAAAGGGGTTTGAAGCAATTAACCCCACCCAAACCCCTCCCCAAAATACAGGGAGGGGCTTTAAAGACGGTTTAGGCGGTGAGTTGGCCGAGTTTGTCGACGTAGCCCGCCAAGACTTCGAAGGTGCGTTCGACGGCTTCGGGGGTTGCCATATCGACGCCCGCGAGTTTGAGAGCGTCCACCGGATAGAGCGAACTGCCTGTACTGAGGAACTTGATGTAGTTCTCAGCCGCGCCGGGTTCGCCCGCCACTATGCGACCGGAGAGGGCATGGGCGGCAGAGATGCCGGTGGCATACTGGTAGACGTAGTAGTTGGCGTAGAGATGGCCGAACTGCGCCCATGTGATGCCGACACGATCATGATCGACATGCATTTCGCTGCCGTAGCCTTCGCTGAAGAGGTCGGTCATGAGGCTGATGAGGTCACTGGATGTGATGGACTTGCCCTGTTCGATGCGGGTATGCACTTCGAGTTCGAAGCGTGCCAGCGTGGGCATAATGAAGAAGTAGCGGTGCAGGTTGCTCATGGCTTCTTCGATGACGGCGATCTGGAAGTCTTTGTCGCTGTTGACCTTGAAGAGATGGGCACGGGTGGTGGCCTGATTGAAGTTGGAGGCGACTTCGGCCACAAAGAGGGAGTAATCCCCATAGACATAAGGCTGGTTTTTGCGCGAGAGGTAGGAATGCATGGAGTGCCCCAACTCATGCGCGAGGGTGCTGAGCGCGCCCAAACTGTCGTCAAAGCTCATCATGATGTAGGGGGCGGTGTCATAGGTGCCAAAGCTGAAGGCTCCGGCTGACTTGCCCTTGGTTGGATAGACATCCACCCAACGCTCTTCGAGACAGCCGTTGCGCAGCACACCCACATAGTCCTTGCCGAGCGGCGCCATACCTTCGCAAATCCAGTTCACAGCTTGTTCATAAGAGACAACCGGCGGATTCTTGGCAATCGGTGCCCAGATGTCGTAGGGTTCGAGCGTATCGACGCCGAGCGCTTTGCGACGGATGGCCCAATATTTATGCCATGTGGGGATGTTCTTGCGATAGGTGTCGATGAGGTTATGGAAGACTTCTTTGGGAATGTTGTTCTGGAAGAGCGAGGCTTCGAGAGCCGTATTGTAGCGGCGAGCACGGGCGTAGAAGACATCACGCTTGGCTGATGCCAGATAATTGCTGGTGAGGGTGTTCTTGAGGCCGAGGTAGGTGTCGGCATAGTTCTCCCATGCCTGCTTGCGGGCTTCGCGATCACCACCCTCCAAGAAGGTGTCTTTGGTGCTCTGTGCCAGCGGGAGTTTTTCGCCATTGATGACAACGGGTTTGAACTGCATGTCGGCATCGGTCAGCATGTCGAAGGTGTTGTCGGTTTGGCCGAAGGGTTCGCCAGCCATTGCCAGAATTTCTTCGACTTCGGATGAGCGGACATGCTGCTGCTGGCGGAAGAGGTCGCTGAAGTAGTGCTTGTAATTCTTGAGACGTGATTCGCTCTCTGTCCACTGCATGAGTGTCGGCTCACCAATCGCCAGCATTTCAGGGCTGGAGAAGCTGGTGGCCGCACCGACACGGGCATATAGACCGAAGGCTTGGCCGGTCATGCCGGTGGCTTCTTCGTCGCCAGTGTCGCAGGATTGAGACATACGGGCATAGAAGAAGAGTTTGCTGACACGGCGGATCAATGAGGTGGAGAGTTCCAGCCAGTCTGCTAGTTTGGAGGCACTGTCGCCCAAGTGACCTTGAAAGGGGGCGAGATCATCTAACGCTTTGCTGACGGTTTCGAATTCGGCTGTCCAGACCGCGCGGGACGGAAAGACGGCTTCGGCATTCCATTTAAACTGTTCCCCGATTTCGCTACGGGAGGGAATGGTTTTCGCGTTCGCCATAATTGCTCCTATTCTTATTCAGTGTTGTAAGACGGCATTCATTGTAGATGAAAGTTGACTTGAGGATAATACCAACCCGAGCAGAGTCGGGTTCAAATTGTGGTACCACATTAAGTGGGTGGTGAATGATTTGCCATATGAACCCCACCCCGAAGCATCAGGGAGGGGCTTTCAAGAACTCTTATAAGCCGTATTTATGAGATCAATTTCGTTTCCACCGTTTAGTGTGGTACCTACTGGACAAATGAGTGACGAGGGATTCTAGAGATCGTCGAGTTCGCCGTTGTGGAGGGCGCTTTCGAAGGCACGACCGATCAAGAGGATATGCTGCACCCATGCCCCTAAGTCATCTTCGGTTAGATGATCGAGGAGCTGCTCAATGAGATCATCAGGCAGACCGTTGAGGACTTCGGTGGAGAGGCAGGACATGGCTTGTTCGACCGAGGCGCGGGACTGCGGCGGATCGGTTTCCATCAACTTTTGGAACCAGCGCTCGATAATGGGATGTACTTGTTCACAGGATGATCCGTAATCCAACTGGCGGTTGGCGAGGTCTTCGAATTCGTCCAACCAGTTGGGGTCTTCCGGTGGTTGTGAGGAGTCATTCATGTGTTCAATTTCCTTCTACTAACCGGACTGAAGCGATCCTGCATGAACTGACTTAAGTAAAAGTGTACTCGACTGCTGTATAAATACAAGCAAGTGAAAAGTTCCACTCCAAATGGAATTGAGAGCAGGAAGGTTTGACCTTACGGCCTATGGGGACACGAAATTGGCTGATACAATGTAATTTCTATTTTAAGGGTAGGAGGCATGGGTTACCGCCTCTGATTGTGTTAGTGGTGAATGAAATTTAACAAGTGGGTCGCTGTCGGCCTTGGCCTCCTGATTAGTCTCGTCTTTCTGTGGTTCGCCTTCCGCAATCTGAATCCTGCCGCCGTCTGGGCGCAAATCCAGCACGTCAATGTGGTTTGGCTGCTGGTGGGTTCGGTTTGGTATTTCGTGGGCGTGACATTGATTTCACTGCGGTGGCGATTTCTGCTGCGGTCAATCACCCCGATTGCGCTGCGCTCATTGATTCCGCTGGTGGCCATCGGGTATATGGGCAACAATGTATATCCGTTTCGCAGCGGCGAGATTTTGCGGGTCGTGCTGCTGCAACGGAATTATCAGGTGCCGATGACGCGGGCGGCGACGACGGTGATTGTGGAGCGCGTGTTTGACGGCATCGTGATGCTGACGTTCATTGTGGTTTCGCTGCTGTTCGTCGATATTCAAGCGGTTGAGATTAAACGGGTGGCGATGGTGGCCGCTCCGATTTTCTTGACAGCGGTTGCGGTGTTTTTTGTGCTGTCGGCACGGCCTGATTTGCTGCGACGCATCCTCCATCTATTAGGGAATATTTTACCGGGGCGGCTGCATCAGGTGATGACGCGGTTGGCGGATGAGATCATCGAAGGCTTGCAGGCGCTGCGCAGTCCGGCTGATCTGGCGGGGGCCGTGGTGAGTTCATATGCCAGTTGGATGGTCGAGGCCAGCGTGTACTGGATCGTGTCGTTCGCGTTCGGCCTGAACGTGGGCTATCCGGTGATGCTGCTGACGGTAGGTGTGGTTAATCTGGCAGGGTTGATTCCTGCATCACCGGGACAAATCGGCGTGTTCGAGTTCTTTGTGTCGCTGGTGATGGTGGCAGTGGGCGTGGCACAAACCGAAGCCCATGCCTATGCGCTGGTGGTGCATGTGGTGATCTGGCTGCCGGTGACGCTGGCGGGATTCGCGTTCCTCATACGACAGGGGTTGGGCTGGGGCGCGATTACCCATGCACGGGAATTGGAACAGGTGGCGGGGTAACAAATCCTCACCCCGACCCCACATCGGCACGTTCGCACACTCACTCTGCCGAAAGCCATTTCATGGAAGAGGGGAGAAATGCCTAATATCTGTATATTGCGGCAGAGGCACGCCTCAGTCCTACAAAGTGCTCGTTGCGAGGGAAAGTCACAGACCTTCCCCTACGAAATTCCCCTCTAAATCCACATTGATTATTGCATGACAGGCAGTTTCAGGTAATCGTCGGGTACGAAGAGTGAACCTTCGGTGGTGCCTTCGGGGGCGATTTTACGCAGGCGAATGTCGAGTTGAGCGGCGTTGATTTGCCCCACAAAGTAAGCCTGAAACGCCGAGACAACCTGACGCACATCCGCCGCTGATTCGTGTACGAACTCCAGACGATAATCAACAATTCCACTTTGTTGCAACTGGTCAAGGTGCAGGGCGGCGACTTGAGCCTCCGCGCCGAAGACTGTGTTGCGGCAGCCAACATCAGCCATGACCGGATGATTGCGACCCTGAACATCACGCAGGGCGACTTTGTGTTTTTCGCAGGGATGGCCGCAGTCCAGAGAGCTGGTGCCGTTGGATAAGAAGCGGCAGAAGACACAGTGTTCAGTGTGGAAGACAGGTAAATGATGGTAAGCGATGACTTCAAAGCGCTTACCACCGATGCTTTGCGCCAACTTGCTGATCTGGTCGGCGTTGAGGTCGTGGGTGGGCGTGATGGTATCGACGCCCAGTTTGAAGTAGGTATCGGCGGTGAGCTGATTGGCGACGTTCAGACTGAAATCACCGATCAGCGGGTGCTGGTGGCGGCCTTGCAGCGCTTCGAGCAATCCACCGGAGCGGACGACGATTTGACAATCCAGACGGAGCAAGAAGTTGACGATGCGCTGTTCCTGTGGCTTGAGGACGCGCGGACTGGCGACACGCGGGCTAATGCCAGCGGCTTTGATTTGCTCAACGGCGGGACGCAAGCCATAGAGTTCGAGGTAATCCAAGGTGATAGTGGTCGGTTTGAGTTCGAGCGCGGCTTCAAGTTGTTCGGGAGTACGGACAAGCAGGTGCAGACGTGGATTGCTAGTGGAGGGGTTTGCCGCCGACAAACCCCTACCCAAATCACGATCCATCTGCAAAAGTGCATCTTTGAGCGCGGCGGATGGATTATTGGTAACAACAGGTTGCGGTTGGGCTTGCTGCTGAACCAAGTGATCAACAGCTTCTTGGCGCAAGCGGTTGAGCAGCGAACTCGGGATAAAGGGATCGCCGGATATGTCGGCGGTGAGGTCGTGAAGCTGATAGGCGGTATTGCCCAAGCGGCTCAACTGCTGGTGGAGATACTCGGCGGTGACGCTGCGGCTGTTGGCGCGGGTGAGCGGCTCGTCGGACTGGACATGCGCGGCGATGTCGGGATGTTTAGCAAGCTGCCATGTCAGTTGAAGCGGCTGACCGTCTCTGGCGATGACGGTCACGTTAACGGGCTGTTTGTAGACCGGCGTGCTGGCGTTGATGAAGGGCTTGGCAGCTTTATCGACATTGATATCATGATTACGCCAGACCCAATCGCCGGGGCGGATGCGGGTGAAGTCGATCTCACGGTTGCCGAAACGCAGTTCAAGGCGCTTGCCAGTGGGTTTAATCTCGTAGATGTGGCCGCCTTCTTCTTTGGCTTCGGGGCTGCGCCAATCAGCGGCATCAAAGACGATGCCATCGCCGGCTTTGAGGGGTGCTACGTTCTGAATATCGGTCGGCTCGATAATGACGTGATCTTTGTTGACTTTAGACACACGGCCACAGAGGACACCCCGATGACGCGGGGATCGTCCAGATACGACGGCTTGATGGTTGGTGCCGGAGATGAAGTATGGGCCGAGACCGCGTGAATAGACCTGCTCAAGTTCGAGCGCTTCCTGAGGTGTCACCGGATTGGGACGCTGCTCCCATGCAGCATCGACAGCGCGGCGGTAGGCATTGGTGGTCAGCGCGACATAATTTTCATCTTTGTAACGGCCTTCGATTTTGAAGGCGGAGATGCCGAGGTTGATGATGTCGGGTATCTGATTCAGGGCGTAGAGGTCACCGGGTGAAAGTAGGTAACGGGCGTCCCCAAGTGGCCTGAGCACATCATCGACGATCATTTCATAGGGGAGGCGGCAGGCTTGAGCACACTTACCGCGATTGGCACTGCGTCCGCCCCACGCTTCGGACGAGAAGCACTGCCCCGAATAGGACACGCACAAAGCTCCATGAACGAACATTTCCAGTTCGCAGTCGGTTTGTTCACGGATGGCGCGGATGTCATCGAGGGACAGTTCACGAGCTAGAACCACGCGGCTGACCCCGAAGCGCTGGGCAAGGGCAATGCCTTCGGCGCTGGTGATGCTCATCTGGGTGCTGCCGTGAACATCGACCGTCGGGGCAATCTGGTGGGCGAGTTGGGCGATGCCCACATCCTGCACGATAAAGGAATCGGCTCCAGCAAGGGCGATTTGCTCGATGGTTTTGACGGCTTCACGCAGTTCATGGTCGAAGATCAGCGTGTTGAAGGTGACGTAGCCTTTGACGCCACGTGCATGAAGCGTGCGCATGACATCAGGCAGTTCGGTTAAGGTGAAGCCGACTTTAGCGCGGGCGGTAAAGTGTTTCAGTCCGAAGTAAACGGCATCCGCTCCGGCCTCAATGGCGGCGTGGAGTTGGGGCCAATAACCAGCGGGACTCATAATTTCCGGTTTTATGTGCATCATGTGACAATCTTGGAATTCAAAACGGACAGGGATTACGACGGAGGTGTGTCGAGGACATTATCGCACAAATGGGCGGTGATGATCAATAGGAGTGAATAATGATGGGGCGAGATGCACCGGCTGAGGCGCGCCTCAGCCCTACAAAACGACCTGTGAATTAGACCTTGTTGTCGGAGCGAGGATCGAAGGCGTCGCGTAGACCATCACCGACGAAGTTGATACTGAGTACCGTCAGCAGAATGAGCAGGCTGGGGAAGAACCAGTACCAAGGCGCGTTCTTGATGACGTTGAATTCTTGAGCTTCGGTGAGCATGTTGCCCCAACTGGCGGTCGGCGCTTGGACGCCCAAGCCGAGGAAGCTGACGTAGGCTTCGGTCAAGATGGCGGTAGCGACACCGAGCGTGAGCGATACAATGATCGAGGCAAGCGTGTTGGGCAGGATGTGATTGGTAATGATGCGCCAATTGGGTACGCCTAAGGCGCGGGCAGCCAACACAAATTCGGTTTCCTTGATTGAAAGGACATTGGAGCGGATGATGCGGGCGAGGCTCATCCAACTGGTGAGGCCGAGGATCAGGATAATAACGATGACGCTGCCGCTGAAGCTGCGCCCGAACAGTTGAATCGGCTCGATTTTGCCTGCGAAGAACTTTGCCATGACCAACAGCAAGAGCAGCGACGGGATGCTGAGCATGGCTTCGGTAATGCGCATGAGAACCGAATCGACCCATCCCCCATAATAACCGGCGATTGCGCCAATGGCTGTCCCAAACCCGACTTCGACGATCACAGCGAGGAAGCCAATCAGGAGCGAGATTTGTCCGCCGTAGATGGTTCGAGCAAGGATATCGCGGCCAATGCGGTCGGTGCCAAAGGGATGGGTAGCGGAAGGCGGCTGCAGGCGAATGGCGGTGTCGTTGAAGTTGGCCTGCGCTTCAGTGAAGATGAACGAGCCAATGAAAATATAAAGAATTACCCCCAGCAAGATCAGCAAGCCGAACATGGCGGCGCGATGCCGGGTAAAGCGCTTGATGACGCGCTGAGTCGGTGATTGGGGTTTGATGTCGTTATCCGACGCGCTAATGCGGATCGGTTTAGCGGCTGCGTCTGCGGTTGCCATCGTGTGCTCCTATGAGTAGCGGATGCGCGGATCGAGCCACGTATACATTAAATCGGTCAGGAGTTGAAAGACGACAACTGCGACAGTGATGAGCATTAAGAGTCCCATCAGCACCGAGTAATCGAGCAGTTCCAAATGGTCGAGGAAGAGGCGGCCTGTACCCGGCCACGCGAAGATGCGTTCGGTGACGACCGCGCCTCCCAACAGGAAGGGCAGGTCAAGACCGATGAGTGTGGCGAGAGGCAGGGCAGCATTTTTGAAGGCGTGGCGATACAGGATGCTGCGTTCGCTTAGTCCTTTGGCGCGGGCAGTACGGATGTAATCCGAGTTGATGACTTCCAACATGTTGGAGCGGATATAACGGCTGTAGCCTGCCACACTGATGATGGTAATGGTGGCGACCGGTAAAATCATGTGCAGCACGAGTTGGTTGAGAGTACGACCTTGTTTCGGGTCAAAGATGCCGCCTGTAGGCAAATAGGGTAGTCCCCACTCACGGAACTTGACGGCAAAGATATAAAGCAGACCGAACCCCACTAAGAAAATGGGCATGGAAAAGGTGATGAACGAAAAGCCACTGAGCACATTGTCGATGAGGCTGTATTGTTTTACAGCAGATATCACGCCGATAATGAGCGCGAAAAATAGGGTAATAACTTCGGATGTGACCATTAATAAGAGCGTATTGGGTAAGCGATCCAGAATAATTTCCATTGCGGGCTGTTTGGTGACAATCGATGTGCCAAAATCGCCGCGTAGAACACCGTAACGGGTTCCGGGTGACTCGGCGACTCCATCACCGTCACGGTCAAACCTCGCCCAATCGTTTCCAATGAGCCAATATAAATATTGTTCAAGTATGGGTTTATCGAGTCCGAGCTGGCGACGTAAGCGGGCTTTATCCTCTGGTCGTGTCGGCGAGCGTCCACCCATGGTTGCCAGCGGATCGCCGGTTGCTTGCAGCAGAACAAAAATCGTCAAGCTAACGAGGACGACCAGAGGAATGGCCTGAAGCAAACGACGAATGATGTAACGACCCATCTTCGGACTCCGTGTTCAATGATGAACGGGATAACAAAAATGGGGCGAGGTTATTCTCGCCCCATTTGAACCGTCTTAGTTCGTTTAGCCAGTGACGTCCCAGTTAATCGCATTCCAGAAGGGATCTGCACCGCTGTAGCGCGCATTTTCGACACGCTTGGTGGTGGCCCAAATGTCAGCGTCATACCACACACCGACCCACACAACATCATCAAAGAGTTGTTGGTCAATCTGGTGGAAAATCTCGGTTCGCTTGGCCGTATCGGTGGTCTTCAACTGCTCTTGTAACAGGCTGTCCACCTTTTCGTTGCAATAGCCCGTCCAGTTGCTGCCTTCTGGATTATCCGCACTGGGGATTTCGGAGCACAAGAATACATTGGTGTTTGGATCGGGGAAGTCCGGATTTTGTGACCACTCGGCAATATCGTATGCTCCGGTTGCAGCCGGGCCATTTTCACCGAAAGTATCAAAGAAGTTGTCGTAGTTTGATGTCTCAACCTTGATTCCGATTTCGGCAAACGACTGCTGGACAATCGCCTGAATGTCCTTACGAATCTGGCGCTGGCTGGCGATGAAACGCAGCACGAGTTCCTTACCGTCTTTATCGCGGGTTCCGTCGCCGTTGCTATCCTTCCAACCGGCATCGTCTAGTAGTTTCTTGGCCGCTTCGGGGTCATAGGGATAGGGCTTGGCGTCAGGACGCGCATACGGTGTTGCTTCCCAATAGCTGCCGGGCACGGGCAGCTTGCCGAGCAGTAAATCATCAACGACTTTTTGACGGTTGAAGGCCATCACCAATGCCTTGCGGACATTGACGTCGAGCATAGCTGGATGGGCAGTCTCCGGATTGACATTGAGGAACCAGCCTTCGTTATAGCCCGAAGGTGTAATGGTGGTTACGAGACCTTTTTTCTCGAGTGCATCGGCATCGGCAGCGGTGAGGAATGGGCCAATATCGGCATCACCGGCTTCGAGGGCCGCGTTTTGTGACGTGCCATCGTCGGCCACGATGCGGAAGAAGACTTCGTCCAGTTTGGGCTTGCCGCCCCAATAGTTGTCCGCGGGAACGAGTGAAAGGAAGCTGCCGCTTTCCCACTGACCCACTTTAAACGGCCCGCTGCCGGGATCGAGTGTACGGTTCCAATCAGCGGTGTCTAATGTTCCATCCTGATCAACGATGGGTTGCAGTGTGTGTTTGGGCATAGCAGGTGAGGCTGTGAACAGGGTGGTCAGCCACGGGGCAAAAGGTTCGTTGAATGTCACCACGACTGTGGTCGCGTCGGGCGCGGTCACACTCTTGACTTTGGTATCCCACGGGAAACGCGAACTGACCGTGTTCTTATCCAGCATGATCATATCATACGTGAAGACATAATCCTCTGAAGTGATCGGTTCGCCGTCGCTCCACTTGATATCGTCACGGAGCTTCATGGTCATCACGGTACCGTCAGCGCTGATGCCCCCATTTTCGGTGCTGGGGATTTCAGTAACTTGCACCGGAACCGCTTGGAGATTGTCATCAATAAACCATGGTGGCGTGAGCACCATATCGGTAATATTTGCAGCAAACCATTGCGTGACATAAAGGGGATTAAGTGTCAGGGGTTCCTGTGTATAACTAACCGTCACAACTTTTTTATCTTGCGCCAAGCTGGGCGCAGCAACCAGCGTTAGCATGAGTGCTAAGGATAAAACGAGCAGTAACCGACGTTTCATTATTTTCTCCTTAAGGGGCTAAAGCGCTCTTAAACTGCACAGTCGCGGGTATCATACCGCTATATAGGAATAGGAGCAACCAATCGACAACCGATTTTTGTGGCTGTGATTTGGTGTTATTACCCAAAGAGAAGCACGAATGTTCAATTCAGGCGTTTGATCAGGCTTTGCGGTTGGTATATTCGGCAGGCGCAAAGAAGACGATGATTTGGAGCGGCTCGGTAATGCTGTGGAAGCGGTGTTCGACTCCGGCGGCAACGAACAAGATTGAACCAGCTTGCACAGGACGCTCTTCGTCAGCGTGGCGGAATATGCCGCGTCCGCTGACCACATAGTAGACTTCATCTTCAGTGTGGGGCTGCTGCCCATCAACGCCACCAGCAGGCAGCACATAGAGGCCGACACTCAAAGACGGATGCTTCAGAAATTCCAGATAGGGTTTGCTGCCAGCCGTTTGTCGGGCAATCAGATCAGCGATTTCAAAGGCTTCCATAAGAAATCCTTTCTATTGGCTTCGTTATTTTATTCAAACTTTAACATAGCCTTATTTCCTAGCCAACTTGGAGGGTACTGAATCCTGTTTTGTCCGCTTATTTCCCAATTCTGACCTTTTTTGACCCTTTAAAAACCCAATAACCTTACTTATAATAAGCTTAGAAGCAGCATAAAAACTTCGTATGAAAGTGGAAAATAGGCTATACCGAATTGTCACACCAGTTCGATGCGTGTTACAATAACGGTAATGTGTAATTCCACGATTTACCGGCACAATCATCTCCCAATCCCTTACGGTGCTGCTCAAGGGAAATGTAAGGTGAAGGTGCTACCATTGGGACAGATGTTGTCCGGGTCATACCAAACGAGGTTTTATGCCCATACGTGACACGGCGGAGACGCGCGCCGTGACTCTGGTGGATATTCCATTGGTGAGGCGGCTGAGCGAATCGGGCGGCATGGTATTGGATAGTGAACTTTTCTATACCGATGCCACTGGCGCACAGAGTTCGGGCCTGATTACGCTGCTGCTGCCGTACCGGGGTGTCTACACAATGGTAACACGAACGGAAAACCAGCAGGTTGCCGGACAGTTCCGCTTACGCCAAGACGATGCCTATGCCCAGATTACGTATGTTGCACCTGCCCCACAAGATGGGGAAGAAGATCGGGCGTGGCTGCACATGTTGGACTCTATGGCAGCCGAGGCGGGTAAGCGTGGAGCACATTTGCTGACCGCAGAAGTTGAGGAAAGCGCACCGCTTTTCAAAACGATGCGTACAGCTAGTTATGCGATCTATGCGCGGCAGGAAATCTGGTGCCGGTCGCCGGAAGAAGCAGTTGCCTATGAGCCGAGGCATAAGGTCGAACTGACACATACGACTCAAGACGATATGGCCGGGATTTACACGTTGTACGGCAATATCGTGCCTAAGCTGGTGCAGCCTGTAACGGAGCTGCCGGGTGAGGGCGAAGGGTTTGTTTACCGTCGGGATGAGCGCGTTGAAGGTTACATTGGGGCGGTGGATGGCAAAATGGGCGTGTACTTGACGCCGCATCTGCATCCCGATGTATTTAGCGAAGCCGCCGACGTGATTGCTGCGGCGATCACCAAAGTTGAGCGCACCGGCAAAGTTCCCGTCTTCGTGCGGGTACGCCGTTATCAAGATTGGTTAGATGATGCGCTGGTAGAGTTAGGGTTTACCATTTGTGCCCGCCAAGCTGTGATGGTGAAACACATCGCAGCCGGAGTTCGTGCAGCCGCATTCACGCCGCTGCGCCAAAAATTGGAGGCTGTGCCGAGTCCAGTCAAACCGCCGAATGGCATTACCGAAAGTCGGAAATAATCGCGTGCATGAACGCGGGGCGGTGTGTAGGAGTATCTAACTCCGAGACCAATTCAACCCTGTTCCGCTGCACCTACTACAGAGGAGTGTTCTAGAGAATTTATGGAACGCCGCATTACAGACAATATCTACGAATTACGCCGTGTCTTGCCCCCGCATTTGAACGCCGCCCTAGACCACATCGGAAATACCGACGACCTGCTCGAAATCGTGCTGGACTTGGGACGTGTGCCCACCGCGCGGTATCTGGAAGGCGAAGTGGTGCTTCAAGAAGATGAAGTGAGCCGTGACGATATTGACACGATTGTCAATAACATCGGGACATTTGACGCGGACAACCGAGCTGGACTTGAACGGACGCTGCACCGTATTTCCGGCATCCGTAACCGTCGTGGCGACGTGGTCGGCTTGACCTGCCGTGTTGGACGCGCGGTCTACGGGACGATTGACATTATCCAAGACCTGATCGAGTCCGGCCAGAGTGTACTGATCATGGGGCCGCCGGGTGTTGGTAAGACGACCATGCTGCGCGAGGCGGCCCGTGTGCTGGCCGAACGTAAACGCGTGGTGATTGTCGATACATCGAACGAAATTGGCGGTGATGGTGACGTGCCACATCCGGCGATTGGTAAAGCCCGCCGTATGCAGGTATCGCACCCTGAACGCCAGCACGAAGTGATGATCGAAGCGGTTGAAAACCACAACCCGGAAGTCATCGTCATTGATGAAATCGGGCGTGAATTGGAAGCGCAAGCCGCTCGCACGATTGCCGAGCGCGGTGTGCAACTGATCGGTACGGCGCACGGTAACGCGCTGGAAAATCTGATGCTGAATCCGACACTCTCCGATTTGATCGGGGGTATTGAGTCGGTGACGCTTTCGGACGAGGAAGCGCGTCGACGTGGTACCCAGAAGTCGGTGCAGGAACGTAAAGCACCGCCGACCTTTGACGTGCTGATCGAACTGCAAACCCGTGACCGTCTGGCAGTACATGAAGACGTATCGGCTGCTGTGGATGGACAACTGCGTGGTCGCCCGCTGCCGATTGAACTGCGGACACGCAACGCGAAAGGCGAGATCGAAATCGAGTCGATTGTGCCAGAACCACGCGCGAGCACTGAGCGTGGTGGACGTGTCGCAAGGGAAAAGGACAATGGACTGCTGCACGAGCCGATTGCCGCCAGCAATGGACGGCGTGGTAAAGCAGTGCCGACCGCTAATACCCAGAATGGCGTCTCGAATGGCAACGGGAATGGCAGCAATGGCAACAGTAACGATGCCTTGCAACCGCTGCGGTTGTATGCCTACGGAGTCGCCCGTAACCGGCTGATGCAGTCGGCACGCCGCTTGCATGTTCCGGTGACGGTTGTGGATGACTTCAACCAGACAGACGCGATTGTGACCATCAAGAATGATTACCGCCGCCGTCCCAAGCTGATTGTGGACGCTGAACGGCGCGGCACCCCGATCTATGTGCTGCGGGCGAACACCGTATCACAAATCGAGAACTTCTTGATCGATCTCTATGGGTTGGAGGACATTGTCCGTCCTGATGATCCGTATGGGATGGCGATGGAAGAAACCAAGTCGGCTATTTTGCGCGTTCGGAACGGCGCGGAATATGTGGACTTGAATCCGCAGGACGCCGATACCCGCCGCCGCCAGCATGAGATGGCGCGTCAGGCACGGCTTTACAGCGAAAGCTACGGCGATGAGCCGGAACGCCGCGTTCGGATTTTGCGGGCAAACTAGCGGAAGTTTAATGATCTGAAGTTGGACGAGGGCAGGGTAAAACCTGCCCTTTTCGTTGTATTGAGATCGTTCTTTGATGTTATAATCGGTCAAAAGCAGGAAGGCGATGTTATGGTATTTCAGGCTCAAACAGTAACCGAAGCCGAGTTTGACCACTTCGTGATGCTCCCCGAAAATCGGGATCGTAACTTCGAATTCATTGCCGGGGAGATTGTTGAAGTGGTATCGAACAGTAAATCTTCGTCTACAGCGGGAAAGCTCTTCGGGCGTGTTAGCGTTCACGTAGACGATAACCACTTAGGCCGTGTCACAGGCGCTGATGGCGGCTATGTGATATTTGGAGAGAAATATATTCCTGACGCGGCCTTCATTTCCTACAAAAGACAACCGGTTGACCCAGAGGTTGCTTACAATCCCCTTGCGCCAGATTTGGCGATTGAAGTACTGTCACCGGGCAATACTGAAACTGAAATGACCCGCAAGATTGGCAACTATCTGGCTGCTGGAACAGTGGTATGGGTAGCGGATTATGTAATTAAAACAATTGATGTTTATACGCCAAATCAACCCCGCAAAACATTGCGAGTCGGTGATTTCCTCGAAGGTGGCGAAGTATTACCCGGCTTTCGTTTAGCCGTTGCCCAGATTTTTAAAGATTAGCATCGCTCCGCGCAATTTACATATAACTGAATTCAGTGTCACTACATTGGTCACCCTGACTGTTCTATCCTGCCTGTTGCTTGTAAACTGGTAACAGATCAATTATCACTGGAAACAGCCTCATGTTCATTACATTTGAAGGACCGGACGGCGGCGGAAAGACCACACAGGTCGCCATGACCGTCGAGACATTAAAGGCGCGGGAACACAACGTTTTATTGACGCGCGAACCGGGCGGCACCGCGATTGGTGACCAGATCCGGCATGTGCTGCACGATATGAAAAATCAGGCGATGCATCCGCGTGCCGAACTGCTGATGTACAGCGCGTCGCGGGCGCAAATTGTCGAAGAAGTCATCAGGCCGCAGTTGGCAAAAGGCGGACTCGTCATTTGTGACCGCTTCTATGACTCGACCTATGCTTATCAGGGCTATGGACACGGTCTTGACCTCAAGCAGTTGAAGCTCATCACCGAGTTTGCAACAGGCGGCCTGAAACCGGATTTGACCATTTTGCTGGACATTGCGCCGGAGGACAGTCTTCAACGGCGCTTGAGCGCCTTGGACAAAGGCGGCGAGTGGAATCGCTTAGACGCGATGGCACTGGATTTTCACAAGCGGGTGCGGGATGGTTATCATCAGTTGGTGGCCGCTGAACCGGAGCGCTGGGTGGTGGTTAATGCGGCACAGTCGGTGGACAAGGTGCAGGCCGATATTCTGGCGGTGCTGGATCAACGGTTGAAGAAATCTGTCTAATAAGAAGGACAGGTCACAGACCTGTCCCTACGAATTCCGTCGTGTTTAACCGGTTGCCAGACCATAGCCGAAGGGAAAGAGCGGAGATGCATCACCTTCGGTGGGCAAATTGCTGAAGTCAAAAGGCAGTTGATCCATTGAGCGCGGCCATGTGTAAGGCAGCTTGCCAGTAAAAGCATGGTCGCTGAACAGGTTATCCGCCACGCCTTCACCTTCGGTACCCGGCAGCCATGCGGCGACAAACGCATCCGCCTGATCCAACGCATCACCGATGATCATCGGACGGCCCGAAACCAGCACAACCACCAGTTTATCCACACGTGAGCGGACATTAGCAATGGCGTTTTGATCGGCTTCGGAGAGGCTCAAATCAGCGGCATCACCTTTGCCCTCGGCGTAGGGCTGCTCACCGACCACCACAATACCGACATCTGCCCGAAGCAAATTGCCGCTGGCGTCCTTGTCGTTGCGGAAGCGCCCGAAACGGTCAAACTTGATTTCGGCGCTGCCAACCACGTTCTTGATGGCCTCGAAAATGGTCGTGCCCTTGGTGATATTGCCAGCACGTCCCTGCCATTCAATCGTCCAGCCGCCGGATTGGATACCGATGTCATTGCCGGCTGAACCCGCCACGTAGATACGCGGAATATCCTTCTTCAGCGGCAGGGTTTGATTGTCATTCTTGAGCAGCACCAGCGATTCACTGACGGCTTGGCGGGCAACGGCGCGGTGTTCATCCGAACCAACTGAGGCGATGTCCTCTTGATTGCTGAAGGGATGTTCGAACAAGCCCATCATGAATTTGACGCGTAGAATGCGGCTTACAGCGTCGTCGACGCGTTCCATCGGTATATCGCCTGCATTGACGGCTTGGGTGATGGTCTCGATGAAGGTGGTGTAATCGTAAGGCACCATATTCATATCCATGCCCGCGTTGAAGGAAGTGACTACATCCTTATAGTAATCGCCGGAAATTTGATCGATGGCCTTCCAATCGGAGACGACAAAGCCTTTGAAACCGAGTTCGCCTTTGAGTACATCGGTGATCAAATACTTTTGGGCGCTCATCTTCATGCCACCGAAACTGGAGAAGGACACCATGACGCTCATGGCTCCGGCATCGATGGCAGCTTTATAGGGGGGCAAATAGAGCGCGCGCAGATTGGCCTCATCACCACGCGTCACGCCTTGATCCAACATGTAATCGTCAGTGGTCGAGGTGCCCCAGCCGGTGCCGCCATCCCCGATGAAGTGCTTGGGTGTCGCCAGTACAAAGTCTTTGCCGTCCTGCAAGCCTTTGACGCAAGCGACGCCAAGCTGCGAGACAAGGTCGGTGTTTTCACTGTAACCTTCGTAAGTGCGTCCCCAACGGATGTCTTGGGGTACAGCGACCACCGGTCCAAAATTCCAATAGACGCCGGTTGCGGCCATTTCTTGGGCGGTTACTTCACAGGCTTTTTGCACCAATTCGGGATTACGGGTCGCGCCCATGCCGATGTTATGGGGGAAAATGACCGCGCCTTCCATATTGTTATGCCCATGTACGCCGTCCGCGCCGTAGATTAAAGGAATGGCAAGGCGGGTTTTGAGGGCCTGCTGCTGGAAGGTATCAACCATTTTGGCCCAACCTTCGGCAGAGTTATCAGGCGGATAACCCGCGCCACCGCTGAGCAGCGAACCAATGAACAAGCCGTTGATATCGTCCATCTTGATGCTGTTCTTTTCGACCTGCGTCATCTGGCCGATCTTTTCAGCGAGGGTCATGCGCGGCAGCAAATCATTTATCCGTTCATCGACGGACAGTTTAGGATTTTTATAAGGCGCGTCAGACGGAGGGACATCACTCTGCTGCGCCATCACGGGCAGGGCTAACAAAATAAGCAAAGCCATACTCAGGCAGCGAAATAAAATTTTCACAGCAATCTCCAATAATGTGAATTGTGAGAGATACTAGATATAACGGAAGTCGCGCCGTAATTCAACGCTACGAATGTCATCAACTCCCGATTGTAAAGTTGGGCAGTTACGACAACCGCTCGATAATTGTGCCGGTGCCCATACCACCGCCGCAGCACATGGTTTGCAGACCGAAGCGCTTATCATGTGTTTCCAGAGCATGAATCAGGGTGGTCATCAGCCGTGCGCCGGATGCGCCGAGCGGGTGGCCGAGTGCAATTGCACCGCCATGCACATTGACCTTCGTCATATCCGCGCCAATTTCACGCTGCCACATGCCGGTAACGCTGGCAAAGGCTTCGTTGACTTCGAAGAGGTCAATCTGATTGAGGTCAAGTCCAGCGCGGGATAAAACATTGCGGGTGGCAGCAATCGGGCCGGTCAGCATTAAATGAGGATCACTGCCAACGGTGACCATCGAGATTAAGCGGGCTTTTGGCTGAATACCGAGTGCATCGGCTTTGTCGCGGCTCATGACGACCAAGGCTGCCGCGCCGTCGGTAATCTGGCTGCTGTTGCCTGCGGTGGTCACGCCATCGGGATTGAATGCCGGTTGCAGCGCGGCCATTTTTTCCAATGAGGCATTGGGACGTATGCCCTGATCACGGTTGACGATGAAGGGCTTATTTTCCTCGTCTCGTCCTTCAATGGGCAGAATTTCCTGCTCAAACCAACCTTTGGATTGGGCGTGGGCGGCCTTCAGATGACTGTCATAGCCAATTTGATCCACCTCAGCACGGCTGATACCCCACTTGAGCGCGATTTCATCAGCGGCAACACCCTGTGTGATGATGTCGTAATGTTCCATCATTTTGTCGGTGAAGGGCGTGCCGTTTTCCAGACTCGATCCCATCGGTACGCGCGTCATGCTTTCGACACCACCCGCCACCACGATCTCGGCTAGACCACTGGCGATCATTCCGGCGGCGAGGTGGACGGCCTGCTGGCTGCTGCCACACTGGAAGTCGATGGTGGTGGCGGGCACATCAACCGGTAAGCCTGCATCAAGCACCACATTGCGGGCGAGGTTGAAGGTCTGTTCGCTGACTTGGCTGACACAGCCCATGATGACATGATCGACCTGAGCGGGATCGAGGTTGGCGCGGGCTAAGGCTTCGCAAAGTACCTGTGCGCCGAGATGAACCGGATGAATGTCCCGCAGCCAACCGTTGCGGCGTCCGAGCGGTGTGCGGGCAGCCGACACGATGACGATTTCAGTCATAGTAAACCTCGCATCATGAAGAAAATCACTTTTGTCCTTATCATAACGCAGATTTAAAGAACGATTGGCGGCAAAACGCTTCATCTCGGTTACAATAGCCGCCTGCCGCTTTTGGAGGTAAAGGATCAATTTATGCTGGCGCGACGTTTTGGCACGATGTCTCTGTGGCAATTTGTGACCACATATGCCTTGTTGACGGTTGGTGCGACGCTTGATGCGACCAGCGTCAATATCTTTTTTGCGCCGTTCCAAATCGCACCCAGCGGCGTATCTGGTGTGGCGGTGATATTGAACCATCTGGATAACCGCCTTCCGATTGGTCTGATGATCTTGTTGGGGAACATTCCTATTCAACTGATCGGTTACCGGATGCTGGGCGGATGGCGGGTGGTGGTGCGTACTGTTTTCTATATTGTGCTGTATTCTCTGCTGGTTGATATCCTCAAACCCTATACGTCCCATATCGAAGTCGGCACCAATGTCTTATTAAATGCGCTGTTTGGTGGTATTCTAGGGGGAGTTGCCGGGGGGCTGGTGCTGCGCGCAGGCGGCACGCAGGGCGGAACATCAACTTTGGGGCGTATCCTTCAGCAGCAGTTTGGGATGCCCTTAAGCACGACCTCACTTTATACTGACACTGCAGTGACACTTTTGGCAGGCTTGGTATTTGGTTGGGAAGGTGCCCTGTATGCCATCGTCTCTTTGTTTGTGGCAGGGGCAACTGCTGACTATGTGCTAGAAGGCCCGAGTGTCATTCGTACCGCGACGATCATCACCGATAAACCGGATTTGATCTCCGAGTTGGTGATGGAAGATATGGGGCGCGGCGTGACGGCATGGCAGGGGAAGGGCATGTTCACCGATCAGAATCATACCGTGCTGTTCATCACGATTTCGCGGTCACAGGTTAGCAGCCTACGACGGTTGGTTCATCGGGCTGATAAGAATGCTTTTATGGTCATCGGGCAGGGGCATGTGGCCTATGGCGAGGGCTTCCGGCAAATCAAAGATTAGGGACTAGAATTGTGGCCTTTTTCTCAAACAGGACAAAGATAGGACAATGAGCCGATTTTGGGACGCAACAAATCCGATAAAATTGCGTAGAATGAATTTGGATCAGCAGAGGGTTGTGGTGGGGTACTCTGTACGGGAGCTTTATGCCCGTGAGTGGTCTGATCCGACCCTTGCCACGTCTTCTTAATATCGATAGACTCTGCCGAATGTTGCTCAACTTTCTCATTTTCCTCTACATATTCTGCGCTGTATCGCTAACCATTTATGCGTGCAGTCAGCTTTTCTTGCTGCTTATTTACTTCCGGCATCGCAATGACCCTGTGCCGACGCCGCCGGTCACGGAATGGCCGACGGTTGTGGTTCAACTGCCGTTGTATAACGAACGTTACGTGGTAGGCCGTTTACTAGAATCGGTCGCCGCGCTGGACTATCCCCGTGAACTGTTAACCATTCAGGTGCTGGATGACTCGACCGATGAGACGGTTGAGATTACGGCAGCTACTGTTGAAGCGTTAGCGGCTAAAGGGATCAATATTCAGCATGTTCGCCGCCCCGAACGTACGGGGTATAAGGCGGGCGCGATGGCTTATGGCATGTCGCTGGTGGAAGCCGAATTTATCATGGTGCTGGACGCCGATTTCGTGCCCGCACCTGATTTTCTGCGCCGCACGATACCGCATCTGGTGTCACGACCCCGATTAGGCATGGTGCAAACTCGTTGGGGACATCTGAACCCGTTTAACAATTGGCTGACGTTGGGGCAAACCTTGGCCCTCGACAGCCATTTTGTGATCGAACAGACGGCTCGCAGTCGCGGCGGTTGGCTAATGACCTTCAATGGTTCCGGCGGCGTGTGGCGTACTCAGTGCATCCGTGAAGCGGGTGGCTGGCGGGACCTGACGCTAACTGAAGACCTAGACCTGAGCTATCGGGCGCAGTTGGCAGGATGGGAATTCCTGTATCTGCCGGACGTGGTTGTGCCGGGCGAACTGCCGCCCCAGATTGCGGCATACAAACAGCAGCAGGCACGATGGGCAAAGGGAACAACTCAGACTTTGTGGCATACCATTAGCCCCTTGTGGCGTTCGAACTTCAGCCTATCCCAGCGGTTTATGGCAACGCTGCATCTGTGCCAGTATATGCCGCATCCGTTGATGATCATGCTCTTGCTTTTGACTCCGCCGCTGCTGGTGACACACAGCTTACAACATCTTTCGCTGAGTATTTTAGGGGCCGTTGGTTTAGTAACGCCCCTTATTTATGTCGTCAGCCAGCATGCCCTTTATGATAATTGGGCGCGGCGCTTGATGGCTTTCCCGGTGTTGTTGGCATTAGGCACGGGTATCGCATGGAGCAACACGCAGGCGGTTCTGGGCGGTTTGCTGGGACGGAATACCGAATTCCGCCGTACACCGAAATTTGTTACTGGATGGCATAACAGCGGCTATGCCTTGAAGCGTGATCCGGCGATGTGGATGGAATTGCTGCTGTCGGCCTATTCATTATGGGGAACTTATCTGGCTTTGCGTTTAAGCCCTGCTTTAGCGCCTTGGTTGGCTGTCTACAGTTTTTCGTTTGTGCTGATCGTGTTGTGGGGTTTGCGTGACCGGATGGCGGTGCGGCGGGCACAGGTTTCTTTAGCACCGCAGTAGTGTAGCAATTGGATGGAACGCTCCCGCCGGATTTTCGCTCAATCTGAATACAACCTGTTTCACCCTGCCTTCTGGTTCGGCAATGTGGATGTCCGACCACTTGGTTTATTTCGCATTGGCTTCGGCGCGTTGATGCTGAAGGAAGCCATCTATCACATCTTTACCGCTGCGGTTTGGTATAGTGACGCTGGAATGTTTCCGGTTCGGTTATTGCCCCGTGTTTCTCCTAACATACCGACCTTGATGTCCGGCCTGACTGAAACATGGATGGCTCAGGCATTTTTTGTGGTGTGGGCGCTGGTGGCCTTGCTGCTCCTGCTGGGCTGGCGAACGCGCGTGATGAGCGTTGTAAATCTGGTGCTGCTGGTTTCAGTGATTAACCGCAATGAAATGGTCGTGACCGGCGCAGACGGCGTGATGCAGGTACTTGGCTTTTGGAGCCTTTTTTTGCCTTTGGGGCGCAGCTATTCGCTGGATGCGAGGCGGCGATCCACGGATCTTCGTCCGGTGACGTATGCTTTCCCTGTGCGGATGTTCCAGCTTCAGGTTGCGCTGATTTATCTTTTTACGACCATCTACAAGCTTCAAGGCGAAACGTGGCTGAACGGTGACGCGGTGTACATGGCGTTGCAGGTACGGATGCACACCTTTCCACTTGCTGAATGGCTGTTGGCGAATGCGTCACTGCCTGTGCTTGGGGCGTTGACCTATTTTACGTTGGCTGTTGAAGGCGGCTTTGCCCTGCTGGTACTCGCGCCGGTCTTTCAGCCGTATTTGCGGAGAGCCGGACTGCTGCTCGGTGTCGTGCTGCATGTGGGGATTGCGGTGGTGATGAATGTCCCGAATTTCCCCCTGATTATGATGTTCAGCTACCTCGTGTTTTTGGACTCCGATATCGTCAATTGGATTGAACGGCAGTTTCTGGTTAACGAGACACCGGCCCAACCCGATAGCGATTTGCCTGCGGAAATCCCAAAGCCTGCACCAACCAAGCGAGGTTGCTCCGGCGCGCTGGCTGAAATCCCGCGTGGGATGGCACAGGGCGCTTATCGAGGGCTGGTGGCCACAGCGCTGGTCACGGTGATGAGCGTAGTCGTCTGGGGCAACCTGCTCAACAACGATGCTTTGGCGAGACAGCTTCAGCTTCGGGCGATGCCAGCCGCATTGGAAAATGGCTTGCGAGCCATTGGATTATGGGAGTCATGGGCGATGTTTGCGCCTAATCCCTTGACCTTCGAGGGCTGGTTCGGGCTGAACGGGATTTTCCCAAACGGCAACATTTATGATCTGAGGAGCGGTTTAAACCGTCCTCATTGGTATTATGGGCCGACCGCACGTTGGGGCAAGCTGGAAGAGAACTTAATGAGCAGGGGAATAGACGACCCACTCTTCACGGCTTGGACGACTTATACCTGCCACGAGTACCAAGCCACAGGCGTGGTCAACGTGCAAATTGTTTTATACTCCCGCCCGACCAGTCCGCCGGGGCAGCCTTTTGAGCCTTACCAGACCAAGGTTATACAAGGTGTCGATTGTCGTTAGGTGACTACCATGACCGCTTTTGATCTTCTAGCCGTATTCGCCAACATTATTGGCAGACCGATACCTGAATCGTATGGCACGGACGTAGGCTATCAAGTTGAGAGCGGTGAGGTCGTTGGACTATCACTGCGGAGCTGCGGGTTATATGAACTTCCCGATGGAATACGGGAGTTGGCGAGCCTTCGCGAGTTGGATTTGACGGGCAATCATCTGCGCCAGTTGCCGGAAGCGATAGGTCGTCTGAGGCAATTACAGCGGCTCTATGTGGATGACAATGAACTCGCGCATTTACCCGCGTCACTCGACAACCTTCCACAGCTCGAAGAACTGCATGCCGATCTTAATCAGCTCACCGAACTGCCTGAAACGATTGGCAATCTGCAAAAACTGACGCATCTCTACCTGCGGCGCAACCGTTTATCTAGCCTGCCAGAGTCACTATGGTCGCTCGATCAGCTTCAAGTGCTGTCAATCGGTGAAAATCTATTGGGTGTGCTGCCGGAGGCGATTGGTGACCTCCAGAATTTGCGCCAACTCTATATCCACAACAATAACCTCACGACACTGCCACAGCGCATCGGTGATTTCACGCAGCTTCAGACGCTGGACATCGGACATAACGTGTTGTCGACGCTGCCGGACAGTCTGGGTAATCTGACATGTCTCACCGATTTCTTGTATATCAGCGACAATCAACTGACGGCGCTGCCGGATTCATTAGGCAATCTGGTTAACCTGCGCTATTTAGGAATCACAGATAATCAATTCACGGAACTACCCGAATGTGTTTGTAGAATGCGCGGGCTGCGAGAACTGCGGCTCTATAACAACCAGTTGACCACTTTGCCAGAGTCGATTGGAAATCTGACCCATCTCAATGAACTTCACCTGATGAATAACCGTCTGCTGAGCTTACCGGAGACAATCGGCAGCCTGAATGAATTAAGCCTGCTGGATTTGCGCAATAACCGGCTGCGGAAACTGCCTGAGGCAATGGGTGATCTGCAAAACCTGACACATCTGGATTTGCGTTCCAATCAACTGATGGTTGTGCCGGAATGGATCGGGCAACTGCCGAAGCTGCGCAAGCTGGATTTGCGCTGGAATGAAATTCGCTCTGAACCGGATTGGCTGACCGAGCTTGATGAGCGTGGCTGTACGATTTACCAATAATCAGTACAATGAGATGGAAAATCATTGACAGGGTAAGTTGTGACCACGACAGCCGATATTATTCGCAGACGACGGGCGCGTAAAGCCCGCAAACACAGTGCCCAGACTCGCACTCGCTGGCGTATAGGACTGCTGGCCGCAGCCTTTATCTTTTTGGTGGTGCTGCCAGTCGGAATCACGTTGGGCGGGGCGATGGTCATCTACCGCAATGCGACGCGCAGTTTGCCCAATCCTCAAGAGAGTTTGTCTAAAGGGGCATTGGTCGGTCTGACCGAACTGTATGATCGCAGTGGCAATACGCTGCTGCTTTCCGATGCCTCCAGTGACAGCAGCACATGGCTCAATTTGTCACAGACGCCCGCCTACGTTTTGAAGGCGACACTACGCGCCGAACAGCCCAATTTCCTGACGATCAAACCGCCGAATATTTTCAGTACTTACAGCCGCTTGTGGGAGAATATGTTGTTTGGGCCGCTGTCGCCGGATCAATCGCTGACCGGGCGGCTCGTGCGCGGGGTCATTGCACCCATGCCTGCCACGCCGAATACCGACGCGGTTGGACGTGAAATTGCACTGGTCACGGAAATCGAGCGGCGTTATACCCCTGAACAAATCTTGGAGTGGTATCTTAATACCGCCGATTATGGTAATGGCGCACGCGGCATTCAAGCGGCTGCCCAAACTTATCTGGGCAAGGACGTCACTGTACTCTCACTGGATGAAGCGGCGATGCTGGCGGCTATTCCCTTGGCGACGCAGTACAACCCGCTGGATAACGAAACGGCGGCGCGTGGACGGCAGCGCGATCTGCTGCGGTCAATGCGCACGGGCGGCGACATCAGCGGCAGTGAGTTTGATGCGGCGGCCAGTGTGCAGACCCCGATTTTGTTAGCGCTTAACCAGCCGGAACAAATCGCGCCGGAATTCGTGGCTTATGCGCGGCGGCAGGCGCAGGACATTCTGGATGGGCAGGGGCGTAATGGAACCGAATTGGTGGCGCGCGGCGGCCTGAAGATCATCACGACACTCGATCTGGATTTGTACTACCAATCGAAGTGTGCGCTGCGCATTCAATTATCACGGCTGGGCGGTAAAGCCACTTCACCCGACGCTGAGGATGGCAAACCGTGTACGGCAGCGGGCTATATGCCGACGACCACTGCGCCCTTGAGCGGAGATGCCCCCGATATGGGGACGGTGGTCATCATGGATGCGGCAACCGGCGAGATCAAGAGCATGGTCGGGCCAGCCACCAAGCTCGATTCGCAGCCGGGGCCGACCTTGTATCCGTTTGTCTATTTCACAGCCTTCGTGCGGGCGCAGGCCAATCCGGCGACGATGGTGCTGGATATCCCCCGTAAGTTTCCCGGCGCGGCAGAAGGGCTAATCTATACACCTGCCAATCCCGATGGCCGCTTCAGAGGGCCGATCAATCTGCGGGACGCGATGAGTGCATGGTTGCTGCCTCCCGCTGCTCAAATTGCCAGCGAGCGCGGCATGGGCACGGTGCTGTCACTGGCGCATCGCATAGGCCTCAACAGCCTCGGCGAAGATGGGCGTTACGACTTGTCATTGCTGGAACGCGGTGGCGCGGTTTCCGTGCTGGACATAACCTATGCTTACTCGGTCTTTGCGACGATGGGCGATATGCATGGCATTCCGACGCAGGCTATCGGGCAAGGCTATCGTCAGCGCAGTCCGGTGGCGGTGCTGCGAATTGAAGATGGCAGCGGCAGCATCATCTGGCAGTATGACGACAAGCAGGTGGCGCAAAATCAGGTGGGCGTGTTTACACATGATGTGGGCTACTTGGTCAACAGCATTTTGTCCGACCAGATCAAGCGGCGTCAGGTCTTAGGCGATAGTGTCTCCGTGCTGGAACTGCCGCGCGCCAATGCAGTTGTCTCGGGTATGGCAGGCGACAAATCACAGGATTGGACGGTGGGCTATACGCCGCAGTTGGTGACCAGCGTCCATTTGCAGCGCTCGGATGATTCAGTGATGGCGCTTGATCCGATGGGCATGGATGGCGCGGCGGTTATCTGGCGTGGGGTGATGCAATATGCCCATGACCGTGACTCGCTGCCCAACGCCGATTGGACACGACCGGATACCGTCACGGCACTCAGCGTGTGCGACCGTTCCGGCCTGCTGCCCAACGGCGACTGCCCGACACACACTGAACTCTTCTTAACCAGCGGCGGCTTCCAACCGCAGCAGCAGGATACCTACTGGCAAAAGGTGGTCATCAACAGCCAGAGCGGCTTACGGGCGACTGCCAGCACGCCCAATCAATTGCAGGTCGGCAAACTGTTCTTCGTCCCGCCACAGGAAGCGACCGATTGGTGGCAGTCGAATAATTTGCCGCTGCCACCTGTTGGCTACGATAACGTCAGCCGTCCGGAATTGTTCAGCGATGTGCAGCTTTTGGAGCCACAGCCCTATGCGTATGTGGGCGGCAAAGTCGATATTCGCGGCACGCTCAAGCCAGACGACATGAAGTACTTCCAACTGTCGTATGGTGAAGGGGCGAGTCCCAGCGGCTACTTCCAGATTGGTGAGCAGCAAACCACCTTCACAGCCGGCACGAGCCTTGGCACATGGGACACGACTGGACTGAGCGGCTTATATACGCTGCTCTTGACGGTGGTCCATAAGGACAATACGGCAGAGTCGGCAGCGGTGCAGGTGATCGTCGATAACACGCCGCCGACCATCAGCTTGAGCGCTGGCGAAGCAGGTAAGATTTACCGCTTCCCGCAGGACAGCAGCGTCACGTTGAGCGCCAATGTGACCGATGACTATCAGGTGCAGCGTGTGGAGTTCTACCGCGATGGCGAGTTCCTCAATACGGATACCGACAACCCCTATGAGTACGCCTATACACTGCCCGGAACCGGAACCTATAACTTTACCGCGGTGGCCTTTGATGCAGTCGGCAATCAATCAAGCAGCACCATCACCATCGAAGTCACGCGCGGGTAAAACTTTAGATTGTTGACTGCACCACGCTGTTGGTAGCGAAAGACTGCACCACATCAAAGACGATGCCCAACGATTTGATGTTATCTTGGCAGGTGGTCGCCGGTTTCTTGCCGGTGGTCACCGCTTCATAGAACTCGTGCAGCAAATATGCTTGGGCTTCACGTTCCATGACCAGAGGCGGAACGAGAGTCAGTGCATCATTCTGGTTGTGATGATAGCCGGGGCGATTTTCTACACCAAGCAAATGCTGCACGTAAACCTGATCATCCTTCAGCGAGACGACACCCTTCTCACACTCGAAGCGCCAATTGGCGTTCCAAGGCGTCTCCTGTCCATTGGAGCACCACGAGCCGTTGTAAGCCACAACCGCGCCATTGGCAAATTCCAACGATACCGAAGCCGATGCATCCCCTTTATACCAGCTCCAAGGTGGATTCCAACTGCGTCCGAAAACCGATATTGGATCGCTGCCAAGGAAGAAGCGCATTAGATCAAAGTGGTGAATCGACATGTCGATAATCAGCGGGTAGGGCATTTCTTCACGGAAGCCGCCGAAATGCGGCCCTTTGAAGAACTCGACGGTTACCGCGCCGACTTTGCCCAATTCACCGGAGTCGAGCACGCTTTTCAGGGTTTGCGTCGGCACATGATAACGGTAGTTCTGCGTGACCATGTGCAGAACGCCGGTGTCATTGGACTTCTGTACGATGGCTTGTGCGTCGGTCAGCGTTCCGGCCAGCGGCTTCTCGGAAAGAACAGGCAGTCCCGTGTCCATCGCGAGGCACGAAACTTCTTTGTGGAACTGGGGAGGCGTGACATTGATTACAGCATCCGCATGAATTTTCTTGACGGCGATATCCAGCGATTTGAAGATGCGGGTTCTGTCGATATCGTAGCGTTTGGCCTGTTCGTCGATAATGGCATCGTTGACTTCGACAAATCCGGCGAATGTGACCTCTTTGGATTGGAGTACGGCGTTGATCCACGCGTTGCCCATACCGCCGATACCGACCTGAATGACCTTCATGATGTCCCTGTTCCTTCATAAGTGGAGTTGTGTTGATGTGCAGAGTATACACGCGGCGATGCATATGGGGGCAACCATTCGCTGGTGATTTGTTCCTAATCTTGACCTATGATGCCGCTCCAATGGTCATGCTTGCTGAATAGCGAAGCACCAAGGATCGGTGTACACTTTTCCCTCATGCCTCACTCGTAAACCGTATACTGTCACAAAGGACTCATCTATGTCACACCCACTTTTGAGTGAACATCCTGATCTGACCACTTCCATCGCCATTCTGGACAAGTGGATTGAACATACGATGCATAAGAATCAGCAGCCCGGTTTAGCCATCGGGATTGTCCATGACGGCGAACTGCTCTGGGGCAAAGGTTATGGCTATGCCGACCTTGCGACAAAGAAGCCGGTGACGCTGGATACGCGCTTTCGAATCGCCAGCATCACCAAGACCTTTACTGCCGTCGCCATTATGCAGCTTCGGGATGCAGGGAAACTCGGTCTCGATGATCCGGTATCCAAACACCTGAACTGGTTTAGCCTACGCTATCAAGATGCCCCTGAAATGACGATTCGCAATTTGCTGACGCATACCGCCGGACTGCCACGTGACTCGCACGGCCCGATGTGGACAGAGGCAGAAGGGCCGGAGTGGGAGGAATTCGTAGCGGAAACCAGCCTACGTCATCCGACCCGCGCACCTTATGAAGATTACGCCTATAGTAATCTTGGTTATTCCCTGCTCGGCGGCATTATCGAAGCCGTCTCAGGCCTGTCATGGGCGGAGTATCTCCAGCAGAACATCATCAGTCCGCTCGGGATGACGGAAACATTTACCATCCCCAAGGCTGATGATCCCCAACTGGCAACCGGCTATTCGCGTATCAATGCCCGGCATGAACGGGATGTGATGCCGTTTTTCGTCATGAATAGCTTCGAGGCGTCAGCCAATATCGCCTCGTCGGTGAATGATCTCGTCAAATACGCGCGTTTCCATACCCTGAAGAGCAAACCTTCAATACTCTCTGTCCATTCCTTACGTGATATGCACCGTATCCACTGGGTCAATCCGCGCTGGGATGGGGGATATGGCCTCGGGATAGACGTCTTCAAAGTGAAAGATTGGGTCATCAGCGGACACAGCGGGGGATACAACGGTTATCTCACCTGGTTCACGGTTTGCCAGAAACATAACACAGGCGTCATCGTGCTCACGAACGCGCTGGGCAGTAACCCACACCAATACCTTGAGCAGGCTTATAAACTCGTGCTGCCGGAAATCATCAAGATCAGCGAGAAAGCCAAATCGACTGCGGATGCCGATTGGTCGAAATATACAGGCGAGTATGTCAGCGATTGGAGCACAGTGAAAGTCGTGGTTCGGGACAACCAGTTGCAGATGGTTTCGTTGGATTTCATCGATATGCCGCCCACCGTTCTCAAACCGACGGGCGAAAAGGGTATCTTTACATTGGAAGAAGAAGGCCAATCGAACGAGACAGCCCGTTTCGAGACGGATGCCGATGGTAAAGTCGTGAAGATGTGGGTACGCAATGAATACAGCCTCCCTGTTCATTAAGTATTCGGTTCACCCGTTCATCCCGTTCGACATAACAAATTTCTATTGTTTGGAATGCGCGAGGGAGATTTGTGACGAATAACGTGAACATAACCAATTTGCCCTGACTTTGCGGCGGTGTTATAGTCAAAACTATCGTTCCTACATCATTCGCGGTTTAGCCGTTTAATCGGTTAAGTTGTGAAGCTGTAATCGGTATCTTCTGTCCACGTATAGGAGCAAAAAAATATTATGAAGCGTCTGTTGTCGATTGGTTTATTATTGTGTTTCGTGCTCGGTTTAGGTTTAGCCCCCGCCGCCGCGCAAGATGCCCCTAAGGGGACATGGCTTGGCAGTTGGCCCTATGTGCTTCCACCGGATCACACCCTCAATGTGTTTGCCTCCAACGGCTTGCCGGATAACCTTGGTACGATGTTTGAATCCTATGTTGAACTGCCTCTGGCGATCTACAACTGGGACGCTGACACCTATACCGGATTATTGGCCGACAAGTGGGGCTTCAGCGAAGACTTTAAGACTTACAATGTTACCCTGAAGTCCGGCGCGAAGTGGAGCGATGGCAGCCCGATTACCGCTGATGACCTCATCACCACCTTCTCGATCAACCGTATCCTCAATACCGCTGAGTGGCCTTATCTTTCGGCTGTTGAAAAGGTCGATGATCTGAGCGTCAAGTTCACCTTCAAGAACGAAGCCTCCCCGTTGGCCGAACGTGCCATCCTCAAGACCTACATCGCCCCGACCGTTACCTACGGCGACATCGCCAAGAAGGCTCAGGATGTGGTCGCCGCTGGTAAGGCCAGCGACAGTGACGAATGGAAGGCCGTCAACGACGAGATTAGCTCCTTTAAGCCCGACACCTTGATCGGCAGCGGCCCCTTCACCTATGCACTGAGTGACGTAGGTGCGGCCTCCTTGACCATGCACTGGCAGCCCAACAGCCTCTATTCGGGCAGCGTCAAGTTTGGTGAAATCAAGATTTGGCAGGGCGAAACCGAACAGTCAACGCCGCTGGTTCTGAGTGGTGAAGTCGCTCATTCGACCGATGTCTATCCGCCCGCAACCATTGAGCAGTTCAAGTCTCAGGGCATCCGCCTGATCACCGTCCCGCGTGGTTATGGTCCGGCTCTCCTGTTCAACCATGCGGTCGCCCCTTGGGGCATCAAGGAAGTCCGTCAGGCCACCGCGCTGATCATCAACCGTGAACAGAACGCCTTCCTGACCGGCGCAGGTGCGACCGCCACCGTTTATATGTCCGGCTTGCTGGATGACAATGTTCCGCAGCTGCTCTCCAAGGAAACGATTGACAAGCTGGATAAGTATGCCTTCGATACCGACCGCGCGGGCAAGCTGCTCGAATCGGTGGGCTACACCAAGAATGCCGACGGCAAGTGGGCCGATAAAGATGGCAAGACCATCAGTGCCGAATTCAAGTTCCCCGCCGAGTTCGCCGACTTCGCGGGCGCGGCACAGGATGCCATTGCCCAGATGAACGCCTTTGGTTATGACATCACCGCCCGCTCGATCCCGTGGCAGGAAACCGCCAAGGCCATCCGCGAAAGTGACTTCCAACTCTCTGTTTGGAGCTGGGGCAACCAATCACCGTTTGCCAGCCGCCAGTTCTTTGGCCCGACCCAGCGCTTCAACACGGGTCACTTGGCAGCAGGCTTGAACGGTATCAACTTCAAGTACGACATCGATTGGAACGGCGAGAAGGTCAACCTTGATGATTTGATCACCAACGCCAGCTCCAGCATGGACAATAAGGTTCGTATTGAACGCGCGGACAAGGTCGCATTGATCATCAACGATCTGCTGCCCTTTATCCCGCTGAACGTCGAACAAAGCGTCGAACCCTTCAACGAAAAGTTGATCTCCGGTGCACCTGCGGATGGCGACCCCATCCTCAAGAATCCGACAGGCAGCGACCATTGGATTATCACCTACCTGTTGGAGGGCAAGCTCAGCCCCGGCCCAGAAGCCAAGTAAGGTGACATTGATCGAATTTCTTTAGTGCCGGATGCATAAATCGGCGGCCTTTGCCGAAGCAGAGACCGCCGATGATGGCATAATATCCGGCACTATTGTTTTGTGATACAGATGTGAGATTTTGGTGGGCACAAGGTAATGGGGTTTATGAGGATAAGATTGCCGTAGGGGCAAGATATATCTTGTCCCCGTATGGTACCCTTCCCCTGTTACTACGTGGGAAAGGCTAGGGTTAGGGGTATGAGTTCTTTCTCCACCCACCTTGAAAAATTAAAGGTGACCTCACCTGATTTATTACATGAACAAAAATATTTAATGAGGCTCAATTCGATGGCGACAACAACCCAACCGCAGCAGCCTGTCGCACAGGTTAGCCATCCGCCCAATAGCACTGGACGGGCATGGCTGCGTAAACTCCGTAAAAGTTACACCGTCCGCGTCGTGCTACAAGGCTTACTGACGATCTTGGCGGTGACGACCTTCACCTTCTTCCTCATTCGCCTGATGCCCGGTAATCCCCTCGACATCAAAATCGATCAGTTGCAGCGGCAGCAGGGCATCGGCTACGAAGAAGCACGGGCGAGGGCCGCCAGCTTATTTGGCTTTGACCCCGACAAGCCCGTCGGCGAACAGTATGTGGATTACATCGGCAAGATGCTGCACGGCGACTTGGGTTTATCCATCACTTCACCGGGTGTCAAAGTCACCGAGCAGATCATTCAGTACTTGCCGTGGACACTGTTCTCGGTGGGACTCGGACTGCTGGTCAGCTTTACGCTGGGCGTGGCCTTGGGCTTGATGATGGCTTACTGGCGCGGCGGCATTCTCGATAACACCGTCACCGTCATCTCGTCCATTCTCTATGGCATCCCCGATTACATCATCCCGCTGCTGTTGATTATCGTGGTCGGCATTCAGTGGGGATGGTTCTCGCCGGGTGCCATGCGCGGCGGCGTTGATCCCTCGATTAAGCCCGGTTTCACGCTGGAATACATCGGCAGCATCCTCAAATTCGCGTTGCTGCCTGTGCTGACCTATGTGCTGTCTTCCGTTGGCGGATGGGTGCTGACCATGAAAAGCAGCACGCTCTCCACATTGGGTGAGGATTACATCAACGTCGCCAAAGCACGCGGCCTGAGTGAACGCCGCATCCTCAGTGGCTACGTCGGGCGCAATGCTCTGCTGCCGCTGGTCACCCGCTTGGCGATCAGCATCGGTTTTGTCGTGGGCGGCAGCGTCATTGTCGAGGAGCTGTTTCAATACCCCGGCATCGGACGCAATCTGCTCCGCGCCATCAATACCCGCGATTACACCACCATGCAGGGCATGTTCTTGGTCATCACCATCGCCGTCGTCGTATCCAACGTGCTGGCCGACCTGCTCTTCGGCGTGCTCGATCCGCGTGTGCGCTTGGGCGGGGAGGACGAAACATGATCGGCTTTAGCACTGTCGCCACCGTCACCGGCCTCATCATCGGTTTGATTGTCGGTTTCGTCCCGCTGGGCGTCGCCATCTACTATCGCAAGTGGCTGGCAGGCATCGGTGGTTATATCGCCTGTGTCCTTAGTGGCTTTGCCTGCGGCTTCCTCGGCGGCGTCCCGATGATGATTATGGCGACTGCCGTGGTCATCTCCTACGCCTATGTCAATCGCCAAGACCCGTTCACATCACTGGCGAAGCTGGAGGATGTCAGCTTCAAAGAAACCAACCGCGAATTCTTCATGCGCCAGATGGCCGGACTCGGTAACAGCCTCCGCGCTACCGGACGGATGCTGCTCCGCAACAAGTCGGGTTTCATCGGCTTTTTGGGTGTCATGTTTTTCATCATCGTCTCGGTATTCGGCCCGATCTTCGTCCCCTATGAAGGTCAGCCACAGTTCAGCCGCCGTCAGCCGGGAGCGACCTCGCTCTTCCAAGGCCCATCGCCACAGTTCCCGCTCGGCTTGGACTGGCAGGGGCGCAGCGTCCTCTCGCATATTGTCAACGGCGGACAAACCTTGATCGTCACCTCAGTGGTTGCGGGTCTGCTGGCAACCGCGCTGGCTGTATTACTCGGTTCGCTGGCAGGCTTGCTCGGCGGCATCATCGACCAGATTCTATCGGCCATCTCCAACTTCATCCTGACGATACCGCAAACGCCGCTGCTCTTGGTATTAGCCGGATTGATCAAGCTCGATAACAACTTTGTGCTGGCCGTGCTATTTGCTCTGCTCAACTGGCCCGCGCTGATGCGAGCCATCCGCGCACAGGTACTCAGCTTGCGTGAACGGGATTATGTCGAGGCGGCACGTGCGCTGGATTTAGGCACGTGGCATATCATCTCGCGTGAAGTCTTCCCTAACATGATCAGCTACATTGCCGTCAACATGATCTTCTCCATCCGCGCCGCCATGTATAACTTGGTGCTGCTGGTCATCTTGGGACTCGTCCCGCTCAAAGAACCGGATTGGGGCATCATGATCTACATGGGACGCCAGCAGGGTGCGCTCTTTAATCCGGCGGCCTCCGCCATGTTGATGGCACCGATTATCGCGATTGCGGTCTTCCAACTGTGCCTCGTGTTGTTCTCGCGCTCGTTGGAAGAAATCTTCAATCCACGCCTGCGGAGTGGTGTCTAACATGCCAACCAATGATATTGTTCTCCGTGTGCGGGATTTGGACGTTAGCTATAAAGCCCAGCGTGGACGGGTGCGGGCAGTGGCCCATGTGGATTTTGACCTTCACGCAGGTGAGACATTAGCATTCATCGGCGAAAGTGGCTGTGGAAAATCCACGCTCAACCTCGCCTTGATGCGTCTGCTCCCCAAAGCGACCGGCAGTGTCGATAAAGGCAGCGTCATCTACACCAAGCGTGACGGCTCTCAAATCGACGTGCTCAAGTTGAACGGCAAAGCGCTGCGCCAATTTCTGTGGGCAGAATGCTCGATGGTCTTTCAGGGGGCGCTCAATTCGCTCAATCCGGTCATCCGCATCTCGGATATGATCTACGACACCGCCGATGCTCACGGCATGTCGCGCAAGGATGCTCAGAAACGCGCTTTCGAGTTGTTCGAACGCGTCCGCCTTGACCCGATGCGCGTTTTCAAGTCCTATCCCCATGAACTCAGCGGTGGGATGCGCCAGCGCGTCCTCTTGGCGACCAGCTTGCTCCTCCGTCCGCAGATCGTCATCATGGACGAGCCGACCACCGCCGTCGATATTCTGACGCAGCGCTCCATCTTGGACGTGCTCAAAGAGATGCGCCGTGAACTGAACTTCAGCACCATCTTTATTAGTCATGACTTGGCGGTAGCCGCCGAAATCGCCGACCGGATTGCCACCATGTATGCTGGTGAGATCGTCGAGCTCGGGCCGGTGGATGATGCCTTTTACCATCCGCGTCATGCCTATACCTTGGCGCTCTTGAATGCCGCCCCGCGTTTGAGCGCCGGTGATGAACAGCTCGACAGCATCCCCGGCAACCCGCCCGACTTGATTAATCCGCCGGGCGGCTGCAAGTTCCATCCACGCTGTGCCTTCGCCGTGCCGGAGTGCCAGCTCACCCCGCCGCCCTATGAAGCCGCGCCTAACATCCCGCAGCATATCGCCGCCTGCTATGAAACTGAACGCGTCTTGGCGGCCCATCGGAAGGTTGCCCAAACATGACTTTCAACACCGAACCTATCGTCGAACTGCGTCATGTGCAGCGGCGCTTCGTCAAAGACCGACAGGTGATTCCCGTCATTCAGGATATCGACCTCAGCGTCTATCCCCGCGAGATTTTGTGCATCGTCGGCGAAAGCGGCTGCGGCAAAACCACCACGGGCAAGATGATCGCTGGACTCCTCAACCAATCCGAAGGCGAAATTCTGGTCGATAACCGCGACATCGCCAGCTACAAGGGCAAGGAAGCGGCGGCACTCCGGCGTTCGCTCCAGATTGTGCATCAAGACCCCTTCGCCTCGCTCAATCCCGCACATACCATCGAGCAAATCCTGAGTTTCCCGCTGCTGCGCCATAACTTGGTCAAAGGCCGTGCCGAACTGCGCCAGCGCATTTGGGAACTGCTGACGATGGTCGATCTCACGCCACCCGGTGACATCGTCCACAAATTTCCGCACCAACTCAGCGGTGGACAGCGCCAGCGCGTCAGCATCGCCCGTGCCTTGACCGTGACGCCCCGCTTGATCGTGGCCGACGAAGCCGTGAGCATGGTCGATGTCAGCATCCGCATCGGCATCCTCAAGATGCTCCACCGTCTGCGCGACGAACTCAAAGTGGCGATTGTCTTTATCACCCACGACCTTGCCCTTGCCAAATACTTCGCATGGGAAGGCCGCATCGCCGTCATGTATTTGGGCCGCATCGTGGAAATTGGGCGCACGCCAGATGTCATTGCTAATCCGGCTCATCCCTACACCAAAGCCCTCATCGCCGCCGTGCCCGAGGCCGACCCCGAACGCACACGTGGCAAACGCGCTATTCCCCTGCGCTCCGAAGAAATCCCCAAACTGACCGACATTCCGCCGGGATGCGCTTTCCATCCGCGCTGCAACTTCTTCCAGCCCGGTATCTGTGACACGCTGATTCCCGTGCTCGCGTCGGTCAAGGAGAGCGGTCAACTGGTAGCCTGTACACCGCTCACCCAGCAGGGACATCTGACGCCCTATGTCGAGCCGCCGACTGCTGTGGGTGTCTTGGCCGACCAGCACCGCCACAAACAGCCCTAAATCAGCTTTTGTAAAGGAATATGCTATGGGGAAATTATTCTTGTGGGAATTTCTATCGCTGGATGGCATCATCGAATCACCAGAAAAATGGATCATGCCTTACGAGAGTCCCGAAGGTTCGGACTTCATCAAAGCTCAAAATCTGGAGTGTGATGCCCTATTGCTCGGCAAAAAAACCTATGAAGCCTTTATCACCTTTTGGCCTTTCCAAACCAATAATGAGTTTGGCTTTGCTGATCACCTAAACCAGATACCTAAATATGTCGTTTCCTCGACACTCCAAAATGCAGATTGGAACAACGCCCATGTCTTAAATGGTGATGCGGTTGAAGTCGTCACCAAACTCAAGGAGCAGTATGCGGATAAGAACATCGGTTTAACCGGTAGTCCGACACTCATATATGCCCTCATGCAGGCCAATCTGATTGATGAATTTCGCTTGATGATCTACCCCATTGTCTTAGGGCGTGGCGCCCGTCTGTTTTCGGATGGAGTCCAAACCAAACTTAAGTTAGTCGAAGCCAAGCCATTCAGTTCCGGTGTCATCGGCTTGAGCTATCAACGGCTCGATGCATAGCTTGGTTATCAGGAAAGCATCCCCTCATTTATGAATCCTGAAGTCCTCAAAGGCTTTGCGCGGATAGGCATCTTCATCGGTCTGGGTGGCTTGGTGCTGGCGCTGGTCGAACCCCGCAGCAGCCCTGAATTTGTGGTCAGCGTTTGCAGCTCACTCATCGGTGGGGCACTGCTGCTCGGCGTGGTCATCCTCCGTCGGTGGATACATTAAAGGGAGAGCCGAAGCTCTCAAAAATAGTCGTCGTTCAATCGCAAGTATTCAATGTATTGATTGACATCCGTAAAGGCGATTTCACCTTTAAGCGATTGCATATGATTGAAATCGGCCAATGCATCGTCTAGTCGATTAAGTCGGTAATAACACTTCCCACGCCAATGGTACATAGCTGAAAGCAAACCGTCGCTTCGGTTTCGGTTGATGTAAAGCAGTTGCGTAAAATCCTCAATTGCCTCTTGATAACCGCCCATCTGGTAATAAAGTTGATCACGCTTTATCAACAGATTGTCATAGACATCCCCCTCCATTTGAGCCAAGTCTCGAAAAGCGTCTTCGTAAGCGCCCATTTCAAGGTATGTTTTTGCGCGTTCCATTAATAGTTCATTGGTCTTCCTTGTCTCAATCGCCAATGAAAAATCCTTTATCGCCTCTTCGAAAAGGCCGAGTTCACGCTTACATTCACTTCGTATGTCAATCCAAAATTCGGGATCATCTTCTTCGTTTATAAGCCCTTCCATATCTTCGAGCGCTTTGGAATACTGTTTTAAGACTAAATGGGAAAGTGCTCGCTTACGGTAGGCTTTATCTATTTCATCTTCATTAGAACTGTGTTCAAGAACAAACGTGAAATCGGCTATAGCTTCGGTATGCGCCTCGTAAGTATCTGTCCAAGAAGGGCCGGTTTTAACAATCCCACGCGTCAAACGATAAGCAGTATTTTGCGGATCAAGTCGGATCGCTTCATCCAAATCCGCCATCGCGCCTTCTCGATCACCACTCTCGAATTTTGCGTCAATACCGTTATAGAGCAATTCCGCATTTTGGTTCATGGCGATCTATCACCTATTAATTTCTGCGAAAATGTATGGTTCCCTCCATCGCTTGCGGGCTTTCACTGGAGTGAGCCTGCGAACGAGGTGATGTGGGCTAGTGTGGGGGTTGGTATTCGCATTGTGATATTGGAACTGCGTCCGTTTTTACTGTGTGCAAGTATCAGGGGAGAGCTTCGGCCCTCCCACTGCATCCATTCCTTAACTGCCTTGCGCCGCCTCTTTATAGAGTTCGTCAAAATACTCCCAGCCCTGCAAATCCGGCGGCTCGACACCGATCTGCGTCATAATCGCCTTGATCTGTTCGCGGTGTTCGGCGGCGTGGGCAATGGCCTGCACAAACAGGATGGTCTTCGGCACATCGCGTGGCGTGCCTTCCCAATCCACTTCCACCATGTCGCCCGCCCCGATCTTCGGTGCCCATTCCATCAACCCCTTGCCGGTTTCCTGCACCGACTCGATCATTTCGGCGAAGGTCATCGGCGGCGCGTTCTCAGGCCGGATGTAGCGCTTGCCGGTACTAATCCGTGTGAAGTACGACCGCTCAGACCGGACGATGTGCTCCAACGTCACGGCAATCGAGCCAAACGCGCCCACCATCGTCGCGTCCAGTTGTTGCGGCGTCAGCTTGGCGCAGGCTTCCAGCAGCCGCACATTCGCCCATATATGGTGGCGGCACATCATCGTGAGGGAATCATTGGTGTTCATAGAACCTCTTTTATGTCATATCGGTTTATTGGATAAATGGGTGTGAGGCAGCATCAATCACGCTGCCACCAAAAGTCGCCGCTGACCCTCACTGTCTGAGACTTCACATTATACATCCCAGATGAATACCCATTGAAGCCCCTTATGGAACTTTCTGAATGAATTGGTTCATGTTTTTGTAGGGGCAAGATGATGGTCTTTCACTTTTTAATACGGAGAATGTCTTTGTAGGGGCAAGATATATCTTGCCCGTATGGTTCCCTCCATCGCTTGCGGGCTATCAGCGAAGTGAGCCTGCGAACGTACTGATGAAGGGTTAGGGTGGGGGGTTCTTTACTCCGGCCCAATTTGGAAAACTTCATCATCTTGCCCTGTACACTTGCCTAACAAACTTATCATCAATGTGACTTTCCCATTTATCACCATCCTGACGTGTCAACACCGTAGGACTATCAACGGTCTTATGACCGCCCTTATCCCCTCATTTCCCCCAACAAACCATTCCCTAACCATCCCTCAACCCGCATCCCGAAATCCTCGTCTGTAACGTTAGAAACGAACCTCAAAAAGAGTTACATTTTGGTAACCCATTCCCCTCCCTTTTCTGCTATTCTATTCATATCTTTGTGTTATGGTGCCTTGGAGTCTTTGTGTTAAATTGCTTCTCCGCATTTTCTCCGTGTCCTTGGCGGTTTTTATGAATAGCTTCGGTTACTGCCGCCATCGCCGCCATTTTCTGTTCGCCACCACCGCCGGATTTGGTATTCGACTGACGACTGGAGATTATAGACTGGTGACTGATATGGCAATCTTGGCGGCAGACATACCCGCTGGTTTTTCAGTGGCTTTACCCGAGCGAACCGCCGAAACATTGTCAATTTCGCCAAATCCGCCAATAAAAGATGGCAAAATTGCCAAAAAATACAAATGTCTTTTCTTCTATTCTTTGTGGTAAAAGTGCATTTATAGCATCCGTTTTTTTCATCGACATGACTCACAAACAACACGTACGAACCGGAATTGAAGTCCTCCGCGCTAGTGGATTTGCTCCCCTGCGCGGGAAGCGCGTCGGCTTGCTCACCAACCTCAACGCCGTCGATGGGGAGCTGGTCAGCACCTACGATATTTTCCGCATCGCGCCCGAAGTCAACTTGACCGCCTTGTTTAGTCCCGAACACGGCCTCTCCGCCGCCCTCTCCGATGGCGAGTCCATCGCTTCCAGCACCGATGCCGTTACCGGGGTGCCTATCTACAGCCTGTACGGCGCAACCGAACACCCCACCGCTGATATGTTCTCGAATGTTGATCTGGTGGTCGTTGACAGCCAAGATATTGGTGTCCGCTACTACACCTTCACATGGACCATGTCCCACATGTTGGAGGCCGCCGGTGAGTACGATGTGGAAATCATCATCCTTGACCGTCCCAACCCGCTCGGTGGGCATGTATCGGGGATGCTGCTGGAGGAGCGTTTCACATCGCTCGTCGGGCGCTATCCGGTGCCCACTCAACCCGGTATGACGATGGGCGAGATGGCACGGATGTTTAATGCCACGTGGAATAAAACGCCTGCCAACCTTTCGGTGATCGCCTGTGAAGGTTACGGGCGCGATATGCTCTGGACAGATACCGGACTGTCGTTCGTCCCGCCGTCGCCCAATATGGCGCATCTGATCACTGCCCAGCATTATCCGGGTTCCTGCTTGGTCGAAGGCACATTCCTCTCCGAAGGGCGCGGAACAGCCTTACCCTTCGAAATCGTCGGTGCGCCGGGAATCGATGGAAGAGCGCTAGCCGATGCCCTCAATCAACAGGGTTGGAAAGGGGTGCGTTTCCGCCCGCATATTTTTAAACCCTCCACCAGTAAATACGCCGGAGAGCTGTGTGGTGGAGTTCAAGCCCACGTCACCGATTTGAACGCCTACCGTCCGCTGGAAGTCTGGCTCGGCGTCTTAGCGATTATCTACCAGCACCAACCCTTCACATGGAATGATCACTTTGAACGGCTCATCGGCACCGATAAAGCCCGCCGCCTGATTGAAACTGGCGCTTCACTGGGTGACCTTTTCGCCGAGGCTGACGCCTTCTGCAAAACCTTTGATCAAGCGCGCCAGCCGTATTTAATCTATAAATAACTGACCTGAACAACAAGGACTTGACCATCGTGACTGACATGCTCGTCAAACTGTATGCCCTCCCGCCCCTTGAACCAGAGATCGCTGCCCAAGCAGCGCAGGGAATCACCATTCGCCGTGTGCTTCCGCCGGAGAAACACTTTGTCACACCTTGGGTGGGTAAACACTTCAGCGCCTTCTGGCAAAGTGAAACCGAAATCGCCTTTAGCCACACCCCACCCACCTGCTGGATTGCAGTCGAGAACAAGCAGTTGATCGGCTTTGGCTGCTACGATACCACCGCCAAAGGCTTCTTCGGCCCAACGGGTGTCAGCGAAGCCGCGCGTGGTCGTGGCGTCGGGCGGGCACTGCTGATTGTCTGTTTACACGCCATGCGCTTTGATGGCTATGGTTATGCGGTCATTGGTGGGGTCGGGCCAGCCGAGTTTTATGCTAAAGCGGTTGGTGCCACCATCATCGAAGACTCGACACCGGGCATTTATAGCGGGCTGCTCCGTCAGTAAGCGCTGCAACACGAAGTTTTCTCTCATAAACTGAGTTTTGACGCAGATTTTCACGCTATTTTCTCAGAAAAAAAGCTTGTACAGATGAGATCTGTCCATTATACTATGTTCATATAGTTTGTAATGTGTATTCAGATAGTTGGACGGGATGATCCGCCGAACTTGAAGCTAAACCGAATACTCAATCGTCCAAACCACTTGTAGAAGGCGATGTTCATAGCTTAAGTAATTGACTTCAGGCACTGCTCTCATAAAGATTAACCTGACCGTCACTTCGAAATAGTTTGGTCAACCCTCTATACACGAGGTGTGATTTCCCTCCATCACGCTGGTTATGCGAATGAAGTTGTCGCAGTTTTATAGCGCAACCCATTCTGAAGAAACTCGTGTCAATCTGTTTCCCTGCGCAGCCTATTTTCACTCACAGATGGTGTACCCGTTACACCAACGATCAGAGCCATAACACAGCACGTTTCTAGACGCGACGTGTGTTTCCGGACATCGATCAGGCGACTTTGCCGCCTCAAACTTTCGGCTCAAATCGGGTTTTAAACCCGCTCACAGATGCGTGTTACGTTCAAATTAAATAGATGAAGGAGGTGATCAATGAACCACGAAGTTGCTCTATTCGCTACCATTACGATGGCCCTTGTGACGGCTTTTATCGGAGGATATATCGCCCGAAGAATCGGACTGCCCACACTGGTCGGATATCTCGTCGCCGGAATGGTGATCGGGCCTTTTACCCCCGGTTTTGTCGGGGATAGTGAGTCTGCTGCTCAACTTGCCGAACTGGGCGTCATCTTCATGATGTTCGGTGTCGGTTTGCACTTTTCCTTGAAAGACTTGTGGAAGGTTCGTTCAATCGCGGTTCCGGGTGCGCTGCTGCAAATGCTGATTGCTACCGTGCTCGGCTTTTTACTGACTCAACTCTGGGGATGGTCACTGACCGCCGGATTGGTGCTGGGATTGGCTCTTTCGATTGCGAGCACTGTAGTCTTGCTTCGCGGGTTGGAAGATAACGGGATGTTGAATACCTTTCACGGGAAGGTGGTTGTCGGTTGGCTCGTTCTTGAGGATCTGGCCACGATTGCTATTCTGGTTTTGCTTCCAGCACTCGTAGGTGGGGCAGGTGATCAGGGATCGGATAGCATTGGTGTGGCTCTTCTGAAAACGGCCGTCTTTGTTGTCATTATGCTCCTAGCAGGGGCGCGTTTGATGCCTTGGCTGCTGACCCTCATTGCCCGGACGCGGTCGCGTGAATTATTTATTCTGGCCGTCGTGGCTGTAGCATTAGGTACTGCATTCGGAGCCGCTGAGCTTTTTGGGGTTTCCCTCGCGCTTGGAGCTTTCCTCGCGGGAATGGTGGTGGGTGAATCCGATATTAGCCATCAGGTTGGAGCAGAAGTGCTGCCTTTTCGGGATCTGTTTTCGGTGATCTTCTTCGTCTCAATCGGTATGCTGGTTAATCCAGCTGTGATCATGGCAAATGCCGGACATGTGATTGCGCTCACCGCGCTGATCGTCGTGGGAAAGGGGATTTTTACGCTTCTTCTTGGTTTGGTGCTGCCCGCGTCTGGTCGAACCATATTGGTTGTGGCAGCCGGACTCAGCCAGATTGGCGAATTTTCTTTTATCGTAGGACAGGCGGGTGTGGGACTTGGCATTCTAACCCAAGATCAATATGGGCTTATTCTGGCCGGGGCGGTGATTTCAATTGTCATCAACCCATTTATGTTTCGCCTAATTCCGACAGCCGAACGTGCCTTGCAACGGTTTCCCGCATTGTGGAAGCGGCTTGATCGTGGTGGCTCCATGCCGGAACCCATGCATGATGGCATACATGATCAAGTGGTTATTGTCGGATACGGGCGAGTCGGCAAGCATATTGCACATGTGCTTGACAAACTGAAGCTGCCTTACTTGGTTGTCGAGAAGGATGCTGTCCAAGCTGCGGATATACAATCGCTCGGTATTCAAACCTTGTTTGGCGATGCGGCGAATTCAGAGGTGCTAACTCACGCAGGGCTATCAGAAGCGCGTGCCTTGGTCGTAACTGTGCCTGATGAAGTTACTGCAGAATTGGTCGTTGCTGCTGCTCATCAACTAGCACCTAAACTGCCGATCATTGCTCGCGCAGGTACCGAGAGCGGTGTGAAGCGTTTGGCATCTTTGGGAGCTAATTACACTATTCATCCCGAACTTGAGGGGGGATTGGAAATTGTTCGGCACACTTTACTGTCACTCGGTTATCCGATGGTGCAGATTCAACAGTATACGGATGCGGTTCGAAACGATGCATATGCGGATACCTTGGCAGACGATGAACAGTATCGCGTACTCGATCAGTTAGTGAACGCCATGCGAAGTGTTGAAATTGCTTGGCATCCGGTTTCATCGGCCAGTCCGGTACTGGGGAAGACACTGGCGGAGGCCAATCTAAGGACAAAGGTCGGGGCTTCGGTGATCGCGATGATACGGAATGAAAAAGTGCTGCCCAATCCGAAATCAGACACCGCATTTCTTGAAGGGGATTTAGTGGCATTCATCGGTAGTGCTCATGAATTGAGTGAAGTAGAACGGTACTTGAACCCTGTTATCTGACTTCTGATATGCTGTTCATTTTCAACTATCCTGCGAGTCATATTCGATTCACAGGATAGATCGCTTTTTAGGACTATACATGCGGCTCTCTTTTTTGTGTAACTGACCTAATTTTGTAATGCATTTATTGACAAAGTTTTTTGTTCGCGCTAAGATGCATCACGTTACAGTAACGTAACACAACGTTACAGGATTAAATATGGAAAAATTGCACGTAACAATTGCAGATGTGGCTAAGCTAGCACAAGTTTCCAAGATGAGTGTGTCGCGTGTGCTCAACAATCAAGCGGGTGTATCGGAAGCCACCCGGCAGCGTATCATGGAAGTCGTTGAACAATTGGGTTACGTGCCAAATCAAGGGCCGCGTTCCCAAGCTGAATCGACTAAGATGATCGCGCTGCTGATTACGGACATCACCACCGCGTACATGGGCGAAATTGTTCGTGGTGTATCCAGCGCCGCTGAACGGATGAATTATGGCTTGATGCTGTATACGCAAGGCAATCTCCGTTCCATCAACCACGAGCAAAGAACCAATTACTATCTTTCACTGCTCAATAATACGATGGTTGATGGCGTTTTGATGGTCGTACCACTGGACTATGAAGTGATCGTCCAAGACCTGAAAATGCGAAACCTGCCCTATGTGATTATTGATCATCACAACGGTACAGACAACGAACCGAGCATTACTGCCACCAACCGTAAAGGCGTGCTGGATGCAATGCGTCACCTCATGGCACTAGGACACCAGCGCATCGGTTTTATCACGGGGCGTATGGATATCGCCTGTTCTGCGGATCGCTTACAAGGCTACCGTGATGGATTGGCAGAAGTTGGGTTGCCCTATGATCCCCAGTTGGTTTTGGAGGGGGATTTTACGCAGCCGACGGCTTTCCGGCAGGCGCAGACTCTATTGCAACTCCAGAATCGCCCGACTGCGATTATCGCATCTAATGATATTATGGCATTTGGCGTGATGGACGCTGCCAAGGCGACTGGGCTGCGGGTTGGGCATGATCTTTCTGTGGTCGGGTTTGACGACATTTTTATGGCTTCGCAGGTTTACCCATCGTTGACCACCATACGTCAGCCAATGGCGGATATGGGAGCCAACGCTTTTGAACTGCTTATTGCACTTTTGGATCGGCGGGCTGTTCTGAATATGCGGCGGGAACTGCCTACGGAACTCATTATTCGCGAATCAACAGGCCATGCGCCTAGTTTATGATGACGGCTGTTTGAAGCACGAGCCGCGTTTTTTACACCGGCAAACGGAGATTGGAAGATTAGGTAATAGAAAAAGGAGTACAAATCAAAACCATCTGTATGGGACAGATTCGACGCGAATCAGGGTATTCATTGTCCCAGTCGTGCTTTTCTAGTTCGTTATGCAGCTTACATTGTCACCGAATTTACGAGTGGCGAACTTAAAGGGTAAATTTAATATGACAGATAAATCATCAAAATATCGTGACACTTCTTTGGGGATTGAAACACGGGTAGACGATCTTGTTTCTCAGATGACACTCGATGAAAAGATCGCCCAATTGGGCAGCTACTGGGCTTACGAACTGCTGAATGGGGTTATTTTTGCTCCCGAAAAAGCCCAGAAACTACTCCTAAATGGCGTAGGGCAGATCACCCGAATCGGCGGTTCTAGCAATGTCAGGCCGCATGAAGGTGCTGCACTCGCCAACAATATCCAGAAATTCCTCATTGAAAATACGCGCCTTGGAATTCCGGCTGTGATTCATGAAGAATGTTGCAGCGGATACATGGCACGCGGGGCTACCGTTTTCCCACAAGCAATCGGGGTTGCCAGCATGTGGGACCCAGAATTGGTAGAGAAGATGGGGGATGTCATCCGGCGGCAGATGCGTTCGGTCGGCGCACACCACGCACTGAGTCCGGTGCTGGATATTGCGCGTGACGCGCGCTGGGGACGTGTTGAAGAGACATTCGGCGAAGACCCTTATCTGGTGGCCCGCACCGGTGTGGCTTATGTGCGGGGACTCCAGAGTAAGGATTTGAATAATGGTATTGTCGCGACGGGTAAGCACTTTGTAGGGTATGGTGCTTCGGAAGGTGGTATGAACTGGGCACCGCCGCATCTTGCCGAGCGCGAACTGCGTGACGTCTACCTCTATCCGTTTGAGGCGGCTGTCCGTGAAGGCAAGATGGCCTCGATGATGAATGGCTATCACGAACTGGATGGCGTGCCCTGTGGAAGTTCCAAGAAACTGCTGACTAATATTCTGAGAGACGAATGGGGCTTTGATGGAACGGTGGTTTCGGACTATTTCGCGATCACGATGTTGAATGAATACCATCATGTTGTGCCTAACAAACAGGAAGCCGCGTTTGCAGCGTTGGACGCCGGCTTAGACGTTGAACTTCCGTTTACGGACTCGTATGGAGCGCCCTTGCGAGAAGCGGTACTTTCGGGACGCGTACCGGAGAGCCTGCTGGACGTATCTCTAAAGCGCGTTCTCACACAGAAGTTCGCTCTGGGATTGTTTGATAACCCGTATGTAAATGAAGAGGCAGTCACTTTTGACACGCCTGATGAACGGCAGTTGGCACGGGAAATCGCGCGGAAGTCGATTGTTTTGCTCAAGAACGAGGGGAATATTTTGCCCCTGAGCAAGCAGTTGAATTCTATTGCGGTGATTGGCCCGAACGCTGACAGTGTCCGTAATCTGTTTGGGGATTATGCATATCCGGCACATATGGAAACACTGCTCGAGACGAAAGATAAAGAGAATGTGTTTAACCAGCCGATGCCGGATAGTAAATTAGAGACTGTCGAGGATTTTATTCCCGCAATTAGCGTTCTGGCAGGGATCAAGGCGCAGGTGAGTTCTGCAACGCAAGTTCATTACGCTAAGGGATGTGAGGTCAACACTCCCTCGACGGATGGCTTTGCAGAGGCGGTCGAAGCGGCGCAGAAAGCACAGATCGCGATTGTGGTGGTTGGGGATAAGGCTGGTTTGACCGATGACTGCACCAGCGGTGAGGCACGTGATCGGGCAGACTTGGATTTGCCCGGGGTTCAAACACAGTTGGTGAAAGCGATTTATGACACCGGTACCCCGATTGTGCTGGTGATGATTAACGGACGTCCGGTGAGCCTCGGATGGATCGCAGAGTCGGTTCCGGCCATTATGGAAGCGTGGTTCCCCTCGGAGGAAGGCGCAAACGCAATCGCAGACGTCCTGTTCGGGGATGTAAACCCCAGCGGAAAACTGCCGATTAGCTTCCCGGTCTCGGTTGGACAAGTCCCCATTTTCTATGGTCACAAGCCATCCGGTGGGCGTTCACATTGGAAGGGCGATTATGTTGAGACTAGCTCTAAACCCCTCTACCCGTTCGGTTACGGGTTAAGCTATACCCAGTTTGAGATTGGTAATCTGCGGTTCGACTCGAATCGGGTAACTGTGGATGGAACGGTTCATGTTCAGGTTGATGTCACGAACGTCGGTGAACGCAGTGGTGATGAAGTGGTACAGCTTTACATCCGGCAGGACGCAACGAGTGTGACACGTCCATCCAAAGAACTTAAGGGCTTCCAGCGTGTGACAGTTGATCCCAAGCAAACGAAGACGGTTACATTTTCTCTGAAGGTCAACCAACTGGGTTTTTATGACCAAGCCTACAAGTTTGTGGTTGAACCGGGCAAAGTCAAAGTCATGGTTGGAAACTCATCACAGAATCTTCCGTGCGTGGGTGAGTTTGAGATTGTTGGAGCCAAGACCGAAATTCACGGTTCCAAAGTGTTTTTCAGTGATGTGAGCGTCAGTTAAGTTACCGAAAAACGGGACCATTTTGGAAATCGGGTATCTCAGTGTTTATGAGGTACTCGATTTTTTTTGGAGTTTACCATTCGCAAAATTCGCATATTTTGCATATTTTGCACGTTTATCCGCTGAAATGGCGGGCGGGACGCTCCCGTGATGCCGCTGAATTGTCATTTTTGCATGGCGGTTGGCTCGCTCATGTCCGCTGAATTGGCGCAAATGCCGCGGATCGCTCGGGTAATGCCACCGCCGACATTTCCGCCATGCCGCTGTTGTCGTTGCAATACCAAATGCTATTGAACTTCATATACACAGAGAGCATTATATAGACAGTATAGAACAGAAGTTCAAAATCTGTCAACAGAGGATGGTAGGAGTTTACAAACCTTCGTCGCAATATAATAGCAAGGCAAGTTTCTACGACGATTTATGGTTTGGAGTTAATGGAGTGATTTACGTGGCGAATCTCCAAAGTATCCAAACCTTTTTGATTACGGTGTTTCGTCAAGGGATGGTTGATACATCTTGACGAAAGCTATCAAGAGATCAGAGATGGTCACGACCCCAACCAATGTTTCCCCACGCATTACCGGTAAACAACTGACGTAATTTGCCAGCATGAGGCGAGCAGCTTCTGGTACGAGCATGTCCGGTTCTACAACCACAGGCGCAACGCTCATGACTGCGCTGACAGTCATGTGATTTATACCATCGTGATCGTGCCAATATTCCTGAATTATATCGGGCAAGCGAAGCGCTAGACGGCAATCACGCGCGGTAATCATGCCGACGAGATGGCCTTCAAGGCTCAGCACCGGCAAATGATGGAATTCATTCTTTTCCATCGCTTCAACGGCTTCCCGCAAGGTGCTATCGGCGCGAATGACCACTGGATTGCGGGTCATAATGTCTGCTATCTTCATTCACTTTCCTAACCTATATCAACTAGTAAAGATATAGTAATAGGTAAGGAGCGAATTGTGGTCATCAGGTTGAGATGACGTTTGTCAGTACTTTAAGAGAAAAATGAAGCGGAAATGAGCATGGTACAAGGCTTTATCGACAGTTGGCACTCAAAACCTCGACATCACCATGACATCCAAGCTGGGAGCCGGTTTTGAGTTCGATTGTTGAAGAATTAAATTATGAGATTGTTGAAGATTGAAACTACGATGCGTTAATTTAGTAAACTGGGAAATGATCATTTGTTGAAATAAATTGAGATACAATTAATATATTAACGACCCTCTTAAATCCTCAAATACTTAAGACTTTTCTCAACGAATTGTGACGTTTTGTGACTTTTGATATGCAGAACCCATGACAAATGTCATGTATTACTCAATGACAATTATTTCTATACGCTATGGCATTATTGATAGAACTAGAATAAATTTAAGTTGACGAGACAATTTTTAATTATGTCTTTGTCAATGAATAGGGACCTTCAATGAATTTAGAAACAACACTCGACGCTTCGCAAAAGGCGTTTTTCGAAACCCAACTGCGGGAAATCATAAGGACAAAGACCGGCCTCACTGTTGATGAGTATCGGATGTCCGATATTTGGCGGATGCTGGACAAACTGCAAGCTACTTACAGGGCATTCAACCAGCTTCATCCTGAACAGATTAGTGAATGGATGAAAACTCTGAGAACGCAACCCGTCGAGAGTTCGGAATGGCGAGCATTGATCGAGGTTGTCACTGTCGGTGAGACATACTTCTTCCGAGACGCTGCCCAAATGCGGGCGCTGCAAGAACACGTTCTCCCGAAGATCATTGAGAGCCACCGCGCACGTAATTTTAAGCATCTGCGTTTCTGGAGTGCAGGATGTGCAACAGGCGAAGAGGCCTACACACTGACGATTCTGCTACGCGAACTTCTCCCTGATTTTTCGGATTGGACATTTTTCATTTTAGGGACTGATATTAACCAGACGAGCCTCGAAAATGCCCGTAAAGGGGTCTATAAGGCACGCTCGTTCCGGGACGAAACTCGCGCAGGGGTGAAAGACCGGTGGTTCCGAGTAAACGGTAAAGATTTTGAGCTTGATCCTGAAATACGGCGGATGGTGAAATTTTCTCCGTTAAATCTTGTGAGCGATAGTTATCCTTCGTATGAATCGGATACCGTTAACCTCGATCTAATCCTGTGCCGAAATGTGACCATTTATTTCAATGAGGCGACAACACGAGAGATTATTGGACGGTTCTACCAAGCGTTAAGCCCAGATGGCTGGCTCGTGGTTGGACATTCAGAGCCGATGGTATCGACCTATCGGGAATTTACGCCCTGCAATCTTGATAACGCCGTGGTTTACCACAAACAAGAACGCTACATTACACAGGAAATGCAAACTGTCAGTGACGCATTTGAAAAGAGCAATCGCTTACCAGATGCGCCACCTGTTCGTCCGGTTGCAAAGACCGCTCCTTTACCTTCTATGCCATCTTTTCCCCGAACCTATAAGACGGGAACCGCTCCACTTGTGCCACCGGATCATCCGGCCTTTCGAACGGGAACCGCGCCGCTAATTTCACCCAATCATTTACCGTTGAAGACTGGGGCTATGCCCATCGTCTCATCGAGCCGCGCGACGCTCAAGTCTTCTACACAAGCTGTGGCGACTCAAACGACTGAGCGTAAGAAGACGGCTACCCTGCAAGCTGCCCAAGATGCTGCTGATCAGGAAGATTGGGCGGCTTTGGAGCATTGGCTGAAGGTAGCTGAACGGGACGACAGCTTTAATCCACAACTTTATTACCTACGCGCGCTGATGTTTATGCATCTCGGCGAATTGTCTTTGGCCTGTGATGATTTACGCCGCGCGATTTACTGTGATCCGCTGTTTGCTCTGGCCTACTATGTGCTGGGAGAAGTTTACGAGAAACGCGGCATCCCGCAGGAAGCCAGACGCAGTTGGGAACTAGCCCGTAAAGCGCTGACCCAAATTAAGCCGGAACGCATGGCTGACTCGGCGAATGGTCTGACAGCAGAAATTCTACAAGGTTTTATCTCATACCAGCTCGATAAGTTGGCAGAAGGCTAACATGAAAACATTGGCCGAATACTACAGCGAAAAAGACTTTCGCGTTTTACAGGAACGTGCCCAGCGCATCAAGCAAAGCGCCAAGGCTGACACAAACGATGTGTTACTTGAAGTGCTGTTAGTACAGCTCCGTGGCGAAATCTATGGTTTACCGGTCGAGGGTGTCCTAGGGATTTATGAAAATTTTCACGTCACTCCGCTGCCGGGTACGCCTCCATTTGTCGCAGGCATCGTCAATCTACGCGGGAACCTCGTTATTGTTCTCGATCTGGCCGTTGTCCTCGAAATACCGGGTGAGGCGGTAGGTGACGAAAATGCTTTGGTGGTTGTGGCTCGAGAGGGGTCACAAGTCGCTTTGTTGGTAAATGGGGTTAGCGAAGTCAGTGAAGTAGATATGCACGAAATGACGCCAACGAACGCACTACTCAATTCAAAATCATCAGCATGTTTGTTAGGCGTTTTGCCGAACGGCACCGTTTTGTTGAACATCCAGCAATTACTCAATGACCAAACGTTGGTTGTTGATCAAGCATCATATTAGGTTAGGAGAAGTACATTATGGAAACCACCGAGATTACTAACGCTGCTCAAAAACGGCAGTTTGGGGTGGGGTTCAAGATCACAGCAGGTTATGTCGCTATTCTGTCTATTCTGATTGTCATCGCAGCTTTGTTACTCATCAATCTGGACAGCTTGCTCAACCAATTCCGGACAACGGTTAATGTTGACTTTGCAGTGTCTGAGCAGATGAAAGAACTTGAATTGTTGATTGTTGATATGGAAACGGGAGAACGAGGCTTCTTACTCACTGGTGGCGAGAATTTCCTCCAGCCATATACCGAGGCTGTGGATACTTTCGCAACGAATTCACAGCAGATTCTTCAACTAGTTCGCGATAATTCGGAAGATTATGCCCGCGTTCAAGAGATCATCAGTTTAAAGGATGATTGGCTTGAGAACGTTGCTAAACCGATGATTCAACGCCGTCAAGCAATTAATGGCAAATTGATTTCAGATGCCAACCTTGGAGCATTCAATGACATCGTCAATATTGTGGCTTCGGGCACCGGCAAAGAGCGTATGGACAAAATACGCACCAAGTTTGCTGAGTTCAGTGATGTACGTGATCAACATAATAATCTGAATATCGAGCAACAGACACAAGCTGTTAATTCATTGAAGCTGCTGGTTATGGGTATTACAGTCGCAGGGCTTGCTATCGGACTAGGCTTAGGCACTTACCTTGGTCGGACCATTTCGCGTAATATCCGCAGCGTTATGGTTGCCGCGCAGGGTGTGGCCTCCGGCGATTTGAAGCGGCGGGCTGAAATTCGCTCGAACGATGAGGTTTCGCGGCTGGCAGAGGCGTTCAATACGATGGCGTCCAATTTGGAACGGACGATGGCGAGCCAAGTTGCGAAAGAATATCTGGAAAACATTATCAACGAGTACCGGTCGTTCGTGGCTAGGGTTTCAGAAGGCGATTTGACCGCACAGTTGAATCTGGATCACAGTGACCAGACGGGTGCGGAAGAAGACCTGTACGAACTGGGCGTAAACTTGAACCGCATGGTCGAGGGGCTGGCAGACATGGCGACGCAAATCCATGAAACAGCGGCGGGTGTGTCTTCGTCAGCGGCCGAAATTTTAGCCGCGACAACACAGCAGATTGCCAGCGCCACTGAACAGGATGCGGCTGTGACCCAGACCATGACCACAGTTGAGGAACTGCGGGCAACGGTGCGGCAGACAGCGGATCGTGCCCAAGGTGTGGCGCAAAATTCACGTCACTCGGTTGAAGTTTCGCGTAATGGTCAAGACGCGGTTTCGGACAGTGTCAACGGTATGAAGCTCATCCGTGAGCGTGTTGAAAGCATTGCTGAAAACATCCTGATGCTCTCGGAACGTACAATGCAAATCGGCGAGATTATCGACACAGTCAATGAAATCGCCAGCCAGTCGAAGCTACTTGCGCTGAACGCCAGTATCGAGGCGGCGCGAGCCGGTGAAGAGGGACAGGGCTTTGCCGTGGTGGCGATGGAAGTGCGGCAATTGGCTGAACAGAGCCGCGAAGCTACGGCACGCGTCCGCGATATTTTGAACCAGATCCAACAGGCGACGAATACGGCCGTCATGGTGACGGAAGAGGGCAGCAAGGGTGCCGAGAGCGGCATGACACTCGTCGAACGAGCGGGCGACTCGATTAGTGATTTGACTGCGATGATTGAGGATGCCTCGCAAGCGGCTATTCAGATCGCGGCCAGCACCAATCAACAGACGAACGGCATGGATCAACTGTCTACGGCGATGGTTTCCATTAAACAGGCGACGACGCAAACAGCAGCCAGTACTCGTCAAGCAGAGTTAAGCGCCCAAGACCTTAATCAACTGGCGCATCAGATGCTACAGGCTGTTGCCCGTTACCAATTGAAGCGCGAATCGCCGGTGGAATACGCTGGCAATGGTAATGGCCGAAACAGTAACGGCACTCAGGTCCTTAGCAGAAAGGCGTCATAAGATGGCTGGCAGGGACGAACGGCTGCTCCCTGAGCTTTTGCAGATGTTTCAGGCTGAAGCGACGGAACACATTCAAACACTGAATAAAGCCCTCCTCAGCTTGGAACGTCAGCCGGAAGATCCTAAGCGTACGGAACTGGTTCAGGAAGCCTTCCGAGCGGCACACAGCCTTAAGGGGGCAGCACGTGTCGTCAATTTGACACCGGTTGAGCAGCTATCGCATGCGATTGAGGATGTGCTCAAGGCGGCTCGTGACAGTGGAAGCTCGCTTGAACCAAACACTTGCGATACGTTGTACACCATGCTCGACAGCATTCAAATGGCCTTGAAGGGGCAGGCTGTTGAAGTCGAGGCACTAATCGCCAAGCTCAAAGGTGACAAAACCGCAAAGCATACGACCGTCACGATGGAAATGATGGCTGTCGGTGCAGGCGGCAATCATGTATCCGAGAATGACGAAACTATCCGGGTTTCGGTGGGCAAGTTGGACGCGTTGCTGGCGCAGGCTAGTGAACTGCTGATCGCTCGCATCAGCGCCGAACAACGTATGAGCGATGCACAAGCGATCCGGCTGCAGAGCAATGGTCTGACGAGACTCTGGCAGGATATTCGCTCATATTCCGCACGTAAGAGTCATGAGGACGATGACGCACAACATTTTTCTGATTTGCTGGCGAACTTCGACCAACACTTGCGGACGTTGTGCCGCGAGATTAATGGGCTGGATACGGCTGTAAACCGTGATGCGATACGGTTGGGCATGCTTTCAAACCGGCTGCAAGCGGATATGCGCCGTATTCGGATGATCCCCTTTCAGACTCTCGATGGTCTGTTTCAACGGACGGTTCGAGACGCGGCACATACCGCGAACAAGCAGGCAGAACTGGTGATTCTGGGCGGGGAGATCGAGCTTGACAAAAAGGTGTTGGAGGCGCTGAAAGATCCTTTCCTCCATTTGCTTCGCAATGCGGTGAGTCATGGGATTGAAGCGCCTGATGTGCGTGAGCAAAATCAGAAACCCGCGATGGGACGCATTACGATCACTGTGATGCAGCGCGGCAATGAGGCGCATATCAGTGTTGCAGATGATGGTCAGGGATTTGACCTAGAGCATCTTCGCCAATCGGCAGAGAAGCAGCGCTTCGCAGGTATCGGTGATCTGACACCGGAAGAAATCATCAATTTTGCTTTCTTGCCGGGTGTGACTGCCTGTAAGGAAGCCAACGCAATATCGGGACGTGGAGTGGGTCTGGACGTGGTGCGGCAGCAGATTGAACGGCTGTCCGGTCAAGTTCAGGTGGACAATTATCCCGGTAAGGGTGTGAACTTCCAACTGACGATGCCGCTTTCGCTGGCTATGACGCGTGTGCTGCTGGTTCTGGTTGGCCGTGAGAAATACGCGCTGCCCCTGTCATCGGTCGAGAAGATCATTACGCTCCAAACGACATTTAATGTCGAGGGACAAACGATGGTGACTGTGAATAAACGGTCATTACCGCTGGTGAGTTTGGGCAGCTTGCTGGGCGTCCCTGAGAGTGATCGAAGTGAGCCTTTCGGGATTGTGGTCGGAGCAGCCGACCAGCGTATTGCCCTGTTGGTTGATGATGTGTTGACCGAACAAGAGTTGGCGGTTAAGCCACTTGGCTGGCCGATTGCGCGGGTGAATCTGCTTTCGGGGGCGGCGGTGCTGGGTGGCGGTGAACCTGTCGCGGTACTAAATATCGCTGAATTGGTGAAGTCGGCGCGTAATACCCGAATGCAAGTTATGGCGAGCAACTTAAAGGCGGCGGAAGAAATCACTGAGGTTGAGAACCCGCGCCTGCTGGTTGTTGATGACTCGATCACAACCCGAACTTTGGAGAAGAATATTCTTGAAGCTGCTGGTTATGAGGTTGTTACCGCCATTGACGGTTTGCAGGCTATTGAGCAGCTCAAGTCTCGACCTGCACGATTGGTGATTGCCGACATTGAAATGCCTAATATGGATGGCATCAGCCTAACCCGCTATTTGCGCGAAAGTCCAGAATTTAGTGATTTGCCTGTAATCCTTGTGACCTCCTTGGAAAGTCCAGCTGATCGCGAACGTGGACTTCAGGTCGGTGCGAACGCTTATATCGTGAAGCGCGGCTTTAACCAAGCGGAATTGTTGTCGACGATTGAACAATTCCTGTATTACGAACCGGCGCTGAGGTAGATAATGAATAACATTTTGAATGTACTCGTTGTCGATGATAGTGCTATGACACGACAGTTGATCGCGGCACTTATTAACCAGTGCACGGATATGCGTGTGACTGGTGAAGCAGACAGCGGAACCCAAGCGATACAGATCGCTCATAAGCTGCATCCTGACATTATTCTGATGGATATCGTGATGCAGGGCATGGATGGATTGCAGGCAACGCGCGAGATCATGCATACCTGCCCGACGCCAATCGTGTTGATGAGTGCTAGTTTGGATACGTATGAGACAGACATTGGTTTCAAGGCGATCAAAGCAGGTGCTTTAGCTGTCTTGCGAAAGCCCTCATTGGTTGTGCCGAACGGCGAATCAGCATCAATGCTGAATACCCTGCGAGCCATGTCCAAAGTACATGTGATTCACCACTGGTCAAAGCACGAACCAAAGCCTAGTGCTCTGCCGGACTTTCCAAGACCCAATATCACTGTTTCCCCAGAACTTATCGCGATTGCGTCGTCAACAGGCGGACCAGCCGCACTAAACGAGATTATCAGCAGGCTGCCTCCTGATTTTTCGCTGCCGATTGTTATTGTGCAGCATATCACTGCTGAATTTGTCTCTTCGCTGGTGGAGTGGCTCGATACCATTTCTTGTCTGCAGGTCAAATTGGCCGAGCCGGACGAACGGCCTGTAGGGGGTGTGGTGTATTTGGCTCCGGGGAGTGCACATTTGCGCATTAACCGGTTACAGCGCTTTGAGTTCGATTCCAAACAGGGAAATTATGCTCACATGCCTTCATGCGATGTGATGCTGGAATCGGTTGCGCGAAATTTGGGTCCGCGCGCAATTGGCATCATCCTTACGGGCATGGGGAGTGATGGGGCACGCGGGATGCGAGATCTGTTTGATGCAGGTGGATATACGATTGCCCAAGATGAGGCTTCTTCTGTGGTCTTTGGAATGCCACAGGAGGCCATTCGATTGAACGCTATCAAGCAAGTTTTACCTTTAACCGAGATACCACAGATGCTAACAAAACTGAAATTGCAGGAGCACGCACGATGAACAACCATCCTTTAATTCTGCTTGTAGAAGATAGTCCTACTCAAGCCCTCGAAATCCAATCCCATCTTCAGGACTACGGGTTTACCGTCCTCGTGGCCGAGGATGGCGTCAGCGGATTACGCTGCGTTGATGAGCATGGACCCGATCTGGTTGTGCTCGACGTGAATTTGCCCAAAATGGACGGGTTCCAAGTGTGCCGCCGCCTGAAGCGTGATCCACAAACCGCAGGTATTCCAGTCATTATGCTGACCGTAGCCGATAGTTCGGAATCGACGATAACAGGGTTAGAGGCAGGCGCTGATGACTATATTCCCAAAGACATCTTTGCTGTAGACAATCTTATTTCGACCATGCAGTCGCTTGGGATCGAAATCGGAGAGGCCTGATATGGTGTTTGACTTGACCATTGGTCATTCGGGTGACATCGCACCTTCAAGACAACTTATCCGAAGCATTGTTCAAGAGTATGGCTGGTCAAACGTTTTTGGAATTCGCGCAATCGCCGCCCTGACGGCAATGGCAGAAGTTCTGTATTTTGGTCAAAAGGCACGGTTGGATAACGTTCTTAAACTGAGCCTCAATGTGATCAACGAAGAGAACGGACGCGGTGTTGAATTCTATGCCCAGACTGATTTTGAAGAAGTTTGTAGAAACCACGCAGCGGCACAATGGCAGCTCGAGAGGGTCAGCAATGAACTGGAAATCTTTCATGAAGCTGACGGCGACACGATTGTGATGCGGTTGTGGATGGAGAACTAAAATGATGAGCCAATCAAAGCTGGCTTATTTGACCTTTCGGATCGGGAGCGAGTGGTACGGTATTCCGGTGAAGGCCGTTATCGAAGTACTGCATATGGTAGCGCTGAATCACATCTCCCAGAGTGAAATTCTGGGTGTCATGACCCTTCGTGAGCGGGTTATCCCGGTAATTGATCTGCGGCAGCGCTTTAATTTGAATGGCGAGTTTCAGCTTGATACGCCGATTATCGCGGCTCAAACCTCACAAGGAGCGTTGGGATTGGTGGTCGATGAGGCTGAAAACGTCGTTTACCTTGATCCTGAGCAATTTACTCCGTATTCAGCGGGATATGTTCGGAACGCTGTTCAAATTGATGACCGGATGATTTTTATACTGGATATCGACCAGATTGAAATGCAGGCTGAATATGGACGAGGTTAAGATCATTGCGCCGGTTGTTTCTATTCCGGTGGAGTGTACATTGGATCGTATGATTGCCCGTGATACGGCGCGGCGTATCGCGGGTGCACTGGGTTTTCTCCCTGCCGCACAGGCACAAATTGGTACCGTTGCGCTGAACCTGACCGATGTTCTACTACGCAGCCGAACTGCTCAAGAATTGGAATTTTATGGGGTACGGGATAATGCTACTACGGGGATGTGCCTAAGCTGCCCTGTATGGTGGCTTAATGGCTGCCCACAAGACCAGATTGTGGCGGATCTCCAGTCCAAATTTGCGCATCTTGCTGACGAGATTGATTTTCAACCTGAAGAAACGCTTGTCCTTTTAACATTCTGGCAAAAGTGAAGTCCATGATGAACCAACCTTCTGTCCTTGTCGTCAGTCAAAAACCTCATCTCGGTGATGAACTGAGCGAGCTGTTGATCAACAATTTAGACTGCACCGTAGAAGTCGCCCGAGATTTTGGCAGCGCAATCGATGCTGTGATTAAGCACAGCTATACGTTGGTCATGACTGAGATTGAGCTTGATGCGCTATCAGGAATTGATTTGTTGGCGGCGATAGAGGCGCTGCATGTGCATACGTCCGTGATGCTGGTTGATAAAGCGATGACAGGCAAATCGGCGTTGGCGGCGATGCGGTTAGGCGCGGTTGATTATTTGTTTCAGCCACTTAATCCCGAATTCGTTTTGCAGCGTGTACAGGAAGAATTTAGTCACCATACTGCACCGGTTGATCATCCTATAGCTGCTGAGAAGGCCGAAGCGGTTCAGCATCAGCGAGAAGCGTGGATGAATCCCGTGACACGTCCCGCAGCTTTCATTTTGCGGCGTCCTCAATTTGTGCAGATTGATACGATCCTGCGAGTCTTGCAACGGCAGACGGGAGCTAGCTTCGCCGGATTGCGCGATTCAGCCAATAACATTGTCAGCGCGGCAGGCGAGCTTGCCCGAACGGATCTCAAGATGTTGAAGAAGCTGCTTTCGGAAGCCAACAGCAACCGAACGCTGGCGGCGGCGCTTCAGGAAGACGGGTTTACCAATACCTACTTGGGTGGTACGAACAATAGTCTATTTATAACGGATTTTGGTAACGGCCATCCTGTTTCGCTGGTCGTGATTTGCCCGATTGAAGCCAAACAGGGTGCCGTATGGCTGAGCGTGAAGCGGGCTGCGCTTGAGATTGGTGCGATTCTGGATAAGGCCGAACTTGCTCAGCGCCGGAATGTTCTGGAACTGACCAGCGCTTAGTTGAAGCGATACATCAAGTAGTGGTTTGAAGGCGACTTGTTAAGTCTGTAATGTCTATATTTTGTACAGGTCAAGTGGCTCATTACAGCATAATGCAGCAGTTATTCAATAGGGGAATAACCGGCATTATTGTATTGCTTGATCATCAACATGTTTAGCCTGAATCAACTTCACGTATCAAAACAACAAACCTCTTCTGGCAACACTGTTTTTTATGTGAGATTTGAACCATCCCAACTTGATGAATTTCCCACAGGCAGCGAATTCACAATTGTTTACAGCCCGACGGCGTATCATGGATGGGAAGCCGTCACATATCGCGTTATCGAACCCCGTAAGGCCTATGCAGTACTTGAGCGGCGACCACTTACACGGCCTGAACAAGACTATTTTCAAAGCTTGCTTGAAATGAGCACTTGCGGGTGATTGCCCTACACAGAGCCGTCGGGTTAACCCGTGAGCCAAGTTTTGGCCGAATGGACAAAGTATGCCTTGTCCTACAAAAACCATGATTGTCTTGAATACTATGTGATTTGGTAAATCCCCTTCAAACCAAGACACACAAGACAAACGACACTTCACTTAGGCGATAAGCTTCACTACTGATACCGCGTTGTTCGCGCTACGATGAGGCCGTCAATCATGAGTGAATGTGATGCACGAACTATCCGTTACCCAAAACCTGCTTCAATTGGCGTTGAGCCACGCAGACGGCAACCGTGTCACTGATCTGTATATCGTGATCGGGCCGTTATCCTCTTTCATCGACGATTCCGTTCAATTTTATTGGGATATGGTCAGCGAAGGTTCCGCCGCAGAACATTCACGACTGCACTTCAAGCGCACCATGGTTGAGATGGAGTGCGAAGATTGTCAGCATCGCTACGTGTTGAGCAGTGATCGATTTGTCTGTCCGGAATGCGGCGGCACACGGATTCGCGTCCTATCGGGCGATGAATTTTACCTTGAGTCGATTGAGGTTGTACCTATGGAGCAAATACCAACATGACACGGATACCGGTCGTTGAAAAGATTCTGAGTGCGAATGATCGTTTAGCGGATGAAAATCGGGCCGTATTGGACGCGGCAGGGGTGTTCGCGATTAACTTTATGGCATCACCGGGGGCGGGCAAAACGTCTCTCGTTGAACAAACCGTGAGCAAACTCTCGGACAGGCTACGACTGGGCGTGATTGATGGTGATATTGCCACAAGTCTGGATGCAGAACGGGCGTCGGCAGCCGGAGCGGTTTCGGTACAAATCAATACCGGTGGGGACTGCCATCTGGACGCGGTGATGGTGCATTCTGGCCTTGCACAGCTTCCGCTCGAAGATATTGATCTGCTGATCATCGAGAACGTGGGCAACTTGATTTGTCCGGCGAGTTTTGCGCTTGGAACCCACCTGAATATCTTGGTAGCGTCGATCCCTGAGGGGGATGACAAGCCTTATAAGTATCCGGGCATGTATCGGGGTGTTGATGCGCTGGTCATTAACAAAATTGATCTGCTTCCGTACGTGCGATTTGATATGGACTATTTCCGCAAGGGCGTGGAGGTCTTGAACCCGGGCGTCGAGACGTTTTCGCTCTCGTGTCGTACGGGCGAGGGCATCGACGGGTGGTTAAGCTGGCTGCAACACAAGGTTGAAGCGTACCGCGCGACTCGCTAAGATCAGCAGTAACGGTAAGGGTATGAAAAAAGCTCCATCACTCATGTGATGATGGAGCTTTTTGATTGTTAAGCGGCTTGTGCTTTTTGCATCCGGCGGCGACGTTGGAATTCTGGCCAGAGCAGCAGGGAAATTAAGCCGTTGAGTACGACAATGACGGTGCTGCCTTCATGTCCAAATACGCCGAGGGGTAGGGGCAGGTTTACGACGAATGCACTGGTAATGAGCAGGGCAATCACCAAGAGGGCGAAGCCAATGTTCTGCCAGACCACGCGCCGTGCCTTCTTGCTGAGGTTCAGTGCGTAGGGGATGAGTTCCAGTTTGTCTCCCATGAGCACCAAGTCAGCGGTTTCGAGGGCGACGTCTGTGCCTGCTGCACCCATTGCAATGCCGATACTGGCTGTGGCTAAGGCTGGCGCGTCATTCACACCGTCACCAATCATGGCTGTTGGCCCGACCTCGGCTTCAATCTCCTTCACAATACGCACCTTGTCATCAGGCATGAGGTCGGCGTAGACAGCGTCAATGCCAAGCTGATGGGCAATGTTTTGCGCCACACGGGTGTTATCGCCTGTGAGCATAGCAACCCGTTCAATTCCTAGTTCATGTAACTGACGGATGATACCGACTGCTTCCGGTCGTAGCTGGTCAGCCATGGCGACGATACCCATCCAGTCTTGATTCTGGTCAGGATGTTCACAGTTGGTGCAGGCATGGCAGCCGCCTTCGCGTACGACACCGATGACCGTCTTACCTTCCATCTCCAGCAGTTCGAGATGTTCAGCCATATGATGTGGAATGGCGTTTTGCTGTTCGAGATATTTGGGACTGCCGAGACGGACGACCTGATTGTTGATGCGGGCGGCAATGCCAAGTCCAGTCATGGCTTGGAAGTCTTCAACATCCGCGAGTTTCAGATTGCGCTGCGTGGCGGCGGCGACGATGGCTTTTGCTAGAGGATGCTCTGATCGTGATTCAACCGAGGCGGCTACGGTTAGCAATTCGTCTTCGCAGAGTTCGCAGCAAGAAATGATATCGGTAACAGCGGGCTTGCCCATTGTGAGGGTGCCGGTCTTGTCAAACGCAATCGCTTTGACGGCAGCCATGCCTTCCAAGAAGGCTCCTCCTTTGAACAATACACCATTACGCGCGCCAGCGGCGATGGCTGAGATGAAGGATGCAGGCGTGCTAATGATGAGCGCACAGGGAGAGGCGACCGTCATCAAGACCATTGCACGGTAGAAATTGCTCTGGAAATCGACTAGCCCTAGCGCGGGTGGGATGAAGATAAATAGGAGTGTCGCGCCGATGATGAACATAGCATAATACTGCTCGAAGGTATCCAGAAAACGTTCAGTCGGTGCTTTGGAGTCTTGGGCTTCTTCGACCAGTTTGATGATGCGAGCGAGGGTCGTATCGTGAGCGGCCTGAGTGGCTTCGACATCCAAAACGCCCTGTTGATTCAGCGTTCCGGCGAAGACTTTATCCCCGACATTTTTTTCGACAGGCATCGACTCGCCAGTAATCGGTGATTGGTCTACTGCCGAGCGGCCATTGATGATTAGGCCATCGACAGGAATACGTTCACCGGGTTCGATCAACACCACATCTTTGACGTTGATCTGTTCAATTTTCAGCACTTCGATCTTTCCGTCGCGGCGTACTTTGGCCACGAATGGCTTGGCGGCTGCGTCCGATGGCGTACGTTTGGAGAACATTGCTGAGCGAGAACAAGAATAACAGGGTCGCGCCTTCGTGCCATTGGTCGACTAAGGCCGCGCCAACAGCGGCTAAGACCATTAAAAGATCTACATTGATTTCACGCTTACGCAGCGCTTCGAGGCTGGCGATGATCCCAAAGACACCACCCGTAATATAGGAACTGACATTGAAGACCATCGTCAACCAATGAGGTGCTTCAATACGCTCGGTGATGAGGCTGAGGACAATTGCCAGCAGCGTAAGCACGACAAAACGCGGTTCGAGCCAATCGGCTGTCAGCCACTTGGGACGTGCAGAGGGATTATCGTTTACACTTTCATTTTGACGGCTGATTGCGGTCATGTTCGATCACCTTTTCCATAAGCCAGTGCTTGTTGTTGACTTCGATACTTTCTCGTTCGGCATGATGCTGATGCAAGTACATTCATGAGTGAGCGAAATTTGTTTCCTGAATCGTGTTTAGACTCTCGAAAATTTGACGGTCTTGCGGGTCGAGTTTTTCGAGAAGTTCATTGCCCAATTTGGCGTAGACACGCTGTGTGAATAATTCCATCCATACGAACTGTCGTGCGATTAACACGAGGTGATTGTTGCGGGTGATGGTCGCCACCGTGTCACGGCCTTTGCTGGCGATGAGCGTTTCTTTGCTGTCAACAACCACCAGCATCGTATCCGTAATCCCTTGAAGCTGACTTTCTAGCGGTGGGTGGCGGGCTACTTTCCCGTACTGAAGATCACATTCGCCAAGAAGCAGGCTGCTTACGTTTACACCACGGTCACAGGCTGCTTGGATTTCGGGCGTTAAGAGCACGACATCTTCATCCATGAGGACTAAGAGCACTTCGGACTGGGCTTCGCGGATCATCTGTGCGGCGTAGGTGAGGGCTAGACGCTGCCCGCTGATCGTCCATATGCGTTCGTCGTCTCCGGTGGTGTAGAGAGCATTTAAGCCTTGACGCAAATCTGAAAGCAGATTTCGGTGATCCTGTTCGTGACGTTCGAGGAGCAGTTCAGGGGCGACCGGACGGTATAAGGTCGCGCGGTCTTCGATGCTTTCGAGAACCGCGCCACGTGCGTGCAGGCGGCTGAGCGCATCGTAGACCATCGAACGCGGTACGTTGGATGTTTTGCTGATCTGATAACCTGTGGCTGGATTTTCACGCAAGAGAGCCAGATAAACTTTCGCCTCATATTCCGTGAAACCAATTTCGGTCAGGTTGGTCATCACATCCAAAATGTCACCTCAACTTCATAGTAGTTCTAAAAATGACTACTAGTTCTATTGTAAGCTACTATGAGTAAGGTGTCAATTCGAATGGCATTAAATTCATATATAAAAGCGGATTTGTGAATGGGTGAATGAATCGAAAAGGAGTGCGAAAGCACTCCAACTTCTCAGAATAAGATTGATGGAATTAAACCGAGAGGTGTTCGCGGATGATGTCTTGACTGAGTTCAGTGGTGTTGCCTTCAGAGACGATGTGACCTTTTTCCATCACGTAGCAGTAGTCGGCGACACGCAAGGCGAAGTCTAAGAACTGTTCGATCAACAGAATAGAAATGTCACCTTTTTTGCCGAGCGACGCAATCAGGTGTTCAATTTCCTCGACGATATTGGGCTGAATGCCTTCGGTTGGTTCATCTAATAAAAGGAGCTTGGGCGAGCGCACGAGAATGCGTCCGATGGCGAGCTGCTGCTGCTGTCCACCGCTGAGTGTACCCGCTACGCGTTTGCCCATCTGTTTGAGCACCGGAAAGATTTCGTAGACTTCAGCGATCTTATCATCTGCGTGGCGCTGTTCGCTGGCACTCAGGGCTTCTAAGCCCATCAAGAGGTTTTCGTAGACGCTGAGGTAAGGGAAGATACCCCGTCCCTGCGGTACATAACCGAGTCCGAGCCGAGCGCGGCGGTGCGGGGGTTCACGGGTAATGTCTTTGTCTTCGTAGGTGATTGTCCCTGACCGGACTTTGAGATTGCCCATGATGGTTTTGAGCAGGGTGGTTTTGCCAACCCCATTGCGTCCCATGAGGCAGATGACGCGACCTTTAGGCACTTCAATGCTGACATCGTTGAGGATACGGCTTTCGCCGTAGTAGACTGAAACGTTGGATACCTTGAGCATACGTAACTCCTGCCGTCAAATGGTGAGGGGCTAGGGAATGAGGTTTAATAGGATGCGGGCAAGATATATCTTGCCCCTACAAAGATATTGTCTTTGTTAAGAATAAACCTCATTGTCCTTTCACCATTCAAGACGGTTATGTGAATTTAGCTGTTAAGCTCGTTGACCATACGTGAAATTAATGGCCGCGACCGAGATAGACTTCTTTGACGCGAGAATCATTCTGGACGTCAAGCACCGGGCCTTCGCAGAGCAGTTTGCCCTGATGTAAGACGGTTACTTTGCTGGCGAACTGGCGCACGAACACCATGTCATGCTCGACCACCAGCACTGAGCGGTTCTTGCCGATTTTCTGGAGCAGTTCGCCGGTGCGATCCCGTTCGGCGCGAGACATGCCTGCGACGGGTTCATCGAGAAGCATGAGTTTCGGTTCTTGAATGAGGATCATGCCGATTTCGAGCCACTGCTTTTGCCCGTGCGAAAGTGTACCGGCGCGTTTGTTGGAGTCGGTGTGCAAGCCAATGAGCTGCAGAACTTCTTCAATCTTGGTCTTTTGATCATTTGGCAACTGACGCAGCAAACGGCCTGTGCCACTGCGGAAACCAATGGCTGCTTCTAAGTTCTGGAAAACGGTTAAACTCGAGAAAATCGAGGGGGTTTGGAACTTGCGTCCAATGCCGTAGTGAACGCGGTTGTGTTCGGCAACGCGGTGCATATTGTGGTGTGAATCGAAGGCAATTTTGCCGTTGGTGGGGCGGGTTTTGCCGGTAATGATGTCGAGCAGCGTGGTTTTGCCCGCGCCGTTCGGTCCGATGAGAAAACGCAGTTCACCGTAATTGACCGAAAAATCCAAATCATCTAATACTTTGAAGCCATCAAAACTGACCGTAACGCCCTGCACATCTAAAATCTTGTCGCTCATGATACTCTCCTTCTATTTTGCGTTTGCCGCATCCATCTCAAGATTGGTTGGTGTTTCTGCTTCGATTAAATCGGTTGGTTTCTTGCCGGTATGAGTCAGGCGCTGCCACAGCTTGCGGATGCCGCCGATGATGCCATCGGGGAAGAGCAAGACGACGCCGATGAACAGCGCGCCCATAAATAACTGCCAGATGTCGGGGTATTTGGTGCTGACCGCGCTTTTACCGGTGTTGACCAAAATAGCTCCGAGAACGGCTCCGAGTAGCGTTCCGCGTCCACCGACGGCGACCCAGATGACAATTTCAATCGAGGCGGTAATGTCAAGCTGCTTGGGGGCGATGATGCCGACCTGTGGGACGAACAGCGCGCCCGCGATGCCCGCGATACCGGCAGAGATGGCGAAGACGATGGTCTTCACCAGAACGGGGTTGTAGCCCATAAAGCGCAGTCGCACTTCATCATCACGGACGGCAACCAGAACGCGTCCAAAGCGCGACTTGACTAAAAATTGACAGGCGATAAAGACAAGGCCGAGCACGACGACGGTTGCCATATAGAGGTGAAGCTTCGTGTCGGGCGCAGCGAGTTTTGCGCCGAAGATCGTCCGCATTTCGGTAATGCCGTTGGTGCCGTTAATCAACTGCTGCTGACCCACGAGCAGGAGGGCGACGATGGCCGTGAGGGCCTGTGTGATGATTGAAAAGTAGACCCCTTGAACACGGCTGCGAAAGATCATGAAGCCTAAGAGCGCCGCGACAATCATGGGGACGATAATAGCTAGGATGATGGCGATGACCGGCGAGTGGAAGGGCTGCCAGAGCCAAGGAAGTTCGGTCACACCATACAACCCCATGAAGTCAGGCAGATTTTTGCCGACTGATTCGAGGTTCAGATACATGGCGAAGCAGTAAGCGCCAATCCCGAAGAACAGTCCTTGTCCTAAGCTGAGCATGCCGCCATAACCCCAGATCAAGTCGAGGCCGAGGGCCACAATGGCGTAGGTGAGGAAGCGCCCAAGCTGGTTGATCTGGAAGGTGGAGAGAACTTGGGGGAGGACAAATAAGAAGATGACCGCAAAGGCCGCGAATAATATCCCTTGGAGGATGGGATTGGCTTGACGGAGTTTCAACATAATCAGGGTGTCCTTTAAGTACGGCTGCGGAGGGCAACTAAGCCGTTGGGCTTCCACTGCAAGAAGGCGATGATGATGACGAAGACCAACACTTTGCCCAGCGTGGCGGTTGTACTTCTTTCAAGGAAGGCGTTAAAGATGCCGATGAGGGTAGCGGCGAGGACGGTTCCGGGTAGGCTGCCGACGCCACCGAGCACCACGACCATGAAGGCCGCGGCGGGTGGTCACACCGAGGCTGGCGGCCATCTCACGGTTTTGCATGGTGGCGCGGGTACGGCGGCCTGCAGGAGAGTAGTAGAGGTAAAAATAAATGCTGATGATGCAGATGATGACCAAGCCAATAATGAAGAGACGCTTATAGGGAAATTCCAAACCGGGTGCGATGGCGAGGCTGCCGTTGAGCCATTCAGGAGCTACAACCGGAACATTGCGCGAGTCGTAACTGCGGGCGATCTGCTGAAGGACTAAGCCGACGCCCCATGTCGCTAGCAGTGTATCAGTGGTGCGACCATAAAGATGACGGATTAAAAATCGTTCCAGTAAAATGCCTAAAAGACCTGTAATAAAGAAGGCGGCTACAATCGAGAGTAGAAAGAAGACGCCTTGTTTGGGGGCATCCGGGCCGCCGATTTGCACAGCTATAAACTGCTGGAAGAAGTACGTCACGTAGGCGCCGACCATGATGAATTCACCATGCGCCATGTTGATGACTTTCATCAGGCCGAAGGAGAAGGCTAAGCCTAAAGCGGCTAGCAGCAGGATCGACCCAATGCTCAATCCATTGAATAGCTGTACCAGTACACTTTCCACTTTTGAACCTCTTTCAAGCGTGTTGTCCTGTAAAACGGAGACAGGGACGCACAAGAGCGTCCCTGCAACTGTGCAATTCTGAACTTGGTCAGCGGGTTAAAGCGCGAACCCCATCAACCGGAAGCTGTCGCTTCGGGCGTTGCTTCATCTGGAACCGGGCAGCCTGCATCAGGCTTGGGCAGAGCAGAAGCCCAACTGTAGCTGCACAGATACGGATCAGGTTTGACGGGTGCATCAGTGGCTGAGACGGTGTCGATGAGGCCATCTTCACGAATCTTGCCGATACGGACGGTCTTGTAGGTATGCTGCGTTGGGCCATCAATGGTGACAGTGCCTTCCGGAGCGGCGAAAGTGATGCCACCGGCAGCGGCGCGAACGGCATCGACATCGGTGCTGCCAGCCTTCTCAACGGCGGCCTTCCACAGATAGACACCGAAGTAACCGGCCTCCATCGGGTCGCTGGTGACGCGATCTTCACCATACTTGGCCTTGAAGGCCTTGACGAAGGTGGTGTTTTCGGGAGTATCGACTGTCTGGTAGTAGTTCCAAGCCACGAGTTGACCGACCACGTTTTCGACGCCGATACCCTTGACTTCTTCTTCAGCGATGCTGACGGAGAGCGTGGGCAGGGTGTCAGCAGTATAGCCGGCATCCTTGTACTGCTTGAAGAAAGCGACGTTGCTATCACCGTTCAGCGTGTTGAAGATTACATCCGGTGCAGCGGCTTTGATCTTATCCAAGATGGTGCTGAATTCGGTCCCCCCCAAAGGAACGTATTCTTCACCAACTGTTTCGCCACCATTGGCAGCAAGCTGCGCCTTGATGATGGTGTTGGATGTGCGCGGGAAGACATAGTCAGAGCCGAGTAGGAAGAACTTCTTCTTGCCTTGACTAAGCAGATAGTCAACTGCTGGAACGATTTGCTGGTTAGTGGTCGCGCCGGTGTAGAAAATATTCGGTGACTGTTCCAGACCTTCGTATTGAACAGGGTAGAACAACAGACCATTGTTTTCTTCGAAGACCGGCTTGACAGCTTTGCGGCTGGCGCTGGTCCAGCAGCCAAAGACAACAGCGACTTGATCTTCCAGCAACAGTTTGCTGGCTTTTTCAGCAAAGGTCGGCCAATCACTGGCACCATCTTCGACAACCGCCTCAAGCTGCTTGCCCAGAACCCCTCCGGCAGCATTGATTTCGTCGATTGCCATTAAGGTGGAGTCTCTGACTGTGACTTCACTGATGGACATGGTGCCGCTCAGTGAATGCAAGACGCCAACTTTGATGGTGTCTTGCGCCTTAACTGAAACGGCGGTCGAGATTGCAAGGAGTGTGGCGACTACAAATGCTAGTCGCCACACTCGAATTGCACTACGGCCTTTTAAAAACTTTCGCATCATTCCCTCCGAAGTGTTGTATGAACCCACGAACGATTAGACGATGTTTGGGAATTGGTGCATGCGTACAAATCTGACGAAATTTTCTTAAAAAATTTGGTAGAAATTCCTCATTTTATTCTGTTTCATTAACGCAACCCTTAAAGCTAATGATTCCAAAAAGGAAGTGGATTTCATTTTTGCAAATTGCACAAACTGTCAGGATAATTTGCCGAAGACTTTGAACGTGAATTTGTACAAAGATGAAATTTGCTGTAATAAGCCCATTTTCCAGTATAGATCGATGGATACAGATCGTTACCGGTTGTCAATTTAATGATGTAATTCGCAAGGAATTAGAATATTGCTGCTGCGCTAAGTGATCATTATTAGCTACTTAATCCATAGATAGGGCGAACAAGTATTTGGAAAATTGGTCAGAATGGCTAATGTTGATGATGCTCAGAGTGAGTACAGTCGTGCAGTGTGATCTGGACAGAGGATGATGACTTTGCAAGATGACGATTTAAAGTGGCTGCGGCTGATGCAACTGGCGGATAGTGCTGTGCCGATTGGTGGGGCAGCACATTCCTTCGGGTTGGAAACGCTGGTGGAAGATGGCGCAGTGACCGTTCGAGATTTGACAAAATTTTTCAGCGACTATTTGCGCGAAACAGGAATGCTGGAAGTCTCATACTGTTTGGCGGCTCATGTATGTGCGGCGAACGAGGCGGAATTTGTACCCCAATGGTTAGGGCTGAATGGGCGTTTAGATGCGCTCAAAACGGCGCGGGAAAGTCGTGCGGCGAGTACTTCACTTGGGCGGCGGTTTCTACAGTTGACGGTTGATCTGGAAGAGCATTCCCTTTTACGGCAGGCGATACAGGTGGCTAAGGCAGAAGGGGTTGGAATCCACCAGTGCGCGGCCTTCGGATTGGTGGGCGGCGTGCTGGGTGTCGAGGCGCGGCGAACGGGGTTGGCATATCTGAACCAGAGTATCACCGGATTGGTTTCAGCCAGCCAACGGTTGATGCCGCTGGGACAAACGGCAGCCAGCCAACTCTTATGGGCACTTAAGCCGATTATGGTTGAAGTGATTGACCAATACCATGAAAATACCCATCCGGTGGCCTTTACGCCGATGGTCGATGTGGCTTCTCTGCGCCATCCTGCGCTTAACACACGGTTGTTTATCAGTTGAAATATCGGGTTGAGGGGCGGCTAAGCCTCGATTTTGATGTCGATCCATCGGAGCAGCGTACGATCATGCGGGTACGGGAAGCGCAGCCTCCGTTGAAGGTGGTGCGGGCTTTTGAGGCTGAGCAGGGTGCGGCACTGGTGCATTTGCATAATGTGTCGGGGGGCGTTCTGGGAGGCGACCATCTGACGCTGGAAGCCTGTATCGGTGAAGGGGCGCGGGCGCAGATCACGACGACGAGCGCGACACGGATATATCGCAGCCGAGGCGATGTGCCGCGGTCGTACCAATTGAACGCGCTTGCGGTGGCTGAAAACGGGCTGTTGGAACTGCTGCCTGATCCGGTGATTCCATTCGCGGGGTCGGCGTACCAGCAGCGGACGCAGATCACTTTGGCAGATGGCGCGGGATTGTTCTGGTGGGAGACGGTGGCACCGGGACGTGAGGCGCGGAATGAATGCTTCGATTATGACCAGCTGGGTTTAGAGGTGGAGATACAGGCGAAGGGCAGACCGATTGCGCTGGAATATGCGCGGCTGGAACCGAAGCGGCATTCGCTGACATCGCCGGTACGATTGGGGGCATATCGGTACTTTTCCACGTTTTATATCTGTAAAGTGGGATTGGCTGCGGCGCAGTGGACGGCACTGGAGAGTGAACTCGGTCAGTTGGCGCAGGCGATGACGCATGCGGATGAAATACTGTGGGGTGTGAGCACGCTGGTGCGGGACGGGCTGGTGATACGCGGCCTGAGCTGTGAAGGGCGTCATTTGAGCAGCGGACTGGTGGCGTTCTGGCGGGCAGCGAGACTGGCGCTGTACGGCGAGGTGGTGACCCCACCACGCAAAGTGTACTAATGAAGGCGCGGAAAAATCATACTGATTGTCTGATGCTGAGAGGCGGTAAAACGGGCAGATTCTTGATGAGAATTGTTACCCCCACCCTGACCCTCCCCCGCAAGCGAGGGAGGGAATTGATAAATATTATTGGTTGTGCGGCTTTTATTGAGGAGTGTAGACCTTGCATTTAACCCCTCGTGAACAGGAAAAGTTACTGATTTTCGTGGCGGCGGAACTGGCGCGAAAACGTCAGGTACGTGGTTTGAAGCTGAACTATCCCGAAGCGGTGGCGATCATCAGCGCAGAGGTGATGGAAGCGGCACGGGACGGGCGAAGCGTGGCGGATGTGATGGTGTGGGGAACGACTATCCTGAAACGCGCGGACGTGATGGACGGCGTGGCGGAGATGATCCACGACGTACAGGTAGAGGCGACGTTCCCAGATGGAACGAAGCTGGTGACGATACACGATCCGATACAGTAAGACGAAGACATTGAACCGCAGAGACGCAGAGAGAATACGGGTTTAACCGACATCCCACAGGGAGGCTTCGCACAGACGCCAAGGGGATTAATACCAACCCCCACCCCAACCCTCCCCCGCAAGCGATGGAGGGAGCAATACGGAATAGGTGGTAGGTTGTTCTCAAAATAAAGCAGACGCGGAGAATGCAGAGAGGGGAAAAGAAATGAAGCCGGGGGAATATTTACTGGAAGAGGGCAGCATTACCCTGAACGAGGGACGGACGACGGCGACGGTTCTGGTGAGTAATACGGGTGACCGTCCGATACAGGTGGGCAGCCATTATCACTTTTTCGAGGTGAACCGCGCGCTGCATTTTGAGCGGGCGACAGCTTATGGAATGCGGTTGAATATCGCGGCGGGAACGGCCGTGCGCTTCGAACCGGGGGAGCAGAAAGAAGTGACGCTGGTGGCGTTTGGTGGGGCGCGGATTATTCACGGGCATAACGGCTGGGTGAACGGGGCGCTGGATGATGCATCGGTGCGTGAACAAGCTTTGTCTAAAGCTGGAAAGTAAGAGGCTTCAAGGATGACACTCCAATTACCACGCCGGACTTATGCTGATCTTTATGGGCCAACAGTCGGTGACCGAATCCGGTTGGCGGATACTGAACTGATTATTGAGATCGAGAAAGATTTTACGGTTTACGGGGATGAAATTACGTTTGGCGGGGGAAAAGTTATCCGCGACGGGATGGGGCAGAGCAGCACCGCCACGCGAGAAGGCGTGAACGGCACACTTGATCTGGTGATTACGAACGCGATCATCGTGGACTATTGGGGCATCGTGAAGGGCGACATCGGCATCAAAGATGGGCGCATCGTCAAGGTGGGCAAGGCGGGAAACCCTGACACGATGGAGGGCGTCGATCCTGAATTGGTGGTCGGTGCAGGGACAGAAGTCATTGCCGGTGAACACCTGATTGTGACGGCAGGCGGGATTGACAGCCACATTCACTTCATCGCGCCGCAGCAGGTCTATGAGGCGATTTCCAACGGGATCACGACGATGATCGGCGGTGGAACTGGACCCGCAACCGGTACGAACGCGACGACCTGTACGCCGGGGGCTTGGAATCTGGCACGGATGCTGCAAGCGGCGGACGCATGGCCGATCAACTTCGGGTTTCTGGGGAAGGGGAACGCCGCAGCGGGCGAACCGTTGAACGAACAAATTCTTGCTGGAGCGTGCGGCTTGAAGCTGCATGAAGACTGGGGGACGACGCCTGCCGCGATTGACGCCTGTTTGAAGGTGGCGGATGCCTATGATGTGCAGGTAGCGATCCACACTGACACGATTAACGAGGCGGGGTTTGTGGAGGATACGATTGCAGCGATTGGCAAGCGCGTAATCCATACCTACCACACGGAAGGGGCAGGCGGTGGTCATGCGCCGGATATTATCCGGATTGCAGGCTATCCCAACATTTTGCCGTCTTCAACGAACCCGACGCGGCCTTATACGGTAAACACGATTGCTGAACATCTGGATATGTTGATGGTTTGTCATCATCTGAACGGACAGGTTCCGGAAGACGTGGCGTTCGCGGAGAGCCGTATCCGTCCAGAGACGATTGCGGCGGAAGACATCCTGCACGATATGGGCGTGTTCAGCATGATTTCGAGCGACTCGCAGGCGATGGGGCGGGTGGGGGAAGTGGTTACGCGCACGTGGCAGACGGCACATAAGATGAAGGTGCAGCGCGGGACCCTGCCGCAGGATACGGCGCGAAATGATAATTTCCGTGTGAAGCGTTACGTGGCGAAGTACACGATCAATCCGGCGATTACACACGGGATGGCGCGGGACATTGGCTCGATAGAACCGGGTAAGCTGGCTGATCTGGTGCTGTGGAAGCCGGCGATGTTCGGGGCGAAACCCGAGATTATTGTGAAGGGCGGCTTCATTGCGTGGAGCGTGATGGGTGACGCGAACGCCTCGATCCCGACACCGCAGCCAGTGCTGTACAGGCCGATGTTTGGGGCGTTCGGCGGGGCAACGGCGGCAACCAGTCTGGCGTTTGTCTCGAAGGCGGCACAGGATGCGGGTATCGGGGAGTCGCTGGGTTTGAAGAAGGTGACGGCGGCGGTTGAACACTGCCGTGACATCGGGAAGATGAGCATGATCCACAACGATGCGACGCCGACGATTGAGGTTAATCCGGAGACGTATGAGGTGAAGGCCGACGGTGAGACGCTGACGTGCGAACCGGCGGAAGTTTTGCCGCTGGCGCAGCGGTATTTTCTGTTTTAGCTTTTGGCGGTTAGCCATTGGCTTTTAGCTCCAGACATTTTTGACATTTTTGGCGAATGATCGTCTTGGATGATTCGGAAAAGCTGCAAAAACTGCGAAAACCGCAAATGCGAGGCATGGTCCGGGCGGCGGATTTGAGGGAGCGAGCTGCCAAATATGCGGAAAATTCTGCAAATTCGTCGGATTCTGAATCGCTCTTAGCGGCTAGTCTTGGCTCCAAACAAAAGCGCGTGAAGTGTCGGCGATATCGGCGGCAGCGGCGATGGCGGGAACCATACGGGCAAGATATATGTTGCCCCTACGACGACGAACCCTGTTGATGGGGTAACGGTTATGCGGTCTGAGTCAACATAGGTGGTTGGCAAAATTGGCAGCAATTTCGGCAACGGCAAAGGGTAGGGTTTGTGCCAGATTTGCCAAGCAAGTTAACCGTTGACAATGATTAGTTAACAGTCGAAAGCCGTATGGCAGCATTGGCAGTGCCATGCTGTTGAATGTTAAGTTGCAGAGGCCGGAGGATTTGCCAGCGGCAAATCCCTACAGGGCGACCTATTGATTATTGTAAAAGAAGTGCGGGCAGTTGGGGTTACATTTTGGAAGACCATTTTGTAACTGTTTTGGGGAGTTGGTGCTAACGGTTTTGAGGGAGTGGAATTGTTAAGCGGGTTGGTGGATGGTTAGGGTTTGGTAGGTGATGGTTTGTCCGAATAAACCTAATTAATAATAGTTGTAAGTGATGAGTTACAAGCGACCCCACCCTAACCCTGCATCGGCACGTTCGCAGGCTCACTCCGGTGCAAGCCCATAGAACAGGGGCGGGAAAGTGTAATGTTGAGATAGGAAGTAAAAAATGGGACGAGAAAAACGGGCGTTTCGAGTGGGTGTGGCGGGGCCGGTGGGCAGTGGCAAGACGGCGCTGGTTGACCGGCTGAGCAAGCGGTTATGGCCGCAGTATGATCTGGCGGTGGTGACGAATGATATTTACACCAAAGAAGATGCCGAGTTCTTGCTGCGGCAGGGTACGCTGCCTGCAGAACGGGTGCGGGGCGTGGAAACGGGTGGCTGCCCACATGCGGCGATCCGTGAAGATGCGTCGATGAATTTGGAGGCGATTGCTGACCTTGAAGATTCGCTGCCGAACGTGGAATTGATCCTTGTGGAGAGTGGCGGGGATAATCTGGCGGCGGCGTTTAGTCCGGAACTGGTGGACGTGTTCATTTACGTGATTGACGTGGCGGGTGGGGATAAAGTGCCGCGTAAAGGTGGGCCGGGGATTATCCGGTCGGATTTGCTGGTGATCAACAAGATTGATCTGGCACCGTTTGTGGGGGCTTCGCTGGCGGTGATGGACAGAGACGCACGGAAGATGCGGGGCAAACGGCCTTTCGTGTTCACCAATGTTAAAGATGAGGTCGGGCTGGACGCGGTGATCGACTGGCTAGAAGGGGTGATGCAGGCGGATGGTCGACGGACGCTGATGAACGCACATGACCGGAGCGAGTGGAAGGTCGTGCCGCATTCGCATGCTTATTCACGGGAGGAATTTCAGCCGGACGCCGAGCGGGTTTCGATTCTGCCGCCGCGTTACCAAGGCGATGTGGACGTGAGCGCCGCGCCGATGGGGGCAGCGGACTTGAAGTTCAAGCCGGATGGCAAGGTGGCGTGGGACGAGATGTGGGAAGGGTTCTGTGATCTGGCGCTGGCGGGCGGGCCGCCGCACCGTGGGACGCTGCTGGAACCGGTGATGCCGGATTTCGTGGCAACCAACCCAGAGGCTTATGAAAAAGTGGTGCAAGAAATCGAACGCGGTCTGAAGATGGTGACTGGACTGCCCACGCAGAGGAGTACGGTTCCGGGTTGGGTGGGGCTGGTGTGCGCGAATGAAGAGATGACGCTGTGGCTGCTGCGGGCGATTATTGTGGAGAACGTGAGCGTGCGGCGCGAGGGGAATGTGTTGTTCTTCCCAGCCAGCCCTGAATTCCGGTTGGAAGCGGAGATCAAGAACGTGGTGACCGTTGTCGCTAAGACGAACCATTATTGGCAGGAACACGCCAAGGTGGTGGAGTCGTAAAAGGTAGGGCTGAGAAAGATGTCGATTTCGCAACTGTTTGGGGGACAGGGCCATACCGAGGCAGAACGCACTGGAAACAGCACCGATAACTTTATCGCGTGGGTCAATCAGATGGTGAGCTAGTAAATCTACTGCAAGACGGATTTCAAACCCGTGCGCGGCGAGCAGAACAAGCCCATTTTGACGCTTGTTCTGCCGGTTTGTTTTCAGTGTTTGTCAAGTATGCGATGGTATATACGAATCTTCTACGTGGTCAAATAAACTGGTTCTAGTTTTCTTACCACAATTGACACCTGAATAGTTCAGTGCGGGTTGAAACCTCACTAGAATTCCTCTTCAGGCGGTAGAATAGCCATTTGAACAACAAAACATTAGTGATGGGGGATAAGTGACGCACATGAATACTCCGAACTCAGAGGCTGTTATCGCGGCGATGGCGAAAGTTGGCGGCTGTTGGTCACCTAGTTTTTCATCTGATGGCAAGCGGTTGGCTTTCGTTTCTGACCTAAGTGGCATTCCTCAAGTCTGGATTGTTTCCACACAAGGGGGATGGCCGGAACTGGTAACTGCTATTCCTGACCAAGTTACAGGTGTGTGCTGGTCAGGTGATTGGCTGGCGTTCAGTCTCGCACCGGGCGGTGGTATGAATGAACAGGTCTATCTCATTCATCCCGATGGCACTGGCGTGCGCCTCTTAACGGCAGGCGGTAAAGAGACGAACCGTTTAGGCCGATGGCTGCCGGACGGCAAGAAGTTGATGCTGGCTTCCAGTCAGCGCGACGCCAATGCAATGGATGTTTATTTAGCTGATGTTGGGTCTGGCGAATTGCGGTTGGTCGCCCAGAACAAAGGCATCGGCGCATTGGCTGACGTCAGCCACGACGAGCATTATGTACTACTTTATAGGCTAGAAAATCGTGGGAACAGTAATTTGTTTCTTATCGATTTGAGCAATGGCTCGGAAATGTGCCTGACAGCCCACGATGGGCCGGGAACTTTCAATGACGCGCACTTTTCGCCTGATGGCCGAACGATCTACCTAACGGGTGATCTTGATCGCGATTTGATCGCCTTCTATAAGTTAAGCCTTGGTGAAGATGGGGAGTTCGGGGCGTTGCAGGTCATTGCAGAGCGAGATGATGCACAGCTTGATGATTTCACCGTGACGCGCGACGGGCAATTTGCTGCGTTGATTTGGAATGTAGCCGGGAAGAGTGAACTGGAAATCTTTGTCCTGACTACTGAAAAATCTATCGCCAAGCTAGTACTGCCAACTGAAGTTATTTATGGTCCAAGTTTCTCAGAGGATGGCAAGCAACTGGCTTTTGTAGCAACCGGTTCGGCTGCACCGCGCGACATCTGGGTGTACGAGGCGCAATCCGGCGAGATGCATCAAGTGACTTACAGCCCGCATCCGAGCATTCAACTCGACCAACTGGTGCGACCGGAGCTGGTGCGCTTCCCTGCACATGATGGACTGGAACTTACGGCATGGCTTTACCGTCCACAGGATTTCCAAGTGCCGGGACCGATTGTGCTGAGTTTCCACGGTGGGCCGGAAGGACAGGAACGACCCAACTTTAGCAGCGTATATCAGGCGCTGTTGGGGCAGGGGATTGCCGTTTTAGCGCCCAACGTGCGCGGGTCGGGAGGTTTTGGGAAGAGGTTTGTGAACCTCGATAACGGCGCGTTACGGGTGAACGCGGTGAAGGACATCAAGGCCTGTGTGGATTACGTGATCCATAGTGGAATTGGCGCGGCGGGGCACATCGGGATTATGGGCGGGTCATACGGCGGGTATATGACGATGGCCGGATTGGCCGAATTTCCTGATGTCTTCAGCGCGGGGGTCAATTTGTTCGGGGTGGTTAATTTTAGAACCTTCTTCGCGCAGACCGAGCCGTGGATGGCTGCGATTTCTAAGATTGAGTATGGTGATCCCGACACTGAAGGCGAGATGCTGGACCAACTGTCGCCCATTAATAAGATTGATCGTGTAATTGCGCCGACACTAGTGTTACACGGGGCAAACGATACCAATGTGCCGGTGGTTGAGGCCGAGCAGGTCGTTGAGAACTTGAAGAAACGCGGTATTCCAGTGGAGTATGTGTTGTTTCCGGATGAAGGACACGGCTTCCAAAAGGAACCCAACCGGATCACCTCGATCGTGGCGACGGTGCAGTGGTTCGTGAAGTATCTGACGTAGCTGTTCGATTTTGGCTGTGTCATCTGTTACGAGAAGAGGCAGCAACGCCTCTTTTTGTTGTGGTATTGAGTTGGAAAGATTCAAAATAAGCAGTTCAAACTCCTGTTAAGTGTGGTTTTGACGGCGGATTTGAAGGAGCGAAGCGCCGATACTTCACAAAATTCTTCAAATTCTTCAGATTCACAGTGAAGTTTTGTCGGAAATGTCGTCACAGTCGTCCATGTCGGCGGTGGTGGCTATGTCATTTTTGGCGGCGGCGATGGCGGCGGCATTGACACCGCTCGAGGCACATATGTTGCAGTTGAGAATTGGTTATTTTTGTCACATTTACAACATTTGGTGGATGTTAAGGTGCGTTGGGGATGTAGGTAGTAGGATTTGCCACCGGTAAATCCCTGCAACCAATCCTGTTAATTATTATAGGACAGGTGGAAGGTGAGAGGGTGACCATTTGGAAGAACATTTTGTAACTCCTAGCGAGGTTTAGCGCTAACTGTTTTGAGGGAGTGGAATGACATGTGAGGTTGGCTAATGGTTGGAGAAGGGTTTGTGGACAAACGTGAATTAAACCTTCAATATAATAATTTGCAAAGTGGGAGATGGTTAGGGAGCTATTCAGAAAAATATCAGTGTGGAGAATCGGCAAAGAGCTTGCAAGTTGCAGGCTTTTTGTTTGTGAGCGCCTGATTTTAAGTGAGTGAAGAAATTGGCGACTATGAACAAGTTTGTTAACAGATTTCAGTTGACAATTTCTAGTTGCAGTGTCCTACGAAGCGTGTTACATTCTCTCTACATGAGAATTCATTTTTATATAGTGAAAAAATTTAGCGCTTATGCAATCGAATTCGGTTATTGATCGACTACTGGACATCCTTTGCTTGTATGAAGATGGCAAAGAGAGTTGGTCGATTGATGAGATTGCACAACTCGTGAACGTGCCCAAGAGCACCTGTTACCGGCTGGTGAAGGTGTTGCAGGAACGCGGGTTTCTCGATAAGTCAGGCACATCGAATTACCAACTGGGCGTAACATTTTTGCGTTTGAGCGCGGTGGCTGTGAGCAGCAATCGCGATATCCGGCTGATGGCACTGCCGAGCATGAAACGGATTGCAGACACGGTGAAAGAAAGCGTGTCATTGATGCGGCTGATGAACAATCAGGTGGTGTGTGTGGAAAGCATCGAAGGGCAATACTCACTACGTGTGAGCATCCAACAGGGGCGCATCCAATCACTACACGCCGGGGCATCGTCACGGGTGCTATTGGCTCATCTGCCTGAGAAAGAGTGGGGACGATTATTGACGCTGCCGTTGGAGCGGTTTACGCATACCACGATTACTGATTTTGACCAACTTTGTGAAAATCTACGGCGGGTACGACAAGAGGGATATGCCATTTCGGATGGCGAATTCGATGTGGGAGCAAAGGCCATTGCCGTACCGCTGATGAAGAACCGAGACGAAGTGATTGCCGCATTGAGCATTGAAGCACCTGCTACACGGATGACGGATGAGGTCGTAAGGGAATACCTTGAGCTGTTGAAGCATGAGGCGGCCTCTATCCATCAAGGACACCCATAGGGAATGCGCGCTAAGGTCGTGGTCTAAGCGCATGACATCTATTCGTTTACGATAGCCGTAGAGGGGAATTAGATGAAAAAATTGTGGTTTTTCGGGGTTTTATTGGTTCTGCTGTCGGTGACGCCTGTGCTGCTGCTGGCTCAGGATGCAACTGCTGAAGCGGAAACTCCTAAGGCGGGCGGGACTCTCAAAGTCGGTTGGGATGCGGAATGGGTCAGCCTTGATCCGCACCTGAGCAGCGCTTATTCCAGTTTCGCAGTGCTGGCGAATGTCGTCGAAGGTTTGACCACCTTTGACAATGACATCAAGTTGACTCCCGATTTGGCTGAGTCATGGGAACAGTCCAGCGACGGCCTGACATGGACATTCAAGATTCGCAAGGGCGTGAAGTTCAGCAACGGTCGCGAATTGACTTCGGCTGATGTCCTGTTCTCGTTTGAGCGGATTATGGATCCGAAGTTGGGTTCGGGGCGTGTCAATAGCTGTGGTGGCAGTGACGCCAAGTTCGCTGCACCGGATGATTACACGTTTACGATTACGACTCCAAAGCCGAATGGTATCCTGCCGATCACAGCGGCTACAGCGGCAGGCTGCGCAGTTGTGGCGAAGGAAAGCGTCGGCGCTGACGGACAGATCGTTGTTCCGATTGGTACCGGCCCGTTCACTATTCAGGACGTTCAAGGCACGACCAGCATGAAGCTGATGAAGAACCCTGATTTCTGGCAAAGTGGTTATCCACTGCTCGATGAAATCGACATCAGCGTGATTCCGGAAAGCGCCAGCCGCGTGGCCGCGCTGCAAGGTGGGGAAGTGGACTTGATTCTGAATCCGCCGCCGGAAAGCTACAGCGACCTGAAGGCTAACAGCGATGTCGTGCTGTCTGAGACGCCGCTGTTGCAATACAGCTATATGGCATTGAACAACAAGCATGATCCGCTGAGCAATGAAAAGGTTCGCCAAGCGATTGCGTATGCCATTGACCGCGATCAAATCTGCCAAGCCGGTGAGTTTGGCTTGTGCACGGCTATTCAAGGCCCAACGGCTCCGGGCAGCCCGTGGTATTTCGACTACGCTCCTTATACTCATGACATTGAAAAGGCCAAAGCGTTACTGGCCGAAGCGGGTTATCCCGATGGCTTTAAGATCACTTTGATGCCAACCTCGACCTATGAGAACACCGTGCGCCAAGCGCAGGTCGTGCAGCAGAATCTGGCGGAAGTCGGTATCACGGCTGACATCAATTCACCAGAATGGTCACAGTGGTTGGAACTGGAAGGTGCCGGCAACTATGACGCTTACCTGTGCGGTTGGGTCGGGCTGACTGACGCGGATTCGTACTTCTTCCTGCAACATCACACGGGCGAGGTCTTCAACTTCACCGGTTACAGCAATCCAGATTTGGATAAGCTGTTGGATGAAGGACGCAGCAGCAGCGATTTTGACAAGCGTTATTCGATCTACGAGCAGGCTAACAAGCTGGTTGTGGATGCCGCCGCTTATGTCTACTTCTACAGTCCATTGGGGCTGCGCGCGTGGAAGCCTTACGTGAAGGGCTTCGTCAACCGTCCTGACCAGTTGAACGTCTTGTGGACGACTTGGTTGGATAAGTAGTACCTCACCCCCACCCTAACTCTCCCCCGTAAACGAGGGAGGGAATAAATTTAGGTTGAGATTGGGAGGATCATAGATCCTCCCTCAAGTAAAAGCGTTATTATTCACCTATTATCCCTGTGAAAAAGCACCTTAAGAGATAGGTCAAGACGGCGATGAACGCAAACTATATTCTTCAACGTTTGCTGCTGGCGGTTGTAGTTATCTTGGGTGTGAGCTTTGTGGTGTTTTTGATTGTCCACATCGTACCGGGCGATCCTGCACGCGTCATCCTCGGCGCATATGCCAGTAACGAAGCGGTGGCTGCAATCCGTGAACGACTCGGCCTTGATCAGCCGTTTCTAACGCAATATGTGAAGTGGCTGGGTGATGCGTTACAAGGGAACCTCGGCAGCAGCTTAATTACATCGCAACCGGTCGGTCCACAGCTTTTACAGCGGCTTGGCCCAACATTAGAGCTGAGTCTTGCATCGTTGGTGGTGGGTGTGGCGATTGCGTTTCCGGTAGGCATTCTGTCGGCGGTTCGTCCGGGCAGCAAGCTCGATATCATTGCCTCATTTATCAGCCAGATTGGTGTTTCTGTGCCCTCGTTCTGGATGGGGATTTTGTTGATTCTGTTGTTTTCGTTGGGTCTAGGATGGCTGCCACCAAGCGGTTATACCTCGTTTCGAGAAGACCTCGGAAGCTGGCTGGCGCATCTGATTTTGCCTGCCGTGACTTCGGGGATTGTCAGCGCATCGATTTTGACGCGGTTCATTCGCAGCGCTATGTTGAACGTACTGAATCAGAATTACATCCGGACAGCACGGGCAAAAGGGCTGAGCGAGAGCACGGTCACGATGCGACACGGGCTGCGGAACGCGATGATTAGTATTGTGACGATCATCGGCCTCCAAATGACGGCGTTGATGAGCGGCGTGGTGATTATTGAGGTGGTCTTCGCGTGGCCGGGATTAGGGCGGTTGGCTCTGGATGCGGTGCTGGATCGCGATTATCCACTGCTGCAAGGTGCTGTGCTGACGGTGGCCATCATTGTGACGATGGTCAATCTGGCGGTTGATATCCTATATTTCTTCCTTGATCCACGCATTGAATATGCTTAGTCGCTTTTGGGGAGTCTATCATGAGTGAAGCAGCAATCGCCCCGATCCGATTAGGTACACCTGAAGAAGCTCGTCAGTCGCGCGGGCCTTGGCAGGATGCGTTTTCACGGCTTGTCCGTCACCGGTTGGCGATGATCGGATTGGTGATTTTGATTATTACAGCCGTTGCAGCGGTGATCGGGCCGAACATTGTGGCTTATAAGCCGGATAAAATGGATTTTAAAGTGCGGTTTGGCGCACCTTCGGCGACGCATCTCTTTGGTACAGATGATTTTGGCCGCGATACGTTCACGCGCATTGTTTATGGCGCGCGGGTTTCGCTGGAAGTCGGCATTATCTCTGTGAGCTTAGCGGCAACGGTTGGGACGCTGCTGGGTTTGCTGGCGGGTTACGGCCGCCGACTGACTGATGAAGTCATTATGCGGTTGATGGATGTGCTGTATGCTTTTCCAGCAGTGCTGTTGGCGATTGCGATTCTTGCGGCGCTGGGGAAGGGTGTAGGCAATGCTATGATCGCAATCGGCATTGTGTATATTCCAATCTTTGCACGTATTACACGCGGTGAAGTGCTTTCCATCCGTAATGAAGAGTTCATCACAGCGGCGCGATCTATGGGGGCCAGTGATATCCGCATCTTGCTGTGGCATATTCTGCCGAATATTTTGTCGCCGATTATCGTCGAAACCTCGTTGAGTTTGGCTTTCGCGATTCTAGCCGAAGCGTCGCTGAGCTTTTTTGGGCTTGGCACGCAGCCGCCTGATCCCAGTTGGGGCCGGATGCTTTCTGAAGGACGCAACTTCTTCCGGCAGTCGGCATGGATGGGTGTTTTCCCCGGACTTGCCATCATGTTTGTGGTGATGGGTTTTAATTTCTTGGGCGATGGCCTGCGGGACGCGCTCGATCCACACTTGAAACGCTAAATATGAATACTCGCCGCTTGCTGAATCTGTCGCTGCTCTCCGGCGGAAGTTTGCTTTTGGAACTGGCGCTCACTCGTTTGTTTTCGGCGGTTTATTACCCGCCTTATGTCTTTGCCATCTTATCACTGGCGATTATGGGCATTGGATTAGGGGCTGGTTTGGCTGCATGGCGCAGGACACTCCGAGACGGGCGCTACCAATGGGCGTACATGTCGCTGGCCGCGCTGCTGAGTGTGGGCATTTTGATTGTATTATCGTTGCTTGCTCAAGGGCCAGCATTGATTCTTGTTTTGGTTCCGCTGCCGTACTTATTTATCGGGATGACCTTTTCCTCGATCTTCAGCCAAACGCCCGAACACAGCAGCCAATTGTATATGGCTGATCTGGTCGGTGCAGGTATCGGGAGCATTCTCTCTATTCCGATCATGAATTTGATTAGTCCGGTCAATGCTGTATTGTTGGCGGCAGTCTTGTTCACGATTGCCGGTTTGTATCCTCTGATGCGGCGAGGGCTTCAGTTTACAGCAGTCGCGGTCGTGGTTGTTGTACTGCTGTCTAACCTTGGATTGAAGTGGCTCAGGATTAACTATACTTCGACCAATACCGTGAAACCCATCCAGTCGGCGCTGGCTGATGGACAAATCATTGAGACACGTTGGGACGCATTCGGACGCACAGATCTGGTGAAGCCGAATGACGGCAGTCCTTATGCGTTGTATTTAGATGGGGCAGCTGCTTCGATCATGCCGCCGAAGGCTGATGATGGAACACTTATCAAGAAGATTGGCTTTTTCCCTTTCGCAACCAATCAACCGGCTAAGGTGCTCTTGATTGGGCCGGGCGGTGGATTGGACGTGTGGTTTGGGCTGCGGAGTAAGGCTCAGTCTATTACTGCTGTGGAGGTTAATCCGGCAAGTATCGACTTGGTGCGGGCGTTCGGTTGGTATAACGGTGATCTTTATGCGCAAGCTTCTGTTCGCACGGTGGTGGATGAAGGGCGAAGTCTGCTCCGGCGTGAGGATGCGCAATACGATTTGATCTTTTTGTCGCAAGTGGTGACGCTGACTAATGAGCGGCTGGGTTATGCGCTGACTGAAAATACGATTTATACCGTAGAGGCGTTTCAAGATTATTTTAATCACCTGACAGATAAAGGGCAGATCGGGCTGGTGCTGTATGATGAAATCACCCTGACACGGGCGCTTTCAACGGTGCTGGCGGCTTTGAGAGGGCAGGGCATGTCGGATGCCGAAGCGATCAAACATACGATGGCGTTTGTGGATACTCAGTCCGGCAAGCCAATTCCGCTGCTCATGGTCAGCAAAGCGCTATTTACGCGGGAAGACAGCGTGACATATCTGGCTGTTGCGCGTCAGGTCGGGTTTCAACCGCTGTATTTGCCTGAGGTCTATGCCCAACCACCGCTCAACGATATTGAATCCGGTAAGCATACTTTTGCTGATGTTGAGGCACAATCTACCTCTAATATTTCTGCACCGACGGACAATCAACCGTTCTTCTTTCAATTCGAGCGTGGCTTAGCCCCTGATTTAATCCCTTTGGTGGGATTGATGATCGCGGTTGTGATTGTCGGTTCTATACTTCTAGTCTATTCTCGGAGACGACTCGTTGACCGGGACGTACGATGGTCACCCATTTACTTCGGGGCGCTTGGCGCTGGTTTTATGCTGATTGAAGTTACCGTCATTCAACAAACTCATTTGTTTTTAGGACATCCAACGCTAGCTGTAACCACTGCAATTGCTGTGCTACTAATCGGAGGCGGGGTCGGGAGTTTATTGAGTGGACGGTTGGCACTACGGACACCCCGGTTTCCATTAATAGGGGTGCTTATCATGGTAGGGTTGTGGCTGACCGTTTGGCTCACGGTGAGCAACAGTTTACTTGGATTATCGACTATCGCGCGTGTTGCGATTGTTGGATTCTGTCTACTGCCACTTGCTCTGTTTATGGGCATGCCATTTCCACTTGGATTGCAGCGGGTTGGTGCCAGCGGGGATAGGCAGGTTGCATTAGCGTGGGCGGTGAACAATGCTGCTACGGTTGCAGGGAGTATCGGGGCGACAGCTCTGGCTACGCTTTACGGGTATCAGAGCGTTCTTCTGGTGGGAGCCGGTTTCTATGCCCTGTGCCTTGTCTATAGCTATTGGTTTGTGAAGTAAGTGCTAGTTATGGAAGCGCGTAGTGAAGCCATTCCGCTGTGTTCAGTCTCACACTGCATATGGATGCAATGTTACTAGTGGCTCATTTTACCTTACGTGGACGTGCACTGCTCTCGCGCACCACCAAGCTCGGTTCTAGCATAAGATGATGTTCGGCTGGTCGCTGATGATTAATCTCGGCCAAGAGTAAGTCGATGATTCGGGAAGCGATAAGGGTAATCGGTTGTGCAATCGAGGTCAGGTCAATCAATTCTGCCACAGGCGTATCGTCGTAGCCCGTTAGCGAGACATCCGTCCCAACTTCCAAGCCGAGCGACTCAATATACCGTTTAGCGCCGAAGGCCATAACGTCGTTCGCACAGACAATCGCCGTCGGACGGGGCTTACTTGCTAGAATTTGCGATGCCGCTTGAAACGCATGTTGCAGCGTGTTTGGTGAATGAGCGATCCAATTCTCACGGATTGGGAGGTTAGCCATCTGCATCGCCTCGTAGTAACCCTGCGTGCGTAAATCACCAATTCGGAAGCCGTCAGGCCATGAAATCAACCCTATACCCTGGTGCCCCTTAGATATCAGATGTTCAATAGCGAGTTGAATGCCACGTTTTCCATCGACATCAACATATGGAAAACCATCTTCGCCGTTTGCCCTACCATATGCCGCGAAAGGAATCAGCCGGTCCATCAAGTGCTTTACCCGAGCATCGCCGTAGACTAAATCGGAAAGAATAAACCCATCTACCCTATTCGTATTGATCAGATCTTCGTAAGGCTTGATTCCGTCATGATGTGCTTGAGTAAAGGTCAGGATATGATACCCCTGCGACTCGGCATATTGTGCCAGCTCGTAGAGAAAAAGATCGAGCAGCGGGTTGCGCCGTACCGGATCTTCGGGCACGTGCCATGCATAGCCTATGAGTCGGGTCTCATTCGTTTTCAAATTCCGCGCCGTGACATTTGGATGGTAACCTAATTCACGGATAGCATTCCGAACCCGCTGCCGCGTAGCTGGTTTTGTCAGCGGATTATTGTTAATTACATAGGAAACCGTGGTCACCGAAACACCAGCGTAAGCTGCCACATCACGAATAGTGATATTCAACTCATAATCCAAAGCCGCAGCCGTCGAGACCACACGAGCATGCGTCTCTTGATCCACCTCGTCTCTTCCCGCCAGTACTTGATAAGCGGTGGACATCGGCACGTTGGCTTGTTCAGCAATATCTTTCAGGGTCGCCATGAGACTTACACCTTTACGAACGTGTTTGTGGGCAGTTGGCAGCACATGAGCACCTTAACAAATCCCAATCGGGTGTTTGTTAAGTTATATAACAATTATACCGCTTGACACTCTATGAGCTTATCCTTTGACCGCTCCAATTGAAAGCCCACGTGTTAAATAACGCTGCAACAGAATTGCAATCACGATAGGCGGTATGAGCGCGAGGAATGACGCAGCCATTTGTATATTCAAGGGAGCAGGTACTTGGTTCACATTCAACATATAAAAAAGGCGCACCGTTATCGGCTGAAGCTTGGGGTCGGGCAGCACCAGCAACGGTAGCAAGAAATCTTTCCACAGGTTCAAAAATCCGACAATCGATAATACTGCCAGAATTGAACGTGAGAGAGGCAGCGTAATCGACCAGAAAATACGAAGGGGCGACGCACCATCCACTTTTGCTGCATCATAAAGTTCACTTGGAATGCTTTCAAAGAACGTTTTCATCACCATAATGCCAAAGGCGTTAATCGAATAAGGCAGCCATAAGCCCCAATAATTATTGAGAAGGCTTATGTTTAGGATCGGCACTTTGACCAAGGTGGTATAGAGCGGGATCAGATAAGCAATACCGGGGATCATCAACGTGAGCATAAATGCCCAAACGATCACACGTCCACCGAACGGCTTTAATCGGGCAAGGCTGTAAGCGGCAAGTGTCGTCACTGTGAGCTGACAAACCATCCCTCCCACGACGATAATGAGCGAGTTTCCGAACAATTTAAGGAAGTTGTATCGAACCCAAACCTGCGTGTAATTATCCCATTGTGGGACAGCAGGAAGAAGTTGTATTCCGCCCTTGTAAATCTCCGTGCTGGATTTCAGCCCCGAAGTGAAGGCAAATACAAACGGAAATGCCACGACCACTGCTAGTAGGATGAGCAGTATCCAGAAAACTCGATAGACCATCTGCCCGAAAGGCGTACGCAATTCGAGGTTTGTAAATATGCCTCTATCCCAAGAATCCATGATTACGAATGTCCTTGAATTACGCGTCAGTCCGGCGCGACAATCTCAAATAAACGACCGAGAACACACTCAAAATGATGACCAATGATAAGCTCCAAGCAGAAGCCAACCCGAAATCATTGTTGAGGAACGCGGTTCGATAAATCACCAAGACGGGAGTCAAGGTTGTGTTGGCGGGTCCGCCTTGCGTCAACAAAAATGGCTCAGTAAAAATTTGCACCACAAAGATGATTTGAAGCACAAACGTGATAATCATCGTCGGGTACAGATGCGGGAAGGTGATGTGACGGATCCGCTGTAAGGGTGACGCGCCATCTAGTTCTGCCGCTTCATAATACTCACCGGGAACATCCCCTAAAGCTGCTAAATATATGAGGATGGTGCTGCCGAAATTTGCCCATGTTAGCAAAACAATAATGGCTGGTTTTACCAAGGCGGTATTCTGTAACCACTGCTGCTTGTGCACGCCGAATACTGCTAGAGCCGAGTTCAAGAACCCATTGTCTGAGGCATAGATCAGTCGCCAGATGAGGATTGAAATCGTAATCGGAATAACGGTTGGCAGAAAATAGACGAGCCGGAAAAACGTCTTCGCACGTCGCATCTCATTGATCATAATGGCCGCTGCAATCGGGATCAAAAACCCCATCCCAATACTCAGCGCCGCAAATGTAACACTGTTCCGCCATGCGATCCCAAAGTTCGGATCAATCAGCATACGATAGAAGTTGTTCCAGCCTACCCAAGTGGATTCACCATTCAAGCTGACTTTCTGGAAACTGAAAATCGCCGTCTTAAGAATGGGATACCATGCGAACACACCGTAGATGATCAGCGCCGGTAGTAAGAACAGGTACGCTGATATTTGTCCTTGCCATCGGAATCGACGTTGTGACTTCAAGTTTGCTCTTTGCTGAGATTTCCGCGTGGTAGAGTCGGCTGCTAAATCGAACATCAAAAAACCTTTTAGAGTTTAAAAAGAAAGGGCAGTGAGCTAATCACTTTTGCTGCACTGCCCTATCGCACGAACTATTTATGGTGTTGTGAGCGTATCCAATACCGTGGTTTGGAATGTTGCAGCAGCATCTTTGAGAGCCGTTGCGGGGTCAACACTTTGATCGGTCAAAACGGAACTGACGACTGCGCCGACAGCCGCATAATATTGTTGACCAGCAGGGCTGGGTTCAACCTGCAACTTGGCCGTTCCTGAGGAAATTGCATCAAGGAAAGCCGAGTAATTATCATACGGCAGGTTGTAGAATGTCTTGTCAAATGCGGTACGCTTCGCCTGATACTCACCGATATACAGTGGCAGTGCAGGACCACCAACGGCTGCGTTTTCTTCAGCAGCTTGGGCCTTCAGACCATTCGCAATTTCATCGGGATTCAGCAAACGCCACAGTTCATAATAGACTGCTGCTTCTTTTTGATCGTCACTTGCAGCAGCGCTGACAAGGTACATGTCGCCACCGGTCAGGGTCGCAATACCACCGGGACCAGCAGGCAGAGGAGCAAAACCGATAGTCGACATATCCGTTTCGCGGAAGGTAGTCTTAATCCAACGGTATTGATCACCGGCCATCATGACCATTGCGGCCTTGCCCGTGCCGAGTTCAGTACCGTTTCCACCCCAGTCCAGTGTATCGGCAGGCAGAACGTCATCCGTCCAACGCAGATCTTTGATCAGTTGCAGGGCGTTGACAACCGCATCTTCACCGAAACCTGCTGTGTACTTGCCCTTGCCATCACTCTTGATGATGGCTGATGGCTTCGCACCGAAGGTATAGCTCAACACTGTGAAATGCCAGCCGGTCGCAGGGCCGCCATCATTAATCATTGAGAAGCCAACCACACCGGCGTCACGGTTAGTCAATTTCTTCGCCATTTCGCGGAGTTCATCCCACGTCTTGGGCGGAGCATCATATCCGGCGTCCTTCAACAACTTGATGTTATAGCCAATGCCCATACCATAAGCATTGTAAGGAATGCCATAAACCTTATCATCCTTGGTCGCGAGGCCAATGATGTCTTTGTTAAACACGTCGCGCAGATTGTTAGCATCAAAAATGTCGGTGATGTCCCGCGCAACACCAGTTTCAATATATTTCATCGGGTCAGTCATATAGACTTGGAAAAGCGTAGGAACCTGCTGACCGGCAACCAGAGCAGCAAATGAATCTGGTTGGTAGGTGTATTCAAGACCTTCTATGGTTACATTCGGATATTTGGCTTGGAAGCGCACGGCTTGGTCAAGCCATGCTTGATGAGCAGCGGTGTCACTCTCTGGAGGCATATTCGTGACGGTAAAAGTAACAGGGCGACCACCCGCAATTTGATCGGGCATCTTAATGATCTCAGGAACCGCAGCATCTTGTGCCTGTGTGGGCATCAATCCGAAACTGAGCGCAGCCAATGCGCAAACCATGAGTATGAGGCGAAGAGACTTTTTCACAGAATTCTCCTTGAAAACAAGACTACTTTAAGACATATACGACCGAAATCTGTACGTAATGGATATTCATTCAAACTATGGTTAATCGACACCTCCTGTCTCATAAATCAAAAACACTTACCAACTCATTTGCGACGTTTGAATTTTTAAAACGTTTCAAAAATATGCTAGCACTCTCCAATATCCTTGTCAAGATTTCTCGTCAACATGCACAAAACATCACAATTTAGGTGTACAATAACATGAGTATGGGAGTTTAGCAGCGATAAAGGTGTATTGACGGAACGATTCGCAAACTTTACAATGGATTAAATTGTACCGTTTCAAATAACTATTGTCGTTTATCGAGGAAATGGATATTACTTCATGAATACATTCTTTGAACGTATTCGCGTGAATGGAACGCCAGTGGCTAATGCCGAGAACATCGTCACCTGCGGACAGGCGCGTTTTACAATTTTGACACCTCGATTAATTCGGCTTGAGTGGGCTGTTGATCAATGCTTTGAAGACCGTGCAACCTTCGCCTTTCCCAACCGTTTCGCAGCCGCACCGAACTATAGCTACAGCGAAAAAGATCACTCTGTAGAAATAACAACAGAGTTCCTGACGCTTCGCTACGTTGAAGATGGACAGCCATTTAGTCCCACAAATCTCTCCATTGTTTTCAGCTTCGGTAGCAGCACTGTTACTTGGGTACCCGGCAAAGTGAATTTGGGGAACTTACGTGGCACGACTCGCACTCTTGATCAATGTGCGGATGCAGCGAACCTTGAGGAAGGACTGCTTTCGCGCGAGGGTTGGACCCTATACGATAACAGTAATTCGGTGGTTTGGGATCAGGAGCAAACTTGGCTTGAGGCGCGATCCGATAATCACATTCAAGACTGGTACTTTTTCGGTTATGGGAACGATTACAAAGGACTGCTTAACGAGTATATACAGTTCGGGGGAAACATTCCCCTCATCCCACGCTATGTGCTCGGCGGATGGTGGTCACGCTTCTGGGCATACCACGCTGAGGATTTAAAACAACTCGTCAATGATTTTCAGAGCCATGACGTGCCTCTCGATGTGCTCGTGGTCGATATGGACTGGCATACACCCGATGGATGGACAGGCTACACGTGGAATAAAGCACTGTTTCCTGATCCAGAAGCGTTTTTGCGCTGGGTACATGATCAGCAGTTGTATGTCACCTTTAACTTGCATCCCGCACAAGGCGTGCAAAAACACGAAGCTGCGTATTCAGATTTTGCTGTTCAACTGGGGCGCGATCCATCCAGCGGTGAAGGCATTGAGTTTAAAGCGGCTGATAAAGCCTTTATCGAGAATTACTTCAAACTGCTCCACCATCCGATGGAAGAGCAAGGTGTCGACTTCTGGTGGGTTGATTGGCAGCAAGGCGATTCAACTGAGTTAAAAAATCTCGATCCACTACCTTGGTTAAATCACTTGCATTTCCGCGACTCGACCCGGCGGGGAACGCGCCCCATGCTCTACAGCCGCTGGGGTGGATTAGGCAATCATCGTTATCCGATTGGCTTTTCTGGAGATACCTATTCCACTTGGGAATCGCTCGCTTTCCAACCCTACTTCACCTCAACAGCATCCAATGTTGGTTTCGGGTGGTGGAGTCACGATATTGGGGGACATTTCGGCGCTGCTGACCCGGAGCTCTACACACGATGGGTTCAATTCGGTGCGATGAGTCCATGTTTGCGCTTACACTCAACCAAAGATCCATTAGCCGAACGCCGTCCTTGGGGATTCACAGAAGCCGTTTATCAGGCATCCAAAAAAGCATTTCAATTCCGCTATCAACTCCTGCCCTACTTGTACAGCGCAGCACGAAATAATTCCGCAAAAGGACTTTCCCTTTGCTATCCCATGTACTATGAGTATCCCGAATGCGAAGACGCCTATCTTGCACGGGGTCAATATTTCTTGGGCGATCAACTTATTGCTGCCCCGATAGTCTCCCCTTCCGACCCGATTACAGGGTTGGCATCCGTAGACGTTTGGATACCAGAAGGCAATTGGATCGAATTTACCACACAGGAGACATTTACTGGTCCTCGCTGGATACGGACTGAAGGAAATCTTGAGCGAATTCCGTTGTTTGCTAAACAGGGTGCAGTTGTCCCGATGGCTCCCAAGCTGATGCGAACTAAAGCGTTTGACGGCAGTCATATCATATTAAACATCTTCCCCGGCGCAGAGGGTTACTTCGAACTCTATGAGGATGACGGCAACACACAGGCTTATCTAGACGGCGAATATGAAATTACGCCTATTCATTTGGCAGCACTCAATCAGGGAAAGCTGCATATTTCGATAGACGCCTCAATAGGCAGCTATGACTTGTTGCCACGTCAACGCACTTTCGAACTTCACCTGAAACAAACTAAACGACCGAATGATATATTGCTCAATCAGACCCAGCTTACCGATTGGTCATACGATGATAAAATAAGCGAACCGATAATTTTCATCCGTGAAGCAGTTCGTGGTACTACACAACAAATTGAAATTAACTGTGAGATACAGCCTGATAATCAACTGGTTTCATCCCCTACCCCACCTTGGGTTCACTGGGTCGATTATTCCCTTTTTGACGATGCACAAAAGCAGCTTGGAACGTTAATAATTGTTCCACCAACAGATGCTTCTACTTTCACAGCTGATGTGGAATGGACGTTGTATAAATCAGGTCACGTATTGATCGAAAACGTACATATTCAAGATTGTTATGATGAACAAATTGTAAACTCCCCGTTCAAGGATGAGGGTGATTTCCGTACCTTCCGCTGGAGCGCAGTGGTCACAATATCTTGGCAAGGTCAGACTATTACTGAGACATATCGGAGTCAAACCGCCTATCCAAGCATCACCAATTGGCAATATCACATCTACAATCCAGACGAAAAGCCTCTCACAATAGCAGAGATAGGAACCAACAATCTGGATTGGGTTAATGCCTCACCAACCCGAAAGACCAGCCTGAATCTTAAGCAGCCCTCCGGCTTAGTCCTTCTAGAACATGAACAGCAGCGATTGCTCAATAAAGAACCTTTGGCAGCGTGCGTGAAAACAACGATCCACCGTGAGCGTGCTCAAAACCGCGTTCTGCTTTTCCAGCAGGTTGGGGAAGCACACTGCTACCTAAACGGCGTGGAGTTGAAAGCGATTGAGTCCATTCAACACGCTCCCATGCAACCGATGTTCTATTCATGGATGCCTCCCAAGCAAGTTTGTTATGAACTCCCATTGGAAGTTGGCGATAACCAACTGATTGTATTCACACAGCCCAATACCGAGATTAATTGGTGGGGCATGGGGGGAATAATCTTTGATGATGCTGGACAAGTGGTGACCGACTGAAAAGGAAACTCATCATGTTACGTCCCATAAGCAAAGGCTTGGCATGTGGTCTTGCAGCATTGGCGTTCTTACTCACCCTATTAGGGATAGCGCTCCCCATGAGCAAAGTGGCGGCAACAGCGGCATATCTTGTTGAGGACAATCTCATCAAGCTGAGTGGATCAGCATATGACATCACGTTGAGCACAGATCACGGTGCAATACTTTCGGTTCTCGATAAAACAACTGGCAAGAATATCAGCGATGGCAATGCAGATAACAGTTTTTGGGTAGCGAAACTCGATAACAACACGTCGCTCGCCGCCAATTCCTATACGGGAAACTTCACTTACAACTGGGACGAAGCAAGCAGCACGCTTACACTCGATTACAAAGGTACTTTGGATGTTCGGGTCGAGATTTTTGCTGATGCCACCTCGTTCAAAATACGAGCCGAGCTTAACAACCAGACCGGAGCAAACATCTCCGGTTTTGACTTTCCGAACAAGCTCAAAATCGCAAAAGCCAGTATCAATGACGCGTTACTGCCGATGATGCCGGGGGCGCCCCTCAGTTCAAAATTTTTCACTGACGGACGCACCTATATCAACCTCTACCCCGGTGTAATATTTGCAGACTATCTTGCCGTGCAATCCACGCGAGGGAAAATCACCTTATACACCCAACGAGGGGCAGCGGTACAACCCGCGCTCATCGGTTTTGAGCAGTGTAAAGATGAACTTGACGACAGTTCTCTGGTGCATACCTATCGAACATGGATCAAAGATGGTGAAATGTGGACTTCACCTCAGGTCTTGGTGAATATAGGGCAAGATTACCCAGCAACGATCGCGAGCTATCGAACAGAAAATAGAATCGATCAATTTCCAACCTTACGGGAAAAGTTAGGTGAAGATGCAGCCGCTTTTTATGCCGCGCCGATGTACAAGCTGGATGTGCAAGTTCTGAAGTTGACCTTCAAACAACTTGAACAAGAAGTCATTGAGAAGATGAATTTCCCCGGCATGGTACATCCTGTGGCATTTCAGCGCGGGGGCCACGATCATAATTATCCTGACTTTGTTCCACCGGATTTGAAATGGGGAAGTACTGATGACTTTGCCCATCTGATCACTACGATTCATGACAGGGGTGGGCTAGCCGTACCTTACACGAACTTCTCGTGGTGGAATATGAGCAGCCCAACCTTGAGCAGCTTACCTAAAAACCCTCCGATTACGCAGTATGTAGACATCAAGGACTCACACGGCCTGCCTAGTTTTGAGAGCTATGGGCCAAACAGCGGCTTTGTCATGAACATGTTGAATCCGTTCGTAAAGGCCAAAGTGTCTGAACAGCATGATGCCCTTTTGAACACCATCGGCATGGATGGCGTCTTTGAAGACCAATGGGGCGCAAGGGCTGCGCCATATGATTTTAATCCCGCAGGGCTGAACCAATTTGATCCTGCCACATCATACTTTGAAGGCGTCCTTGACCACTATCGTGAACAATCCGAAAGTAAAGTCTTTACAGAAGAAGGTGTAGATGTGCTGGCGGAAAATGGGGTTGGATTCATGGGAACAAACTACCTGTGGGATATCCTCAATTATCGCACGTCCACTGGAGACGTGAACACCTATTACCCAATGGCAGGAATGATGGTGCGCGACAAAGTCTTACTCTACCAACATGATTTGGCAGCCGAGACTTGGACGAACAGCAAGGAAATGCTGCGCTGGAATTTGGCTCAAGGATACCAACTGAGCAACGCATTTCTGGATGGACAGACACACGGCCTAAACATGAATAATCCATGGCTCAATGTGACAGGGGTATTCCAGAAGTATGCCCTTTCCAACTATGCAGATGAACTGGTTACACAGTTTGCCGAGATTGATGGTGGCATCACACAAACCACGTTTCCAAGTTACTCGGTTTATACCAATTGGAACGCCGATCGATCCTATGTGATCGGGAATAACACATTAGCGCCTGATGGTGTCATGACGGTTGCAAACGATGGTTCTGTGACTGCTGGTGTGTTTACGAGCTACAACCAGCAGTCTCTGAGTGATGGCGATCATTATTTAGTTGAAGTTCGTTCGACCAATGGGATTAAAGTATTTCAACCACTTGGCGCGGATACCCCACTTCAGATTGATGCACAGGATATAACAAGCACTGTTACGGTAACTGCTCACCGCTATGATGGAACGAACATTGGAACGACAGAACATTTGGATGTTGATGGCAACATCACCTTTACCTATCGCAGTAACCTTGATGGACAACAAGTCGGTTATTACGCGATCATATCGGCTGACCTGCCTTAATAAAATGGAAGGCATTTATCCCTTCACCGGTGTTATCTTGTGGATACTCTCACCATTTAGTGAGATAGAGGTCGCTTTTGTTGATCATGTTGAAGTCAGTCGATGATTCGTTTTATCCATAATGGTGCGGGTAATTCTTGGTTACCCATTTATCCGGTATAAAACTCTTGACTCATGCTATAAATGTGAATACATTTAGCGGTAAGTAATGGGGTTCGGGTGTAAACACTTTTTTTGCCTGCGTTCATGGCCTGTACCAATTTATTCTTTTGGTAGAGGCCATTTTATTAAATTGTCACTTAAAGGCAGTACGATGAGTAATGGGAAACGGAATACACTTGTCCTTCTGGGTGTGGTTAGCGTACTCATCCTGATAATTGCGATGAGTCTACCAACCCTTGTACTGTCTTCCGGCCAGCCGTTTTCACTTGGACAAGCCCAGCTTCAAACCTTTGGAACGAACGGTCCTTTGGCCGGTGGTGAGACTATCGTTTGGTTAATTCGCGGTGTAGTGGCGATAGCTCTTGCGCTTTTTCCACTTTATATTTTGTATTCGTTAATGACTCCCGAAGGTCGGCAACGTTTAATTGCCGATCTTATTGTCCTCACTTTGCTCTTTCTACTGGCAAATTATCTCCAAAAACTTCCGCTCCAAGCTAATCTGCAACCACAGCAACAGGCTGCAGGTGCGCCCCAAATCACGGATGACGTATCACCGCTGCCTGATAGTGGTTTTGTAGCTACGCCTCCTATCTGGTTAACACCAGTCGTCATCGTTATAGCCTCAATACTTGTGGTCATTATCATTTTTGTGGGCATACGAGTCCTTCGGCGACGCCCTAGCAATGAAAATTCACTGGATGATCTGGCCGAAGAAGCGCAAAAGGCAATTGAGGCACTCAACCTCGGTGGCGATTTGCGAAACACAGTGATCTATTGCTACCGCGAAATGATGCATATTGTGAAACAGCAAAAGGGAATCGAACGTGAAAAGGATATGACCGTTCGCGAATTTGAGGATTACTTGATTAGCAGCGGGCTGCCCAAAGAGGCCATTCAAACGCTGAGTCGATTATTCGAGCAGGTGCGTTATGGCGGTGCATTGGAAGATTCCCGTCAAGAACAATTAGCACGGTCATGTCTGACTGATATTATGAATGCCTGTAAAGTCATGAGAGGGTTGACGTGACGACCAATAAACAAAAAATAGGTGTGGTGTTGGTCGCGGTCATTTTGTTGTTTAGCCTCCTGACCCTCATCTACTGGACTTTCGTACGCGACACGATCATTGTGCCCATTTATTATCTGATGTGGGTGGCTGACCTTGCTTTGAAAAGTGTTCCGCAAGTAGCCTATTTGGCGATTTTGATTTTGATCAGCCTCATAATTGGCGCGAACACCTTGCTGAGTATGCGCGTTCGACGGTTTACGAGACAGATAGTAGAACCACCTGCGCCAAACGATTCCCGTTATACCGTTTGGAAAAGACTTGGTTCCAATCTCTACTCCGGTGCATTTGCACAAGATTCCTTTGCATGGGAAGCCAGAAAGTTAATTCTTTCAATTCATGCTTACGAGCACGGGGTTGAAATTGCGCAAGCCGAGACAATGATTAGGAACGATATGCTGCCCGTTCCTGAGCCAATCAAGAAATTGATTAAAGAGAAGAAAATTCATAATTTCGATACACTGTCTTGGCCTGCCGAAAACATGATTTTCCGGTTACGCCGCTGGTTATTCCCTGTTGATGACCCTCAAAAGAAACTCATCGATGATGCGGTCACTGAAATCGCAGCCTATATTGAAGACCTGTTGGAGATCGATCATGCCAGAAAATAATGTCAATTCGATAAATGCGGTTGCCAGCCTCACGAAGGCGATTATCGACGAAGTGAACCGTGCAATCGTGGGGAAAACCGATGTCTTATATAAGATGATGGCTGTGTTTCTATCAGGAGGGCACGTCTTATTAGAAGACTATCCCGGATTGGCTAAGACGCTGATTGCCAACAGTTTTGCTGCTGTTTTGGGAATGTCCTTTCGCCGGATTCAATTTACGCCCGATCTACTGCCGGGGGATATTACCGGCGGGTATGTTTATGACAAAGAACGGAATCAGTTCGTCCTCAGAAAAGGGCCGATCTTTGCTCATTTCGTGCTGGCGGATGAAATCAACCGTGCGTCGCCGAGAACACAATCGGCCTTACTCGAAGCCATGCAAGAAGGCCAAGTAACCATCGAAGGCGATACGATGAAGCTGCCCGAACCCTTTCTGGTTATCGCGACTCAAAACCCTATCGAGTATGAAGGTACGTTCCCGCTGCCAGAGGCTCAACTTGATCGTTTCTTAGTCAAGCTTTCCATCGGTTATCCCAGCCCTGAAGAAGAAAAAGAGATCGTGCAGCGCCGTCGGGAACGCAAACAAGAGGCACAGACTCTACGCGTTGTGAGCAGTGTAGAGGATCTCTTAGAAATGCAGCGGCAGGTCGAAGAAGTTTTTGTTGACGAGGATATTGAACAATATCTGGTTGACTTGACGACCAAAACCCGAAATCACCCCCAAGTGGCTGTGGGTGCCAGTCCCAGAGGTACACTTACACTGTTGAAAATGAGCCGCGCGTGGGCCGCCATACAAGGACGTAATTTTGTACTGCCGGACGATGTTAAGGTTTTTGTGAAACCAGCGTTGAATCATCGCCTCATTCTGCGTCCTGATTTATGGTCAGTGTCCCATGCGGCAGACCGTATCCTCACTGAAATCCTGCAATCGGTGCCGGTTCCTGTCATACGAGACGAACGCTAATGAAAATGCCGTTCATGCTGATCCTCAGCTCGATATTCGGGATCATCATTTTAGGTGTGATTTCGTTGCATGGTGATGTGGTTGTCCTCTCAATCCCGCTGGTGGCGTATTTATTTGCGGCGATTCTGCGGCGGCCTGAAGAAATTAAACTTTCGATCACACGGGAAATTTTCCCTGATTATGCACCTGAAGGTATGCCGATTACGGTGAAAGTCACCGTCTTAAATCAAGGCGATTTGATTGATGAACTGGTCATAGAAGATATCTTGCCGAAAGGGCTTCAACAGATTGATGGGAAATCCTCTAGGATTGCCCTGTTGGAAGCCGGAAGCAAAATAGAGTTCGAATATACGATTGAGGCGCAGCGGGGGGATTATAAAGGTTACGAAGTTTTGGTCAAAGCCAATGACTTTTTGCAGTTATTTGAGCTAGCGCTTATTTATCGGACTTCCGCTCACCTTATTGTTTATCCACGGTACACAAAACTCGACCGGATCAAAATTCGTCCGCCTCAAACACATGGATTTGCCGGTCCGATTCCGGCTCGACAAGGCGGAGTCGGAATTGATTTCTGGGGTGTACGGGAATATCAGACCGGGGATTCACAGCGGCAAATTAACTGGAAGTTAGCAGCGCGATCAAATCAGGAATTATATGTCAATATGTTTGAGCAGGAGCGGGTCGCCAGCGTCGGTTTGATCGTGGATGCGCGGCTGCGTACCAACCTTGTAACCCAATCCGGTTCACTGTTTGAATATTCGACACGCGCAGCAGCAGCGGTCGCTGAGAATTTCCTGAACGATGGAAACCGTGTGAGTTTGCTTATCTATGGTTCAGAGATGTCAAGAGTGCTTTCCGGGTATGGGAAGACCCAGCGAGATCGCATTCTTAGGACGCTGGCAAATGCCAATCCGGGCGTCAATTATGCCCTTGAGAGTTTGATGCACCTGCCGACACAACTCTTCCCAGCAAAATCACAAATCGTCCTCATTAGCTCCCTGTTGCCAGAAGACATCCCGATTATCCTCAGAATCCGTGCTCAAGGCTATGCAGTCCTCGTTATTAGCCCTGATTCAATCGCTTATGAGTCCTCCAAGTCAATAGAAACGACTGATTTAGCTTATCGAATGGCTAATGCGGAGCGGAATTTTATCCTTCAGCAACTGCGGCAAAGCGGCGTCCAGACGGTGAACTGGCGTGTTGATCAGCCATTAGATCTTGCTATTCGAGAGGCACGGTCCCACCAACCTTCAATCATGTATAACCAGATGGTTAATATGTCATGATAACCAAGATTCTGTATGGACTGATCATTTTGACGAATGTGCTCTTGACGATAGCAAACATCGTTTTGCAAGCCTATCTCATCGCAGGCGTTGCGATCATATCAGGAGCAATTTGGTTATTGCTGCAATTGAAGACAAATGATGCGCCCCATTCATTCTTTTTCATGCTATTCCTCGGTCTGACCCTACTCGGAAGTCTACGCAATGTACCCTTCCCGCTTATGCTTTTGGCGCTGTCATTGGATGTAGCCGCATGGGATATCTCCCGTTTCCAAGCAAGGATTAGCACTGAAGAGGAAGGTCCATCAAAAACATTATTGGAATTAAAGCATCTTCAGAAACTTGCTATTACGCTTTCCTTGGGGTATTTCGTGGCACTGCTCCCGACATTTGTACATTTCTCCCTCAATTTTGTCGTGTTTTTGTTGATTCTCTTCTTACTAATGTTGACCCTCAGAAAATCTATTCTTAGCCTCCGAAAAGAATCTGAGATCAATACTTAACGTCAGTTATGGATAAACAATATCCTCCAAACGAGGGAACTGAGCAAGATCAAGAGAAGGTTTCTTGCGTTGATGGGAGTAAACAATCAATACAGTCTATCATTTCGTATTTCCGCTTGGTCGGATCGTGAAAAGGAAAGCAGTTGTAGATTCAAACCATGAATACGGTTCAACAGCCCTATTAGGACGGCCTGATCGGCAAGCTGTCCGCTTAAGATGGTTTCACCATCTCCCTGATTAGAAACGCTTAAACCTTCAAGCCAGTCTGACCAATCGTGCTTCAAAATCCCTTTGATTCTAATTTCTACGTACATGCTATTGGTCCACATTGTGTATTGGGTACTTTATGCAATGAGCGATCACAACCTGTCTTCACTGGTTATCCAATGGGAGTGTGTTTTGCTCTCAGATGCGTACTTCGTCAAACGATAAGCATGTAGGGTCAAGAAGATACGAGCTATTGCCCAGCCCAAACTAAGGATGGTTAGTATCACGATAACCACAAACACATCAGGTACGAATAGAGCAATAGCTTCTATGGGTGTATCGAACTGTGATGGAATGATTATCCAGACAAGAACTACCGGACAAAAATCGATGACCAGCGGCAGATACAAGCGCCAGAAACGATTGATGCCATGCGGAGGAAGCTCGCCGAGACCTTGCCACCGTCTGATGGAAAAGTAAGACCCTACAATCCAAAGTACAGGAATGAGAAGGATAGCCAGCATGATTAGCTGCGGGATGATGGTTAACGATGGAGTGCTGGCTGCCGTTAAATTCTTGCCCAGTACTATATCCGCTATCCCTTCTATCGGCAGACTAATCGCAGCATTGTTATAGAATTCGCCAATGTTGATTAATACGACAATTCCAATGTGCTGGTCGGTGAGCAGCAACATATTGGAGTGGAAATTACTGACATCCCCGTTGTGCGATATTTTGGTTGATTCGGGTTGACCTTGAATCTCCCATCCCATTCCGTATGACCTCAAAGCGCTTATCTTGGAACCGGGCGTGTGAAGCATGTCTATTCCTTGCGGGGATAAGATTTGACTATTGCCATAACTACCGCTGTTCAACTGGGCAACTAAGTAATGAGACATGTCTTCAGCCGATGAAATCAGAAAACCGGATGGCGTTGTGCTTCGAGGATAAGGGGCATCAAATGGAATTGGCCAATGGAACCAGTAGCGATGGCCTGTGGCGATATCGCTTGCCGCTGGATCGGTAAGTGCAGCTGCACTGTGACGCATCTGAAGCGGCGCAAAGATTGCTGAACGGATATAGTCTTCGTATGAAATCCCTGATACGGTCTGGACGATCAAACCCAGTGTGTCGTAGTTTTCGTTAGCGTATTCATAACCTTGACCGGCCGGACGGCTCATCTGCACACTGGTCAGCCTTCGAACACCGTTTTCGAGAGCCATGCTGTTCTGGTTGTTATCCCACAAACCCAAGCGGCCATCGTAGGTCGGCAGCCCACTGTTTTGATTAAGCAAATTGCGCACGGTGATTTGAGCGGACGCTGCTGCGTCATTGGTGCTGAACCAAGGTAGATAGGTGGTGACAGGTGCATCGAGGTCAATTTTGCCCGCTTCGACCAGTTGCATAATCGCCAGCGCAGTGAAGGATTTCGAGGTTGAACCAAGTATGAAAGGCGTCTGAGGCGTCACTGCCCGCCCATCTGGCGCGGCGATACCATAGCCTTTGAGATAAACAATCTGGTTATCCTGTACGATTCCCAACGCTAGACCGGGAATGCTGGCCACTTGCATTCTGGATTGGATATAGGCATCGATTTTATCTTTATCAACCTGTTGAAGAGGAAAGTCTTGGGCAGGCGCGGCATTAACCGACGTACCCATAGGCACTAAGCCAATGAAGCTCACGATAGCTAGAAGGGCAAATAAACTTTTTGAGTGGAACATTTTGGCCTCATGAATAAGGATCAATCGGGATGTGACTATCCCAAGAGTAAGTGGTGAAATGGGGTAGTGTCATACCCCATATCGGGTATTGTTGTGGGGTATGAGCGAACTTCAACCGCACATGAACAATTTTCGGGATCACGCTGGCAGGTGCAGACGACTTCATCGACACAGCGCCAGCAAGGGCTGAGTCCATCCTCAATCAATGGCACGCCGAGGAGTGCCGCACCGGTACGCGCCCGTTCCAGTTGGTCAAACGCGATCAATCCTAGACTGTTGTCATGCTGAAACGAAAGCTGCCCTACGGCTTGAAAGCCAGCTTTTTGCATTCCCGCGCCCGAGGGCCGATTCTCAGGGGCATGGATAATCCAGAAGCGTTCAGCTCGTTCCATTTGCACGATTGCTTGCAAGAGACGTGGATACAACCCTCTGCCCTGCCATTCCGGTAAGGTTGCGAAGTCCCAGAGGTAACGGCTGTCTGCGGCTATCGTAAAAAGGAGATTCAGCTCCCCTATGGAGGCTTCACGGGTAGCCACCCAACCGTAGGTCACTGCTGTTTCATCTATATAGCCGACATAAGGAAGGTGTCCAGCCCGCCGCCGCTGTTCGACTTCAGCGACCGTAAGATGATTAATCGCTGCCAGATGTGCGTCTTCTGCTGCGAGTCGTACCTGAAAGTTTGATAAAGGGGGCAAATCCATCAATGGATCAGAAGCCCACCATGTTGCTAGTGCCATCTTTCACCTCAAAAGTCATCGTAATGCGTTGTCAAATAGTTACTTAGAAGGCATTCAAGTTTGAGGCAAAGCACCGATTACTTTGCCTTACATCATTCAACGTTCTACAAGCGTTTAGCGAAGCTGCGAGACCATTTTCACAATCGCTTCGACTGCCGCCTCTGGTTGGTCAAGGTGGATATTGTGTCCGCTGTTCTCTACGGCGATCTGCTGACTATTCGAGGACAATTGGAGCAGTTCGGTTTGCATGTTCTGCCAGTCTGTCTGCTGATTTAAAGCGGCTGTCACAACGATTAGTGGCAAATCGCCGAAGCTGGTAACTGCATCCGCCTGAGCCAAACTCACTTGCACGTTCACGAATTCATCCACCCACTCTTGGGCAGTGTGCGGCGTTACTGCGAAAGCGGCATAAGCAGGTTGTATTTCTGTTGGCAGATTTTCAATTAATCCCAATGGCGCAGCTAAGAAACGCACCAATCCGATACGCCCTAAGAAAAACGGGAGCGAGAAGGCACTGGGCTGGTAGGAAGTCTGAGGTGCTATTTTCATCTGCGATTGTGCGCTATGTCGGCGACTCATGGATTCAATCAGTACAACACCGACGACTTGCGTCGGATAATCGTGGGCGAAAATACGCACTGTTAAACCGCCTAAGGAGTGCCCAACCAACACATAGAGTTCTGCGATATTGGCTCGCTCAATCAAGGTATGGAGTTCATAAGCGAATTTCTCGGCAGTGCGTGGCAGAGGGCTGGCCTCGCTGTATCCCATCCCGGCTCGATCATAGGTGCAAACACGTGTAGTCTTTGCTACCTCTTCCTGAACCGCATTCCAAGGGAGAGACCAATCGCCCAATCCAGCCTCAATGATTACAGTGGGACTGCCAGTGCCAGTGCAGTTGATGTGCAAGCGATAGCCGCCTACATCGACCATTTGACCAAGTGGGGGATAAGCCTGTATGTCAGCAGCTTCTGCCACCGACTCGTAAATCGTTCCTGCCAAAATCAAGCCGACCACAATAATTACAACTCGGACCAACCAGCGGAAGCGGCGGCGTTTGCTAAGTGACGATTGAGTCATCTCTGCAAAAGCACTCGCTTCGCCGCTGTGATGAACTTCATTGCCCTGTGTAGAATTAACTTTAGAGGAAGAACTTGAAGAGAGTGACATGACAGAGCCTCCTGAAATTGAGAACAAAACGAGTTGAACAATCTCAGGGTATCTGTTCGTGTGGGGTAGTGTCATACCCCATATAGGGTATTGTTGGGAGCATGAAGGAGTTCCATCTGTACGCAAACAGCTTTCAGGATTGCGCTGACAGGTTAACATTCAAGATAATATTTCTGAGGGAGAAATACAAAATCATTTCTCCCCCAAGTTGCTTATACTGAATGTTAACTACAGAGTCAGGCACAGCGATGGGTCAGGCTTTGTTATTGCGCCACCGTGATAACGACTTTTCCTTGAGCATGTCCTGCTTCAAGATAGCGGATCGCTTCAGCGACTTCACTTAATGGGTAACATCTGTCGATGACCGATTTCACTTTGCCGGCTTCAATAAGCTGTTTGATGAAAGTTAGTTTCTTATGGTCGGGTTTGGTCATCACGTTACCCATTTTCTTATTCGCGGTTATGGATACCAGCGGCCCAAGGATCATGGCCTCAAACATTTGAGCCGTAGCGCCCCCGGTCATGACATAAGTGCCTTCAGGACTTAGTGCCCGTTTGTAAGCTGAGATCGGACGGTAGCCGTTCGCGGCAAGAATAAAGTCATACTGCTGCCCGTTTTTGGTGAAATCTTCTCGGGTGTAATCAATTACATGGTCTGCCCCAATCGAGCGCATCCTGTCCATATTTTTGGTGCTGCACACAGCCGTGACTTCCGCCCCAAACGCTTTGGCAATCTGTACCGCAAACGAACCCACCCCACCCGACGCGCCGTTAACCAATACCTTTTGCCCCGGCTGAATCGCTGTTCTACTTTGAAGACCGTGCAAGGCGGTCACTGCGGCTACAGGGATGGCTGCGGCTTCCTCGAACGATAGGTTGGCGGGTTTCAAGACCAATGCAGTTTCACTCGCACACACATATTCGGCAAAAGCACCTCTGCCACATGCGCTTAAGTCCCCGAATACCTCATCACCGGACTTAAACTGCGTGACATTTTTGCCTACTGCCTCTACCTGCCCCGCAACATCCGCTCCAAGGAAGATATTTTTGGGTTTGAGCAGCCCGCACGCCAAGCGGAACAGCCACGGTGTTCCTCTCAGGTAATGCCAGTCACCAGCATTCACGGATGCGGCATGAACCTTGATGAGCACTTCATCGTCTTTGGGGGTCGGTTTTTCGACCTCTTTGAATTGAATGACATCGGGGGATCCATATTCTGTGTAGATAATTGCTTTCATGAGTATTCCTTCTCTTCTAGCAGCTTGTTTAGCCACTTGTTTGATTGTTTATCACGATTTACTGACTTACATCGCAGTACAGACGACTTGATTGATACAGCACTGGGGCAGACCTCATCGTGCATCAAAGTGCTTATGAGTTGACTTCACTGCCCCGGAAAAGTTTTCGTTTAGGAATGGGTTGCGGTTAGGACTTGCTCGATGGCATCAATGACAATGTCGGGTTGATCCAGTTGAATATGGTGACCGCCTTTGTCAGCGATGACTAATTTGCCTTGCGGTGAGAGAGCGGCGAGTTCCGTTTGTAAATCCAGCCACCGCTGTTTGTTTTCCTCAGGAGTTAGACCGGGCGTAGGATCATCATCAATGCCATGATACAGAACGACAAGCGGGATATTGCCGAGGCTTGTGATATGTGCGGCGCGTACCTGTTCCAAACTATCAAAAATTGCGTCCTGTTCGGCGGCTTGAGCTTCGATGAACTTAGGATCCGAGATGGCAAGCGCTGTAAAGGTTTCGCGGGTTGGACTGGGCAATTTGGGATTATCGGCTAAAGCGGCTACGGCAGGAACTAATGCGCTAATGCCGCTATTAATCAAAATCCGATAGAGCGGCATGTTTTGATTACTTTGGGCGAACATCGCCTTTATGTTTTGCTGAATAGTGGGTGATAAGCGTGAAAACTGCTCTTCATGCTGGGCATCAACCAGTACCATGCCTACAACTTCAGATGGATAGGTGTGTGCATATAAGCGAACCAGCATTCCGCCTGTCGAGTGTCCGACCATGACATATGGCCCTACAATGTTCGCGTTCTTCAACAGGGTGTGTAATTCATCTACCATAATGTTTGCGGTGCGAGACTTTGGACTCTTATCGCTCCAGCCAAGACCGGCGCGGTCATAGACACAAACCCGTGTTGTAGTGGAAACTTGGGGCTGAACCAAAGCCCAGTTCAGCGAAGGTTCGCCCAATCCGGCCTCCATGATGACTGTTGGACTACCTGTTCCTTGACAGTCAATGTGCAAGCGATAACCACCGACATCAACCATCTGACCAATGGGCGGATATTTCGCGATCAGATCCGCCTTGGCCTTCGCACCCAGCAAAAGTGTTGTGACAATCAAAACAAGGAGCAGCGCCAGAATAGATAGAACGATTCTCTTTGCCCGCGACCCAAATCCACGTTTAATGGGCAACGATTGGGGTATTTCTGCTACGGAGCTATGAGCAGAATCGGCTTTTGCTGATGTAGTAGATTGGAAAGACATAACAGAACCTCCTGAGAATGAAACAAAACGAGTTGAACAATCTCAGGGTATCGGTTCGGGTGGGGTAGTGTCATACCCTATATAGGGTATTTAGAGATTAGAGTAAATGGTATTCCTCGGCGTGCTTAATGGCTTCCCAGCGGCTGTGAACATCTAGTTTGCTATAAATGTTCTTGATGTGCTTACGCGCTGTGTCGACCGCGATCACCAGCCGTTCTGCGATTTCGTTGCTTTCCAGACCATCCGCCAATAAACGCAGCACTTCTAATTCACGTTCGCTGAGGTCATCGGCTAAATGTCCTATAGTGCGGCGGGTTGGTGTAGGTGATAGGTCACGTTTTCCCATTGCTGCAAGCAACCGAGTCGGATATTCGGATGAGATGGGCAGCGCAAGCTGTCCTTTGCGCAACATGCCAAGGGCTTTTTCCAGCAGCAGTGCCATTGGTTGTCTTTCATCAATAAATATGTGCACCAGTTGTTCCCGCTCAGCTAAGTTCAATGCCCGTGCTAGCGATTCCACGGCTTCTTGGCTCTTACTGCCTGTATGGAAGGCGATGGCTTGCAAGATGAGCGCACGAATCAGGCTGCCAGTGCGTTGACTGGCTTCGGCTCGCTTGATCATACGGTCTAGCAGATAGAGCGCTTTATCTACCGTAGTGCCTTTGGCAATAAAGAAGCGAGCTAGGACGAGGTAATAATCTTCGCGATGATAGCTATACTCGTCATCAATTCCCAAGTGATTTTCTGCTACCCAACTTTCGACCGCATCCAGATTTCCCTGTTCTAGCCAGCGCCGCGCCTGCGAGACAGAAAGCAATGTCGAGCGGCCCTGTAGCTTACCCATCCGTCCAATTTGTTCGGCAAGTTGCCAATAATGCTCTGCACCTTCCGTATCTTCGTGAAGAGTTTTGAGGCGTGATAATGCCACGTAGCCCCGCAGCAGAGTCGTCGGGAAACTTTCTGGATTCATTTGCCCGGCGCTTTCCAATAAGTAACGCTCTGCCGCTTCCATATCATTGCGTTCCATGTTGATTTCACCCAATAGCAAGGTGATATAGCCATTGATCGGGAAGCGCTGTAAACCCGGCATCTGTGCGGCCTGCTCCAGTTGCTGGCACGTAGTTTCAGCGGCGTGTAAGTTGAGTTGTGCTATTTGAAGTGAGGAAAGATGCCAGAATGCGGATAACATGGCGAATGAGCTGCCAATTTCCTGACTCAATTCCATCGCATACGATAAGACCGCGACCGCTTCCTGAACTTCACCAATATAGGCACAGGTCACACCGAGATTAATCGCTGCCATACAACGCCAACTGACCGTTTCTTCGGGGAGTTGCTCTAAGGCCTGACGGGATAGCATGAGCGTCTCAGGAAACTGATGCTTTATTCCAGTTAAGGTGCTGTGTATAGCAGCCAGCATCCCTGCAATCAGTGGATCAGTCGTATTTATATGATCAAGAGCGTTTTCGGCATCGTGGATGCATTGCTCGGCCTCACTTATCTGGTTTGTTAGGTATAACACCCACGCATGATAGAGATAGAGCCGTGGACATTTCTGAAGAATATTGTCTGGCAACGTGGTCAACCAGCCAAGCAGTGTGTTGTGTTCGGCACGCCGCCAGATGAGCAGTTCAGCCATACTTTGTACTAATTCCGCTGCTCGCTCATAGTCCTGTGCCGCGAGTGCGTGGCCGATGGCTTCCGATTGCAACCCGTTTTGCTCAAACCAGTGTGAAGCCCGTTGATGCAGTTCTTTCACATGATTTGGATATTTTAGTTTCAGACGATGATGTAAGAAGTCAGCAAACAGGCGATGATAACGATACCACTGGCGTTTATCATCCAGCGCAACCACGAAAAAGTGATGACGCTCCAGATGCTCCAGCACATTCCGGCCTTCCGCAGTGGCGGTAACTGTATCACACAGATCCGCGTTCAGGCGTTCAAGGATGCTCGTCTGCAGTAAAAACTGCTGCATCGCTTCCTGCTGACGGTCAAGGATTTCATCTCCTAGATAATCCAGTACGTAGTGATGATCGCCTGCGAATGAAGTAATAAATCCAGCTATATCCGTCTTTCCCTGTAACGCCAATCCAGCGAGTTGTAGTCCGGCAATCCAACCTTCGACCCTTGTATCGAGTGCCGTTACTTCATCCGTGGTGAGTTTCAATCCCATTACATCCGTAAAGAAGGCTGCAATCTGCTGCTGTGAGAAGCGCAAATCCGCGCTGCGTAATTCGAGCAGTTGGCTGCGGACGCGCATCCGTGCTAGTGGCAAAGGTGGGTCGGTTCGGGTGGTCATAATGAGCCGTATCTGGGATGGCATATGCTCAACCAGAAAAGCGAGACCGTCGTGGATAGAAGATGATTCAATGACGTGATAATCATCCAGCACTAATGTCAGCAAATCCGGGAGCGCCGATAGCTCATTAATAAGGGAGGATAAAATCGTTTCGATGGGTAGCGGCTGTGGTTCGTGTAAGAGCGTGAGTGTTTGCTCGCCTATGGTGGGGGAAACGGTTTGAATAGCAGCGATTACATAGTCCCAGAACCGCACCGGATCATTATCACCTGCGTCAATTGAAAACCAGACTGCCCGCATTGAACTTTGTACAATCCACTCGCTTATGAGGGCTGTTTTGCCATAACCTGCCGACGCAACGATTAGGGCAAGTTTATACTCGCGGAGCTTATTCAGCTTTTGAATGAGATCGTTCCGCTGCACATGTGATGGACGGATAGGTGGGATATTGAGTTTTGTATTTAGCAACAACATCATTCTGCACTCTACCTTCGTCATAAATCAAAAAATGATAGGTCATGATGGTAGCACAGTGGTTAGAGAATTATGTGCTGTTCTCTGTTTTTGGGCGACATAGCGAAATTGTAAAATGGAATGACTAGTTTTCGCTAATGAATTACTCGTTATTAGTCGTGTAAATGGTAGGATCCTGCTGAAATGCACCTTGGCACAGGGGACAGCAGAAATAGTAAGATTTCTTTTCGTATTGAATACTGCTATAGGCCTGATGGGGTTTGATCTCGGCCTTACAGACGGGGTCATGAACAACATTGTCAGGCTGATCAACTTCAGCACTTGGAATCGTAATCTTGATTTCTGCTCCTTGAGGACGGAGCCTCATGACTTTAAGAGATTCTTTGATGCGAGGAGAGTCACATCAGTTGGTATAACGAAACCGGAACCGTCATGCTCGAGGGGCAACGTAATTTGTTGGGTTCATAGCTGACCTTAACGGAAATCGTTTTTGTTTTCCATGCTCAAGAAGGGAAAACCGCCGATGATTGGGGCAAGCCATTGGCTGCCGGGGAATTGTGGCGCTGTGAAGTCGACATCCGCAAAGGTTGGCGGCATCCGCATTGGCATGTCAAAAGAATTCACGAACTGCTTTGTGCTGGTACAACCACACGAACGAACTGTGGCATCACCCGAACCGTGATGGTATCGACATCAATCAATTCACCATCTACCACCAAAGTTTGCTTAGGGTCGGCAACGATGGTCACCTCACGAGCCTGCCATTGCAGTAAGGGCTGCGCTAGTTCACCTGAAGCAACCGCATTGGCAGCGGCGCTGAGCAACGACGAAATGTTGGCATCCTGAAAAACGATGACATCCAGCAGTCCATCGCTCATATCAATCGCGTGGGAAAGGGTAATGCCGGAAACACCGACACTGCCGAAGTTTGTTACCATACAGTTGATGCCATCCGCTTCCACCTGTTCGCCATCAAGTGTGAGGTGATAGTGGGATGTCGTGGGATTTGAGAGTGTTCTCAGTGCCGCGACCACATAAGCGAACATTCCCGAACGATCTTTTGCCTCACGGTCAGCCTTTTCGTGCATCTCACCTTCTAATCCCATGCCCAGATGGAAAAAGAATAAGTCACTCTGGTTACCTCCGTCACGTTTTCCACCAACGAGGACTCCCATATCGAGGGTCCGGATCGCGTTTGGTGCACCGCCGAGTAACAGGGCAGCTTGATCTTGGTCGGCGGGAATGCCCAATTCAACTGACAGTACGTTCGCTGTCCCACCCGGAATAATGATCAGTGGGATGTCGCTGCCGGCCATACTACTTGCAACTTCTAATACCGTTCCATCCCCTCCATATACCACAATGGCATCAACTCCTGCCTCAATGGCTTGTTTGGCACGTTCTCCCGCTTCTCCACCCCGGCTGGTGACAAACATCTCCCAAGTGATCTGAAGATCCTTCAATATTTTGTTCAGCGCAGGAAGCTTGAGGCCATCCTGTCCCGAAGCCGGATTGACGATAATATGAACCCGCGAGAATTTAATGATGGGATTCTCTGGAATGGCCTCCGTGTTATTCACGCCTACCATCTGCTTTACTCTATCCATTACAGTCGGTGTTTGTTCGAGGTCTTTTGATTGATCCTCTATCGTCATTAGTAGTTGCCTCATGTTTATTAAGTCGAAACTTTTGAAAATTGCGAATTTTACGTTCCGCAATTCACTTACTTTATAACCCATTACTATTGAAATGCGTCAGTACCGATAGCACTAGACTTCGATAGGTAGTAAAAAGACTAATTCGTTTTGATGATCTTGACGCAAAACTTATCCAGACGACTGGCAAAATGCGTAATGTCACTAGGATCAACTCGTAACTGAGGCACGCCGATGCAGCGCGTTATATAAAGCAGGGCTGAATTACTCAGTGGCAAAGGATGTTCCACAAAAACTACAAACAAAAAAGGCATCCATTCGCATGAATTGGATGCCAACATGTCAGGTTGGATAGATACTTCTATCTCCCCGGCGGCGCGGTAAGCACTCTGGGAACATACTCCAACAATTGGATTCTGCCATCGAATGTCCGACTGCTGATCATGTCGAGGGCGACATCAGGATAACCGTCGTAAATCCGGTCGGAGCCAGTGCTGCCAGTAATCACGGGGAAGACGACCACTCGGAAACGATCTACTAAGCCCGCTTTGAGAAGTGATCGGCATAAGCTGACGCTGCCGAGGGTACTCATTGGGCTGTTGCCTTCCTGTTTCATTTGTCTGACAGTCTCAATCGCATCCTCGCTGACCAGCCGGGTGTTCGCCCACGACAACGGAGCTTGCAACGTCGAGGAGAACACTATCTTGGAGGCATTAGCTAGCTCATCCATAGAAGTATCCTCGTCAGCGTTTTGTCCCTGCATTTTGGACATGAGACGATAAGTGTTGGCGCCCATTAAGAACGTGTAGTTGTGTTTAGACTGCTCACCGAGCCAACCGAGATATTCAGGGCCTTGAAGTCCCCAAAAACCGGGCCAACCTTCAGCGGCACCGTAGCCATCCAATGAGGTGATAAAGTCTACCAGTAGTTCCGGCATGAAAGCTCTCCCTTTCAAATCCTCAACCTCTGTTCGTAAGGTTGAACCTGATCATTCTCGCGATTATAGAATATTGCGTGAGCGGCTGGCTTGTAAAAATTCAATCAGTTGGAAGAACACGGAGAGAGAGCTGATCAACCAGCGCATCTTCAGTATGGACTCGATGGCGCAAGGATAAATAATCTGTTGGGCTGTATCCGGTAAACGCCGCAAAATCCTTGTTGAGGTGTGATAGATCGTAGTAACCCCATTGCTGTGCCATCTGTGTCCAGTCGATAGGACGTGGGTGGTTAATGGCATTTAAAACGTGTTCAAATCGGTAGAGCCGTGCCAATTCCTTAGGTGAGGTTCCAACCACCCGTTTGAACAATGTGCCAAGGTGATTCTGACTGATGCCAAGCTGATCACTTAACTCTCGAATGGACAATGTGCCATAATTCCGATTAATTATAGAAATGGCATATTCGACGATGTTTTGTTCATGGGGTATCTCATGCAGACGATCACGTAGTAATTGCTCAAACAGAACCAATCCCGCTTCGACTGTTGGCACCACTTGCAGCTGCTCCCGGATTGCAAATGCAAAGCGACCCCAAATCGCATCCAGTGTGACGACCTGATTGTAGTATTCGGACATGGGAAATCCCATGAATGGGTAAGCACCTCCCGGCTTAAAACCAACCCCATACAATCGCATTTCTGAAGGCCAATCAATACTGTGATGTATGCCATATAATCCCACCAGCCAACTCTCGGTGAGGCTTCTAGCATTTACCGCTTGATCATCCTCATACAGGTGGAAAGCACCACCGAGATTGATTTTGAGGTCAAGCTCCGGTACAGGCAGAATCCTCTCATGAGAAAAGGGCATCTGACCTTCGATGTAATAGAGCCCTTCGATGTATCGATTGAGTGGGGGAGATGGGATGTGTCGAATATAAGTATTTGTCATAAGGAAACCGTCCCTGTCTACATCAGTCCCGAATCACATGATACTAGGAACTGGTTGCCTTCATTGAAGGTGCGATCGTCTTCAATTAAAGTGCTTTTCTCGGTGTAAAAGCAAACCTATAATTTCCATTATACTGTTCATCACACAGGCTGGTCAGTGGATCAAGGGCAGCGTGCCCTCAGATATCCAACGTCTCTTACCTTTGCTTTATCTTCACGCCTACAGATGGTCGCAATGTTCCGCCGCATCAAACGCTCTTGATCCTGTGATATGGACTTAAGGAATTTGAGCTGTTTCTAAAACATGATTTTCCGTTAAGACTCAATTTTGGAGGATCGTGTAGACAGGGTTCGAACGTCGCCACGCAAGAAAAAAGCGCCATAAAGCGCTTTTGAGAGAGGAACTGGGGAGGTAGGATTCGAACCTACGAATGCCGGATCCAAAGTCCGGAGCCTTGCCGCTTGGCGACTCCCCAACGTGGAAAATAGTATAGCAGAAGTCGTTGACCTGAAAAAGAGTTAATTCCGCTGCTGGTCAATTTCTTCTAATTACTCGGCTTATTCGGATCAGGGAAGGCGTTACCGAATGAGCCGGGAACACGGGTCGCCGCTGGCTGCGGTGGCACATTGTAATCAATGGGTAGCGCGTCGATGACGGCATTGGTTTCCAGTGCAATGAGGGCAACCCAGCCGACGATATTGTTAAAGTTCACTTTTACCCAAGGGCTGTACGGACTTCGAGCCAGCAAGGTGACGATGGCATCATTAGGAACGGTTGTAATCAGCGCGAAGCTAATATCCGGCGCTTGACGCAAGTTAACCCCGGCAGGTGCGACCACTTTGCCAGCGCGTCCTAATTCGCCATAACGCTGTGGCGGAAGCGGCGTGGCGGAATACACCGCTTGAATATCCCCCACATTTTGAATAAGCAACTGCGCGAACATCCAACCCGTTTCGCCGCTGTCTAAGCGAACATGATACCACTGGGCACTTTCATCACGACCTAAGACGCTGAGCACTTGTCCGGCAGGAACCTGAACAATTACTCCTGCGTCGGTGCTTGGCGCAACACGGAGATTGACTGCGCCATCGGTCGTTACGTAACCCGGTTGGGGCAGCGTGATCGGGCGATCCAGCAGGGCAACAGGAAAGTTCCTGACGAGCGATTCGTCGAGTAAGCCGGGAAAATCCGGAGGGCTGACAGGCGAGGCGAAATTGGCAGGGTTATAGGTCACTGCACTTTGCTGACCGGGGCGGACAAGCTGTTCTTGTCCCGAACTATAGAGGCTGGTTTGTCCCGATAGGCCAGCAAAAATGGTCTGGTTGCCAACAGTTAGTACCATGAGCGTACCGTTAAGTCCGACTGAAACGCCATTGATGGCGATATTGGTGGGCTGACCAAACGGCGATTGTACGACATAGGAACTGCGCGGCGCAGCACTACAACTCGATGGTTGTTCGCTGCTTTGCACGACGACCGACTGCCACGCCGGATAATCGGCAGGTGTGTTGTTGGTAAGGGTGATATCCCCAATGGTCAAACCCGTGTAGCGGATGGGGGCTTTTGGACGGAGCCAGATGACGCCGCCGTTGCTGTTTTCAACCGCAATGGGAGCCGAGTGCATACTGGTCACGACGCTGACATCGACGAGCGCACCAATGGGATTGAGGGCATTGCTGACCGGACCTTGGGGTTCGACCTGTGGCGGTGCGCCACCATTGCAGATGTAGCCGACCGTTTCTTTGATACAGGCATTGCTGGCCGCTGTCCAGATGGCATCGACCGCCGGTGCACAGGCAGCAATATCTTGAGCCAATGCCCAGACACCACCCAGCAGAAGCATGATGAGACCGGTCAAAAAGCTAAAGGTTGTACGGCGCATATCGATTCCTAAAAGTTGCGATTCACCGATATTCTACCAGAGATTGGCGCTTCGGTATGGTCGCTCGATTAATAAATGAATAACGTCGGGAGTGCGGCATTTATTAGGAGGGGCAGTTAAACGATATTGATTGCTATGCTTATGAAGTTATTCGGGGGCTTGTGTTACACTCAAGGGAGATCAAGACAAGCACCAATCAAGATGAGGGGTGAAGTGTGGAGAGTCCGCTGGACTCTGGCAATCCGCCAGTGATGTTATTAGCGTCGTTTGCGTCCGCGTTTCCTGAACAGGTCGTCCAATTGTTGACGCGCGCGCCCGGGCGGGAAATGTGGATCGCCGCCAGCTATTCGCATGATGAAGCGTTCACGGTGGTCGCGCCGGAAGTTGAAGGCCGCGCCACATTTAATCTGCAAAGCGCCAAGGTCAAGCAAACCATTACCCGCCGTCCGCTGCCGCGATGGGCACGTTATCCGGCAGGGGTGACGCTGATGCTGGCGCGGGACGGCTTGGATTTAATCGGCTTGAACATGGTGGTCATGGGCAACGAACCGCCCGGTCCACGCTTCGACTATGGTTCGGGAATGGCGTTTGCGGCTCTGTGGCATGACTTGTACCAACTGGATTACACCATCGACACACTGATCGATATTGTTGACCGGACACGGCGTGAGTACGTGGAAAGCACCGATTGAAAGGGCGCACGGTTTTGTACGCCCTTCCATAATTAACCCATAATCGCATTAATTTCGGCGCGTTCGGCATCGGTCATGCGCCAGTTTACAGCCTTGGCATTGGACTGGACTTGCTGTGGAGAAGTCGCCCCTGCGATGACTGACGGAATAACCGGATTGGTCGCCAGCCACGAGAAGGCTAACTCCAATAAGGTGTGGCCTTTCGACTCGGCGTACGCGATGAGCGCTTCCACTTTTGAAAGATTTTCCTCACTCAACAGTTCGGCTTTACCGGGATTTTGCAGGCGCGTCCCTTGAGGCGCAGGCTGCCCCTTGCGATATTTGCCGGTTAGCAGACCGTTAGCTAAGGGGAAATAGGGCAGATAACCAATACCCAAACGCGAACAGGCGGGCATGACCTCGGCTTCATCTGCGCGGTTAAACAGACTGTATTCATTTTGAACACTGACGAAGCGGGCTGCGCCGGATTTGACAGCGGCTTCGGCTTCTTGAAGCTGTGCGGCGGAGAAATTGGAGCAGCCGATTTCCCGCACTTTGCCCGCCTGAACCAGATCATTTAACGCGCCTAACGTATCGGCAATGGGCGTGTTGGGATCAGGTTGATGGAGTTGATAGAGGTCGATGTAGTCGGTTCCGAGCCGCTTGAGACTGTCTTCTGCGGCTTGGCGGATGTAAGCCGGACTGGCTCCACCCTTACGATGATCGTCAATCGGGATGCCGAACTTGGTGGCGATGATGGCCTCCTTGCGGCGCGAACCCAGCGCTTCACCGAGCAGTTCCTCGCTGCGTGTACCGCCGTATATATCAGCCGTATCGAAGAAGTTAATGCCGGCATCAAGCGCTGCATGGACGACTGCACGAGAAGCATTGTCATCGATGCGGCGGCCAAAGTTATTGCAGCCAATTCCAACAAGCGTGACCTGAAGTGATCCGATGGGACGTGTTTCCATAAGCTTCATCCTGTTTTGAATTGATTAGCGGATGTCTTGGAAAGAAAAAGGCGGAGATGAGAACTCCGCCTGAACTGACTGATTATTTGAGCGTGATGGCACCGATGGCCTGCGCGATGCTGTTTTCAGGGCTGATCTTGATCTGTTCGTCGACGACGACGCCGTTCTCATCGATTACCCAATGAGAGCGGACGATGCCCATGTAGGTTTTGCCATACATGGATTTCTCACCCCAGACGCCCCACTGCTCAAGCACTTTGTGGTCGACATCTGAGAGCAAGTCGTAAGGGAGATTTTGCTTCTGCTTCCACTTAAGCTGATCTTTCGGCTCGTCGGCGCTGATGCCGAGCACGACGGCATTATCGGCCTGAATTTTGGGGAAGTTGTCACGGAAGCCACAGGCCTGTGTGGTGCAGCCGGGGGTGTCGGCCTTGGGATAGGCAAACAGAATTACTTTTTTACCGCGAAAATCACTGAGCTTAACCAGTTTTCCATCCTGATTGGGAAGTTCAAAGTCGGGCGCTTTTTCACCAACGTTGGGCATCGTCTTTCCTTTCAATGAGGTTAAAGGGCTTCACCATAATAGGGCACTCTTATAAATAAAGCATTAAACGGACTTGAGTCCAACACAGACCACAAACTAGCTCTTGGAGATGGCGTTCAATGCACGCGTGACGCTTTGTTCGGGGCTGACGCCGGTCTGTGCGTCAATGATGACCCCTTCTTCATTGATGACCCAGAATGAGCGGTTGGGACGGCGCAGCTTGATCGGCCCAAAGATGGGTTTACCCCATGCATTCCATTCGCGCAGGACTTGGTGGTCGGGATCGGAGAGCAGATCATATTGGAGATTGTTGTCGATCTTCCAGCGCTTGAGCGTATCCGGCTTATCGGGACTGATGCCGAGGACGACTACATCCTGTGCCCTGAGCTTGGGGAATTGGTCACGGAAGCCGCAGGCTTGGGCAGTGCAGTTGGCGGTGTAGGCTTTCGGGAAGGCAAACAGGATGACTTTTCGGCCACGGTATTTTTTGAGGCGTGTCGGCAGGCTGTCTTGGTTGAGCAGTTCAAAATCGGGGGCAGTTTCGCCAATGTCAGGCATAAGGTATCCTTATCCAACGATTTGATGATTAATTGGCATGATTATAACAAGGTAGCAAAGCATGAGCACATTTAACTATAACAACCGCCGTTTCCACATGCGTGACCGGAATAATCCGGGGCAGTTCACCGGAACGATCTTCTTCTATCAACAGACTGGCGATGTGGTGTGGGGACATTATGTGGGTGGCGGATGCAAGTATGGACAGTTTATGGCGATTGTAGACGATAAGGGTGTGCTCAACCTGCGCTTTCAGCACATGACCGACGATGGCGAATGGCAGTGGGGCAATTCACTTTCCACACCGGAGTATTTGCCGGATGGTCGGATTATGCTGACCGAGGATTTCTTGATGGAGTCGAACGGGATGAAGGCGGTTTCGGTGGTCGAGGAGTTGGAATAAGCCGAAGTATCGGGGGCACAAGGCCTTGTGCCCCTACCAATGATTGTTTGGTTAGACGGCTGCCGCAGTTGGGCCGACAGCTTTGAGGGCTTTTTCTACACTGTCGGTTGGGCCGACACCGACCTGAGAAGCGATCACTTTGCCGTTCTCATCAATGACCCAATAGGATCGCATCGCCATTGGAATTTTGATGATGCTGACAACTGGAATACCCCATGCATCCCACGCTTCCAAGAATTTGTGGTCGGGGTCAGACAGCAAATCGTAAGTCAGCTTCTTGCTCTGCTTCCAGCCTTTGAGGGTTTCGACGCTGTCGGTGCTGACACCGAAGACCACGGCGTTACCCGCTTCAAGACGCGGCAATTCATCACGGAAGGCACAGGCTTGGGCGTTACAACCGCCCGTGTTGGCCTTGGGGAAGGCGAAGATGACGACCTTCTTCCCACGATAATCACTGAGGCGAACCGTTTTCCCTTCTTGATTCAAGAGTTCAAAATCCGGCGCTTGCTGACCAATATTCGGCATGTGGTTTCCCCTTTTACAATAAATTCTCCACCAGTGCCCTGATTATACGCCGCCGAAAGTTGGGTTCACATAAGTATCGTGTTAGAGCTGATTAACCCCGTAGTTTTGTGAACGCGTGTCTAGGTTTGGTGATCTGTCGTGGATATTTGGCGTGTGCTGGCTTAGAATGCCACGCCATGACTGCAATCAACCGTTTTATCCACCGACTTGATTTCGCCATGCTGCTGACGCTGGCGATCTGCGCTTTCACCCTCTGGCCGCTGCTGTATCGTCCGGGTTTGCCGAACGGCGATGATGTGCTGTACCACGTTTACCGCGCCGCTGAGATGGACAGGGCATGGTCGCACGGTGTGTATATGCCGCGCTGGGCGGAGGCTTTCTACGAAGGCTATGGCGCTCCGCTTTTCCATTACTATGCCAGTCTGACATATTACGTCACAAGCATTTTTACGCGGGTGCTGGGTACGAATGCTGTGGACAGCCTGCGCACACTGATCGCGCTGGGGATGCTGGGCGGTGGGCTGGGCATGTATGGATTCGTACGCGCTTATGCGGGCAGAGCTGGGGGCGTAATCGCAGCGGCCTGTTATGTCTACAGCCCCTATATCCTGTTCACCGAGCCGTATTCGCGCGGGGCTTATCCTGAGTTCATGGCGTTCGCGCTGTTCCCACTGGTGATGTGGGCGTACAGCCGGTTGGTGCGGCGAGGTGGTGCAGGGGCGTTCACGCTGGCGGCAGCGAGCAGCGGTGCGCTGATTATCACACATAACTTGATGGCGATCGTGCTGACGGCGCTGCTGGCGGCGTGGGTTGGCTGGACAATACTTGAACCGCCAAGTCGCCAAGGACGCCAAGAGAAAGAAATTGAACCGCGGAGACGCAGAGGACTAAGAGATTCAAAAAATAGTCTGTTGGCGGTGGTGGCGCTGGGGGTTGGTGTGGGGCTGACGGCGTATTTCTGGCTGCCAGTGGCGAAGGAAGGCGACGCGGTCAAGCTGAGCAATTTGATCGGCGTCGCGCAGTTGGATTACCGACGGTTCTTTGTGCCGGTGCTGCATCTGCTGGATTTTTCGCCGCGCTTGGACGGCGGGGCGTTCAACGGACTAGAGCATCAACTAAATTTAGGCGTGCCACAGTGGACGCTGGCGCTGGCCGGTGTGATCGGGATGGTGGGGTTGTGTGTGTGGGGGAGTCGGAATATGGAAACGCGGACACGGCATGCCGTGTCCCTACGGCAGATAATATTTTTCGGGATGATGGGCGCGTTGATTGTGTTCCTAATGATGCCTGCGGCCAGCGGGTTATGGGCGACGGTTTCCCCGTTGGCGTTCCTGCAATTCCCGTGGCGGTTTCTAGGGCCAGCGGCCTTTTGTTTAGCCGTGCTGGCAGGGATGAATGCCTGTTGGTTGGAACGGCTGCCGAAGCGAGCCGCCGCCGTGCTGGCAGGCGCGGTCGTCGTTTTTGTGGTGGCGCTGGCTTCACCTCTGCTGTACATCCCGGAGTGGATCCATGCGACGGTGGATACCTCGGTCGGGGCGTATCAACAGGCGGAAGTGCAGGGCTTGCAGCGGGCGACGACTTTCTCCAATGAATATCTGCCGACGTCAGTATCGGTGGAACCGGGGGCGACGCCGCGCTTGATGGCCGATTATGCGGATGGCTATCCGATCAATAAGGCGCACGTGGAGACTCTGCCGGCTGGCGTGACGGTGACACCTGTGAGGCATACGCCGCAGGAAGATGTGTGGACGATCAACGCGCCGGACGCGTTTACCTTCGAGGTGTTGACCTATTACTGGTTAGGGTGGGCAGCGGAAGTGGATGGGCAGGCCGTGACGATCACGCCGTCTGATCCGCATGGGTTGATCACACTGCCTGTATCTGCCGGAACGCATTCGGTACGCGTGTATCTGGGGAGCACGCCTGCGCGGGATGTAGGAAACGTGACTTCTCTGGTGAGCGTGGTGGCTCTGGTGGGGATTGCACTCTGGATAAGAAAAAGAAAATTAACCACAGAGACACAGAGAGAAGAGAGTAAAACCCCGCTGCTTACTGGGTTGGGTGTTGGGGCGGTGGTGGTGCTGGTGTTTTTGGTGGCATATATGCGGGACGGTGGGGCGTGGGTCGAGTCACCTGTGGGGCAGGCGGTGCTGGCGCAGCACAAGCTCGACTATCGGTTGGGTGAGCAAATCCGGCTGATCGGGTATGATCTGAACAGCGAAACCTTCCATGCAGGTGATCGGGTGGAACTGAAGGTGTACTGGTACGCGACGGCGCCGATCCCTTATGGGTATGCGAGCTTCGTGCATATCTCGACAGGTGGGCCGCCGCTGGTTCAGGCCGATAAGCTGAATCCGGCGGATATTCCGACCAAGGTATGGCCGTCAACGGGTTACTTGCACGATGATTACGTGATCGAACTACCGTCGAATATGCCTGCGGGTGAGTATCAACTGTTTGTGGGCTTATATACCTGTGATACTCGGCCTGTGGGTAACTGTGGCAATGGTGACCGTCTGGCGGTGACGGATGTCAGCGGGCAGGCAGTTGGGGATGAGGTGCGGTTGGCGATGATTACGGTGCGGTAGGTGGCGATTAGCTTTTGGCTTTTAGCTCCAAACGTATGTCGGAAATTTCGGCGTTGGCCATTCAAGGTTGGGGGATCGTTGGAAATCGGTAGAGCAGGTTAGGAAAAACAAACTGTGCGACGATTCATTGGCGTAATTGTGCTGGGCATTCTCCTCGTAGTGTATCTCTCGACTCTGCAAACCATCCCGAACGGCTCCGAACATTATTACATGATTGATGTGGGTGAGACGCAGAACGTTCTCAACCAGTGGGGCACCCTGCATGCCACGGGCTATCCGTTGTATGTGATTGTGGGCAATATCCTTGTGGCGGTGATGCGGACGTTGGGCGTGAGCGCGGCGACAGCACCGGGCGTGACATCACTGATTTATGGGATGGTGGCGTTAGGGTTGATTTATGTGTTGGCTGTGAATTTACCTCACCCCCCATCCCCCTCTCCATACATGGCGAGGGGGAGCAAGATGCAGGGCGCGCTGTTGGCGGGGGGGATGGTGCTGCTGTTCGGATTGACGCGGACGGTGTGGGTGCACAACTCGATTGCCGAGGTGTACACCTTCGGGCTGATGATTCTAGTGGGGTTGTTCTTAATCGCGTTGTGGCCGGAACCGATCCGCGGGCGGGTATATTGGCTGGCGCTGTTGGGGGGCATCGGCGCGTTTCATCACCGCGCGATTGCGATGGCGGCTCCAGCGCTGCTGTTCGCGGTATGGGAGGAGATATTTACCATAAGTGGTCGTACCTCACCCCCTAACCCCCTCCCCGAAGCATCAGGGAGGGGGAACCCAATCAGTCGGTATTGGCCGGTGGTGCGGCGGGTTGGGATTTGTTTGGTGTTGGGGCTGTTGGGGTTTGCACAGTATGCGTATCTGCCGCTGCGGGCCAACGCGGGCGCGAAGTGGGTGTATGGCGATCCGGGCAACTGGACAGGCTTTTGGGATCAATTCTTGGGGCGCGAGGCATCGCGGTTCATCGGGACGCCGACGACCAACGCTAGATTGATGGCGAACTTCAATCTGGTGAACACGGTGCTGGTGACGGATGTGAGCGCGGTCGGGATTGTGCTGGGGCTGCTGGGTTTGCTGGTGGCGCTGCGCAATCCGGCACGGCGCAAGGTGGCCATCACGATGCTGCTAAGCGGCGGCGTGGCGTACGGATTTCATGTGCTGTATTACACCGATATTCTGTCGGCGCTGATCTTGCCGGTGACGCTGGCGCTGGCCTTCGGTTGGCTGCTGCTGGCAGAGTGGACTTTAGGATTTATGCCGCCAAGACGCCAAGAGCAGAATTTTGAACCGCAGAGACGCGGAGAAATTCAAGAGAGAACAAGACTAGGGGCGCGGGTGGAGACGATGGTGGCGCTGGGGTTCTTGACGGCGCTCTGTGCGGTGCTGTTGATTTCGCAGAACTGGTTATTTATCCATGATATGACGACCAATCCGACGGGGGTGGAGACGATTGAACTGGCGAAGGGTACGCCGGATGGGTCGGTGCTGATGCTGGATTGGGGGCCGCGTTATTATGCGGTGGCGTTCGCGCAGGATTTGATGGGCGAACTGCCAAACGTGACGCTGGTGACGCACAAAGCGGACTTTAAGACGCTGGTGGACAGCAAGCGATTGGTCACAGCCGACTTTACGTTTTACAATCGGCCTATCGACTGGTGGCAGCAGCAGCTTGGTCATCCGGTATATTTGCGGGCGGCGGCGGCCCATCTGGTGGAGATTGGAACCGAGCCTGTGTTGGCGGCAGATGGCGGTACGGATATGATCAAGGTACGGCAAGCTGATGCGGTATGTACAGCCAAGGCGATTGAACTGCGCGTGGATTGGTTGGCGCTGCATAAGCCGGATCATGACCTGAGCGTGTATGTGCATTTGTTGGATAAGGACGGTGCCATGATCGGGCAGGCGGACGAGGCGGCTCCGGTATATGGCTGGCGTCCGCTGATGACTTGGGAAGCGGGCGAGGTTGTGCATGATGTCTATGCGCTGCCACGTTTGCCGAACGCCGCCCAAATCGACTATGGATTGTACCGGCAGCTTGCGAGTGATGAGTTCCAGAACGAGTTTACGTTTAGCACAGCGGTGAAATGCGATGGATAGTGAACAGTCGGCAGTGGACAGTCATCCGTTATCAGTCGAAAGACAACTGTTACAAGTGACGAGTTACAGGCTGCAAGGCGCGGAAAAGACGCAAGCGGCAAGTTACAAGCTGCAAGATGATGCAGAAGCGGCGGGCGTGGTGAGTGATCCGGCGCTGCATTCCTGTGATGAAATCAGGCCGCTGCCTACGGGTTGGATGGCGCGGTTATGGATTCGCTGCCAATTTGTAGTTTGTTGGGCGATGGAACGCATCGGACGATGGTTCAGACGGCGGGACGTCAGGCCATTTCGTGTGGCAAGCTATAAGCTGCGAGTTGATGAGGGTGTTCAAGTGCTTCACAGGCTGCCCCCGCCGAAGCAAACGATTGTTAGCCAAGCATCAAATGAAGATCATTCGTACCTTTATCACGGTCAACATAGTCAAGATCACTGTTGGTCAGCCGTTGGGCGGAGGGGAAAATCCGCCGTTTGGGTTCTGGTGCTACTGACGATAGGTATGCTATTAATGGTATCGTGCTCGAATAACACGCCGACGATTGCGACGTATACGCCGCCTGCGGTTCAGCCGAAGATACTGGCGACGGTGTACATCTCGCCGACGCCGAACGCCGAACAGCAGCAAGCGCTGGCTGCGGCTAATCCACCGACGGCGACGCCAGTGGTGATCCCTACTTCGACGCCAACACCTTACATCGGGGTGTTCCTTGGCGAAGTGGACAGCAGTCAAGATGGGGGTGCGATTATCCCGCCCGCGTTGCTGGGTGGGGCGACATCAAGCGTGCCTGTGACGGTGGAAGTTGCGCCAGCTTGTCCATCGCAACCGGATGTGGCCTTCGGGTCACGCTGGGCGGAGAATGTCGATGTAGCGACGGCGATTGGCTGTCCCATCGAAGGGGCGGCGAATTTACAGGGGACATATCAAATTTTCGAACGCGGCGTGATGTACTTTTCGCCGAGTGGGGAAATCTGGGCGATTGCGCCGGCGCAGAACCGCTTCTGGTATGCGGCGAACGCACCCGCTGTGCAGCAAGGTGACATCATCGTGCCGGAAGGGATGCTGGCTCCGTCACAGGGCTTTGGCGCGGTGTGGCGTGGACTGCCGGGTGTACAGGATGCGCTGGGCTTCGCACGGACGCCGGAGCAAGGCACCAAGATGGTGACGCAGAAGCTCCAAAACGGTCTTTTGCTGGCGGATGGCGGCAGCGGTCAAGTGTTCGCGCTGCTCTCAGATGGGCGGGCGATGGGGCCGTACTAGCAGTCGTTTACCCCCACCCTAACCCTCCCCCATAGCAACAGGGTAGGGAACAAAGACTACATGGTGAGCGGCTTAGTCGACAGTCATTAGTCAATCACAAGGACAACTCAAGAAGCGTGAATGAACCGTGTGACAGCATCGGAGGATTTTGTGCTGCCTGTTCACGGACAATAAGAAGGAGAAATGCGATGCGTAAAATATGGATTTTGGCAGTCATGCTGCTGCTGGTGGTGACGGTGGCGAGGGCACATGAGGACACTCAACCGGCGCCGATCATCGCCTATGTTGAGCAAAAGTTGTACGGCGTGTCAGCGGATAACGGTGAGGCGACGCTGCTGGCCGAACCGACGCGTTCGACGGAGTGGCTGCTGATTCCAAATGCGAGCAACATCTCACCGGACGCCAAGCAATTGGTGTACATCAGTCAAAGCACATTTGATACCCCGCTGGAAGACTACGGCAGCGGCATGTTCCTGATCAATCTGGAAGACGGCACGCGCGAGACAATTACCCCCAAAGGCGGCATCTTTGATGTGCCTGCGCCTAAGGGACAGGTGTTTGAGTTGAGCCTGCCCACGTGGTCGGCTGACGGCCAGCGGATCTATTACTTCCGCAGACAGCTTGACCTAAGCGGAACCCACGCCTATGTGCGGGTGCAACTGGCTTACTACGATGTTGCGGCGCGTAAACATGTGCTGGCGGCGCGGGTCGATGAGCATAAGCTACTTGAAAACTTACAGGCTGCAGAAGACGGTGTGGTCGCAACGTGGTATGAACCGGGGTTTAACAGTAATACAACCCTGACGCTGTACGGGCACGATAACCAGATAGTGCACCAGTTCGACCAGAACGGCGTGTATTACTATCCGGTGATCCATGAAGGACGCGCACACTATGCGATTCAGGACGATCTGGGAAGCATTACGTCGCTGCTCGATCTGAAAACCGGACAATCCCAACCGATCGGCGTCGGTTACTATCCGGCGGCCGTGAGCCAAGGGCATGTTGACCAATCGATGCGGGTCAGCTATTTCATCAGTTCGACTTCATGGTATGGAATCTACGGCGCGGATAATCCCCGCACAATTGGCACGATTGATGATCTGGAAGGGGTGCGGTTCGCGATTGCGCCGGATGGGCAGTCGGTAGCCTACCTGAAATATCAGGGCGGCTCGAAAGCGCCGATTCAAATCATAAACGCTGAAGGTAAAGTGCGGGAACTGCCATTTGCTGCCGAGCAAATCATCTGGGGCGCGGTCGATCATGTTGCCTTTCCGCTGCCGGGCTAGTATCCCTGTTGGCGGTTCAAGATAACCTGCGAGGGCAAAGTAGATGAAACGAAATCAGTCACAGCGAATCGCAATCTATGTCTTGGTCGTTGGCTTACTGTCACTGCTGGTGACGGTAAGCGCGCGGGCCAAGGATAGTCAGCCGCCAATTATCGCGCTGTTTAGCAACAAGCTGTACGCGGTATCGGCGGAAGATGGCTCGGCACGGGTGCTGGCTGAAGTGCCTGCTGGACAGACCTTTTTTATGGAGCGGTTCGCCAGCGTGTCGCCGGATGGCAAGCAGATGGTGTATGCCACCGCGACTGATCCTGAAAGTCAGGGTGGATTGGTCGTGACCGTGTTCCTGCTTAATCTGGAAACGGGCGAGAGTACCGTATTTCAACCCAACGGCGGCGTGCTCGATAAGCAGGCGCACGAGGGCTATCATTTCAGAGTGGATAATCCAACATGGTCGGTGGATGGAACCCGTTTATATTACGTGCGGTCGGCGGTTGATAATGTCGGCTACGGGAAATTCGATGTGATTCAACTGGCATATTGGGATGTGAGTACTCAGAAACACAAATTGGTGGCACGGCTTGATCCGAAGCATCAGGTGTTTGATTTAAGCGCGGTCAAAAGCGGCATTGTAGTGCATCTGGCGTACCGGTTGGGCGTACCGCAGCCGGTCGTGCTCTATGGGCTGGATGGACGCCTTACCAGCCAGAACGCAATTGAAAACCTGTATCCTGATCCGGTTGAGTACAATGGGCGGGATTACTACGCGACCGGCAGTCCTCATGGTGACATCGCATCCTTAATTGAAGTCGAGACGGGCACAGAAGAGCCGATTGATGGGGGGTATTATCCGGCGGCGCGGAGCCATCTGGCCGGTGAACAGTCGATGCATGTCTTCCGTTTCATCGGCAGTACCGGCGGATGGTACAGCGTTTATGGGGCGGATTATCGCGATTATGTGGATGAGATTGCAGAGATGTCCGGCTTGCATTATGCCTTCTCGCCGGATGGCCAATCACTGGCGTTCACGCAATATGATAACGGTTCAAATTGGGCAATGCCCATTCAAGTGATGAGCGGCGATGGAACGATTCGCACCCTGCCGTTTGAGGCGGAACAAGTCTATTGGGGCGCGATTGAGAAAGTGGCTTTCTATGCGCCGGGGTAGACGCATGCTGAGAATGCTCTATGTGCTTCTAAGTTTGGTTGTGCTGGCTGCTGCCGTTGGAGCCGTACAGGCAGAGGACAATCCATCTCAACCGCCGATCATCGCGCAGCGGAAAAATAAGTGGTACGCGGTTTCGCCGGTCGATGGGAGCGCAAAGCTGTTAGTTGAACCTGCAGAGGGTGAAAAGCTGATGTCACTGCTGGAAAACAATCTGTCACCGGACGGTCAGTGGTTGGCTTACGTCATCCGTAAACCGGTGAAAGAACTGAACAACGCCAGCCGCTACAAGCTGTTTTTGCTCAATCTGCAAACGGGTGTGGCGGAAGAAATTCGTCCGAGCGGTATGTTTGACCGGCCTTTGCCACCCACCCATGTCGCGCAAATTCTGTATCCGACGTGGTCATACGACGGATCACGTTTGTACTACGTGCGGCAGGAACTTGAGACGCGAGGCAACTGGGTGACTGTGGCGGCGCAGTTGGCTTATTATGACTTGGCGCAGGAAAGCCATCATATGGTCGGACGGCTTGATCCGGCAGGTGTGCAAGACGGTTTGACGGCTGCCCCAAAGGGGATGGTGCTGCGGACGGTGAAAGCAGGTCGTGACACTATCACAATGACGTTTTACTCGTATGACAATTCGCTCATTAAAGAGAGCAAGCTGGAGGCGATCTATCAAACCCCGCTAGTGTTTGAAGGTCAGACATATTACGCAGAAGGTGAAAATAGTCTCATCACCGGTTTGGTCGATATGACAACAGGTGAACGACTTCCGTTGAACGGAACGCATTATCCTGCGATGTTCAGCCGGACTGCTATTGACGAGTCGCTGCGTGTCTTTTTCGTTTTTGATCACGGTGCGAAGTGGGCGATTTATAGCAGTGACCACAAAACCCAGCTTAACCGCCTAACCGACAAAATGGGCGCGCGAATGGCTGTATCACCCGATGGTCAACATGTCGCATTCATCCTGTATAAAAAGCCGGGAGTCGGCAGCGTACAGGTGATGGCTGGTGATGGAACGACACACGACCTTCGATTTGACGCTGAATTGATGGTGTGGGGTGCGCTTGAACGGGAAGTTTTTGCTATCCATAGTTGATGACGTCCGGTTTCGGAGTGTTTTGCTAGGGAAACGCAGGTAGATTGTGACGAGATGTAAAGGAAGGGTTTGAATGATCGCAAAACGAGTCGGGCTGGTGATGTTGTTTTTCTTGCTGCCTTTATGGACAACTGCGGCGCAGGAAACTATGAAGGAAGCACTCATCATTGCCCAAGCGGGTAACAAACTATACGCGGTTTCGCCTGTCGATGGAACGGCTGCGGTGTTGGTTGCGCCTCAATCCCAGCAGGTTGCTATCCGCCCGATTAACGCCATTTCACCCGACGGACAGCATCTGGCCTATGTTCTCGAACGGCGGGGCGAGAAGACGAGCGTCGTGACCACGGATTTGTATTTGCTGAATCTGGTGACAGGCAACTCGATGATTGTGGTGCCGAGCGGTGGCGTGTTTGACCGATCGATTCCCGCGACCTATTATTTCCAAATGGTGTATCCAAGTTGGACAGTGGATGGAACACGCTTGTATTATGCGCAGCGTATCCTAGATGTGAAGAAGCAAAATGCAGTGGTTGAGCTGCAATTGGTTTATTATGACATTGCCCAAAATCAGCATCATCTGGTGGCGCGGCTGAACCCTGAACGTATCCTTGAGAATGTCTGGGCAACCCAAGCCGGCGTTGTGGTGCGGCAAATGACGCGTGGAAGCGAAGAGGTGGATGTTAAACTTTACGGGTTCGATAATTCGGTCGGAAAACGGGTTGTCGGCGTGAGTTCACTACCGAATACCGTAGAGCTTGATGGTCAGATGTATTACTCTGAAATCGACTATACCGGAGCGATTATTCGCTTAACCAGCGTCGAGACAGGCGCAGAACGCGATGTCAGCTCGCAGTCTTTCTTAGCGTGGCGTAGTTTGCAGGCTGGAGAAAAATCACTGCGTATTTACGCCGACTACGGTCATGATGGAACACACCTGCATATTTATGACGCCGACAAGCGGTTGATCGGAGACTTAGTCAGCGGACAAGGATTTCAGCAGGCGATAGCCCCCGATGGAAAGTCACTGGCCTTTATCGATGGACGATCCGGTAACATTCAATTGATGGATGAAACAGGCTCGATCCACGAACTGCCGTTTGAGGCGCAGTCGATCGTGTGGGGCGCACAGGAGACGGAAGTTTATATCCCATGAGGACACTGTGACGGTACAATGCGCCATTTGACAACTCTTCATCCCAATCCACCTTATCGTTTTCCGCTGCTGTTGGATTTTCTGACGCGCTTTGCACATCCAACGCTGAATGTGGTGCATGATGACGCGTTGTGGCGCGTGGTTATGGTGGGTAATGGTTTGGCGCTCCTGAAAGTGACCAGTGCTGGCAGTGTGGACGCACCGCAGTTGGAGGTGAATATCGCGGCAAGCAGCGGCGAGGTGGATGATGCCAAGCTAATTGAAACGATCACGCATATCCTGCCGACTCATCACAACTGGAGTGGGTTTTATTCGAGCGCAGAGGGTGACACGGCATTGTGGGGCGTGGTCAAGCCATTGATCGGTTTGCCTGAAATCCGCACGGCCAGCGTATTCGAGGCGCTGATGATGACCATTATCGAGCAGCAAATTAGCTGGACAACGGCCCAGCGGGCGCAGCGTTGGTTGGTCGAATGGGCGGGCAACCACTTGGACTATGAGGGTCGCCAATACTATGCCTTCCCCACACCGGAGCAAATGGCTGCCACGACAGTCGAAGCGCTGACGCCGCTCAAGATCACGTTTAAGCGCATGGCGCTGATGATTGAGGTGGCGGGGCAGGTCGCCAGCGGTCAGCTTGATCTGGAAGGGCTGCGAGATGCAGCGCCCGAAGAAGCCTATAAGCGACTGGTGTCGATCAAGGGCATTGGGCATTGGACAGCGGCGGTGACGCTGGAACGGGCTTTCGGCCATACAGACTGGGTGGCCTATAACGATGTCGGGCTGCAAGCGGCGACCAATCGCTATTTATTGGGCGGCAGCGGACGCATTCCGGCGGAACTGGTGACCGAGCTTTTTGCCCGCTATGGTGAATACGCGGGCTTGGCGGCTCGATACACCTTATACCGCTGGGTGTTTGAGCAGTATCCGCAGCGAAATGGCACCGAATAATCCGGTTTTGTTACCACGAATTCAGCGCACCGAGAAGCGGCATCTTCTTGGATTGGTGATCGGCCATCCGCCGCAGCACGTCATCCAAGATAGTAACCGCCTCGCGAACGTAAGTGCCTTTGTTGAGCAGGACGCATTCAGAGCGTTCGGCCACAGCGGCGTCGGTCATCTCAGCACGGGATGGGCGGCCTTTCTTAATCAGTGTCTCCAAGACTTGCGTGGACCATATGACGGGCACATGAGCTGCTTCGCACAGCCACAAGATTTGCTCCTGTATTTCGACCAGTCGCTCATAACCGATCTCTACGGCCAAGTCTCCACGGGCGATCAAGACGCCGAAAGGATTCTGTCCGGCGGCCTGTACCATAATTTCCGGCAGGTTGTTAATGGCGCGCTGCGTTTCCATTTTGGCGACGATGGCGATTTTATGCGGATTCTCTAAACGTTCGGCAAGGGCTTGTTGGAGTTGGCGTATATCGTTGGCGTCCTGCACGAAAGAATAGTCGATAATGTCGGCGTTGTTAGCGACGTAATCCAGATCAATCAGGTCTTGATCGGTGAGAGCGGGGAGCGTGATTTCGGTATCGGGGAAGTTTAATCCGCGCTCGGTTTTGAGTTTTTCACCTTTGTTGGTGGCGTGGGTCACACGCAGGATGAATTCCTGTGGCGTGGCGGATTCGATGACACAGCCGAGCTTGCCCTCGTCAATCCAGACGTGCGCGCCCACTTTGGCCTGCTCGAAAATTTGAGGCAGCGAGCACTGCGCCTGAAATTCAAACTCCGGTGAAGGTGTGGGTTTGTCTTTGGTCAAACGCAGCGTATCGCCGATCCTCAGGCGGCCTTTCTCCGGCACGATGATATTTTCAGTGCGAAGGCGCGGCCCACATAAATCCATGATAACTTTGCATGTGCGTCCGGTTTCGGCCTCAGCGCGGCGGACGTTGCTGATGACCGCATCCCATTCGACAGGCGTATCATGTGCGCAGTTGAGACGGAGGCTGTTCATGCCGCGCAGCATCAGATCGCGGATGATGGCGTAATTGTGAGTGGCTTCGGTGGGTGCGGTGACCATGATGCGAACACGGCGGTCAGTCGGCACAGGGCCAAAGACATGTTCGGTCTGGCGCTGCAAGACCCGTTCGCCACGCGCAAATAGGCTGCTGCGTGGATGTGGAATGTCTTCACCACAAACCGCGCCGAGCGTGGCGATGACCGCATCCAGATTGGGCAGAACCCGCGATTCGATGCCGCCCAACGATGATAAACCCCAAGGCGTGAGTGCGGCTTGTAAGGGGCGTAAATCCCGTTTGCGCAGCGCGAGATAATAGGCGAGATTACGGGCGCTGATTAAAAAATCGCGACGGCAGATCGAAGACTCCCATCGGGCAAAGGTGGCATTCCCTTCTTCAAAGACCTCTTGGCGCAAAGTCCGGAGCGTATTCAGCAAAGTGCGAGGGGTTACATCTATCTGCGTGTCGAATAAAGTGGTTTGCATGATCTGTCCTTTTTTCTCACGCCCTCACTGTATCCACATTTGTTTCTAAAGAGAGGTGTTAGTTATCGTCAATTGGAGGTGAATTTCCGCCTGTCTTGACCGTTTACCTTCGCTTAAGGATTAGTCATGCCATTACTTGTGTTCTCCCCGTAACTTACTGGAGATTCGTTAATTGTTCATCTAGAATTCGTAAAACTTTCATAATTGATATATACAAAATTCGCGGTTTGTAATTCATACTAAAAGTAGATAACGAACGCATCTCAAACCATAACCAACAGAACGCAAAACGCAATTATCGGCCTACACAACAGAGACAAAAAAGAGCATTATAAAAGGCGGCGTATCAACCACATTTTTAACGTGAAGGTTTGACAAGTGATGATTGAACAATGGTTGCAGTGGGCGCAGCGTTTACAGGCGCTTTCCCAAACCGGACTCACTTTTGCCGTCAATGATTTTGACCGCGACCGTTACCAGCAAATTGGGGCTATTGCTGCTGAAATGATGGCGGCGGGCGGCATGGGCGATGTCGACGAATTGCAGAAATTGTTCGCACAACAGCAGGGCTATACCACGCCCAAAGTCGACGTGCGCGGCGTGGTCATTCACAACAGTAAACTGCTGATGGTACGCGAGAAGCTGGATGAAGGACGCTGGACACTGCCGGGTGGTTGGGCGGATGTCGGCGAATCGCCAGCGCTAGCGGCTGAACGTGAGATTGAAGAAGAAGCTGGCTACACAGCGCGGGCGGTCAAACTGCTGGCGCTGTACGACCGCAACAAGCATGATCATCCCCCGTATATTTTCCACGCTTACAAAGTATTTTTCCGCTGTGAACTGGTGAACGAGGTTCAACATCTGGTGGCGAATGTTGAAACTGAAGAAACCGGCTGGTTTGCCAGTGATGAAGTTGACGCTTTAGACCTCTCGGTCGGGCGCACAATCAAGAACAATGGAATACGTTTGCGGCGCTGGTAGGTTTCATCGGTGAGAAAGTGTTCGCGCTGCGGATGACCTTCGCGGAGGTGTTCGATGCTGAAGCCTGTTTGCTGCGCGGTGTAAAAATAGTCCTCTAAAGTGCGGTGATACTTACGAACCGTGCCACCCATCCAATTGGTGATGCGTTCTCCGGTATCGAAGTAATTGTCGACCACCCAATCCTGACGCTGTGTGCCCGCTTGCCAGCCTTTGTCAGACGAAGTGATGACCGGATGCTCGGCAGAAAAAATGAACTGCCCGTTATCCACCAAAGCGCGGTGAATGTTGGCAAAGAGCGTGGTCAAATCCTCAATGTAATGCAGCACCAAACGTGAAATGACGAGATCAAACTGGCCTGCCGGATAAGCCCAGTTTTCGAGGGTGCTGTGGATGATTTGTCCATTGGTGTTCTCAAGATTGCGGCGGGCGACATCAACCATGTTCTGCGACCCTTCGACACCCGTATAGCTGGCGCAGCCATTTAGAAATGCCTCTTGCCCGAAGATCGCATCGCCGCAGCCTAAATCCAAGATGCGCTTGTTCTGGACTGATCCGATGAGTTCGGTGATGATCGGTTTTTCGATGGTGTCATTGGGGTTTTCGGCGCGCTGGCGGCGTGTCATGTAGATGTTGAACACGTCGTTATCGTCGTAGAACGAAGCTCCGTCCATGAGTGACCTTCCATATAAGCGATTATGTTGTCGGATTTCCAAAAGCGGCTTTGAGGATGAGATTTCGACTATAATAAAGCAATACATCAAGACTAGTAGATGTGCGGATCATTCCAATGGACACTTTGCTGAGTATCAATTTGATTGCCACTAACCCCCAGATACGCGGCGGACGACCTTATATTCTGGGTACGAGTTTAACCGTAGCCGATATTGTCACGGCCAAGATTTATCAGTTACTCGATGCTGATGGTGTTGCTGATTATTACGAGATTCCGCTTCAACAGGTTCATGCGGCCTTAGCTTACTACTATGAACACAAGGCCGAGATTGACCAAGATGTTCAGCGCAGCCGTGAACTGGCTCATGAAATGAGAGAAAAACGTGTCGGCAGCCGCCATAAGCCTTTATTTGGATGAAAACCTCTCGCCCAAAATTGCTGCCCAACTGCGACGGCGCGGAATTACCATCGTAACCGCCCATGAACTCGGTACTTTAGGGGACAGTGATGAAAATCACCTTAAACGAGCATGTGATATGGGCTATGTGCTGTGTACTCAAGATACCGATTACTTAATCATGGCATCACAGGGTATTACACATGCAGGTATTGTATTCGGTACTCAAGACAGCAATTCAATTGGGGATTGGGTCAATGGGCTAGAGTTAATCTGTACGGTTTATACATCCGAAGAGATGCAAAATCACGTTGAGTACTTGTAGATAAAACTCGGCAAATTAAGATCAACGAGAGGGCGATTTCATAAGAAGTCGCCCTTTTTATTCTAACTACTTACCCTTCAATCTTGATGGACTGCACCAGCGCGTCCAACTGAGCCAGCGTCGGACTGAACGTATTCGGATCAGCCGCATTAATCTTCTGAATGGCAGCGTTCATCTCGTCGACGTAATTGGCTGAGAAGGTGTCGTAGTTAAAGTCAGTGGGAATTTCGGTGGGCAGCACGCCGGTCTTAATGGGATAGGTGAGGGCGATATAGTAGCCCGGTTTATCGCCTTTGAACTGGTTGGTCGCGCCTTGATAAGTATAGCTGATCCGGTCGTCAGTGAGCGGGCTGACATCACTGGAATAAGACGTCAAGTAGCGGATACCCATGCCATCGGTAATCGGCAAATATTCAGCTTGGGCGCGGATGGTTTGTCCGGCAGGGATCGGTGGCAGATGCGGCAGGGTGAGGTCGGTGTCGTCAGCGGTGACCCGCTCATATTGGCTGAAGTCGCCCGCGCCGCCCGCTTCGATGAGGCCATTCAAATCTTGCAGCCCTTTGGTGAAGAAATCATCTTTAAAAGCCGCGATATCGTCGGTTTTGTAAATGACCAACTGTGGGTAGTAATCGAGGTTGGTCACAGTGTCACCTTCTTTGTCATTGACGAAGGCAAAAGCGATGTGTGCCGGACCATAGTCACCGGGCAGGCTGTCCGGCGTAGCGGGAACTTCGGCTACCGTCCTCGGCATGACCGCGCCGAGCACCGGATCATAGGAAAAGGTGATGCCCTTATAACTGATGGTTGCTGAGTCAGAGGGTGCATTCTGAGCGAGAGCAGGCACACCAAAAAGCGCTGAAAGTGCAATAAATAGGAGCATAATATGGTGTTTCATGGATGTTCCTTTCATAAGGCGAATCATCAGCCATGAATCAGTATATGAAAACGGGACGTTCAACTCAACGCCCCGTCACGTGTCATAGGACTATCGTAGGGTATGTGGACTAGCTGCCCATCGCTCGTACTTCACGGTTGGTCAGCGAGTAGATAGACATCAGGGCGAGGATTAATCCGGATGCCGCGAACATCAAGGTCAGGTGGCTATCGACCAGCGTTCCGGCGATGAAGTTAGAGATTGGCCCCAGACCGAATGAGCCGAGCATGACCAAGCTCATGACGCGCCCCATCTTTTCAGCGGGGATGCGCTTTTGCAGCCAGCTAATGGACACGACATTGACATAACCGACGGCCAATCCCATGCCGATGGCGACCACCACGCCGATTAACAGATTGTTGACGATGCCGAACAAACCGAGTCCCACGCCTGCGATGGCAATCAACGACATGGCGACGATGCCGAGTTTGCGCGGGGAGGGTAGTGTGCCACCTAAGATCGCACCGACCAACGCACCGCCGCCGAAGGCTGATAGGATGGCACCAAAAGCCGCTGCGCCTTCAGGAAGGTGATTAGCAAGTACCGGGATGCCGACACCCATCGGGCCGGTAAAGAAGAAGTTGATGGCTGCGGTTAGCGTAATCATGGTGCGCAGAACGGGATCGCTCCAGACAAGGCGCAAGCCTTCGCTAATGGACGCCAATACGCTTTGCTTGTGCTCTTGCTGGACGGCGACACGTCCGCCTTTCATAAGCCAGAGCGCGACGGCGGCGACCACGAAAGTCAGCGCATCAAAGCCAATCGCGACGCCAATGCCGCGGATATCGCCAGTTGCGACTGACGCCTCAACGGCCTGTAAGTTTGCTGCGCCGCTGAGGCTGGCAATGACCAGACCGGCCAGCGCCGGACCAACAAAGTTCGAAAGCTGCGCCGTGATTTGCATCAGCGCGTTGCCGGACTCAATTTGTTCTTTCTCGACGACCATTGGCACGATGGCGGTGCTGGCGGGGAAGAAGAAGGCATCCACCAACCCGAAGACCAGCGCGCCGATAAACAGCATCCAGAATTGAATGGCGTGCGTGAGAACCAGCAGGGTGATAAGCGCCGTCAAGATGATGCGGATGGCATTCGAGGCGAACATAACGCTGCGCGGTGAAAAGCGGTCAGTGATCGCACCGCCCAGCAGCATAAACACAGCGCGAGGAATGCCTGCGGCAGCGGCGACCGCGCCGAGTGCTAAGCCTGAACCCGTCAATTGCAGCGTCAGCCAAGGCAGCGCCACCATATAAAACTGGTCGCCGAGCAGTGAAATACTTTCACCTGCCCATACCAAACGGAAATCACGCACTTTGAAGGCGCTCATCAAAGAGGGCTGAGGGGGCGGTGCTTCTTGCTCCGGGTTGGGTGCTATGTCAAGTGGTTGAGAAACAGTCATGAGGATTTACCTTTCTGATCAGGACGTCATGACTGTATGTACGTATGGGACTTTGAAAAGTTCGAAATTGGTGAAGATATTACAGATTTTGGCGAAGAATAACGTTTGCATTAATCTTCACAATCTTAATGCATCTTAATGTTGAAATATGGTAACCCTTGAATATAATAAATATAGAATTGAAGAGAGGGGTTAAATGAGGATAACATTACTTCTATGTTTATTAATTGTTGGCATTGCAGCTTGTTCACCATCGGGCATCCCTGATATCGCAGCCGACATGAACCAGTTTCTTGCCCAGAATGGCGTGTCGAACACCGAGCTCAAATGTATGATGCTGGGAAATGGTGTAACGCCCGGGCCGGATGCAATGTGTTTGCTGCCGATGACTAGTGCGGATGTCAGTACAATTGTCAACGCACTTGGACTTCAGCCCAAGACAGACTTACTGGTGACATGGCAGCCCTCAGGGCCGGACTGTTGGACACGGTTTGATTTTCATGATCAAAGCCTTTCCAAGTGGTATGTCAGGGAAGGTGTTGACGCGCAGATCAAGTTGCAAAATGGCGTGAGCTTTACTTACTTCCGGTTGTTCTACTCGGAAGATAAGTCATCAGGGTGTATCAGCGTGTCCTATGCTGGATATTAAGGCATACGCGCCAAAACGATCGGTTGGTAGTAGCCACTGGTTTCCAGCATCAGCCAGTGGATTGAAATGAAACCTGTCCGTGACAGAGCGGCATGTTGTTCGTGCCTGCTTCATGCACGGTAGGCGGTAGTGAGATGAGCCGTTTCCAAATTAGCCGTTGTATTGTTAGCAGTTGACGTGGTTTAGCGCATACAACGGCTCATCACTCTGCCAATCCCTAAGCTAAAATGTTGCCCCTTTGAAGTGCCGGACTCCTATGTATCGCGTTTCCCCATTCATGCCGTGTTAGCCTCCTAATGTGTTTTCTTCACTGAACATCGATAAACCCCAAGATCGCTTTAGCCGTGTGCCACGATTGTGACAGCAGGTTATACTCTGGGTTATCGGCTAACAAGGATACTCAGTATGTCAAACACCCCTCAGGAAAAAGACGGCGGTTATGAACGTCTGATTATGTTTACGGATGGTATTTTCGCGATTGCCATTACCTTACTGGCTTTGGAAATTCGGATTCCGGAGGTCGAAACGCGCGCAGAAGTCGGGCAGGCTATCCTGAATTTGCTGCCACAGATTTTCGTGTTCGTGCTGAGTTTTATTCAGGTGGGCATATTCTGGCTTGCACATCACAAGATGTTCAAAGAGATTGAACGCGCGGACGGCACCTTCATGTGGCTATGCTTGATTTATTTGATGGTGATCGCCTTTTTGCCCGTGCCTTCTGGCACATTAGCCCGTTATGGCGATACCTTTGCCTCGGTCGTTTTCTTTGCGGCGACCTTGATTTTAGTTGGACTACTCGAGTTAGCGATCTGGCAGTATGCGACTCATAACCGCCGTTTGGTGAAACCGAGTACGACTGACTTGGAAATCCGTGAAGAGCGGTGGAGAACCTTAAACGTCATTTTGACTTTTGGCGCGTCGATCTTAATCGCGTTTATTAGCCCGCTTCTCGCGATGCTCTCGTGGTTATCGTTATTTGTAACGCGACGAATAATCACCCGCTACTTTGATCGGTTGTCCGAAAAGAGGTGCTAACCGCGGCTTGCTGCTGATGGTTTGGTTTGAGGATGGTTCGCCATCCGATGGCCTCAACAATGCCCAATATAAGTCCAACTGGGATCGCCAAGATCATGATGTAGTCTGCACCCAGTGAAATGACCTCCGCAAGAATCCACGCAATGAGTGCGACTGGAATCCAGATGAGGAAACGCCAGCCAAGTGAGGGCAGAATGAACCGGATGGCAACCGCCTGAAGAACACCATGCCCGATGCCCATGCCAATGCCAAAGCACAAGTTCATCAGCGTAAGGTTTGGTCCGGGGGACAAGACGCTCACTGTTCGACGTCCAAGGCTCACGCTAATCGGAAATGCGACTGCCGATGCGACGACCCACATCCAGCTCCGATTATTATGTTTGGGAAGATGGCGATATAGAACAGGGAATTGTGCGATGCCAATCGTGAGACCGAAGAGGAAATCCCCGGGTACATGTTGTACCAAACCAATCTTATCTGCCCCTAAGAATGTGCCGATCAAAACGCCAATAATGGTTGCGACCCACCATTCGCCTATGAAACCAAATTGAGCTGACATTTCCTACCTTACCCATCCGAACTTCATGACTAAGTTCACAAATCATATCATGCTCTATTGCAAGTATTACGAATTATCACGAGCTTATCATGTTTGTCCACTAAAGATGAGAGAGGAGTACTACAAAAAGGCATTTTAAGAGGGCAAACATTAGATTCGTAAAGAAATTGCACCTCTAATATTGAAAGCCCGTGCTTGGCTTTGCTTACCAATGGCTACCATTTGTGGAATGTGATCGGGTTCACAAGCGCCGCTGGATTTCACGCATGACGGATATATTGAGCGGTGTAGAGCCAGAACTATCCGATGAGGAAAATCCGCTCCATGACCGTCCTTGGTTTTGTGCGCTCGTCAAGCAAGAATCAAACTAGGTTGCTGATATTTTCCCTTGTGATGATGCTCCTTTGACTTGTTCTATACGAGATTGCGTTTGGTTTCGCTGACCAACCAGCGGACAAACTGCCCGTAGACCGAGCTGCCTTGCCAGACCTGCATTAACGCTTTGCGCTCATCGGTTGTGAAGCTGCTCAACGGTTTGTCATATCCGCTGGGGATGAAGATGTGCCACAGCTCAGCCCACGCGTCGAGGGAGTCATTTTCATCGACGTGGGTTGCCAGCGTACCGGTCGCGGAATGATCAATGAACGACCGTTCCGTGCCATCGGGTGACATGTAGTACATCGCGCTGGCGAAATAGCAGGTCGCGATCTGGAAAGGGGCGGCCAAACGCAGCAAACCTTCCGCACCAATGGTGGCCATTACATATTTGGTATAGGCACCGGGGAAACCGTTCAGTGAGTCGATGGCGAATCCGCTGTCTTCGACAACGACAGGCTTACCCAAGAGCTTCACGGCCTGCGCGGCTTTGCTGGCGGCCACTTCCAACACCGAGTCGGCTTGTGGCTCGATCCAATCCACATTGACTTGTACTACGTCAATCCCATATGGAGCGGTCAGTGCTCGAAGGGCAGTTGCTTTCCCAATGTTAGTTGTTGCAAAAATAATACTTTGAGTCATAATGTATAATCCTGTGTTGAGTAGTGAAGCTTTACGAAAAATTCATGAATTTTATGAAGCAAAAGGGTTTACTTGGTCACCTCAACCTTATACTGGAATCATTAAGGGTGCAATAAGTCGTGGAAATTGAAAAGAGAGATCTCCATGTTTGAATTTGACGAACATTTTGATGAACTGGAAGCAATGGAAGCTGAGGGATATGTGCTTCTGGCTGAAGAAGAAAATAAGCTTCCATCATGGGCCTATGTCGGTAATGATGTTTGGAAACTGAGTCTTGATGTGGAAGCATCAGCGATCTCACATGAATGGCAAGCGGAAACGGAAGACGTTGCTTAGTTTATTCAATAAAGTAACTGAGTGGTAAGTCGAGGAATATAAGATGGGCATCATTGTAGACTGGGATAATCCTGAAAAGACTGTCATACGTTTTGTCTATTCCGGTCAGTGGACGTTTGGCGACTTGTTTGATGCCATGCAAGCTTCCCGTGAATTGATGGACACGGTTGACCATCCTGTTCACGGCATTATTGACATGCAAGAAAGCAAGTTGATGCCAAATGGTGCACTTTCACTCGGACGTAACGTCACCATGCGACGGCATCCCAACCAAGGCAAATCGATTATTGTTGGCGCTAGCGGTTTTGCCCGAACTCTATACGACGTTTACCGTAAGGTTTATCGTACTACCTTTGACGAGAGCGCTTTTGCGTTTGCCTCCACACTGGATGAAGCACGCCAGCTGTTGGAGTCTCACGCCGCTGCCTGAACGCTAATCACCCGCCAATTCTGAAATTCGCGGGTGATCATTATGGGGCTGCATCTGCTGCTCCACATTTTCCCCCATAGTCGGATACACCAGACTTTCATAACGCTGTGAAAGACCCAGCACGGTATTGCGGTGCTGGCTGTTGTATTCCTTTAAGCGGTTGATCTCGTGCGGCTTAATGAACTGGTAATCACGGCTGCGGTCACTCTTGTTATACAGAAAATCATATAGGATCGTTCGCAGCGATTTTTCGGTCAGAACCAATGGCGTGACGGCTGTCGCGTAAATGCTTTCCTCGCCATCCAATAAGTAGGGCACACCCATCCGGGAATAAAAGCGGCTGAACCCCACCAGAATATCCAGTGGTTGCAGGTTGCGGTCACCATAATACATTTCCAGCATGTCTTCCCACGTGGGGGCATGCCCGTTCTTTTGACCAAATTCGTAGGCCAACTGTAGACCGTAATTGTGTGGGTTGTAGCTATCGACGCCGTAGTAGACGTAATAGTTGGGTTCGCCTTGGTGATAAATCGGCGGGTGGCGCAGGCTTTCCACGAATTCCGGCGAGAATGTTCCCATATCACCATAAAAACGCAGCGCTGTATTCGTATCCCGATACGATTCTGCCAAGCTGTGATGACCTGCTAAGGACTCGATTGCCTTAATCAAGTATTTGTGGGCCTCAGGATGGCGCTTCCTATTGGGATTTTCCGGTGATTGGTGCCACGAGTAGGCTGGCATGAAAATTTGGTAGACCCCATGAGCGACAAGCATTCTGATGAGGTCAGCCATTTTACAAAGCGCTGTTTCCAAATAATGAGGAAAGTAGCTGCTATCAGTTGGAGGAGCGCTAAAATAGGTTGAGATGTACCATCGTCTTGTGCCATTCAGCAGCAAAGACATGCTAAGGTGCCGTTCGTAGACAATTTGATGGATGAGTTTGACAGGATATTCGATGAATTCTTCTTTGCTAGGCATCGTTAATTGCATGAAGCGCTCCTACCATCCTGTGTGAGTTGCACGTCAATTTAAACGCGTTAATGCTGTTTATGAAGAAGGTAAACTACTAACATCATGGCAGACCTTTTACATAAAGTAAAGGAATCTAAAGCCTAAAGTGTCTTTTGTTACTACTAGAGTATTACTACCGATATGAACCAGAACTTCTCTAATGAAAGCAAATCAAATACGCCGGAACTACCGAAATAACAGGACTATAAAGAAAACAGTTTTCGTTTGATTTATTGGAAAAAAGTAACATGAATCGTAGAAATTCGCTAGGAACTGGTGTTGAGATAATATATTCAGTAATGGTAAGTAATAATAAGTCTGTTAATCGAAATATGAACTCTGGAATTGCTCATTGGCCTATACTGAACCGCCTTTTCCATTTTTATGTTGACAATCTGCTCAAAAGCTCGTATAGTATTTCTATCGTCCAATGAGTACAAGGAGGTGATCAGTTGAAGAACGAGACTATGGTGGGGGTGCAACCCTAGCCAGTCCACCTCTAGGGGTGTACAGCCATAAAAGTTGTACCTCCACCCTCTAGGTCTGAGAACACGCTGACGGCCTCCGGTTTTCCGGAGGCCGTTAGTGTTTTATTGGGTCTAACCCTTCAAACTCCAACCACCCGTCATGGCCGACTCATAGTCACTGCGCGTGATGGCATAAAGCCCCGAGTCACGGAACTCCCCCCACTTAAGATAGTACTCCCGCATGAGCCCTTCGTATCGCATACCGATTTTTTGCATCACCCGTTCTGAAGCCGGATTATCCGCGAAATAGGTGGCTTGGATGCGGTTCAGTCCCAAGACGTCGAAGCCGTAGCCAATCAAGCGCTGTGCGGCTTCCGAGGCATAACCATTATGCCAATAGGGTTTACCGATCCAATAGCCCAGTTCGGCGCGGCGGTGTTCGAGGTCTAGGCGTAGGGCGACCGCACCAATTAGGCGATTATCGGTTTTGAGTACAATCGCAAAGTTGCAAGCTTCACCTGCATTATAGGCATTATGCGTACGGGCGACCCACGCTTCTGCCGCGCCATCCGGATAGGGAAAGGGGATATGCAGGGTATTCGCCGCGATCTGGCGCTCTTGCAGAAAATCTTGCACATCGGCCGCGTCACTCAATTCAGGGCGGCGGAGCACCAAACGTTCAGTTTCAAGGATAGGCATAGCAATCATCGTCTCACCGCCTCTTGAAGCGGCTCATAGTCAAGTTCAATATTTACTTCATTGTATGCCTAGAGACGGGCTATAAAGGGTAAAGAAATGAGCATAATAATAAAGACTTAAAAATGGACTTAAATCGCCCTTTATCCCGGTATGGTTGGCGTGATGACTGGCGTTGGCAGGTTATTTACGGGAGGTGTGCCTATGGGTGCGGGATAAGGATTGTAACCCCCAACCGACCAGAAACGAACGGTTCCGTCGCTGCTGCTGGTAACGATCAACCGTCCGTCTTTACTAAACGCCAAATCGGAGATTGGGCCTTTATGTCCCTTGAGCTTGGCAAGCAGTTCACCGCTGTTCACATCGTAAATCGCGGATCCGCTTGCCATCAAACTGCCATCAGGGCTGAAGGCACTTGTACTCTCACGCAGCGTACCGCCGTTCCCTTTTCGGTAGATGAGAGGCGTGCCGCTTCGGATAAACTCATCCACTGACCACAACCAGATTTGTTCTGAACCCTCAGCCGTGAGATGCCTGTCATCCGGTGAAAAGGCGATTTGGGTGACGGTGACCGAGGTATCGCTGCCTGTCCACGCCGCAACTACCTTAGCTGAGGCAATATCCCAAAGTTGGAAATAGCTGATCAGTCGGTCATTCAAATGAATGCTGCCGCCTACTGCTAACCGCTGACCATCGTGACTGAAGGCCATTCCACTGACCGAGCCTTCCCCATCGCTGAATTGTCCCAGCTTCTTGATGAGTGTGCCTGTTTTTGCATCCCAAAGGAAAAGGTCGAATAACAGGGCTTCGCCGCGAATGAGCGAAGTGGCTAAGAGTTTGCCATCCGCGCTAAAGGTGGCATTCGTACGCCGGAAATGATAGCCATCCGGTACGTGCAGCGTTAAGCGCTCCTCACCGGTTTCGATGTCTGTCACATTCAATATAATTTGGTCACGGGTTGAAATGAGCCATTCACCGTCCGGACTCATATCCCAATCCGCCCCGCCGTTCAATCCGTCAAAACGCTGCAAGGGTGTATCGCTGCCCATATCCTGAAAGCTCAGGTTATAGTGCCAATCCATGTACGCCGTGATGGGTTTATTACCTTGGAATAGAACAATGGGGGTATAGCCGCCTGACTGTTTGACATTGATGACCTGTACAGTCTGCTTATCAAGCTGCCACAGCTCATTGCGGTATCCACTTGTGACGAGAAGCTGTTTCCCATCCGCGCTGAGTGCAAGTTGTCGCGGTGGATAACCCTTTTCACCGCTTTTGAGTTGCAGCACTTCACGGAGTTCGTGTGCGTTTTGGACATTGATGCGTGGCGCGGATGACAGGGCATTGATCAGCAGGAAAAACAGGAGCAGTCCAAACACGCCCAACAAAATGAGGATCGGAACGAACGCGGGACGGCGAAAGGTTGTCTCGTTATTCATGTGGCCTCATTTCGCTGGTTATACAAAATGAGTCTAGCAGTTGAAGGTCAAATGAACTCGACGCTTAACCTACGGAGCGGTTAATCCAATAACCAGATGCGCGATAACAGCGCCTTGGTCGCGGCGGTGTCTTTGTTGTATTCCCCGAGCGATTTGATCATCTCGATGTGCGGCATGGCCTCTGGATGCACGTGGACAATCTGCTCATACGCGCAGCCAATGACGAGGTTACGTCCGGCGGCTTTTTGCTCCCGCGCGAAGCGAATGCCTTGCTGTAAGGCCAGAGGAGGCAGCGGCACACCATCGTCCACCTCGATGTAGAGCGACTCAATACCGGAATGCGTCGCAGGGTACGCCAACTGTAAGATCGCGCCGATATGATAGGCGTCCATGATGCTGCGGTCGCCCGTTTCGCGCACTTTGCCGATATAGAGCCAAGGACGGATGCGATACATCAGGTTATCCGCTGGAACAGGGGCGATGCGTGACCGCCCCGTTGTTGTCTGAAGTCAATTTATCGTCCACAGGTGGCGGTGGTCACTGCGGTTTCTGCCGGACGCGTCCGCAGAGTCACAGGCACCTCGAAGGTTTTGTCGCCGCGCACAATTCGCATTTGGATCGTGTCGCCGGGTTCGGTACTGGTGATCAGGTAGGACATCAAGGCGTCCATGTCGGCGATGTAATTCCCGTCAATGGCGATGATAATGTCACCGCCCGCGCAGACTGCCAAATCGCGCACCGTCACGGGATGGTTGCCGCCTTGCAAACCGGCTTCCGAAGCAGGTGAGTCCGGCGTGACCTCGTCAATCAACACGCCCTGCTTGACCGGCAAATTGAGCGGTTCCGCCAGTGCGGCCACGCCTAAGCCATCTTCTGCCGAGCGTGTGCTGATGCCCAGCCACGAGTATTCCACTTTGCCTTTGTTGATCAGTTCCGGCACGATGCGTGTGATGGTCTTAGCAGGCACGGCGAAACCGACACCTTGGAACACGCCGCTGTCACTGCGAATGGCGGTGTTGATGCCGATCACTTCGCCGTGCGAATTGAGCAGCGGCCCGCCGCTGTTACCGGGGTTGATCTGGGTATCAACCTGAATAATTGACGGGTTGTTGAAGTTCGGCGTGACGTCGTTGCTAATCATCTCCGCCGACGGGAGCTGCCGCCCCAAGCCGCTGACGATCCCGACGGTCATGGAACTGGCTAGACCAAACGGATTGCCAATCGCGATCGCCCGTTCACCCACTTTGATCTTGTCCGAATCGGCGAACGTGACTGGTTGCAAGCGGCTCTTATCCACATCGACTTTCAGTACGGCGATATCGCTGAACAAATCGACGCCTACCACCTTGGCAGTCGCCACGTAGCCGTCATGGAAGGTGACCGTCACGCTGATCGTGTCATTGGCGACATGGGCATTGGTGATGATGTGCCCGTCAGTGTCATAGATGAAGCCCGAACCGCGTGCGGCGTCCGCGAGTCCGGTTGTCGTGGATTTGAGGATGACCTCCACATTGACCACTGAAGGCACGACCCGTTCGTAGACATTGGTCAGCAGCACGTATTCGGCGTCCGCTGCGTCAATGACCGCCTGTGGCACAGCGGTCGGTTGCTGGATAGACGAACCGCGGGACGAGATGTTAATCGGCAGATCGGCCAGAGGTGTCGAAGCACTGGCCTGCGGCGGTGGATTACTGTTTTGGATCAGGTTGCAGGCACTAAGCACACTAAAAACGAGGCAGATTAGACTGAGACGAATAGATGGTTTCATATTTAGGCCGATTTATGAATGACTTGCTTAGGATGAGTCTGGTAAATTGCCGGACTATAACGGGGTTCAGGAATAGGTAAACCGTTTTCGCGGGCGGTTTCAAGCCATCCTTCTTTTGCGATCAGGACTTCTGCTAACGCTTCTTGCGGGGTATCGCCAAAAGCGGAACAAGGCTCAAGGTCAGGAATATCGGCAATATAGCCCTCATCTTCAGGACTGTAGAAAATATTGATGTGATAGTCGTTCATATTTATTCCTTCTCGCCTTCATTATCGGCATCCACATCAAGTTTGAGATTATTGCGTTCGACCAGTTTTAAAAATTGGTCAATCTGATAGGGCTTTGCTTTTCCTTTGAACATTTGCACAGGAAAAGAGCGCGGTACAGCCGGATGTTTATAGATATAATGGCTTCCATTAATCCGATCAAGCTGAAAGCCAAATGCCTCAATAAGCTGAATGAATTCCTCAAAATGAATATTCTTTGAACCACTCAACAGCTTTTCGAACAGTTTTCGTTTTTTAACCATCCAACATCGCTCTCAATCATTATACTGCACAAGTTGTCGTCATCATCCAGTGCGCTTTTCTGACTACAACACCAATTCGCACATTGTCCGCAGCGTGTCCACATCATATAACCCCAAGTTGAGCGTGGTCACCGGACTTTCCCGCCACAGGGCCAGCCGGTCTTTGATGCGTGCTTTCGGCCCACACAGTGCCACCGCATCGACCAGTTCGTTGGGAACAGCGCTCACGGCTCCGGCCTTATCCCCCGCCAGATACAAATCCTGAATGTGGGCTGCCGCTTCTTCAAAGCCGTATCGGATGGCGAGGTCATTGTAGAAGTTGCGTCCTTTCGCACCCATCCCGCCGATGTACAGCGCCAGCCCCGGCTTGAGCGCGTTCCAGCAGACCTCGACATTATCATCCATCATCACCTGTACTGTTGGCGCGATGTCGAAGGTCGCTAGCGACTTGGGTTTGTGTTCCGCCTCGCCATGAGGATTAGCAGTGTGGATTTTGTTGGCCGCCGCGAAACCCGCTTCAATCTGCGGCCTATACTCACTGTCGAAATGCTCCGGCGAGAAAAAAATCGGCAGCCAGCCATCGGCGATTTCCGCGCATAACTGGACGTTCTTTGGCCCAATTGCTGCCAGATAAATCGGCATATTGGCGCGTCCATGCAGGATGCTCTTCAGCGGCTTGCCGAGTCCGGTGGCGTCCGCACCCTGATAGGGGATGTGATAATACTCGCCCTCATGCACTAGCGGCTTCTCGCGTTTGAGGATGTCGCGCACAATCTGGACATATTCACGCGTTTTAGCCAGCGGCTTGCCATAGGCTACGCCGTGCCAGCCTTCTACCACCTGCGGCCCTGATAACCCCAGTCCCAGCAGGAACCGTCCGCCCGACAGTTGATCGAGCGTCATGGCGGTCATGGCGGTGTTGGCCGGAGTCCGTGCGGGCATTTGCATAATCGCCGTGCCGAGGTGGATGCGCTCGGTTTGTGCGCCGATCCATGCCAGCGGCGTGACCGCGTCCGAGCCATATGCCTCTGCCGTCCACACGGTATACACACCCAGCCGGTCTGCCTCACGGATCACGTCCATCGGCAGTTCAATCCGCGCGCCCGAATAGCCTGTCATTAATCCCAATCGCATGATCATCAGTCCTTTAAATCAATAGTTTCAAAAATCAAATTTATCACTTTCCCAGCAGTTCAAAAGCATAACAGCGCTAAGTCCTGATTGGTTTCAAGGATGCCGCCCAGCGCCTCAATCAATTTCTGACCGCGTAGCCCTTCCTTATAAGCTAATCGTGCATTGGTATAGCCCGTATCAATCTGTCGGAACTTGCAATCATCGAAAGCGTCGATACTTGAGAATACAACGATGAGTCGTAAGGAACGAGCATCACCTTCCAAAGATGAGTGCTCCAAATACGAAAGTAGTTCTTGAATGGCCACGATGATGGAATTGTCATCTTTAGGATCATGTATCCTGAGACTGATTTCAACATCCGTCCGCAGGTGATGTGTTTCAGACAGGCAGTTGTAGGGTTTAGATAACGTCAAGTTATAGACTGTGAGGTCACCCTGCAATGTAGTTCCTGTTAGCTCATTTCTGACTTGACTCGTCAAATCCACATCCGTGTCTTTGTAGAAATACAGTTTACAAGGCACATCAGTTTCGGTTGGGAATGGCGTAGGACTGAGCTTAGGCGGATTCGTTAGCTCAACAACAATCTGAGTAGCAAACGCCACAATTGCAGTACTTGTCGCATTAATCGCATCTTCGGGTTGATGAAACATTGTTGCGAGTCGGTCAGTGTAATTTTTGTACTCTACGGTCGATGTGAGTTCAATACCGCTCGGCGTGGCTGGTGTGCCGAGAATAGGTTCGCGTGTGACGGCAATCGCGGTTCGGGTCGCGGAAGTACCGGTCTGTTGAACAGCTTGTACGCTCAAGCTAAAAAGCAAAATAAAAGTAATTGAAAGGGCGATGAGTGAGGGAAAAAGAAAGCGGCGCATAAGCTACTTGCCTGTTTGAGTTTTTGTAATTATAGCGACAAGTTTGAAAGTTAACCTTCAGCGTCCTGCCAGCTTTGACACCAACTTCCGTTCCACATCCCCGAACCAAGGCGCTTGAACGGCGGCGTTCTCCGTCATGCGATTGGGCTTGGAAGTCGCCGGAATCACCACATGGCAGCGCGGATCGCTGAGTATCCACTTGAGCAGCGCTTGTGCCCATGTGTTCACACCAAACGGTTTCAAGGGCGCGAGATCATCGGCTGACGGTATCCTACGCATCAAGCTGCCTTCGCCAAACGGACGCATCACGACCACGCCTAAATTTAGTTCTGCGGCCAGCGGCAAAATCATGCGCTCGACCTCCCGCTCCAGTGGATTGTAGGGGATTTGAATCGCTTGAATGCGGCCCGTTTTCATGACGCGGCTCAGTTCGTCAAATGCCGATGGGCTGTAATGTGTCGCCCCGATCAAACCGACACGCTGCTCCTCGACTAACTTTTCCAGTGTGATAAGCTGGTCGCGCCATGACAGCAAGTTATGAATCTGGTACAGATCAACGCGGTTGCCGTAGTAGCCTAGGGCATTGTTGATTTGCTTGCGGCCTTCATCAGCGGTTGATGCCCACACTTTGGTGGCAATCAGGGCTTGGTCTCGCCGGCCTTCCAGCGTTTTGCCCAGCACCCGTTCGGCCTGCCCATACATCGGCGACGAATCGAAGAAATTCGCTCCGGCTTGGAGCGCGGCATCCACCACCTTGCGGGTATTGGCTTCTCCAGCCTCGCCTCGCACGTCAAAGGTTTGCCATGTTCCCATACCGACAACCGGCACCTGTAAGCCACTTTTACCGAATGTTCGCTTTTCCATGAGGCCATTCCTTTTATCTTTGGAAACAAAAAACAGCGCCAACCTTATCAATTGACCGCTGTTTTAATTGTTGTGTTGAAGCTAAAAACAACCGCTAAGTGATCTATCGAAAACCTCTAGCAATCCCTTTGCCTTTTGTCTTGATTCCCTCCCTCGTTTACGGGGGAGGGTTAGGGTAGGGGTGAATATCAGTCAATCGCCAACTGCTAAAAGCGATCACCTACAAATCGTGCAGCTCATCCAGATTAATCAGCCCGTGCCGCAGTGCCGATAAAGCCGCTGCGTGACGGTCAGACGCGCCCAGCTTATTCATGGCCTGCGCCAGCGTTTCAATCACCGCAGTCAGGCTCAGTTGCAGGTGTTGGGCAATCTCAGGATTTTCAAATCCCGCCGCCACATACAAGAGAACTTGCCGCTCGGTCACGCTCAATCCCTGCGCATCGCCGCCGATCATACCGGTGACGATACGTTCAGCCACGCCGGGGCCGAGCACCATTTGTCCTTGCGTCACTTTGATGATGTTATCGACCAGTTCGCCCTCGTCGCCGGACTTCAGCACGTAGCCGTGTGCACCTGCGCGCATCGCTCGCATGATGTACCAGTCTTCATCGCGTCCGGTCAGCACCAGCACTTTGACGTTGGGCGCTTCTGCCCGTACCGATGGCAGGATTTCAAGGCCACCTTTACCCGGCATATTCAAATCCAACAGCAGCACGTCTGGCAGCAGCGACAGCGTTTCTCGCAAGGCCGCGTCGCCATCCGACGCTTCACCCACAATCACAAACTCCTCGCGTGCTTCGAGGAACGTTGCCAGCATCCTCCGCATCATGACATGGTCATCCGCCAGCAAAATGCGGATGGTCGGTTTATTGCGCCGTGTGCCGACTTTACTATCGGTCACCGTCGCTTCAGCAGGCCGTGGTGTGATGCCCGTATCGGTTCGGTGTTTGGGCGCTTCGAGTATCGCTTCCAGTACCGCCGCCAATTGATCACCCGTGGCGTAGCGTCGGGCAGGATTCTTTTCCAGCATCCGTAAGATGATGCGCTCCAGATCGACTGGCAAATCCGGTTTAATCAAGCGCGGTGGCGGCGGAGGCTGCCGTACCTGCTGCATCAACAGCGCCGGAATTTCGTCGGCGTCAAACGGCAGATGTCCGGTTGCCATCTCATACAGCACCACGCCCAGTGAGTAAATATCGGTGCGGTGGTCGAGGGTGTGGCCCTGCGCCTGTTCCGGTGAGAGATAAGCAGGTGTACCGATGACCATGCCGTCGGCGGTCACACGCTTGGCCTCACGCGGCAGCGCCAAACCCAAGTCCATAATCTTGACCGTACCGTCCGGCGTGACCTTAATGTTGGCCGGTTTCACGTCGCGGTGGATGATGTACCGCGCGTGGGCATAGGCGAGGGCCCGTGCCATCTGTGCGCCCAACTTGATCACCGTTTCCGGTGCCGATGGGATGTAATTCGTCAGCGGATCACCGTCCACGAATTCCACGACCAAGAAATGATAGTCGCCATCTTCCCCAATGTCATAAATCGACATGATGTTGGGATGGTTAAGCTGCGCGGCAGCCGTCGCTTCTTGGAAGAACCGTTTGCGTGTGGTTTCGCGTACGTGCGGCAGTAGGACTTTAAGCGCGACCTGACGTCCGAGCTTGGTATCCAGCGCCTTGTAAACCGTCGCGGTTGAACCGTCGCCGAGGTGTTCCTGTATTTCGTAGCGGTCGTTGAGTTTGCGTCCGATCATCCGTACTTTTCCATTTGGGATTGTGAGAATGTTTCTCTTTTCTAACGCAAGCATAACACAACATCCTTGAGTCTGCATCCTCAGCTTCAATAAGGTTTGTACACAGGACTGAAGTACTGGTTTTTAGGAATTTGTCGAGATTGCTGCACGGTCTGACATTTGTTCAATGTCAAGCCAATCATCCGATAGCTACTATTTGGAGGTTCAGAATGACCACGAAGACGAAAGCCAACGGATCAGTACGTGCTGAAGCGACCGTCGAAGGTGTCGCCCAGAACAATGGCGTCATCAATCCCTATGCGCTGGCGGAAGTGATTGCCGACCGCAAAATTCCGTGGAAGGAACTCCCCGACGCGCCCCGCGTCTTGGAAGAGATTTTGCAGACTCCCTACGAAGAACTCTTTGATCCGGCCTTCGGTGGCCCGCTCTATACCGGCCTCAAGCTCAACAGCAAACTGGAACTCGTTCCCGAACGCTCACCTTTGCTGGATGTCGTCATCAACGTGGACCTCAACGACTTGGAAAACCCGCTGACCTCGCTCGACATCAAGACGCTGTCCGACCTCGGCCCGCGCTTCAACGTCAAAGATGTCGGTACTATTGAAGTCACCAACGCCGAATTGGTGCGCCAGCAGTACCTTCAGTTGACCGTCCGTCTGCCCGACAAAGACCGCTTGCAGTCACTCGCCCGCGTCCTATCGCGTGATATTGTCGCCACCATCTCGCATGACCCTCAGGCCAAGGGCAACGCTCAGGAGTGGACGCCGCCCAATGCCACATGGTCTGATCCGGGGCGCTTCTTTAATGAAGGCACCGAATTCTTTGACCCCATTCAAGGCGCGGTCGCCAACTGCTATTACATCGCGGCACTGTCGGCGGTGGCATGGTCCAAGCCTTTCCAGATCGCTCAGATGACCCGTGCCACTGGTGCCGGTCAGCAGAGCTTTGTGGATATGATGCGCTTCTACAAGCCGGACAGCGGCGGCGTGCTCGACAAGCAGATCGAGGTCAGTGAAACCGTACCCCAAACGATGGGCGGCAACTTCATCTATGCCCGTTCCAGTGAGGCCAGTGAAATCTGGCCCGCCGTCTATGAGAAGGCTTACGCCAAGCTCAAGACCGGAACCAGCAGCGACCATCCCGACATCACCGCCACTGCGTGGGGCGACTGTGTCTGGGCGACCGCTCAGTTGACCGGTGGTCATCGTTTCTACTACGGCACCGCCAGCCGCAGCGCCGATACGCTGTGGGATTTGGTACGAGGCAACTCCATGAGCTACCGTACCTTTAACCCGATGACCGCGTGGACGTATTCCACCGGTGAGGCCGCTGACCGTCACCTGAACTACAGCAGCGCCACCGTCGTCGCCTCACACTGCTACACCGTACTCGGATGGGCCTACTACAACAACCGCAAATACATTGTCCTCCGCAATCCGTGGGGCAACACCGAAGCGACCGTCGGCGCGCTCAATGCCATGCTGTGGATGTATGACATCAGCTGGTGGCGTCCCATCAACCTCGCTCCGGTCGATGGCACCTTCGCCATGGAAGCATGGGCCTTCAAGACCTACTTCGCGGGCCTCGGCGTCGCTAAGTAACTGGCACACGCTAAACCTGTATTGCTGACTTCAAAATCCCCCCTCTGCCATGAAATGGAGAGGGGGCAAGGGGGTGAGGATTTTCAGTGCGGGGCTAGGGTAGGGGTTTCTAATCCGCTTTACGTATAACCTTCCTTCACAATATCCAGCACCCGCCCGCTCGTCACCCGCACCAACTCATCCAGTGTGATCTCCAACGTCCGATCCGATTGCCCCGCGCCTGTGAACAACGTCTGTTCCCGATGCACACGCGTATCAATTACGACTTGTACATCATCCCGAAGCGCCACCGGACTGACCGCGCCCGCCTCGAGTCCTAATCCCAGCTTGAGTTCATCCGGACTGGGCCGCACCACTTCCTCCCGCTTGACACCGAACGCCGCCGCCAACTTCTTGTAGTCCAACCCATCTTGACCTCGGCAGGCCGCCAGTATCCACCCGCCGGACTTCAGCCGGAAGGCAATCGTCTTCAGCATCCGCTCCGGTGGAAAGGGCAGTTTATCCACGGCATCAGCATATGTCCTTGAAGCCACATGCTCGTGAATTGTATACTGTGCCTGTCGCTCATCCAGTCGCTTAATTACTGCGTCGTGCATGGTGCATCCTTCAAAATGAGTAATTCATAAATTGGCTATATAGATTGAAATATACTCTACGAGGCAACCTATACTTTCTTCCTATGATTCTCTAGGCCAATCTTCCCCTGTCATTTTTTTGTAATTTGTGCCATAATGTTATGTGTAGAGTATGATACTGTTCAGGTCGAAACTGCAACTTGCGCTCCTGTTCTTTACAACACGTCTGTCGCTTCTGCATCGTTTGCCCCGTATGTTGACCTGCTCTATGATCTCATTTATGTGTTTAGACAGGAGTCTATGACAATGGCTAAGAAGTTGTACGTTGGCAATCTCGCCTATTCCACCACTCAAGAAGCCGTCCGCGAATTGTTTACTCAGGCTGGTGATGTAGCTGACGTCGCCCTCATTACCGATCGTGAGACCGGTCGTCCCAAGGGTTTCGGTTTTGTCGAAATGGCAACCGAAGAAGGCGCACAGGAAGCCATTCGCCGTTTTAACGGTTTCACCCTCGACAGCCGCGCGCTGACCGTCAACGAAGCCCGCCCGCGTGAAGAACGCTCTGGTGGTTTCGGTGGTGGCAATCGCGGTGGTGGCAGCCGTGACAATCGTGGTGGCGGACGCGGTCGCTACTAAGCTAGAAGCCTAAGCAATGCCAAAATTCAGCGCAAGGGGGTATAATTCTCCTTGCGCTGTTTTGTTTCGAGGGGGATGTGTCCATAATCAGCAAAGGAGTTGACGGTGGAAAAGAAAGCTCGAAGTGCCAAGCCAGCAGCAAAGACCCGCTCCAAATCCGAGTATTATTGCCTGTGGGTCAAGCGCAATTATGAAGAAACATGGCGTGCTGTCAGTAAGCACGATAGCCGCGAGGCAGCGCAGGAAGAACTCGAAAAGCGCCGCGGTTTTACAGGTGTGTTTAATTATGACAACGCCGAACTAAGAGTACTCTCGCGCAGCGAAGCGCGTAAAGAATTTGGCAAAGAGTGGGAATATAAACCCATCGGCGGGGGACGCAAACCTGCGCCAGTTCGTGGCGAAATCGACGACGAAGCGTAACTTCAATAACCAGCAGAGGTGGGCAGCACGCTCACCTCTGTTTATTTAGACAGCCTCTGCAATGACTCGTACTTTTGTGCCCATAGCCTCAAGCAAACCGGATAATACCTCCCACGACAGTGGAAAGCTGGGACTATCACCCGCACCAATATATGCCAAGGTATCTAGCATCAGGTCTTCATTGGGAAAATCGCTATCACTTTCTGTGATTTCCATCAATGCATTTTCCGCCCAATGAACCAATTCATCCTGTGACAGCTTACCATTCAGATGATCGAGAATCTTCTGGGTGATAATAGACTGAGTAATCATTGACTACTCTCTGCAAAATACTCCAATAGATACCGGTGTGCGAAGATATACCCGCCGCCCACCTTCCGCATGATTCCTACGCTAGCACAATAGTCAAGGAATCGAGTGTAATCGAATGGAGCTCGTTCAGAAGCCCAAAGTAACAAATAAAGAATTTGCTTCTGGATAAATGCGAATAAACCACCTACTGATAGGACGAATATTCCAATTGCGATTAAACTAGAGTTGAAAATGGGTGAAATTAATCCCGGGTCATATCCGAATCCTAATAGAGGCGTCGTGATAAATAGGATTTCAACAAGAACTGCCCACTTAATTGAATTAATGATTACACTTTTTGAGGCTGGTCGGCTATCGTTGGTATCGTCGTATACCTGCTCCTTATTTGTTGAGGGAAGAATAGCATAAAGAATGCCACCAGTAACGGCAATAAAAAAAGCAGCCAGTGGAACTTGGAAAAGCCCTGAAAGCAACGCTATTCCCAAAGCAACAATCAATCCCACTCTGAATTTTTTCCAACTCCAAGCCCAGCTTACGAATCGTGTCATGTAGATCCTGTTTGTATTCGCGAAAAAGAAAATCGCTAAACAAGCTGCAATTCCAAAATAGATTCCATAATGAGTATCAAATACTATTGGGGTTGTTGTTCGTCCTCTAGTATCTGTTATGTTGCCCGATCCGATTGACATGAGAATCGAAAGCCCGGCTATAAATCCAAAGGCAAGCCCACCTTCAAATGAACTCACAACCATTGCAAAAACACCTAATACAATGCTTGCACTGGTCGCAATAAGGAAGCCGAATTTCAATGTGTCGGCATTATAGGAGGCGATTTCAAACAGCACTCCTAGAAACGTTCCTGTGATCAAAGCAGTGCTTACACGATATAACATCAAATCTGATTTGGTCGTAAGCCAACTGGGTTGCAAACGTCCTACAAAGAAGGTTGTCTGTTTGAGGTTTTCTAACTTTTCCGCCAGCCACCCCAGCCACTTCCGCACTTTACTTGGTGAATAATCCGAAGTTGGTCTTGCTGCTAATCGCCTAGCAACCCACCGATCAAATAACTGTGTTCGCCTTGCCTTACCTTGTTCCACCTGATCGTCGGAACGAGAAAAGGTCAAGGAGGGAGGAATTTCCAAACTGGTTGCACTTACTCCCGCATATGCATACGCCATCGCATTCAGCAAAAATGGCACTTGCGACATGCCCTGTAAAGCTTCATCACTTGCCATTGCCTGCCGCAAACTCGCCAACTCAGGCCGATCCAGATACTTCTCAATGGTCGGTTGGCTTAGTGGCTCCAGCACAATAGCCCCGCGTACATCCAGCTTGCTTGTCAGCGCATCATAATCCGCCACTCGGCTGCACACCGCCAGATCAACCATCCGGTATTGCTGTCGATAGGCATTAATCGCATCCACGCACGCATTCCGGTACTGTTCCGCCACCTCATCCAAACCATCCAAAAGCAGCAGTAGCTTTTCACCCTCAACCCATGCTGTCGCCACTTTCTTCGGCACTTGATACTTCTGCCGCAGTTCATCCACCAGCCATACCGCCAGCGGTTTGCGCTCCGCCGCCCACGACGACAGGTTAAACACCACCGGAATCGGTTGTTCGGTGCTCCCTCGTCCTGAGGGAGAGGAAGTTAGAGAGTGCGGGTTCTTCGCCTGCTTAATCAGTTCCCGTGCCAATTGCAGCAGCAGCACCGTCTTGCCACCACCCGGAGCGCCAAGGATCAGCAGTTCGCGGTTCATATCATTGAATACATCAAGGATGTTGGCATTCGGAGGCAGTTCATAATCGCCATAATCCTTATGCCGCAGCACCGCCCCCGGCGCGGATGACAAACCAATATCCAGTGTTCCTGCTTCCAATGCCGGATTAAGCACACCCTTCAGCCAGAAATCCTCGACGTTTTGCAACATCACCGCGCGATTTTGCCTATCGTCCGTAGAGGAGGAACTCAGGCTCGTCTTTGTTGTTATTTGTGTAAGCCGTCGCCATCCCCAGAATCCAATTGCCCCGACTATCACCGCCGCCATAATCCACACCAGCGGACTCACGCCTTGTGCCGGTACACTTGCTGGAGGAAGCGCTGAACTCAAATTGAGCAGCACCACCGCGCCTAACACGAGCACCAAGCTCGCCACCGCGGCCATCGGCCAGAGCAGCGAACGGTTGCTTTTGGATCGCGTCGCCGCTGGCTGCTGCATCGGCATATTTTCCACTTGCCGCTGCGGTTGTGCGATGGGAGCGGCGGGCATGGAGCCAAACTCCGGCGCTTGCTGGGTGATCGGTTTGGGGGGTGGCGGAGGCGGCTTGGCTAACACTTCCTCCTCGGCCAATCCCCCACCGATGAAGTCGTCAAGAACGGCTTCTTTCTTTTCTTTATCAACGATAATCTCATCGGCAATAACTGCCGCGCCCGGTTTCAGGTCTTGCTCCGCGATAGGTTCAGGCCTAACTTCACTGGCGGGTGTCACAGCCGACTGCGCCAGTTCATTCAACCGCTGCTTAAGCTGCACGAACCCGTTGGCCTGATCACGGACGAAATCAATGTATTGGATCGACACGAAAATATAGAGCGGTTTGCATTCACGGTGACGCAGCGGCACGACCGGCTTCTTTGCCACATCCAGAAAGTAATCGACCTCAGCCATCACTTCGCGGGAAAGTTGAGCTTCTTCCGTCAGTACCATCAGCAGCACATCAGACGAATCCAACCCCTCCTGAATCTTGTGGCGGAAGTAATCACCCGGCTGGATATTGTCTACATCCAACCACGTCTCAAAACCCCACTCGTTCAGCTCGTTTTTCACCGAACGGGCGAAGTCGCGATATTCACTTTTGTAGCTGATGAAGACCTGTAGCGTCACATCCTGCTCCCTGTTGCGCTCAATCTCCCCTCAGTGTAGCCTCTCCGCCAATTTCAGGCAATTTTATGAACGCAATAGGGGGTAGTTCACCATCAACACGGACTCTCATCTATAGGGACGCAAGGCTTTGCGCCCGAAAATGTCCACTTCTTATCCCAAAAGTTTACTTTAGGTTTGTCGGCTAACCATTTTCCAACCATATACCGACCTTGAACGTGTTCTGCCTCCCTGAATTGGGTTAACGCCAACCCCGCCAAAGAGTTACAAAATGGTCTTCCAAAATGTAACCCGTTCAATCCAAATCTGTCGTACCATAATCATCAGGGTATTTGTTTTTGTTCCCCTCTGCCATGAAATGGAGAGGGGTAGGGGGTGAGGATTTCTCTCCCACCGCACCTTAACAACCAAATCACCAGCCAATGCTGTGTCGCATTTGCTGCATTTGCAGCATATTCTGCACATTCGGCAGATCGCTCCCTCAAAACCGCCGAATGATGCCCAACATCAACTGCAACTTTTGCAATTGTTGCAACATTTTCCACAAATGCCGCGGCCGACATCGCCGACACATAAACTTCTTTTTCTGGGGCTAAAAGCCAAAAGCTAATCGCTAGAAGCCAATTCTCAACCGTCAAACTTCACTTTTGAATCATCAAGTGAACCAAAAGGGGAAATGCCAATGCCGCCGCCATCGCCGCCGCCAAATATGAATCGCCGCCACCGCCAAAAATCTCTGCGTCTCTGCGGTTCAACCGTATTTATTCCGGTTTTACGCAGCCTGTAAACGAGAAGGCGTACATCGCGAAGCCCCGTGACCGCACCCTGAGGATCAACTCGTGCTGCTCGAACCCCTTGTTCCGCACGAGGTTGTACATCCGTGGACGGTCAACCACAACCCGCCCGTCACGCGTCAGATCATCACCATAGGTCGTCTCGCTCAGCGGCTTGTCGTCCTGCCACACCTCGACGCTCACCGGCTCAGGATGCACTAACCGGTCAACCATCTCGACATAGGGCGTCAGCACTGCGTTCACCTCAACTGCCTCATACGGCACACGGATGATCGCCTCGGTTTGTCCTTGATAGGTTAGGTACTGCTCACCAGCCTGCCACGCCCCGCTGACGTAGAAGGCGTTCCGCATCCGCTCCTTGGGGATCACATACAGCATCGGTGCGCCCCGTCCGTAGCCTTCCGGATTACCCAGCGCGCCCCGATCCAGTCCCGCCTGCAGTTCCGGTGTTGGGCGATAGCACACCGCGCCGGGACGGTCTTCATCCCGCAAAGGCTGCATCACGGGCGGAAGGGTTAAATCAGTGTCATTTTCACGCAGAACAGCCTGTATCGCTTCTTCAAACAGGCCGTATCCACCTTCACCGGCGCTCTGGTAACGGATGTAACCGTCAGGATCAACGAGATACTTTGCAGGCCAATAACGATTGGCATAGGCATCCCACATCGCGAAGGCGTTATCGAGGTAAATCGGATAGCTCAGGTCATGTTCCCGAATTGCCATCTCGATCTGTTGTTTTTCTCTTCCAAAGGGGAATTCAGGTGTATGCACACCGACAACCGTCAGCCATTGGTTGTAGCGTCGGTTCCATTCGCGGATGTAAGGCAGGGTGCGAATGCAGTTGACGCAGCTGTATTCCCAGATGTCGATTAACACGGCTCGTCCGCGCAGTCCAGTCATCGTCAGTGGACGGTCGCTGTTGAGCCATTCACCCGGCTTAAATTCTGGCGCGCGCAGCACACGCGGTTTTAATAGGGTCTTGTCATTGGACATGGCGAAGCTCCTCTGAGATCAGTTGATGAATGTGCCATGCTGTCAACCCTACTGACGATTTGGCAAACATGCAACTTTCTTATTCAGAGAAGCTTTCAAATAAATTTCTATAACCTAAAATGTCGCAAAGAAACCGTCTAGCCAACAGCAGCGTATTCAGCAGCCCGCACACCAACCTGTACCGTGTATCCCAGACGGTGAACCGACAAGTCAGGCATCTCGGCAGTCAAGGAGTGCAGGGTAGCTTGGAGCATGCCAGTCCGGTTGAACGCCTCAACCGACGCATGCTCGTCCCAGAAAAAGACGAGTTGCGCCTTACCGGGGTCATCCACTTGTTCGAGCAGGTAGCCTGCTTTGAAGCCCGGACGCTGCCGAACGACAGGTAAATAATGGGATTCGAGCAGATCACGGAGTGCGTTCATCCGCTCAGGGGAAATTTGGAGATAAGTTACTTGGGCGTACATCGCTGATCCTCCTGTTCAATTACACAGCCAAAGTCAGCAATGATGAGAGAACAATGAATGGCTATCTTAACATTCATTGTAAGTCCGTTTCAGAAGGACGGATGATATAGAATGCACAAGTCTTGTAGGAAATACGTCATGCTGAGGGAGAAAACAGGCTAAGAATCGCGTGCAGGTAACGTTTTTGTGATGAGTTCCACCAGATCACGCGGGACGAGTCGCCCACTGTAAAGCATCCACAGGATGGTAAAGATCACGATTCCCAGCACGAGGCACACACCAGCGATTGCGTACAAACCTCGAAATCCGAGGATGATGCCAAAGCCCATCAGGAGTGCTCCGAGTATCATCGGCGTGGTTTGCTCGGTGTTTCGAATCTGGACTTGGGTAATTGTTCCACCCGTCTTTTTGAGGAAAACATAAATGGCGCTTTTCCGTCCGCGTCGCCAGCCACGTATGCTGCGCGTCACCTGTACCTGATAGACACCTCTGGCGATTTCAACCGGCTGCACGGTAATGGCCAGCGAGTAACCATTCTCTAAATTGACAGCACGCTGCTGGGTATTCAGCCGTTCAAGGCAGTTTTCAAGAGAGAGGTCTACGGTGTACGTCGAAGGCATAGATCGCTTACTGCTTGACCTCAACCTTATCGACGATGCTCACGATAATGGCGCGTGCCGGACCTGTTCCACGCTTGCCAATAATTTGTCGGGCGCTGCTGCCTTCGTCCAGCACTACGACCACATCCCCGACACCAGCCTGCACATCGTCGAGGCAAACATCGTACGTGCTGGTTTCACTGCCGTCCAGATTAAGGCGTGTCACCAACATCAGCTTTTGCCCGTCGAAGAGTGAATGTTTGATCGTACTGGTGACCGTTCCTTTGACCCGCCCGATATACATGGACTACTCCTGTGCTCCGACAAACACTTTCCATTCGACCGATTTTTCGTCGTACAGTGGCCGGTCATCCACGTCATCGACAATGCCCACGATGGCCGCATCAACCGGCACGAACGAAACGGGCAGGGCAAAGGCCCCTTCTTTAGAGGCGATGACGAACACCAATTCGTCCATGCCGGCTTGGTTGGTTGCGTCGGCTGCCACGTAGATTTCACCGTCCGGCTGGCGTTGGGCATTGAGAGGCTGAACCATCAACCACTTCACGCCTTCCAGCCCTTTGACTTTTTGGCTGGCAACCAGATTGCCGACCACGCGTCCGAATTTCATAGCGATTCCTTTATGTTTATACCTTTAGCGTATCCCACTCTGACAGGTTGCGCTAGCCGATCACACGCCGCAGGTGACCTTTAACCTGTGCTAGCAGTTTCCGTGCGGTTTCGGCGTCCACCTGTTTGCGCTCCATGACGATAGCTGTCTTGACCTCGTTATTGGCTTGGGTGAGCAGCTCGGCTGCTCGCTCCGGTGTGACGCCTGCGATTTTCTCGACCAGACCCCGCGCCCGACGCTGGAGTTTAGCGTTCGATACACTGACGTCCACCATCAGATTGCCGTAGACCTTACCCAGTCGGATCATGGTCGCCGTGCTCAGCATATTCAGGACGAGCTTTTGGGCGGTTCCGGCTTTCATCCGTGTGCTGCCCGCAATCACTTCTGGCCCCGGCACGACCCCAATCGCGATGTCCGCTGCTTCGAGGAGGGGCGCAGGCGCATTACAGGAAATGCCCACTGTGACCGCACCCAGTTCACGGGCATAGGCCAGCGCTTCCAGCACATAAGGCGTTGTTCCGCTAGCTGCGATGCCGACCAGCGTATCTTTTCCGCTGAGTTGGATCGCTGCGAGATCAACCCGTGCGGCTTCGCGGTCATCCTCCGAGCCTTCTATCGAATGCGTTAGTGCTCTATCGCCTCCCGCCATGACCGCCTGCACCAATTCACGCGGCACGCTGTAGGTCGGCACACATTCAGCCGCGTCCAGTACAGCCAGTCGTCCGCTGGTTCCCGCTCCGACATAGATGAGCCGTCCACCTTGTTCAATCCGGTTAGTAATCGTATCAACAGCCTTCGCGATTTGGGGCAGTGCGGCCTCGACCGCTTTAGCAACCGTTTGATCCTCACGGTTGATGACTTGGACGATTTCCAGCGGAGACAGCGTATCGATTTTCTCGGAATGTGGGTTAGGTTGTTCGGTGATCATTTCATTCCTCTTGAGGTCAGTTATTGAGTGCTTCGGCCAGTAAGTCATGGACAGCACGGCGAAATTCTAAGGTTCCCGGTTTACCGCGTCCCGGATACACGCTGTTGGTCAAGCAGGCCACGACCAATTGATGATCCGGATCAATCCACAATGATGTGCCGGTGAAGCCCGTATGCCCATAGGTGTTTATGCTAAAGAGATCACCCGCCGATGCGCCTTCGTAGGCTTTGATGACGAAGCCTAAACCTCGCCGCATGCCATCAGTTTCGGCCTGTTCGCGTTTGGCTTCTTGGGCGAGAGCCGTATCAATCCCAAAAGCCTGCTCCGGTTGGGTCAGCCATGCCTGCCCGAAGACTGCCACATCCCGCGCTGCTGCGAACAAACCTGCATGTCCGGAAACTCCGCCTAGACCGCAGGCGTTCTCATCGTGGACTTCCCCCCACACGCGGCGCTTGCGCCATGTCGGATCATCCTCGGTTGGCGCGATCCGTTCTCGAGTAATATGACCTTCATGGATTGGATTGAATCGGGGGCTGCTGAGTTGGAGTGGATTTAACACGCGCTGCTGAATGACTTGGTCGAGTGTCCCGTTCCCCAAACGAGCAGTCGCTTCACCCAGCAAAATCAATCCGATGTCACTGTAAACCACACGTTCGCCGGGAATTCCGATAAAGGGATAAGCATAGATGGCTTGGAGGCCGGTTGCCCAACGCTGCGCACGCGGAATGGGATCGGTCTGATCAGGCGGAGTCGGCGCAGGGCCAGCCGCATTGTAAACGTCGCGCCACGCGGGTAAACCGGACGTATGCGTGAGCAGGTGGCGGAATGTTACCCGATGCGGATCAATCGTTTTGCCAATGAAATCCACAGGTGTCGGCAAACGAACTTTGCTGTGCGGGTCTTGCCCACCATCCATCGTGCGTGGATTGAGCGCCCCGAATTCCGGCACAATGCTGGCTAGTGGATCATCCAGTTTGACACGTCCGGCGCTGACGAATGACAGAAAGGCCGTGACCGTGAACAGCTTGGTGACCGAGGCCAAATCAAATAGGGTATCGCTAGTGGCAGGCGTCCCTTCAACCGTACCCCATCCGGCATCCAGTACGGTTTCACCATTTTTGATGACTGCAAGCGCACATGCCGGAAAGACGGTATCGAGATTTTCTTGGATTAGCGTTTCAAGTCGAGTGTGGGCTGAAGACGCTAAACGGTTGATAGGGGTGTTGGTCAAAGCAGATCCTCGAAAGTGAGTTCGGAAGTCAACCCAGAATAAACAACTGAATTATAATGCTCATAGTCTTCGTTCGAGAGCGCCGAAGTCTTGATATTGAGGCTGTATTGTACCACCGACGCAGTGATATGGGGCTGAAAATTGAGGGATTGACTTAGAGTGCGCTCTAGAGTGTAAAGTGCGGAACATGGACACCAAAGAACAAAAATATACCATACAACACGTGGCCGAAGTGACCGGATTGAGCGTCTACACGCTGCGTTATTACGAGCGCGTTGGTCTCATCCATCACATCGACCGGATTGAGAATACCCACCGTCGCTATTCGCAGGATGATATCGGCTGGATTGAGTTTCTCAACAAGCTGCGGGCAACCGGTATGTCAATCCAGCAAATGCTCGCTTACGCCCAGTTACAGCGGATGGGCGATGCCTCACTTCCGGAGCGCTTGGAGATGCTCAAAGCCCACCGCGAGGAAGTCGAGCAGCACATGCGTGAACTGCATGAATACCTGAATGTCATCTGCTACAAGATTGATGTCTATCAGGAGATGGTTGACCAACAAAAAGCCTTAACCTCCTGATATTGACCGTATCACGTATCTTTAGCTGATGGCGACCTTGACCAGCCAATCATGAATATCTTGAGCAATCTCCGCGTGATTCTTTTCCATCATGAGGTTGTGGGCTGCCCCAGCATACGAACGGAAATCCGCGTGATAATGGTTAGCCGTTTGCTTCAGGGCATCCAAACTGACCACCGTGTCGCCTTCGCCTGCCAGTACCAGCATAGGGGTATTGACCACTTTGGGGGCAAACCAGAAAGGCGGATGGTGCTGGAGCATCACAATCAGCGATTCAGGGGCTAATTTCTTAAACAAGGCTTCCGGCGTCATCACTGAAGTCGAACTCAGCAGGGCATGAGCTGCCACCTGTGGATTGCGGCACTGTTCCGCACGGCGTGTAACCATTGATAGCAGCATCCCCATCGGATCAGCGCCGATGAGATAAGCTGTCTCGCCTGATTGAATAACCTCATGCGGCCAAGGAGCGACGAGTATTGCTGCTGGTAAATCGCCCACATATTTCAGATACCACTGCGTCAGTGCTCCACCCATACTGTGACCGAGCAGAATCGGCTTCTGCTCATGCCTGTCAATCTCGGCTTTGAGGAATGCCAGATAGTAATCGAGGGTGCATTCTTCAATTGGCGTTTGCGTCAGTGACCCGCTGTGACCGGGCAAGCTGTGCGTATGCACTTCCCATCCCCACGATGCGAACAGCGGCCCCCACATATCCCATGTCCACGCGCCGTGCCACATGCCGTGCTGCATGACAATTGGCGTCTCAAATCGGCGCTGCTTGGGGCGATAAATAATCCGCTCGATGCCATCTTCGATGATGTGTTCGCGGGTGTAGCTTGCCTCTTCTTTTGTCTCGCGCAAAGTCGTGCCCGCCTGACCTTTGTTGGTATGGCGGGCAAGTGTGAGATGAACATCACGGCTAAGCAACTGCTGGATGCCCCAGAAAATCTGATAAATGACGAAACCACCGATGAGCATGAACCCGAACTTGAACAGCTTGCGGAACAATCCCATCATCGTCAGCCTTTCTCGTTATGACGCCTGAACACTCAGGCGGCTACAGGTACAGGCAGCTTACCTGTCGGCTTGAAGACGCCAGCCAGAACTTCAGCGGCAGCCTCTAAAGAAGGTTGGCTGTCCCCTGAAGTGCAGATAACGGTGCCTGCACCTGATAATACCCCCGCATCATACGGATTGCGTAGGCAAACCAGCACAACTTGTTTGGCTTCGTTGATCAGATGCTGTGCCAGCGCGAGTTGATCTGGGTTGATATGGGCGCTGCGTGTGGCGAGCACCAGTGTGCTTGCTGATTGGGCGGCCTGATGTGCTTGAGCGACTGCTGAGGCTGCGTAGCCATCTGAACCCAACGATACGGTTTGAATGGATGGGAAATGCTGGCGTAAGGCGCTCGCGAATCCGGATACGCCACCGCTTTCGAGGATGCCGCTGTCAAGCTGCGAGGCGAACTCGACCAGCGCTGCATCCTTACCCAAGGGCAGTAAGCCGCTGTCACGGAATAAAACGGTGCCTGCGCGGGCGGCTTTCAATGCCAGTTCAAGATGATCGGGTTTCTTGATCACGCTCAGATCAGGCGTATGTGCTGGATAAGCGGCTTTCAATGTGGTCACACGGCGGTTGGCGGTTTCGACTTTTTCCATCGGAACGCGACCGCTTTTAACAGCCTCCAATAGACCTTCGTAAGCCGCTTCTTGCATCTCGCGGGTGTGCGAAAACAAGATAATATCCAAACCTGCAAACGCTCCCAGAACTGCCGTTTCAGCAGGACTGAAATGGTCAGCAATGGCCTTCATCTCCATGCAATCGCTCGCTACAACGCCGTCAAACTGGAGTTCTTCGCGCAGCAGCTTCTGGATAATGACGGGCGACAATGTAGCCGGAAGTTCCGTATCTAGAGCCGAGAAAATGGTGTGGGTCGTCATGATACTGGCGATGCCATTTTGGATCGGCGTGCGGAAAGGCTGCATATCCTGTTTGCGTAACTGTTCAACTGAAGTGTCGAGAACGGGCAGAGCAAGGTGCGTATCGATGGCCGTATTGCCGAGGCCGGGGAAGTGCTTGGCACAGGCCGCCACGCCGCCCTTTTGGAAACCACGTACCGCTGCGCCGCCCATTTCCGCCACCCGTTCTGAGTCGACGCCGAAAGAGCGCGTGCCAACCGCCGGATTCGCCGCGTTGTAGGCGAGGTCGAGAGCCGGTGCAAAGTCCCAATTAATGCCCAAAGCTTTCATCTCAACCGCTAGCATTTCACTGACACGTTCGGCCAACTCCGGACCATTAGCCGCTGCCGAAAGTGCCATCGCGCCCGGGCTTTCGCTAAACTGCTGGCGCAGCCTTGCAACAGTGCCGCCTTCTTGGTCGATGCCGATCAGTAATGGATACTTGGAGGCTGCGTGCAGGCTGCGTGTCAGGTGGGCAACCTGTTCAGGGCTTTCCACGTTACGCGCGAACAGGATCACTCCACCAGCGCGTCCCTGACGCAGCCACTCAAGGAGATAATCTGGCGCTTCTAGCCCGTAAAAGCCGACCATCAACATCTGACCAATTTTATCTTCTAAATGCATTTCAATAACTCACTTCTGCTTAAATAATTGCATAACGTTATCTTACAATATCAAGCGGTTGGGGTAAATTGTCCGCTATACATGTAGCCGTTATGACAAACAAAAGAGACGCATTATGCGCCTCTTTAGAATTTGAATTTTACTGACCAGAATTAACTGGGTGTTGCTTGTGCGCCAACTGGAGCCACTCCGACGGGTGCGATACCATTTGGATCGGGTGTTCCTGCGATACTCTGGGTCGCTTGTGTCGTGCAAGCTGTCTGTGCGGCATCGCGTTTAGCACCGACACTGCCGTTATCTTGCAACGAGAGCGCATTCTGATATTGAGCCACCGCGCTGCACGCCTGTCCGCCTTGGGCCAGAGCATCACCATATGCGATATATTGCCCGACCAACTTCTGGAACACATCGCGGTAGGTTGGCGCTTGGCTGTAGAGTGCCGTCAGCTTGCGAATGGCGAGGTTATAATCCACACCCATAGTATTGATAGCATCAAGGTACTCACTAGCGATGATGCTCTCGTAGTTCGCTTCTGAGGTTTCGATGTTGCCGAATTGGCTTGCGCGGTCGGTCAGTTGGTTGGCTTCGGCTAATCGTGACACATCCCCACCGCGATAGAGCGAGATGGCTTTCTTGGTCAGCGCGTCAAACATCAAGGCATGAACGGTGTTGGTTTGGAAGTTGTCGTCATAACCCATAATCGCGTCGAGGGTGTTGATGGCGGTGTCCCAATCTGAGCTGGCATCGGCTGTCTGTGCTTGTTGGAGCAGTGCGGTCAGGTCAGGCGTGGCGCTGCCGCTGGGTGCTAAGGGTATGGATGTTGCGGCTTCGGTCGCTTCGACGGCAGGTGGTTGTGTGGCTGTTGGCGATGGTGTGGCTGTTGGGATGCTGATCGCAGTTGCGGTTAGAGCGAAATCCATCGCACCGGGAACGGCTGGCGTCAGCGTCAGCAAATAATCCAGACGGGCTTTCACCAGCACCTGATTTTTGCTGTTCAGATCACCGGGAAGGCGATTCACTTGATCCGCGATGACAGCGTTGGTAGTGGCCGTCGCGTTGGTTTGGGCGATGCGCTGCCCTTGTGTCCAACCCGCGTAGCCTGCCAGCGCGATGATCAAGCCTGCGAAGCCAATCACCATTAAGCCGATCAAACCCCAGACCAAACAACCCGGCGCACCGGAACGCGGTTGCTCCTCATCAGGCATGACCGTAACAGGCCGAACGGGTTGTGTATCATCCAAATTTTGCATGCGTATTCGCTACTCCACAGGCCGCTAAACCGTTCGTCAATGCGGACGAACGCGGCGCATTATAGCGGAGGCAAGGCCGATAAATCCAGCGACGGTTACCCTACGCTGTGGAGCATGAGCGAGAATATTGCTGCTATTGTGAATGCTAATCAGTCGAGCTTCCTTATGCCTTAATCTTATTATCTGACAAGCCGCCTGCGTCATGTTCGACGTAAGGCGCATCAAGATTGAAGCCGATATAACTTGGATCAGGCAGTTCTTGTTTCAGCACATGGCTGGCGAGGATTTCTCCGGCAGCTGGTGCGGACATAATGCCGTGCCCGACATGCGCAATCGACAGGAACAGCCCGTCGATTCCCGGCCACGCGTCGATGATAGCACGCTGGCTGTCGTACGGTTCTTGTGTGCCGTCCGGCAGCGTTACATACGCGTTGTCCCGATACGTATAGTAGCCTGCGCGGTGGTAAATTCCCCGTAAATATCGCGGATCGCCAAAACCTTCGCCGGGTTTGTGTCCAAACTGCTTCGCCATCAAACTCAATGTGAGTGACGGGAAACGTGGATCGCGCAGTTGTTCCACCGGCCAAATTGGATCAATCAAGGCATCAGTGCGTTCGCCTTGATAGTTCGGGATTTTGCTGGTGTTCCAGCGGTACTCATAGCCGAAAATCGCACCGCTCTGCGCTTCGGGACGAATATGTGGGAATGGTGCCGCGCTGATAACACAGGGGGCGTCTTCAGGATATTCAGCATGTCGCCATCCGGTTGTGAAGCTCTGTCGGGGACGGATAACAATCGGCAGTTCAATGCCTGACGTTCGTCCGATAGCGCGTGAATTAGCTCCGGTTGCGATCACCACATTTGGGGCATCAATATCGCCATTCGCAGTCGAGACTCCGAGAACGCGGTTGCCAGACGTTCTGATACTGGCGTGCTTCGTTTCGAGCAAAAAGGTGGTGGATTGGGTAGCGTTGGCGAGCGCATAAATCAGCGCATTGGAGTCCATCCATCCGGCGATAGGATCATACTTGGCTGCAATAACCTGATCACCCAACCAAGGATAGCGGTAGGCGATGTCATCGGCGTTCAAATATTCTGTATGCGTTAACCCGCAGCGATGCAAATGGTCGACATCCGCTTTGAGTTTAGTGGCCTGTGCTTCTGTAAAAGCGATAAAAAGATACCCTTGCTCTTTGAGGCCGAGTTTAGTTCCCGCGCCAAAATAATCTTCAGCGTGATGAAAAACGTCGATGCTGCGCTGCATTAGCTTGTGTAAGCAGGGCGCTGCCCAGCAGGTACGGTAATTTTCCAGTGATGCCAGTGATGATCCCGCACCGAGTTGAGCGCTTTGCTCGATGAGCACGATACGTGTGCCGGGTGCGGCCCGTTCAATCGCCCATGCGGCGGCGGTTCCGGCAGGTCCACCTCCAATGATAACGACATCGGCGGTGCGCGGCATGTCGGCAGGCGAAGGGTTCGTGAGAAATCGTGTGATTGATGTCATGATGCCAGCGTTTGAAGTGAGATGATTAAGGTGTAAACGTCGGATAAGCCAGTGAAAGATACCGCATCACTGGCAAATCCGCACGTAGTCCAGTCGCATACTGTTGGGCACGACTTTGGATGCCCCGAAGAACACGAAGCGACCCTCTGGCCAAGTAGAGTCGGTGAATTTCGTGAGTACGACGCCATTAATGTAGAGCGTGAACTCATCCCCGACAATATCCACCCGCAAGGTGTTCACGGCATTGTCGCCTGAATGAATAGACTTGACCTGTGTCCAGCGCACGATGTCTTGGTAGGTGTTATTTTGCCAGCGCCCAACGTAATAACTGCCATTGTTGCGGATCATGAAGGCGAGGAAGTTATTCTGGTCTTGGTAGCGCAGCCAGATGCCAACACGGGTAGTGATCTCCGAGAAGTTGCTGGCGCTGACAACTGCTTCAACCCGCCCATCACGGAAAGTGAAACCGCGCAAGCTGCCCCAACTGGTTGCTTCATCTGTTGTGGCGGGTATTTGGTTCAGGCGGATCTCGTAGAACCCATTGATGATTTGCTCATTAGATCGTGCGCCTGCGGTGTTGTCTTGGAACCAATCATGATTGGATTGCCCATTGTTGAATTCATCTTCAATAACCGGATTGCAGACGGTCAAAATACGACCGCCGAGCGGTTGTGTATTTGAAGGAACAGGCGTTACTGATGGAGCCTGTGGCGAATCGGTACCGACTGGCAGCACAAAATAGCCTGTCTCATCACCTTCCGCAATCCATCCTTCCTGTACTCCATTGTCAAGCCGGACATGGAACCATGCTTTGTCTTCGTTGCAATTTGGGCCATCCAGCACGGTAAAGCGCCCGCCAACCGGAATTTGGGCGAGTTTCTGCCCTGACTTCGTAGGAGCGCTGCGAACGTTAACCGGCAGCGGATCATTGCCCAAAACGTAGCCCTCAACCCCCGGATACAAGAAGGATGTTCGCGCACCGGGACAGCTTACAATTTTGGTCTTGGTAGGCGTTGGCGGCAGCGATGGAAGTGTTGGCGTATCACTCGGTGTAATCGTGTAGGTCGGTGTCAGCGTATAAGTTGCGGTGGCTGTATTTGTAGGCGTCGCGGATGGTGTATCGGTCGCGGTAGCCGTATTTGTCGACGTGGCGGTTGGCGTCGCGCTTGGCGTATTCGTCGATGTCGGCGTATCGGTTGGTGTCGACGTCCACGTCGGTGTCTCACTTGGAGCGAGCGCCAGCGGTACACCAAGCAAATCACCTGCTGTCTGGACTTGTGATGTGGATGCGGTAATCCATCCGAGTTTGCCGTCCGGCAAGATGATCTCATACCACTGGCCATCTTCGCTGATGCCAATCACGTCAATGCGGTCGCCTGCTTTGAGCGTGACCACCAGCGGGTAACTTGTGCTTGGGCCAAGCCGAACGGGCAAACCGCGCAGTGCAATGGCTTCTGGTGTAGCGGGTGTAGCGGTCGGCGTGTTTGTTGGAGTATGAGTTGGTGTTGGAGATTCGGTCGCCGTTGCTGTATCGGATGGTGTGGGCGACAGGGTTTGCGTTGGCGTGTCGCTGGCCGTAGGCGTCGCCGAAGCCGTGGCTGTTGGTGTGCTGCTGGGTGTAAGCGTATAGGATGCAATCGCGTTCTGCGTTTCAAGCAGCGCGATGGCATTTTGTGTTGACGTAGCGGCAGCGGCCTGTTGATTGCCCGAAACGACTAAGAATCCAATGATGCCGAGCGCCACAACAACAATGGCGACCACTGCCAACACCAGCATATTCACCCCACCTTTTTGAGGGGACTGTGCCAATGCCATAGGTTGAGATATAGACGCGTTTCCTGTCGGAGGTTTGGATGGCGTAATGGTCGGTACAAAATCGGGAGGTGTCGTTGGCCCATCGTAAAGATGGCCGGGAAGCGGGGGCTTCTGGGTGGGCGTTAACGGACGCGGTGTTGGTGGAGAAGGTGGAACCCGTGTCGGCAGCGGTGTTGTAAAGAAGCTGGTAGATTGCGTACCTTTACCGCCGATAGCCTGCTCGAAGGCCGCCGCGAAATCTCGCACCGATGGGTAACGCTCCTGTGGCAGTTTCGCCATCGACTGTGCCAGCACATCCTTGATGGTAGGCGGCAGGTCGGCACGCCAAACATCAGGTGCGGTCGGCGTCTCGTTGAGATGCTTATTCATCAGGGCGTAGGGCGTTGTCGCCTCGAACGGAAGCCGTCCCGTCAGCATGTGGTAGGTCATAACGCCTAATGCGTATTGGTCAGTGGCTGGGGTGACGCTTTCTCCCTTCCACTGTTCGGGCGACATATACGACGGCGTGCCCATCGCGATGCCCGTTCCCGTCAACCCTGTGGTAGATGTCGTAATCTTGGCGATACCAAAGTCTACAAGGAACGGCGTGCCTTGATCGTCAAACATGACGTTATTGGCTTTGATGTCGCGATGGATAACCCCACGCGAGTGAGCGTAATCCAACGCTCCGGCTAAGCCACGCAGCACCGTTGCCACTTCACTGAGTGAGGGCAGCCCTTTATCCGATTTTAGACGGTAGCTCAGCCGTTCAGCCAGTGAGCCGCCCGTCAGCAAACGCATAACCACATAGCTCAGGCCGCCATAAGTGCCGTAATCGTAGATTGGCACAATGTTTGGATGTTCCAGCCGCGCCGCCGTTTGTGCTTCGCGACTGAAGCGTTCGATGAACTCTGGCTGCTGGGCGAGGCTGGGAGGCAGTACTTTAAACGCCACATCACGATTCAGGCTGCTTTGATGCGCCCGATACACTGCGCCCATGCCGCCTTGACCGAGGATTTCACTGACGACATATCCGGCGACGGTTTCACCCGCTAGATTATTGATGTTAAGTGTGATCGGTTGGCTGGTCGGCGGAGGCGTAGGTGGAATGGTCAATTCCTGTGCGTGCCATGCTGCTGTGTTTTGCACCATGTTCGCCAGCATTTCGATGGCCGCACTGATGTACACATTCTTTTCATCAAAGATCGAAACGCCGTCGTGCTCCAGCAGTGCTTTAATAAAGGGTGTTGGCGCAGCATCTAGGGTGAGTGGCTTATAGCTTTCTTGGAAAATCGGGATCATCGGCTTGCCAAGGCGGCTCGCCTGTTCAATCTCATGCCGTACCCAATCGGATTCGAAGGTATCCTCACCAACTAGGCAGATAAACACATCAGCGTTCTTGATCGCTTGTAGCAGACGGTCAGGGAAAGCGCCAGCGGTATCGTTGCGGTCTGTATCCAGATAGGCTTCGATATGGCGCTGTTTTAGATCGCGCACGATGAGCTGCGCCAGAATAGCACTCGGCTTGCGGCGGTAGCTGATAAAAACAGTCGCCATGAGACCTCTACGCGGAAGGCTGCGCTAAAGTAATGATCGTATTTGAGTATAAATCATTTAATGCGTTCGGACTACCTACCCAAACCCTTTTATAACCGGATCATGTCAGTTTCCCAACATGAATATCATCACATGAATTTGTAATGTGTTAGAAACGCTGCCTGTGCTATTAGGTTTGGTGATTTTCCGCCCGTTTGAGAGCTGCCTGCAATCGCTGCTGTTGGATGGTGGTGGTAAGATCACCGCGTGTCCGTTCCAACACGCCGCGCACGATGTCGGTTTGCCGTCGCAGCCCGCCTGTGATGGCATCCGGGAAGTCAAACGTTACCAGTGCATCGTAGATGTCGTCCATCGCTTCTAAAAGGCGTTCGGCTTCTTGCATATCGCCATCTTCACGCCGGAGGATGTCGAGGATGAAACGCCTCAATTCGGTGTCGGCTTCAGCCAAGCCATTCAAGTAGGTATCATTTTCGACATTCAGTTCTTGTGGCGTGGGCAGTGGCAGTCCGCGCACAATCGCATAGGTGCAGAAGGCTTCCACCACTTCTTTCAAGGCGTCCTGTGTATATCCAGCGTGATACAGGTCGGGATACTTGGCGATGCCGGTCACCAAATCGTTGGCTGCGGCCTTAGCAGTCGCCATCTTATCAGCGGCCTTATCCCATTCGTGCCGGTGGATCGCGCGGATAGACTCGGAGCAGTGACGGATCAATTCACGGCTGCGGTTCACGGCTTCATCACGAGCAGCGTTTTTAGCGACAAACGCCGCGCGAATAGTCTCACTAATTGAATTCAGGTTGTCCATGTTCTGCACTTTCAAGATCGAGATAAAAACGACAAGGACAGCATACCTTACCTTAACCGAAAGTGCGATTGTCCAAGAAAATATAAAAAGGCGGATACCTTACTCAGTATCCGCCTTTGCATATTTCCTGTTACCAATTAATTGTTGGTTAGAAAGGAATGTCGCCCATTGTATCCGGTGGAGCAGGGGCGTAATCGCCATATTCGTTACCGCCACCACTGCCACGGCCTTCACCTTCACCGCGGTTGCCGAGCAAGCGAATTTCCCGCGCGGTTAATTCAAGCGAAGCGGCAGGTTGGCCGGAATTATCCGAGTAAGGACGGGCATCGACTGTGCCCACGACCATGACCTGCTTACCTTTGGTGATATAGGGAGCTAATGATTCAGCAAGCTGCCGCCATGCCGCTACACGGAACCAAGTTGTTTTTTCTTGCCGCTGATCACCGGTTCCACTGACGGAACTCACTGCAACGGAGAAATTAAGAACAGCCACGCCGCTTTGCAAATACTTAAGATCTTCAGCACGGCCAACATTCCCGACGATGATAACCTGTTGCCATCCTGCCATCGACTTTACTCCTTTTGATTCAGCTTACGCTTCTAGGACGAGGCACAGTATATAGAGAAACTCAATTACTGAGGTTTAGCACAATCGATGAAAAAGAACAACATTCGGGGCTAAACTTAGAAATTAAATTCTACTCTTTTGTGCCTGATTTGTATACCCTCAATTTATGGGGGATTCTTCTTGAGATTGATCAATTCTGTACAGTTGTTCAACAATTGAGAAAATATTCATAACTCTTTTTTAATTAATTTTTTGTTTGGGCTTATGATAGATTAGAAGCAAGCATAAAGATAAAGTGCGGCGAATATGACCACAATTCTGTTAGTAGATGACAACTCGGATATTGTGACACTTTTAGAAATGGTTCTAAACCAGCAAGGCTATGACGTCATTTCAGGACGTAATGGTCAAGAAGGAATGGACGTGCTCAAGCAGAGTGCCCATACGCCCGACTTGATCATTAGCAATTATCATATGCCGCAAATGGATGGCCTTAATTTTCTAGAGCATTTGCGTGAGCACCCCAAGTATCGGGCGATACCGTTTATTTTGTTGACGGCAGCTCCTGCCGCACAGTGGCATCAACAAGCCGCGCAGTTGGGCGCGAATGCCTTTCTCCCTAAGCCGTTCAAGATTGACCTGCTGAAGAAGACTATTCGCGCCGTATCAGAATCGGTGAGTGCACCTGCCGCATGTGCTGGCTAATGCTTCTTCGCTGCTATTTGTTCTTTTAGCAGCGTATTGACGACCGCCGGGTTGCCTTTGCCTTTGAGCGCTTTCATGCACATTCCTACCAGCGCCCCGAATACTTTCTCTTCACCATTCAGATAGCGTTGTACCATCGCGTCATTAGCGGCCAATACTTCGGCGACTACACCGCTAATGGCTCCTGTATCCGAAACCTGTGCCAAGCCCTTGTCCTGAACAATCTTGGCGGCATCGGCTCCGGTAGTCCACATCTCATTTAGAACTTCCAAGCCTGTGCCTTTGTTGAGCGTGCCGCTGTCCACCAGTTTGACCAGATTGGCTAACTTAGCCGCTGACACATTGGTCTGTCCGATTTGCTCCCGGTCAATACCCGCGTTATTCATGACACTGAACAGGCTGCTGATGAGCCAGTTTGCAGCCGACTTTGCATTAGCTCCTGCCTCAACGACGGCTTCGTAGTAGGCCGCGACGGCTTTCTCTAACCCTAATACTGAGGCATCATACTCGCTCAGCCCGAAGGTCTTCACGAACCGTTCGCGCTTGGCATCCGGCAGTTCTGGCAGATGGGCACGGACTTCCTCAACCTGTTCGCGGCTGATTTCAAGGATGGGTAAATCCGGTTCCGGAAAATAACGATATTCATCGGCGCTCTCTTTGTAACGCTGAATCACAAGCTTTTGCTTGCCTTCGTCCCAGCCAAGTGTTGCACGTTTAACCGTATCCCCTGATTCCCACAGCTTAACCTGCCGCTCGGTTTCCGCTTTGATCGCTCGGTAAACATTGCGGATGCTGTTGAGATTCTTGACCTCCGTACGTTCACGGTAGCCCGTATCATCCTTGTGCATGACACTAATGTTGGGTTCCATTCGCAGCACGCCTTTGGACATGTCGCCATTGTTCACGCCCAAATATTGTAGGATCGCACGCAGCTTGCGCCCGAAGGCTTCAGCTTCCTCGGCGCTGTTGATGTCCGGCTCGGTCACAATTTCGAGCAGTGGCACACCCGCACGGTTGTAATCCACCAAGCTGCCGCTGTCCACATGTGTGAGCTTGCCCGTATCTTCTTCGAGATGTGCGCGGCGGATGCGGACACGCTTGCTGTAGCTGTCGCCTTTTTCCGGCTTCACCTCAATATCCAGATAACCATTGATTGCCAACGGACGGTCATACTGACTGATCTGATAACCTTTGGGCAAATCGGGATAGAAATAGCTCTTACGCGCGAACTGGTTGATGGCCGGAATTTCGCAGTTTAACGCCAGCCCAACCATCATACCGAATTCGATGGCTTGCTCGTTCACGACTGGCAGCGTTCCCGGCAGCCCTAGCGACAGCGGATCAACAGCTGTATTCGGTGCCGCTTCGACGCTGTCCACCACCGGGCAGGCGCTAAACATTTTACTCTTGGTCAACAGTTCGGCGTGAATTTCCAGACCGATTATGGGTTTCCAATCGCTCAGGGTCATGTGAAGATCACCTATTGGGTGTGAGTTGGTCTATAATGTGGATGAAATTGTACCACGAAAGTAGCGATCGTCATTCCGTTGAATCAAACCACCATCAAGTAGCTGTGCAGCAGCTTGATGGTGTCTTTTTGTATCAGGTATGATGTTGCTCTTAAGAGCGTAGTGCCGCGACCGGAACCCTATCTTGGGCGCGGCTCTTGTTGATCAGGACAACCGCCTCGTCCATGGTCGTCACAAATCCGCCATTGTGGGACATATCAAGCCCGTAGACACGAATAGCAATTTCCATCATCGCTTTTGTGAAGCCCGATAGGGTTCGCGGACTCACAAGGACAAGTATTCCAAAGTTGCGAAGCGAATCGAGTTTGCTGCTGCCCACTTTTAGATGCGGCAGTGGATTACCTTTTGGCATACCTACCGGATCGTTGTAGATGAGATCAATGCGGTGATCGGCTTTTAAGAGTTCTTCAGCAACTCTATCGACTGAAATGTGAAACTGCTCCCAATTGATGTCGCCAAAAACATCGACACGAACGATTGTATGTTCAGGATCGTGCCAATTAAATACGAACGGCATAATAGTCTTCCTTATCTGAAACATCCTGTTTACATGTCTAAACAGCGGCCTTCATTCCCTCAAGCATCTGTTGTTTCACACGGCTTCTGTTGACCTGATCAAGTGCGGCTTCCATCGTCAAGGTATTTTCACCGAGATGGCTTCGATCAAACTTGTACACTCGCATCATGATGTCCACCATAGCCTTGACCATGCTTGAAATTTGGCGTGGTCCGACCGTGATGACCAAACCAACTTTCTTTCCAAAGACTGCCATTCTGCGGTTGGCAGCTTTGACATGTGGTAATGGATTACCCTTTGGCATGGGTGATTGAGCATTAAAAATAATGTCAATGCGATGATCGGTTTTGACCAATTCTGCGACAATAAGGTCTGTTGCCCGCGTAAAGTCATCCCACGTGGATTCGCCGATTACATCCACCCCTACAATGCTATGTTCAGGATCGTGCCAATTGAATACGAACGGCATGGTAATGAGTCCTTAATCTACGTGTACGAATGAGCAACTCGATTCAATGAATGGTGATAAATGGCTCATGCTCATTTCTATTAATGTTAAATTGAATCATGAATTTTGTGCATTAAGAAATTTATTTAAAATCAATTATTTGATGGCGAAGTAATCGCGTATCGGGTATTTCAAAAGCAGCATGCTTTCCTATCCCTAGCAAGATGTTTGAGTTGTTGAGGAGAAGTTGGGAGAGAAATGAAGAGTCAATAAAAAATCAGGCTGAAGATGATCCTCAACCTGATTACATGTCAGCGCAGGACTGAAAACTAACGGGGAGTGTCTACAGCTTTTATACCTTTACGGCTCTTCTCAATAGCCGCCAAGGCTTCTTCCAAAGTAGTTAGGAATCCGCCATTATGACTGGTGTCGATGTTATAGGCCCGCGTCATGATGTCAACCATAATTTTGGAAAAGCCCGACAAAGTCTTTGAACTCACTGTGATAATGAGCCCAAGGTTTTTATGTGCTGCCATCCGGGCGTTGACCGCTTTGAGATGAGGCATTGGGTTGCCTTTAGGCATACCCGTCTTGTCAAAATTAATGACATCAATCCGTTTGTCAGTTTTGGCGAGTTCATCCACAACACGGTCAGTGACGATGTTATACTCTTCCCATGAGACTTGTCCGACCATGTCGATACGTATGATAGTCTTTTCCGGATCTTGCCAGTTAAAAATGTAGGGCATTTATAGAATTCTCCTACTCAGTTTACGGTCCGTGTCAGACCGCTACTCGAGGTGGTAAAAGGAATAAAAAACCAAATTGTCCTTTTCTTATATTATGTTTTGTGTCCTCTATCTCGCGCGTTGAGATTTTAGAGATTAATGTAGACATCAATGTGAAATCTTGTCTTATAAGTATTTGTAAGAAAAATGTGAGTTTGAATAAATCCGATTCTATTTGTCGGCTTGGTCTTTTGCTCGGCTGGCTTTGATTTGGCTAAGGGCCTCATCCACTGTAGTAACAAACCCAGCATTGTACATTCTTCGATATGAGTAACCGTGCCGTATAACGTCAACAATCATTTCTATGAAGTTGGAGATACGCCGAGAACTTACTGTTATTATTAATCCCATGTTGGGATTAGTATCAAGCTTCGTGTGGGTTGCATTCAGGTGCGGGAACGGATTACCTTTAGGCATACCAACCGTATCCATAAAGATAATGTCAACCCGATGAGAGGTATTTTTGATCTCTTCTACGATCTTATCGATGGTCGCGTGCCACTGATCCCAAGTCACTTTTCCGTAAATGTTCATTTGTATGATAGTGTGTTCTGCATCAAACCAGCGGAATTCATATGGCATCTTACACCCCCTTTACAAGAAAAAGGATATTTATGAGTTTAGCACCTTTATATTCTTTTTAATTGTGGATCGAAGACAAACTGCACAATTAGGGAATAGTCGATTTACAGATCAGGGCAAATAATCTAGTGTTCAGAAATAAGATACTGTGAGAGATGAAGATGCATTCACTTTGGTCATGGAATGGGATTGCTTGATGCTTAAGCTACGTCGAACACCGTCTGAAATTCTCGCTCTTGATGCGATTCGTGACCACCTCAAGATTGTCCAGTGGGTTGGCGAGTACGAATTCCCTTACGAGACCCAGCGCTCGCTGGAGTTTGCCTTGTTCCGTACATTTGCTGTGCCTAGCATATCCAGTCTGCTCGTCAGCAGTGGACAGTTCGCTGCCCATGGTCAAAAGCGCTATGACGACACCGCCATCATCATCGCTGAGATTGCCGAGAACGGCTACGACAGTCCACGTGGACGCGAAGCCATTCGCCGGATGAATCATCTGCATCATCATTTTTCCATCTCCAATGAAGATTATCTCTACGTGCTTTCAACCTTTGTTTTTGAACCGAGCCGCTTTGGACGCTTGCTTTCATGGCGCGAATCAACCCCTAACGAGAAGTTGGCCAACTTCATCTTTTGGCGCGAAATTGGTCGGCGGATGGCTATCCACGACATTCCCGAAACGCTGGAAGCCTTTGAGCAGTTTAACCATGACTACGAACGGGATCACTTTCGTTATGCCGAAACCAACCATCAAGTGGCTGAGTCCTCGGTTCAAGTGTTTCTCAATTGGTATCCTTTGCTGTTTCGCCCTATAGCTCGTCGAGCGATTTACGCTCTCATGGATGATCACCTGCTGCAAGCAGTTGGCTTCCCAACTATGCCGCGCTGGTGGCGCTGGTTGGTACGAAAAGCTTTTCGGACGCGGGCTGCTGTTGTCCGCTGGCTGCCGCGCAGAAAAAAGCCCTTTCTCCTCACAAAGTCTGATATACGCACCTATCCGCAAGGTTATAAAATGGATGACTTGGGGAGCAAAGATTCATAACTCAGAAGCGATAGGGGGCTACGCAGTGACAGTTTTATACTCAATCGATGATTTGGCTACGGATTGGCTCACGCAGGTTTTACGCGATAAGGGCGTATTATCCAGTGGGCATGTCACCGCAGTCGAACAAACCTCGACCACTCATCAGGCCTCATTGAATTATTTCTTGCGCCTTCAATATAGTTCTGACACTCCGGCTACCGTCCCACAAACCCTCTTCCTAAAACTCTCTCGACCTGAGCGTCTGCCTTTAACAGCCAGCGAAGTCGAGTACTACACCAAGATTGTCGTCCAAACCCCGCTCAAAATTACGCCATTCTGCTATTCTGCCGAGTTTGACACCCAGAAGGGTGCTTATCACATCTTGCTCGAAGATGTATCCAAGACGCATACTGGCCTTTCACTGTCTTATCCGCCAATTCCTGCTCACGCCTTATCGATGGCGAAAACCTTAGCACGACTTCATGCTTATTGGTGGGAAAAACCAATCCTGAATACAACCTGTGAACTGCCAACCGAAGCCGTCATCATGCGTTATGTGGACACCTGTCGGGCAGGGCTTGCACCCATGTTTGATTTTCTAGGTGATCGCCTCGCCGATCAGCAGCGGCAGCTTATTCAGAAATTAACCGAACAATACCCGCGCTGGATGTTGAAACGCACCCAACAGACACCCAACCATCTGACGCTCATTCACGGTGATTGTCATAATGCGAACTGGTTGCTGCCGAAAGCCGATGGCGATACCTATCTCATTGACCGCCAGCCTTTTGATTGGTCATTGACCTGTTGGTTGGGCGTCAGTGATCTAACTTATATGATGGTGCATTGGTGGTATCCAAGCTATCGTGAACGGATCGAAGAGTCTGTTTTACAAGCATACTATGCCGAACTTTTGGCACAGGGCGTGACCAAGTATTCGTGGCAGCAGCTTTGGGAGGACTATCGCCTGTGCGCCATCCAAAGCCTCTATGTGCCTTTAGCATGGTTTGCGTATGGTGCGGATGAAGGCAACGCTTGGATCTGGTACCCCAAAGTGGTCTACACTTTAGATGCCATTAAACATTTAGGCTCAGACGAACTGCTTGAGTCGGCGCTTTAGAGACCTCAATTGCCATGCTTGGTGACTTACAATAGACTGGTGAAGAACAAACTCTACAGGGTTTTGAATGGTAATCGCTTCCCGACGTCTAGCAGTTCCTAAAATAGGCATCCCGTCCGCCGTGCTGTTCTTCTGGTTGCTGCATGTCGGCATCAGCCTTGGCTTTGGCTTTTACTTGCAAGCCAACCCTGAACTGCCGGAAGCCCCTTGGTTTTCGTCACCTGATTGGGCAGGCAATCTCGCTCATTGGGACATCAATTGGGAAATGCGCATTACGGATCAGGGCTACGGACCGGATTTTGTTCCTCAAACCAGTGCTAAGTTTCCTCTAGCCGCGCTCTCTGCCCGTCTCATACATCAACTACTCGGTGTTTCGATTCAAGTTGCACTCTTTATCGTCAATAAGTTTGGCCTGCTAGTGGGTCTCTGGGCATTGTGGCGTCTGGTTAACCGATTGTTTGGCCCGCTGACCGCTGACCGTGCAGTGGGTTATATGGCCTGTGTGCTGTTTGGAACCAGTTTCATCTATTGGATGAGCTATCCCGACCCATTGTTTTTAGCGTGGTGGGCGCTGGCATTCGATGCCTTGTTCGCTAAGCAGTATTACCGTGCTGGATTATGGGCTGCGCTAGCAGTCTGGACACGTCCGCAGGGCGCATTACTGTTACCTGTTTTCGCGCTCTCCATCTTAATCGGTCACCTAAGAATGCAGGGGTTGCGTTCCACTTTTTTGGGACGTGCTTTTTGGATAAACGTCTTCAGTGCCTGCCTAATTCCGTCGCTGGCGCTTGTCGCGTGGGTCATTCGTATCAGTGATGTCACCTTGATACCCTTCAGTCCATATGCTGCCCAACAAGATGTTCGCCAAACCGGACTCATCTGGCCTTGGCAGCGCATCATTCAATTTTTCGATGACCTGCAAAGGTTGACGCAGTTCACTTACCTCGGAATGCGCTTGGAAGCCTTTCAATTGATTTGGATCGGTCTATTACTGATTGTTTTATGTGTGCTCAGCGTTCGCCGCAAACTGCCGTGGGAATTGAGCTTGTTTTCGCTGATGTGTGTTTTCCTTCCCTTGATGACCGCCATCTTTGCTGTGGGACGCTTCGCCACAATGACCTTTTTACCAGTGGGGTTTGTCTTTCTGATTCCTGCCAAATACCGCCGCCTTGATACACTGTTGTGGACAATTGGCTTACTCTTATCAATGCTGGTCTTTATCGTACTCAATATTTTTACGATGCAAATTTACTACGTACCATGAATCGGTTGAATTTGCTGTTTACGTTCATCATCGGCCTCATCTTTCTCCTGCTGATGTTTTTCGCCGGCCAACCGATCACCCCCGAAGCCGATTTGGTGCAGCGTTGGTACGACACTTTTTGCAGCCTCAACGTCAATCAAGCCTTGCTCTATACCTACACATGGCGCGGCAGCCTGACCGATGATCAACTGCACGCCGTTGTCGACATGTATCGCTCAGCCAACAATTACATGGCGGGCTGTTCCGCCTTTGTTAATGACGACATCATCTACTTTGAAGCCATCCCCGCCGAACTCGCTTCCACGGTTGACCGCATCAAATTTGTAGCGGTCAACCTTTATGCTCCCGACCAGCCCCACGACAGCAACCACATTTTGTCCATTCGCACCAGCGTTCACGTGTTGTTTTACAAAAATGGTGTCGTTAAAATTCTGCCGCATTTTATTCCTGACTCGCCCCTTGGCCTGCATCAAGGCACTGCGCCCGTCAACCTTTATAACAACGATGGCTTGCTGATGGGGCAGGTGCAGTTGAACGGCGATCTGATTCAAGTACCTGAGGGTACGTATTTCTACATCGGCATCCCGCTCCGTATTTCGACGGTTCGTGAATGGGGCAATGCTTGGGTTCGTCTTTATGCCGACAATATTGAAGTGACACCCATCAGTTATGTGCCATCATTGCCCGCGGACTATCGGAATAATGTCATCACTGAGTTTCCCGAAGCTTTTGCGGCTAATCAAGTAACCGATGGGTTTGTCTGGTTCGCTTCCGCTCAAATGCCTGCTGATCTCCGCTTGAGCATAGACGCCAACCAGACCCGCTGGGATATGCCCGGTGTGCCCATTATGCTCAAAGTTCGGTAGCGCTTCATTGTGCCAATACTTATGGAATCGACATAAATAAGAATCCGACATTCTTTCTCACAAAGCCCTATGGTATACTCTCTCAAATATCGGCAGTTTTCTGCATAAATGACAGCTTTGCGCTTGTGAAAATGAAATCAGCGCCGTCAGTCGGAAACGCCAACCTTAATTGAAAGTCTGTAAAATCTGTTCTGTTAGGAGTACTTCTGATGCCCGGCAAACATAAAGTCACCGGCGTGAAGCCAATGTTCGGTAATCAACGCAGCCATTCACTGCGTGCCACCCGCAAGAAATGGGAAACCAACCTGCAAAACAAGCGGATCTATGTCCCGGAACTGGAACGCCATGTCCGTGTCATGGTCACTGCAGGTGAGCTGCGGACGATTGACAAAATCGGTCTGATCGCTTTCCTCAAAGGGCGTGGCATTTCCATTAACTCGCTGCTCTAAACAGATGACGGGGTTTGCGCATGTAAACCCCTGTTCACGCGGAGCATTCATATGACAGGCATGCCTCGTTTTCCGATTCCGCTGACCATTCTCACGGGCTTTCTGGGCGCGGGTAAAACCACGCTCTTGAATCACATTCTGCATGGCAATCATGGCCTGCGGATTGCGGTGCTGGTGAATGATTTTGGTGCGGTCAATATTGACTCCCAACTCGTGGTAGGCGTCGAAGGCGAAACGGTCAGTCTGTCGAACGGTTGCATCTGCTGTACCATCCGTGATGATTTACTCACGGAAACGGTGCGGCTTATTCAACGTCCCCAACCGCCTGAATATATTATTGTCGAAACCAGCGGTGTATCCGAGCCATCCACCGTTGCGATGACCTTCATGATGCCTGAACTTCAGGAATACATCATTGTCGACAGCATCCTGACAGTCATGGACGCCGAGCAGTTCCCGTCACTCGAAGGCGAATACCAGAAACTCGCCCGTCATCAGATCATCGTCGCTGATATGGTCGTCCTCAACAAAGTGGATCGCATCACATCCGAGCAGTTAGATAATCTGCGCGATTATGTCCGTGATGTTGTGCCTGAAGCCCGTATCTTCGAGACGACTTACGGCAAAGTGCCGCTTGAACTGGTGCTCGGCGTTGGTCGTTATGCGCCAGAACAGCTTGCCGGTCACGAAGCAGCGGATGTTCATGTCCACGAAGCCGAAGATGAACACGATCATGAAGACGACCATCACCATGATCACAAGCATGAACATCATGATCACAGCCTTGTCTTCAACACATGGAACTGGTCGAGCGACAAACCCTTCTCAATGGACTCGGTGCCAGCCCTCGTCGATAAACTCCCCAATACCATTTATCGTGCCAAAGGCATCGTCTACATCAAAGACTATCCCGACAATCGCTTTGTCCTCCAGATTGTTGGCCGTCGCGGTGCGCTCATGATCGCCGAGGAATGGGGTGATCAAGAACCCTTCACCCAGATGGTCGTCATCGGCAGTGCCGGTGGCATCGACCCTGTCGCGCTCACAGCCTTATTTGAAGGCGCGGTGGTCACTAAACGCAAGAAATCCCACGCCGAAGAAATCCTCGAAGCGCTTGAAATGGAGCGCAAAGGCTACTAGCCTGTTCCGCAGTTGAATCGACTGTAGACAATTGAACTTGTTCAACCTCACGCCATGCTCGATGCGTTCCCTGAACTGTGATTGTCACAACGCCAAATGCGGCATATTTCGCTCAGGGTTACGCATCAGCAGAGGTATAATCGGTACTAGTCAACCCTCAATCTGAGAGGCACCGTGTCACGACGCACAGGCTCGACTCACGTGTTGACACCAGTTATGGTCACCATAAAATGCTCTTGGGGAGTATGACGATGCGTTTCTTGATGCTGTTAACCTTGATGTTTTGTTTCGCGGTAGTTAGAGCAGACTCAGATTCGAATGCATTGCACGATATGGCGATTCCACGGCCCGAATATCCACGACCGGATTTCCAACGTGACGACTGGTTGAATTTGAATGGGACGTGGGACTTCGCCTTTGACCCCGATAATGTGGGATTCGACCAGAAATGGTTTGACCCAAGTAGCAGGTCACTGCAAGAGTCGATTGTTGTTCCGTTTCCTTGGCAAAGCAAGCTCTCCGGCATTGCCGATCCATCCAAGACAGGCGTAGCGTGGTATCGCCGCGAATTTACCGTTCCTGAAGCATGGACTAATCAGCACATTGTCATTCACTTTGGTGCGGTTGATTATCGGGCGCGTGTCTGGCTAAATGGCAAGCCAGCAGGTGAGCATGAAGGTGGATATACCCCGTTTGAATTTGACATCACTGACATGCTGGTCACTGGGAATAATGCCGTGGTGGTCAGGGTTGAAGACCCCGCTGATCTCTCCGAAATCCCGCACGGTAAGCAAAGCAGCACGCCGCCTAATCCTTGGGATGATGTGGATTTTACGACCGTCAGTGGCATCTGGCAGACGGTATGGCTCGAAGCACGTCCTGCCGCTTACATCCGACAGGTACACATAACGCCCAATCTGCCCAATAAAAGCGCGTTGATCGCTGTCACAGTTGAATCCCCCACGTCTGGCAATCTGAAGCTTCAGCTCGACATTCATGCTGCTGATGGACATACCTTTTCGCAGACCCAGCCGCTGGTATTCGATAAAACGAATACACAGCAAACCTTTACGATGAGCGTAGATTTAGCCGAACCGATCTTGTGGGAACCCGAAACCCCCAATCTCTATAATGTTGATCTGAAATTGACCGAACAGGATAATTCACCGGATGTCCTGCATACCTATTTCGGTATGCGCTCCATCGAAGTAAGCGGCGGAAATGTACTGCTCAATGGACATCCGATCTACCTCAGGTCAGCACTCGTGCAGGGATACTGGCCGGATGGTCTCTACACCGCGCCCAGTGATGACGCCTTGCGGGCTGATATCGCCTTGGGCAAGCAAATGGGCTTTAATGGCCTGCGTATGCATCTCAAGATTGAGGATCCGCGTTGGGCATATTGGGCAGATCACCTCGGAATACTCCTATGGAATGATGTGCCCTGTCCCGTGAAGTTTACGGCATTAGCGCGCGAACGCCTGACTAATGATCTTCATGCCATGATCGAGCGCGACTACAATCACCCCTCGATTGTGATTTGGAGTCCCTATAACGAGTCTTGGGGACTCGAATTCCGCAGCACTGCCGACGTGCAGCAGTACCTCAGTGACCTGTATAAGCAGATCAAAGCTTGGGATGCGACGCGCCTGATAGTCGATAATTCCGGCTGGCGACACGTGATAACCGACATCGCTGATTCGCATAAATATACCGACAATACCTATGAGTGGAGCGATTATCTCACGCAGTTGGAAGCCGCACCGATGGACGTGAACGTTTTAGGTCATCCTTTCTTTGCCGACGGTCAGCAGTACAGCGGACAGCCGCTCATGGTGAGCGAATATGGCACAGGCTGGGGCGATGAACGCCCGACGGGCTATCCGTGGCAGACGACGGAAATCCGCCATCACGGAGGCTTGGTCGGTTATACCTACACCGAGCTTTACGATGTCGAACACGAATTGGCTGGCCTCGTACACTACGACCGCACCGCCAAACAAGTCCCTTATGATCTCGCAGTGGTCAATGCTGCAGATTTTGTCGGCATCGATTACCACGGCAATCTGTTACTCAAAACCGGCAAGGCTATTGAGGTACCGATCTTCGTAAGTCTGTATGGCCAGCCGGCATTATCAAAGATCGTGGTCAACTGGCGGCTTGAGCGCATCACGGGCGATCATGCCACGCTGCTCGATGGCACCTATGGCACCCTTGAAGTGTCACCCTATACCATGACGAACCTCGCGCCACTCTCGCTAACACTGCCCAAAGACAAGGGATCAGTGCGTTTGACGGTTGAGGTTCGCGACCTTGATGGCATATTAAGGGCTTCCAACACACTGAATGTAGGCGTTTTCTAAAGTGCTGTAATGAAAGAAACAACCTGCGGAAGTCACTTGATGTAAGCTAGAAACGCTTATGCCACCGTTCATACAGCGCTTCTTCGGGTGACATGACCGCGCTGTAGAGACCAATTGCCGCTTCCGAGTATCCGGCGACAGTTGAATATAGTGCGCCCATATGCTTCAGCCGTCGTAGTCCCTCGGTCATGATGGCTCGCCCCAACCCTTTACGTTGATAGTCGGGTGATACGCCGACAGGTTCAAAGTATCCGGTTCGGGTTACATCGTCATACCAGATTGTAGTGAACGCCGCCAATTCGCCATTATCCGCTTCAACCACCAGATCAAGATCCCGGCGGTAAAGTGGGCAGCGTTGAACATCCGGATACCATTCCCATCCTCGATAATTTGCATCCGGTTCTTCGGGATGAAACACTCGCCATGACAGCCAGCTTCGCGCTGGAATCTCAGACTCGTCGCCAAGTGAACGAATCCTGTAACCCTGAGCGATTTGTGCTTCAGGCACATCACTTTCCAAAGAGCGCCGGAATTGATGCTCAGGCCAATCCCCTCGGACATAGCCCCGGTTTTGCAGTGCCTCAATCCGCATCTCATCAGTTTGATGTGCCCACACCGTAACCTGCTGGCAGCCGTTACCATCAGGTTCTGCCAGTTGTTTTTCAGCGGCTAGCAGCATCTCATGTTCGAGTGCTGGGCTGCGAAACTCGGGATGCACTTGGAAATAAATCTGTCCCCGGCTTTCGGGTGTGATGAATGCCGCGATTCGTCCATCGGCCGCCTCCCACAAACAAATGGCATCGCTCAGTGCATAATGCTCAATAAATGGGTTGCCGAAAAAGCGCCAATAATCGAGTCTCGCGACTTGCCAGCTGCGTTCTCTGCATTGGTTCAGCAAAAACACCTCGCGCAAAAACGCGCGCAGTTTCCAGTAATCGTTTTCCGTTTGGTACATCCGCATCTTCAAGTTCATAATAAAATCCTTCTATTTTGGAATCCGTTTACAACCTAATTTTATTGCCCCTGCTTATCTTCACCTATGACTGTCGTGCATTATTGTTGAGTGCTCAAAGTAACAACATTTCGGGCAAAAGCTGATTGGGAAAGCCCTATGTTGGAGAGGTGTTCCAAGGTCTGGTTGCAGAAAAGGGATATAGGCAAAGAGCAGGTATGGTTTTTATACTTCACCTTGGAAGTGAAGCTGCCCCTCCACGGGCGTCTCCCCTATGAAGCAGGGGAGGTAAGAGTCGAACTCACAGTGATAATCCATGACCCCACGGCCCATATCCCTAATCAGACAAATGAAACGGGCAAATGAGCGATATGGAAGTGCGTGCTCTGCCAGTTGAGCTACCAGCCCATGTGTGGACTGGGGGAGACTCGAACTCCCAACACCGATAACCCAATATCTTCGGCCCGTATTTTGTCGATGCAGTTATTAAGATTGCGGACAAAGGACAGACATGGGAGTGCCTTAGACCACTCGGCCACACCTCCATGGTTGGGGAGGTGACGGGATTCGAACCCGCGTTTCTTTGTTCAGAAAGATAACCCACATCAAACGGCCCGCGTGACTGCTCCAAACTGTCTACCAATCGGCTTTCGTAGGGACAGGTCTCTGACCTGTCCGCTGGATACGCATTATCTGAGATGCGGACATAGATTTGACAACGGAGATGTGGTCAAGCCACGTTGCGCCGACCGGAGTCGGAGGGAATTGCACCCGTTAGAACCTAAATCTAATGCGATAACCGTTATCGGTCGGCCCGCATCACTATTCACTTGTTAAACTGCGGGCAAAAGGGCGACGTGGAAGGTGCGCCATCCCCATAAGGAACAGCACGTCGGGATTCGAACCCGTAGGGACACTTGCGTATCCCATCGACCAAACGATAATCCACATCAATCGGCCCGCATAGCTATTCAGTTCTTAAATTGCGGACAAGTTGGCGACATGGAAAAGGGGTAAGCCCCAAAGTGCCTTCAACCACTCGGCCACATCTGATTGTTCAACCAGATGACGGGATTCGAACCCGCGAGACGTTTGCATGTCTACTCGTTCCAAAGACGATAATCCACGTCAATCGGCCCGCAATTTGTTTCACTTGTTAAAATTGCGGACAAAAAGGTGTGATGGACATTTTTGGTGCTCTATCCGCTGAGCTACACACCCACGGTTTGGGCGTGGCAGGGATTCGAACCCTGCGTCCTCCCGATTATGAGTCGATAATCCATGCACGAACGGCCCGCAATACTCTTTTCAGTTCTATGGATTGCGGGCAAAAGTGGCGACATCGGCAAAGCGCGTCTGCCAGTTCCGCCACTGCTCCATGCAAGAGGAGCAGGTGGGACTCGAACCCACACGGGTTCTGCAACCCACTCGAGCTTAATCGATAACCAATGTCTATCGGCCCGCAATCCACCGTACATCTTGTAGGGGCGCACAGCCGTGCGCCCACAATGTTCTAAACAACGCCCCTTGCAAAGTCGCTGATGACCTGCGGGGCAGCCGAGTCGAACCCGACCACATCCATCATCCCCGCGTCGTTCGGATCAGCAATCGAGAAGCCGTTCGAGGTCATCCCGACCACCACCAACTTCGCACCGATTCCCATCTGTTCACGGTACTGCGCCAGCGCCTGAACCGGATGCACAGCACCCGACCAAGTTTCGCTGTCGGTATACACCACGAACAAATCAACCTTCATCTTGTGCTCCAGCGCGTACAGCATCGGCTGAGCGCAGTCGGTTGCACCGAAGGGCAGGTTTTGGATCGCCTTAACCACATCATCCAACCGCATATTGGCCGAGATGTTCAGCGGCACAATCTGGTTCTGGAACGAGATCATGCTGTAACGCGCTTCGGTCTTGGCTGTGACCAGCGCCATTGCCGCGCTGCCGTCACGGGGAGTCAACCCCGGTACTCCGGCGATCACACCACCGCCCATCGAACCCGACACGTCCAGTGCCAGCATCACTCGCTGGTTAGTCGGTTCGACGTTCTGGAACGCCTTGTAGAAAGCGTTGTCCAGTGCGTCGATAATCCGCGCCGTCGGTGCCCACTGACCATCACCGCGCATCCCGTGTCCTTGACCGTAAACGCGCAGCGCCGACAGCACCGCAATCGGGTGGATACGCGCCTTCCGCAGCAGTTCCGCATCGCCCAGACGCTTCAACACCGTGTCTTCCGCGTCGCTCATGGCGGTCAGCAAGCCGATCTTCGCCATTACTCCGAGGTTACGGATCATGGCGGTCAGCGGCATCTTGACCAGCAAGGCTTCCCACACCGCTGGATCGTTCAACCACTCCGTCGGCAGCGCTTCACGCGGCAGATCGTAGGTTTCGATCAAGCGAATGATCGTTGCCGCATCTTGTGCCTGCTGTGCCCGTTCGAACGCCCAGATGAACGCCAGCGCTTCGTCCTGCGGTGCGCTGAGGTCCATCGCCCACGCCGAATCTTCACGGTGGGTGACCCACTTGTAGATAGCGCCGTGTGCGTCGGTCACCGGCTTCGGGTGCGCCAGACGCAGCGTGTCGGTGTGCGTCCAACCGTTACGCTGGCGGTACTTGACCGTTTGATAGGCCAAGCCTCGTGCATCCCGCGCCTGATACCAGTTCGCCATCCCGTTTCGCAAACCACGTCCCCAGCCGCGCAGGCTTTGGACATACTCCGCGAATTGGAACAGATGCGTTCCGGTGCGGCAGACATCCGGCAGAGCCGCTAGAGCAGCACGCCGTGCAGCCAGATTGCCCTTAGCCGCCACCAGCGCCAGTACGAAAATCGCCGGATCATTCTTCGGCGCGCGTCCAGCCTTCGAAATCGTCACGACTTCCTGAACCACACGCACCCCGTCTTCCAAAATACAGGCGAGCACGTTGTTGGCGTTCTCAATCGTGAGCGATTTTTCGGTGATGTAGTACGTGCCACCTTCACTGCCCAACACCAAAAATCGATGCAGGCGCTTCCACTGGTCCAGCGGAAAGCTGTATCCACCTGCCGAGTTCGCCACTTGGTTCGTACCAAATATCGGCTGGTTCTGCGGAGTCTGCTTGGTGTTGAGAATCTTGTTCAAGTAGTTTGCCATACTGCACCTCCCGTTCCTTTCGTCGGGACACAATAAATTGCGGGCAAAGGCTTGCGATGGGCAACGCTCTGCCGCTGAGCTACACATACTGCGAACAGCACATGAAGGGATTCGAACCCCCGACCGTTTCATTAAAAATGATAACCCAGTCACTCCGGCCCGCGAGAGACACTATATCATGGCGTGTATTAAAGTGTCAATAGGGTTCATATAGGGTCATTTGTGCAGAAATCGATATATCCGGAACGCCGCAACTGCCTTCAGTCCTTATCCGTATATGGAGTAGCGAACTCAATACATATAAAGGAGATCGTTATGGAACAGCGACAAACATGGGAATACTTGTCTGTCTTTGTCGAAGCAGATGCCGAACCCGTCATGGATTATTTGGAGGAGATCAAAACGTGGAAGAGTGGCATTCCCCGCAACACACCCGAATCCATGATCCCACGTTTGGATGCCTATGGTCGCGAAGGCTGGGAACTGGTTCACATGCAGCCCGTCGCGGTGGGTCGCAATGCCGATGTGCTGGCCGTCGATAGTGGACGTGGTATGGCGAGCTGGACAAGCAACTACTTCTGCGTCTTCAAACGTCCCTCTGTGGCATAACAAAATATATCTTGTAGCCGCGAGATTCATCTCGCCCGCTTAATCTATTTCTAGCCGTCCCGCCAGCGTTTTCAACGCCGGATACACAGCCACTTTCTCTCTGAACATCTCCACTAAGGACGGCTCATCTTGCAGCACGCTCTTGCAAAGCAACGCCGCTTCATCAATCTTGTTTTGTAAAGCCAGCGTGATACCCACCATCAGCGAATAACTCAAATCTTTAGGGAACGCCTCAGCCGCCGCCTGATAATCACCCTCTGCATTGGCAAACTGCCGGTTTTGGAGATAAGCACTCGCGCGGCTGGCGACGATCATACCCATGATATTGCGTGCAATCAGGTTTGCGTCGGTGTCCATCACCTGACTCACCAACTGAATCGCACGGCTGTAATCAGCAATCGCTGCTTCCGCCTCATTTGTCCTCAGCGCCAGATCACCCGCCAATTGCAGCCATCGCCATGATTCTTGCAGTTCGCCGATCAGCCTTCGTGCCTTGTCAATTTCGCCGACCTGTTCATATAGCATCAGCAGCCGTTCAGTGATTCGTTCGTCATCAAGTGCCAGCTCGTGGGCCTGCTCGGTTGCCTTTACCGCCTGTGCCCAATCGCTTAATCCCAACTGCCAGATCACCGACTGCTGCACATAGTCATCCGCCGATTTCTCACCCAGCGCATCCAGATCAGCCAGTGCCGCGCGAGCATAATCTTCCCCCGGCAGCCGCATCATCACAGATGCCCGTAACCGGAGCGCGTCTTTATCATGAGGTTGAACTGCTAAATGGGAATTGAGCGCCTCAAGCGCATCTGCTAATTCGCCTGTGCGGACGAACGCCTCCGCCAGTTGCATTGCAGAGTAGGGGCTCATACCGCTTTCTCGACCATTTTTAGTAATACGGTGAAGGTTGTGCCCTTACCGATCTCGCTCTCCACCCTAATCTGCCCACCGTGCAGATCAATGATTTCCTTGATGATCGCCAACCCCAAGCCCAACCCACGTCCGCCCGTACGCACGCGGTAGAAAGGCTCAAAGATGTGTGGCAAAAACTCGGATGGAATGCCATCACCAGTATCAACAATCTTCATCACCATGTAGCCTTCGCTGGCTGTACTCGGCTCGCCCTTTTGGATCGAGATCGTGACCGAACTTTCCTCGGGTGTGTATTTCACTGCGTTCGAAACCAAATTCATGATGACCTGCATCATCCGCGTCTCATCAATCGACACGTAAACTGGCTCGTCCGCCATATGATCTACAATCCAAACGCGTTTGCTTTCAGCCTCCGAATTCATCATGTCAATCGCGTCACGCACAAAGCTCGTGATCTCCACCACATCATCTTTGAGGTGGATTAACCCATTTTCGAATCGCGCGAGGTCAAGCAAATCCTCGATCAGGTTTTCCATCTGGGTGACGATGCGGTCCAAAATATCGACATGTTTCTGAAGCTGCTCTGGCTGCCGCTCCAGCAGATACAGTCGTGCTTTGATCGCTGCAATCGGATTGCGAAGTTCATGTGCCGCGTTCGCTACGAAGCGTGCCTTCTGGGCATCCAGCGCCTTCTGCTGGCTCAAATCCCGGAAGATCGATACAGCGCCAATCAACCGTCCGTCGCTGTTATGCAGCCCACTGATTACCAATCCGGTATCTGTCACCTGCCCATCTTTGCCTTTGAGACGGCGTTCCCCTTTCCAGATTCGATTCTGAAGTACCGTCTGGAAAATATTCAGCGTAACCAATTGGAATTCTTCAGGGCTCGTGTCATCCGGACGCAGCCGGTTAAAGGAGGTCATTTCCTCACTTTGATAGCCGAACAAATCAAACAGCGCCGCGTTGATGAAACTGTAGCTGGTGTGCTCAAAATCTTCGTCAAATAGCACGCTTTGCACACCCTCGCCAATCGATTCCAGAATGGTTTGCAGTTGGCTGCTTTTTTGCTCCAACTCGGCTGTTCGGAGTGCCACTTGTCGCTTCATCTCTTCCGCGTCGAGCAGCCGTGCCTTATAGCGGTTGGCGTTCGCGATAGCGATGCTCGCTTGGTCTGCAAAAATTTTCAACGTCTGACTTTGTATAGGCGTAAAGGTGTTGGGCAGTTCAGCATTCAAGAAGATGAAGCCGATGACCTTGCCTTCGGCCTGTAAAGGGGCGCTCAGAACCGACCGTACCCACTGCGTCGCGTGATAATGCACCCAACTCGGTATGGCATCCGTGTTCTGGATGAGCAGTGGTTCTTTTGTGTCGATCATCTGCGCCAGATGCGTGATTTCCTTGACGGGTAAAGTGACTTCTTTGAGTTCATCGACCAGTTCAGGGTGCTTGGCGGAAATCGTTCGTACCGTGTTGGCGAAGTTGCCGCTTTCATCGATCAAATACATCGTTGACAGATCGCTGGGGATAACGTCTTGGATCAGACTCAGAATCCGGTCGAGCACTACCTCCATGTCCAGTGACGTATTGAGGATGGCTGCGGTGTCCCGCAGCGCTTCCGCCAGTTGACGCTGCGTAGTCGTTTGCCGCGCTTCCAGCAGGACATGTGTGCAGTGTAAGAGCAGTCGCGGGTGGAGCTTACAGACCACATGACTTGCTCCGGCATCCAGTGCCGCATCAATATGCGCATCATCAGTCAGATACAGAACCGGAATGTTGAATTGTTGGGTAAAGTGGGAAGAGGTTGTTAGGCCAGTTTGTTGGTCTTCGAGGCTGAGGATGACAATATCGAAGCTGTTTTCTTGGGCGAAAGCCAGTGCAGTAGGGCTATCCTTAGCTTCAAGGACAACAAATCCACCTTGAAGGTATGTTTGGCACAGCATTTGCCGGATATCCGGTTGATCTGCCACCACAAGGATAGTTGACATAATGAGTGATCACCGTGTTGAGGGTAGATTACATGGAATGTTTCATACCCCACACAATTATATCGTCCTTTAAAGGGTATGGTATTACAACCGTGCAAGCTTAAGACCAAGATTACACCAGTTTATCCAAACCTCAACAGGCATCATTCTAATGGACATGACGAAATTTGTCTAATTATTAAGCTGCCTTTTACGTTCGACTTAGCCGTGCCGCCGCATAAATCGGCGCATCCGCTCCAGTGCGATTTCAATGTTCGGCTTGCTCGTAGCGTAGCTCGCCCGCACGAAGCCTGCGCCGGCGGCTCCGAAAGCACTTCCCGGAACCAATGCCACCCGTTCTTCATACAGCAGTTGCTCGCAGAACTGCTCATCGCTCAACCCGCTGGCCGCCACGTTCGGGAATGCGTAGAACGCGCCGTGCGGCTCGAAGCAGTCGAGTCCCAGCTCATTGAAGCCGCTCACGATCAGTTTGCGCCGCGAGTCATATTCCTCGCGCATATCGCTAACATCTTTTTCGCCCTGTGTCAGCGCTTCTAGGGCCGCCACTTGTCCCACCGTCGATGCCGACATAATCAGATATTGGTGTAGTTTGCGGATCGCTTCCATAATCGGCTGTGATGCCGACACATACCCGATGCGCCAACCGGTCATCGCATACGACTTGCTCATACCGCTCATGAGGATCGTCCTGTCGTACATCCTTGGTAGGGAAGCGAAGTTAGTGTGCTCCACGCCATACACCAGCCGCTCGTAAATCTCGTCGGAAAGCACCAGTAAATCGTACTTTTCGGCGACAGCCGCGATTTCCGTCATCCGTTCACGGGTCAGCACCGCGCCTGTTGGATTATTAGGATAGTTGATGAGGATAGCTTTGGTGCGCGGCGTGATCGACGCTTCCAGCATCGCGCCTGTCACTTGGAAACCATCCTCGACAAAGGTGTTTACGCGCACCGGAATGCCACCCGCCATTTCGACAGAGGCCGCGTTCGCCACGAAGCACGGTTCTGGCACCAGCACTTCATCACCGGGATCAAGGATCGCCCGCAGTGCCAACCACATCGCCTCACTCACGCCCACCGTCACCACAATCTGGTGCTCAGGGTCGTAACATACGCCGTACAGCCGTTCAATATGTGCCGAGATCGCCCGCCGCAGTTCAATCATGCCGCTATTATTGGTATAGCCTGTTTTTCCCCCGTACAGCGACTCGACGCTCTTGTCGATGATATGCCTTGGCGTGACGAAATCCGGTTCGCCGATTCCCAACGACACCACATCTTCCATCGTCGCGGCGATGTCGAAATACTTGCGAATGCCCGATGGCTTAAGCTGCTGTACCGATTGTGAAATGTAACTGCGGGTTCGGATCATGATAACCTCAAATAAGACACGCCGCTGAAAGGGTTTACGCTAATCTAGATATCGATGGACAATATGATGCTTTTGTGTAGGGCTGAGGCACGCCTCATCCCTACATCAAATCACATTCATTTGAGTAAATTGCCTACTTCGTCTTGCAAATAATTTGTTAAATTCAATTCCATAATAGGGTCTTTATAGGGCAAGATATATCGTGTCCGCATGGTTCCTTTCCCCTGTTTCTACCGGTTATCGGTGAAGTGAGCCTGCGAACGTACCGATGTAGGCTAGGGTTAGCGGTCTGAATTCCTGCACACCCTAATTTGTTAAACCTCATGCCGCGATCCATTCTTCCTTACTGCGCCACCCATTATAATCCGTCACAATGTCGAAACCTTCGCGCAATACCCACCAATTTCCATCCGACTATTGGACAGTCTGTAGCAAGTAAGGACGACGTTCAATGACAATACATCATGAATAACAGGTCGAAATGAGTGCCACTTCCTTGATAATATACCCCTTTGCTTGAGAAACGGTCGCGTCATCCATCACCCGAACCGCATTACAATGAGCACCAGCATTGTCATACGGGTCTCAATCGGATCATTGCCATAACTCAACGGAACAACGCTTTTCGTAGGGCACCTCTGTGGCCTGACTACTGTATCTCTCTACCTCGTAACCAAAATCGGTATCAATAACTGAGCTGGACGTAATGAACGCCGCTCTTCAAACGACTGTATATCAGTCAATCATGACTTCATAAGGGGAAAACACCATGCAGCAGAGCAAATCAACCGCCGGATGGCACGTCGCGAATTGGGGTCTGTGGGGCTGGATTGAAACCGCACTCAAATTGGCCGGCATCGTAGCCGGTTACATCGCCTTCTTCAACTCCAGCGCCGTCACCGACCTTACCATATCCGGCAGCCCACGTTTGGCCGCTGTCATTCTGGTCGCACTCTTGACCTTAGCCATGATCGGTGTCGTCTTTATGCGCATTAGCCAGAAAGAACTGATCTCCATCGGCTATTCAATCTTGAACGCTTTGGGACATATCGCTCTGCTTTTCGCCCTCTTACGCGCTCCCACCCAAACCACACTGCCTATCATTTTTGCCCTGATGTTCATCTTGGGTGAACTCGCCAAGCAGCGCTTCCTCTCCATTTCGGGTTATGTCGAAGGCAGTGCCAACACGGCCACCATGATCCGCTTCTCGCGCATCGTCGCCATTACCTACCTCGTCCTCGCCATCTTCCTCATCATCTAAGTACGAATGACAAGTTCTTCGGAATATTTACGTAGGGGAGCACCTGTGTGCTCCCATTTTCTGTGCTGCCACACACATTTCCTCCCTCGCTTGCGGGCTATCAGCGAAGTGAGCTTGCGAACGTGCTGATGAAGGATCAAGGAGGAGGATCGCATTTCATTTGAAGTTTTGTGCCTAACTCTCTGCTCTCGCCTGAAAATAGACGCTGTATAACACTTATCGCATCTTTGAGTCCCGTGTACGGGACTTTATTCACCTTGCCGGAGGGTTTATACTCCGGTAACTTTATGATCTCTCTGTCTTGATCTTGGCGTCCTTGGCGGTTAACCCTCATTGTATTCGTAATTAGGTTTAAACCTACAAACCATCGTAAACCGATTATCAACCATCTACCAACCTCTTCATCTTACCCGCTCCCTCAAAATCGTTAGCGCCAACCGCGCAAAATAGTTACAAAATGTTCTTCCAAATGGTAACCCATTCCATTGGTGATGCGCGTACAATGAACCGTAGGGATTTGCCGCCGGCAAATCCTAGCATCGTGTATCAGTTTTTTACTGTCGACTGATAACTGTGAACTGACGACTGCTTTTTGGCAATCTTGGCGGCGGCACCCCGATTGCCAATAGTGCCAAATAATCGGCGGTTTGTTCCCTCAAATCCGCCTTTATCACCCTTCTCGCAATGGCAGTTTCGGCAAAAGTTGCCAGTTTTGCCAATCCTCCGCCATAAAAATAGCTGACGAAGGGTGACCGGATTAAGCTCTGTAACACTCACCGCCCCTCACCAGACTGATACCTATCAACAGCCAGCGAACAGGAGACGAATCATGATCTTATCCACCCTCCAAAATTGGGAATCCACCCGACAAGCGCTCCACCAAGCCGCGCAGGTCATCGGCGGAATCAAGAAAGTCAGTGTTCAGCCGCTCCCCAACTACGCCCATTTTGGCCTCTACGTCACCAAAGATGGCCTCACCACTGGCTCCTTGGCTGATGGGGGCGAACTCCAACTGAATTTGGTTACCTCCGCCATCACCTACACCTGCCCTGAATCGACCCTGTCCACCGTTCCGCTACAGGATCATTCGCAGGCTTCCCTCACCGACGCTGTCCTCAAAGTGATGGCTGATGCTGGACATCCCGCCGCCAATGTCGATCTCGCTCACCTTGCTGACCAAACGCCCTTTGCTATCAATCCCCCCATCGCTGCTGATTACCAGCAAGCTCTCTACACCATTTACACCGCCATCGCTCGTTTCCGTGCACGCTTGCTCGGTTCGATGTCCCCGATAATTGTCTTCCCACATGGCTTTGATCTTTCGTTCCTCTGGTTCAAGCGCGGTTCTGAGGAACGTACCGACCCCCATCTCAACTTCGGTTTTTCCCCCGGCAGCGCAGGCTTCCCACGTCCCTACATCTACTCCTACGCCTCACCGCTCCCCGAAGGCTACTTCGATGTCACATTGCCCGCGCCCGCTCGTTTCACCCGCGATCCATGGAAGGGCATCGTCATCGATTACGACATGCTCGTCTCTGAAAGCGATCCTGAAACCGTGCTCGAACAAGCCCTCATCCAAATCCACACAGCCGTCACGCCACTCCTAGATTAAATTTCTGGAATGTCGAACATAAAATGGGCTTTTCTCCCTCGTATTTCCCACTCTGCCATGCAATGGCTATCAGCGGAGGGAGCTTGCGAACGTGCTGATGTGGGGGAAGGGGGTGAGGATTGACCCGCCCGACCTATACCGCCTGCCGATGAATTGCTGTAAAATAGAACTATTGATCACAAGTGATTGAGGTGGTGTGTGGATAACCAAACAGCACTCGGATTGCTGAGTATATGTGGAATCGTCGCCGTTTTGATATTGTTGGGTTCTTTCCTGATGATACGCATAATGAAGTCGAGCGTATTTGGCATTGCCAACATGGTGCTGCGCTCGGTGACAGATCCGCCTGAAGTGAAAACAACCACCGTGGTTCACGCCCAAACGGCACGCCCGGATTTCCGCTCGGCTGCCAAATCGGTTGACTTTGATGCTGCCGTCGCCAGCCACAAAGGCGAAGTCACGCCTTCCGTTCGTACAGCACCCACTACCCCGACGACTCCCACCTCGCTGCCTGATATTCGTGCCAGTTCCGTAACCATAACAGATGAAACCCCGAGCATCGGCCCGCGCCAGCGTAAGCGCCTTCGCCGCCAGCATATTGATGATGAGGAAGATGGAGAAATGTTTGAAGGCTTGCTAGGGGATTAATCTCAAAATCACTAATTGTAGGGGCGCAAGGTTTGCGCCCTCACTGTTCCATATCATCCCCATCCGGCTGATACGCCATCACCCAACTACGCAGTGTATTTTCAAGCGCCGCCCGCATTTTGAGCCGCTGAGTCTCGTCGTACACCGCATCATACAAAAGCGGGTTATCCGGTTCATCTAGTGGAGGGCTAGCATTCCCTGCGTAATACAGATCAAACTTGCGCTTGATGTGATAGTAGTAAGACTCCGGATTGAAAATTGGCGCGCTAAAATCGAGCCGTTTCTCCCCGATCACGAGCCGTGTGCTGCTCCCGTGACCAATCGCCCAGATCCCCAGCAACCGCAGAGTCTGATAATACTGGTAGCCCTTGGGCTTGTGCCACATGACCGTGCACACCCACAGCTCAGGACTCTTGGCCCCAACCAGACTCCCGTTAAAAGTCTTTGGCCCGTAAGCGCTCATATTCTTGGGTGGACGCCGTTTGATCGCAGTCAATAATCCGGCTGCGTTCAACGCATCAAGTGCCCCGCTCAGTAAGCTTTGAATCGGGGTGTTGACTTGTTCTTTCTTGCGCTGCTCGATACGTTTTAGAATTTCCGCGTACCGGGCCTCACGGTCATCTTGTGCGGGCAAATGCCTAGTCTTTCATCACCCGAATACGCCGGAAGCCGAATACCAGCACCACGAATCCGACCAGCACGATTAAACGGTGAATAAAATTATTGAGCGTTGAATCAAATAAGTTGAGGAACTGTGCACCGGCTAACGTCGTAATCAAGTGCGCGAGCCCTAAAATAATCGCGCCGGTCACAATTAGGGTCAGAGCATTGCCGACAATTCCACCGATCCCGCGTACAACCCATACCATCCATAACGAGGCCAGAACCAGAACAATATCCATGACCACATTTATCGTAGACAAACCTTCGGGGCCGTGTACCATGTTTAAATAACCTTTCAAATGTGCTTAAAGAACGTCAAAGAGTTCGTATATATTGAGTTCGTTCGCCACGCGCATAACCATCGCGTCAAACTGTTTGTCTACTGCCTGCATTTCCTTGATCACCATCTTCTTGCCAACCAGATTCACCGCGTAGGCAATTCCTTTGGAGAGCAGTGCGCGGTAGACATCCGCGTCGTTGCTGTGGAGATCGATCTTGATTTGCCCCTCATTCATGGTCACCGGCCAAACGTTACGTTGCGCCGTCTCGTTGATGATCTTATCCAAGTTGTTGCCAAGCCGCTTGCCGCCCAGCTTCACCATCGAGTCGCGCAGCGTTTGCATCTGCTTGATGAAATAGTTTTGCAGGTAACTTTCATCCGTCGTATCGACTCGCCGGTCAACTGTCTGGAAGTCATTCGTATTAACAATGATGTCCTGTACTGGTTTCAGGCTGATGTCCGCGCCGACAAACGCGTTCTTGTCATCCTGAGTAGCCGTGGCGCTCCACATCACACTAATCGGCGCACCGAATGAATCTTTAATATCAATGCGCTGCTGTTCGACTCGTCCCCGTTTGCCCACTTGTTGGATAAACGTGTCTGTAACGGATTTATCCAGTCCCAGCACTTCATGGATTGGCTTTCCGATAATCATCCGTGCTTCGTTATGATGCCGCTTGAGCAGTCGTAAACACGGCTGGTCAACGAAGATCACCTGTCCGAGTGTATTGGTCATCAAGAGAGCTTGCAACGTTTCTGCAGGTGTAGTCTGTGTTGTACGCCGGACATCCTTGTTTTCTTCCAGCGCATAGCTCAATGCCATCGCCAGCGCCCCCGGTGTTGCAAAACGGGTTTGAGGTGATTTTGCCATTGCCCTGTCAATCACATCCTGAATGTCCTCAGGGAGTTCCGGCTTGAGCTTGCGGATGTCCGGAACCGGCTGGTTCATGTGTGCCATCAGTACGCCCAGAGGTGTCGCCGCTTCGAAGGGCACATTGCCGCTCAGCATCTGGAACAAGGTGATTCCCAACGCATATACGTCTGCTGAAGGAGTCAGTGCTCCCGGTTCGGCCTGTTCTGGAGCCATATAGAACGGCGTTCCGAGGATACCTGTACCCGTCAATTGCCCCGAAGATTCGCTGAGCTTAGCCAATCCGAAGTCCGTCAGATAAGTGTTGTTTTGCTCATCCAACAGCACATTACCCGGCTTGAAATCGCGATGAATCACGCCTTTACGGTGGGCATAATCCAGCGCGTCCGCCATTTGCCGCACCAACCGCAGCGTTTCATCTGGTGGAATCGCGCCTTTGCTGATCAAATCCGAGAGCGTCCCGCTGCTCATATACGCCATCACGATGTACGGCATGCCATCAAATTCCCCGAAGTCATACACCGGCAGAATATGCGGATGCTGCAAGCTGGAAACGATCTCGACTTCACGGTAAAACCGTTCGAGGAATTTGTCCTCATGCGTCAAAGTGCGGGGCAGTACTTTGATCGCTACCGAACGCTTCATCGAAGTCTGAATCGCTTGGTATACGGTGGACATGCCACCTTTGCCAATTTGAGCGGTTACTTGATACTGGCCTAAAGATTGCCCGACCAGATCAGTCATAGTCTTGATCCTAAGTGTATTAATGGAAGCAGGTTACCAATAGTATAACACTAGCGCTCAAAAACTAAATGCAACCTTTTGATTTTGGCTAAGGTGATTGAGCGGCGGGCAGTTCTCCCAGCAAAACCAACGCATAATCGCCGTAAGTTTCGTTGTTTCGGCTTCCCATCTGAATGGTTACATCGTCGGTTGTTCCCGGCGCAAGGATCAGCCCCGCATCAGAACGGTCACCGGTGACTGTCATGCCGCTTCCTTCGTGCAGCGTAAACCCCGCTTTGGTGAACGACGGCACATTTTTACAATCCCCGCGTCCAGCGTCATCACATTCGACGTTGCCACTTTCCCATTTCATATACGGATCAAGCCGGCTGTTTTCGGTTCTCACCATATAAAGCGTGAGCGGGGTCAATTTTGCCAGTGGTCCAAGTCGCAGATCATAAGTGTCGGTGTTGGAGGGCTCCCCGATGCTGAAACCATCAATGACGGCGAAGTAACGTCCCGCCGCGCCGTTCTTACTAGCAATCAAAACATTCACAACGCCTGCGTTATCTGCCCCTGTGAACAACAGTTGCGAGGCGCTTTGCAGAGTATCTTTGGTAATAGTCCGCTCAGCTTCTCCCGGCACGGTGAAGGTATCATCAATAGCTCGGTCTGCGTTCGTATTACATACGTCGAACGGCTTTTGTCCCGGCACATCGAACTTCAATCGTATAACGGGTATAAAACCGTCAATACCATAAACGGTTATTCGGTAGCGTAGATTAGGGCGCGGATCTTCGCTAAACCGTAATGACGCGACCGTAGTTGCCTCAAAGTCTTGGCATGGAAAAGTCACAGGGACATACTGGTCAGTGTTATTGTTATTGACTGGTGGATTGGCGCGTCGCACACGCAGGGCATAACGTCCGGTTGTCGTCCCATCCTTGTTGCCTACCCGTGTTGCCACAATGGTGTAAATTCCGTCCTTGGGAACGGTGTAGTCCATTGTTACTGATTGGTTGGGTTCGCCATCTGCACTGCGCTCTACAAGACTTCCAGAAGTATCAAGAATACCGATGAGTGGCGCGAGTCCATCCTCGCCGCCCATATCGATCACCATCACATCTCCGGCCAGCGCTTGGATATGCCACCAGTCATAAAAGGCATCGTTGGTAATGTTGTCTTGAATAACCGAATCGTACGTGATGTCGGAAACTGTAACGCTGTCTTTATTATCTTGGGCAAGTGTAGGAAGGACTGTAAACAGCACGAAAAATAAGAGAACGATTCTTTTGATGGACATACACATCCTCAGTTGCATAGGCATGGAGTTATTGTAAGCCCGTTTGCATAAATTCAGATAAGAGGTCTATAAACGCGTAGGGGCGAGTCACATGACTCGCCCCTACAGCCCCCGTAATTCCCGAATACCAAACGCGGAAAATTACTTAACTTCGACGACTGCGCCTTCAGCTTCCAACTTGGCCTTGGCGTCGGCGGCAGCTTCCTTGCTGACACCTTCAACAACGTTCTGGGGAGCACCTTCAACCAAATCCTTGGCTTCCTTCAAGCCGAGGCTGGTCAGGGTACGCACGACCTTAATGACGTTGATCTTCTTCGGGCCACCGTCCTTGAGGACGACAGTGAATTCAGTCTGTTCTTCTTTTTCTTCAGCAGGTGCGGCAGCGGCAGCAGCGCCAGCGGCGGCAACCATAACTGGAGCGGCGGCAGCGGCGGTAACGCCCCACTTCTCTTCCAGCAGCTTCTTCAGTTCTGCAGCTTCAAGGACGGTCAATGCACTCAGTTCATCGACAATTTTGTTCAGATCGGCCATTTTCTTTCCTCTTGATTCGTTCGTGTTGTTCTTTTCTAATGTTTTTGGGCGATTAGTCTTAGCTGGCTAACCGCGAAACGGAATGCACTACGCAGCTTCGTTCTTTGCGACATACGCTTGTAGTACTTGCGGTACCGCCGCCACAGCGCTGTTGATAACGCCCGCCAGACCGGAAGCTGGTTGGCTGATGAGACCAATAAGCTGAGCACGCAGTTCATCCAGCGACGGCAGGTTGCTAACGGTGTCAACTTGCTGTCCAGTCAATATCTGACCGGCCATCACGCCGCCCTTGATACTGAACAGACCTTCGTAATCCTTGTTGAAACCCAAGGTTACTTTCGCCACAGCCGGGAAATTATCGGCGCCGAAAATCACGCCTGTCGGGCCGGCCAGCATATCGTCCGGAACAGGCCAACCAGCTTCCTTGAGAGCAATTTTGAACAGGGTATTCTTGACGATGACATATGCACCGTTCACATCACGTAGCTTATCACGGATCGTGTTCACCTGCGCCACCGAAATGCCCTTGTATTCAGCCAGTACCAAACCGGTCGCCTGACCAAGCAGCTCGCCATAAATACCAACGAGTTCTTCTTTACGTTCTTTTGAGATTGCCAAGTAGGTTTTCCTCCTTTCCTTGAAAGATAGACAACGGCATCTATTTCAAAACGCCACTGCCTGACAACAAAAAAGCGGCCCCGCACAAAGCGAGGCCGCCATTATGAGCAATGGAACGGTTTTCCTCACCTCGGCAGGATATTAAGCATATGCACCTGCTGTCTGCGGCAAAGCAACTGAATTGTTGACATGCAAAATTATAGGGGATTGGAACAGGAGTAGCAAGGGTAGGTGTTTGGGGGAAAGCGATACAGAGGAAAGAAGTAGCGGCCCACCATAGCGACCGCTACCTAGAAACATCTCATGATTACACCGCCAGCGCCACCAGTTCTTCTGGCACAGGCAAACGATGTTTACCGAGGAATGAAGCCAGTGCAGGTGTCAAATCACTCACCAGCCCGTTATATGACCGCTCCAGTTCACAGAGATGGTCCACTAACCACAGATACAGATCCGCTTCGGTGCGTCCCTTCATGTGTGTCAGCATATTATGCTTGCGGATCAGCACCACTGCTGGCAGATACACATTCTCGTACCAGTGCGCCGCCGCTTCTTGGATGCTAACTGGGCATTCTTCGCATTCGGCCAAAACGGCGCCATGCAAATGGATGTGCCCGATGAAATCGGTGTAGCGCGTCGGTTCACTCAGCATCAAGTTTTCATGCTGATAAACGTATCGCAGCCCGGTTTCCTCCAAAAAGGTCATGTAAGCTTCTGCGGCGTCCATCTGCTTCGTAACAGTGTTCTTGTCCAAGCAGAAAGGAACCTCAACTTGGGTGACATACGCTTCAATCGTTTTCTGTCCAACAGCCAGCGCAACCGATACACGGTGGTTGCCGTCACGCACGAAATACACCTCACCGACTTGGTACACCTCAATCGGAGGCAAACCAATATCGCCGTGAACCTCTGCGTAGATCCGGCTCCAACGCTCTTTATTGATCGCACTTTTAGGTAGAAACGTGCTGGTGAAATCCGTGTAACGGCCTACACTGCCCACGATCAAGTCGACCGGGACTTCTTGTAGACCTCGATAAAGTTCTTCACGCAGCCGCAACCGCGTACGGACTTCTTCAAAACTCAACAACTGTGCGGGCTTGCCGCGCAGATGCCCGATAATCTCTTGCCAAAAGGCGCGCGCCGAGGCACTTTCATAGGCCTGTGCGCCCTTGGCCATATCCATCTCTTTATTCATATTCAAACTCCGAACTACATGGCAACACGCAAGGGGACAATTCTCAAGAGCAACATTCAAAGCGTGTAATTTTGTGTAAAAGTGTGTAGCGCAGTTCGGACCGACGAGTCTGGATACTGTTATATTTGCTTGTTAATTTGATACTACCATTAAACCAATAAATTCCCGTGAACACCATGTTAAGTCTTCACAGAGAATATGGCTCAACTTCCGTCAATTATACCACATGGATATAGAGCTTTTTACGGGAGGATTTGTCAGGGTTTGTGAAAATCGTATACCCAAAATGGCAGTAAACAAAAGAAGGGTTGAAACAACCCTTCTTCGTCATTGTACTACAATTACAATCTGAATTACAGGTCAGCTATGAACTTGCCGATGGAACGGTGGACTCATTTAGCTTACCCAGTTCTTCATCAATATAGGAAGCGAAGAATGTGTAAGGCTGTGCGCCGCTGATGAACCGGCCGTTCACGAAGAAGGCAGGTGTTCCGTTCACGCCCAGCGTTTGAGCGTCAGCCACATCCTTACGCACCTTGTCCATATACTTCTGCGAGTCAAGACAGGTTGTAAAAGTGGCCACATCAACCCCAAGCTGCTCGGCATAGCTAATGAACTGTTCCCGTGTCAGCGCCTGCTGGTTCTTAAACGTCAAATCATGGAATTCCCAGAACTTTCCCTGATCATTCATGCATTGACCGGCCAATGCTGCCACCAGTGAACCCGATGTCTGGAACGGATAGTCACGGTAGACCAACCGGATTTTGCCCTCATAATTCTTAAGCAGTGGATCGAGTGTTTCCGCAGCGAACCGTCCGCAGAACCCGCAGTGGAAATCCGAAAACTCAATGATGGTGATCGGCGCATCTACTGACCCGCGTACCGGATCATTGTCCATGCTCACGTCGTAACGGTTACCCTGCACCAATCCTGCGACTTCTTGACCGCTGCCGCTAGCTTCGGCGACGGCCTTCGCTGCGCTCGTGATGAGTGCTTGGTTTTCGACGCTGTTGGCGTTGAACAAGGCACTGACGGCGGCACCGCTGATAACCGATCCCAGCAGGAAAAACACGATCGCGATCACCACATAATTAAACATCACACGGGGTACAACAATCACTGCGCCCGGATCAGCGTATGCTGCCGTTGACGAATCCGCAATGGCCTTGTTAGTTGTTGACTCAGGTTCTACAGGGCTAGCTGATGGTTGCGGAAGAGGGTCATATTCTTGGGGGGATGTATTTTCCACGAGCGCCTCACAAATAACTCAATCCAATCGTCTTTACTATTATGTATATGTACCACCTAATCGGTCTATAGGCAAAATGGTGTAGGAAATTAGGTACATTGGCGGACACAAAACATTAAAAGTAAGCTAGAATACAGATGCAGCTAGTCCATCATTGCTTACAATTTCTGCGAGCAGCTTAATTTTTCTCGGGAGCATTGCCTTTGAGTGAAGTGTTGGCACGTCTGTTGGAAGGACTGGTCATTAGTGACCAGAGCGGATTTTTTAACGTCGAAATCTCAAAAGATCAAATTATTACTTGTCGTTTGCGGGGACGATTGATGGAAGAAGCGCAGTCGTCCGATATTGCGGCCATTGGTGACCGCGTGACCATTCAAATCCTTCCGGATGGAACGGGCAGCATCGAATCGGTGCTTCCTCGTACCAGTGTGCTCTCGCGTGCCATGCGTACCGAAGGCAAGCGCGGTGCGGGCGAGTCCGAACGTGAGCAGGTGATTATCGCCAACGCCGATCAAGCGCTGTTTGTCTTTGCCGCTGCTCAACCAACACCCAACCTCAAAATGTTGGATCGCTTTCTGGTTGCGGGTGAGAAGTCAGACATTCCTCGCTTGATGATTGTGGTCAACAAAATGGACTTGGAAGACAACTCGGTGACCAAGGCCCGTTTTGCACCCTACGAGAAAATGGGTTATACCGTTCTCTACACCAGCGCTCATGATGATCTTGGCGTCGATGAACTCAAAGCCTTGCTTAAAGATAAACTCTCGGTCTTCACTGGCCCATCCGGTGTTGGTAAGACCAGCTTACTCAACAAAGTCCAGCCCGGACTCGGACGCACTGTCAAAGCTGTGAGTCAGCGCCGTGCCGAAGGCATGCACACCACCCGTGACAGCGTGTTGATCCATCTCGACATGGGCGGTCATCTCGCCGACACACCCGGTATGCGCTCCTTGACGCTTTACGATGTTGAACCCGAAGAACTCGACGGCTACTTCAGTGATATTGCGCCCTTTGTCAGGGAGTGCAAATTCAACGATTGCAGCCATCATCATGAAGCAGGCTGTGCCGTTCGCGGAGCAGTCGAGAAGGGCACCATCGCCCGCGCCCGTTATCAGAGCTACCTTCAACTCCGCGACGAACTCGAAGAAGCCTACGCAGTCTATTAATCGGAATACAATAAATTGAATGAAGGCACACGTTTCGTGTGCCTTTTGATTTCAGTCAGCTTTCCATCGCTGCGCGGGTGGCTGGAGCCATTTTGATCCGCCGGATAAAGAGATAATAGATAGCTAATGCCCCGCTGTAAGTAACCACAATCAAGTAAATAATCAGGTTGATCCGTCTTGCGGCCGGGATGGTGGGGAGCATCTGTAAAAACGGCACGATCAGCACGATGTCGTAAGCGAGGAATCCGGCCAGTTGTCCGCCCGTATTGCGCCAACCCGGTCGGAGTAATGCACAGACAAAGTAGGCTGCTGCCCCCAAGAACATCCACCCGTAAAGCGCTGATCCAATCGGTGTGATATCCCACGGCAGCACGCTCGGTACTTTGAGCACCATTTGTCCCCCAAAGAGTGCCAATGCCACTACGAACGCCATAAACGATATGCGCACCAATCGCGGTGTGGGCGGATCTTTCGGCATCGGTAGTCGCACACTCCATACAAACAACCCGATCCCCGCCACAACGCCGATAGCGCAGGCCACGGCAAAAAATATCATTTTGTCGCCAGGACGCTCAGCATTCAGTTGCAAGGCATAAATACACAGCGGCCCAAAAATGACCAGATAATCCAACGCGATTCCGGCTAATGCACCATACTCGCGGTAATAGATACACCATAACGTGGATGCGGCTGCCGCCAGAAACATGGATGCGATGAAAATAAATGTCATCGCGTTGGAGTAAGGCAGCGGCCACAAATTTGTTGCGAGAGGTATTTGCAGGATAAATGCCAGTGCGAATAAAGCTTGGGCCGCGCAGTAGATGAACATCAAGGTACGAATAACGGGACGCATCGTGCCATGAACTCCTCATGTGTTGAAAAATACGCGAACCTTAACCATATTGCATTTCTAAAAATGAGGAAAGTCGTGGCTAACGATCACATATTTCGTGATGAAACTTATGAGGTTGCGACCTGAAATAGTTCATTTGTTGGGCGCAGCATGCTGCGCCCAGAATATTATTTGTTCTTAGTCGGTCTCAAGAACTGCTTAATCATGCGTCCGTTCGCCGAGTCTTCAATCAGTGTCGCGAATCGTCTGGCACGGGTCTCGTCTTTCTTCGCGCTGACCACCCACCATAACGCCGCCTTCCGATACGATGCCGGTCGCAACTGGAAATAGTCCCACGCGCTTGGGTTTGCCTGAAAGGTGGCAGTCTCCGCCTCGCTCAGTTCAATTTGGTCGCGCTGTTCATGCGAATAAATCCCCGACTTATTCTCACGTCGCCGCTTAAACGCCTTTAATCCGGCAGTCTGCATTCGGCCCTCTTGGGTGAGCGCTTCGACCCGTGCGATGTTAACCGCGCTCCAAATGCTAGTTGGCTTGCGTGGTGTAAAGCGGATTGTATAGCTGTCCTCGTCCAAACTTTTCCGTATCCCATCAATCCAGCCGACGCACAGCGCCTCATCAACCGACTCCGGCCATGTGATACTCGGTTTTCCCGAATCCTTCTTATAGAAACCGACCAGTAATTCAATCTCGGTCTCATGATGTTTCTCAAACCATGTCCGTAAATCAGCCGGAGTAGCAAAAAAGCTTGGTTTCATTAGCGTTGTCTTTCACTAGAGCCAAAAGTCTAGGTGATTGGCGCTGCACTTACCCGATATACTCTTGAATGGTCTTGTCCATCGGCTTTTGCATGATCTTCAGATAAATCGTGATCTTACCGAAGAAAATCAACAGGGCTTGCAGGTAAATATCAAGCTGCATATCGACAGGCGCCTTAAACCCGCCGGGACGTTCGACGTCTTTCTTCAAATCCGCCTCAGCGAAGGCTGATACAACGCTTTTCAATTCCGCATCCAGCTTTTCATACCATGCCAGCAGTTTGGCGACGCTGGTTTCAATGCCCGCTTCGGTGTTGCGATACGAGAAATCTTGTTTAAAGTGCTTCAATGACTCAAGATATGCGTACTCAATATCGCCGATTTCACGGCAAAGCGCGCCCAAGGTCATCGTGTCGCCACCGGGGCAAAACGCCAGATCAGCATCCGTCAGCGTTCCGACCAATCCGTTTCGCATCCCGTGCGTGCCTTCAATCCATGACCATTTGCTTTCCATGTAGCTGTTCATTGAAGTGCTCCTTTATGTGAACATTTGTGCGTATCTAGTCTAGCACAAATGCTCGGATTATGGATTGTAAAAACGCGCCAAAACGCAAACGCTGTACGGTCATATGGAAATATAAATAGTTATATTGTTAGGAATTGATCTGAATTTTTCACGAATCTTGTAAAGAGTAGACTCAAAACGGCGATTCTCCGCGTATACTGTTAAAATTAAACTCAAACCATGTGACTAGGATGCCTTATGAGCCTCGAATCCCCTTTAGTGATGATCGTTGAGGATACGCTGGATGCTGCTCAGTTGATGCAAATTTCGTTGCGTCGTGCTGGCATTCAGGACATTCTTCATGCGGAAAATGGGCGTTCGGCGCTCGACTATTTGGAAATGTATACGCCAGACGTAATGATTCTCGACATTGGAATGCCGGATATGAGCGGTTGGTCAGTGCTGGAATTCATCAAGCAGCGTCACGGGGACACCAGTTTTCCGGTGATTATGTTGACCGCTTTCGATGACCCGGCCAATAAATTGATTGGCAAACTGCAATCCCGCGTCTATCGCTATTTGACCAAGCCCTTCTTACCCGAAGTGCTGATCCAGACGGTCAAAGATGCAATTGAGACCAAACAATCGCGCACGGCCTAAAAGCCTCGCTTAGAACAGCTCCACAGAAAACAAAAGATGCCATTCACGGCATCTTTTTGTTTGTTAGGTCATTAGCTTCCCGGTGTATTTGTTACGCTCGGCGTTGGTGTAGGCGGTGCTTCCACACCCCATATCTGGATTGGCCCTGTGGCATCCACCAGCAGCAGTATGAAGCCGTCCGGTGACCAATCGGAATACAAGATTTGTCGCGTACCGACCGGAAGTGTCGCGCGGTTCAGCGCCGTCGCTCGCATCGACGAAACGTCCCACAAATTCACATCACCACCTAACACCGAACTGACCAGTAATTCCCCTTTAGGCGAAAACGCAGCAGCATTTTCATCGCCGCCTGCGCCGGGGAGGGTATTCACCAGCTTGCCGGTCTGAGTGTCCCATACGGTCAGGGTCTGAATGCTGCCGCCGTTGACAATATACTGCCCGTCCGGTGAATACAGCAGCAGGTCAGATTGAGCGCGCGGTCCGGTCGTCAGCGTAGTGGCTAAGGCCCCATTCTGCGTATTCCATAGGGTAATCTGCCGGTCTTCCGCCGCCGCCAACCGCGATCCATCTGGCGAGAACGCCAGCTTGAAAGCCGTAACTTTGGTTTGCGTAACGAGCTTCTTAGCCCGCCAATCCCATATCTTCACTGTTTGATCGCTGCTTGTAGTAGCAATCCGGCTGCCGTCTTTCGAGAAAATCAATCCTGTGATCGGTTGCGCATGAGCACCGATAGTCACCACTGATTGGCGTCCTTGTACATCCCACACCTTAAAGTTGCCGTCCGAACCGCCTAACGCCAGCAGCCCATCATCCATGTTATACGATGAGCTTCCGTTAAATGCCGCTTGCCCTTGAAGCGTCGTTTGCAGTTGCCCGCCCTCGGTATCATAAACGCGGATTTGTCCGGTGACATCTACTGTATAAAATTCCGTTTTATCGGCTCCGTAATAGATCTGTGCCGCATCCAGTCGCGCGGTATTGAACAGCAGCTTGCCGGTAATCAGGCTCCAGCCGATGAGCTGCTCGTTATTCAATCCCACCAACCGTGACCCGTCCGGTGAAAAAGCATAAGCAAACACCGTGCTGGCTGTGCCCTGTGCATCCAGTCGTCCTAAGTAAGCGATACGCGGTGCATTTCCGAGCGTGATCTCTTCACCCGCCGGAACCCATGGTGGCGGAGGTAACGTAGGCGCATCGCGTGGTTGCGGCATAAAGGTGCCCGGAGGATCAGTCGGTGTCGGCGCGGGCGGCGGAGTAGAGGTACATGCCGCCACAAGGGCGAGGATGACACTGCTCACAACAGCATACATACGGGGCAAACGTTTTTGCATAAGCAGTGCTCGCTTTGTTGAATTCATAGAAACAGCTAAGGACATCATCGATAAGTCTTTGATGTTAAATACACGAATTGGTAGAGGAGCATCTAAAGATATTTAACTTCTTAACCCGTAAAATGTCTTTGTAGGGGCAAGATAATGATCTTTCACTTTTTAACACGGAGTATGTTTTTGTAGGGGCAAGATATATCTTGCCCGCATGGTTCCCTTCCCCTGTTACTACGGGGGAAGGACTAGGGTTAGGGGACGGAATGGTCTTTACTCCGCCCTAATTTGTTAAACTCATCATCTTGCTCTACCGGACAGCACACCTAAGGCGCCAATGCCCCTTGATGTAACGTGATGCTGCCGACCAGTAATCCGTAACTTTCAATCTGGAATAACCCGCATTCATCTTCATAGGGATCAATCTGTCCGCTTCCATTCGCATCGACTCCCTTGGTCAGCGCTTCAGCCAGTGTTATCGATTGAGTAGCGATTTTCGTAGCGGCCTCAACGGTATCAAATTGGAGCATCTGTTTTTCGAGGTCAACAACTTGTCCCACCCACTTGCGGACATTCGTGACGCAAATACGGACTGACTCAATGTTGCCGTGTAAATCGTCATTGCCACCCGGTGCGGCTGCCGCGCTGTTCAAGACCGTGTCGATGGCGTCCAAATACAGCGGAACACCCTTTTTGAATCCCGGATTGGCACCACGACCATCCTTGTCATAATCCACTTCAGTGCCCATAAAAATGTTGATGGTATGTTCGTCATGCATATGCATCGCGCTGAGCGTTGTCGACGATTGGGCTAAACCGGCGTGTTGCTTGCCGATGCTGGCCTCAGCCTGAGCACTGACCAGCAGCCCCGCTAGAGGACTATTTGACGACCCGCTGCCGGAGTTGCTGGCATAAACTGTATTCGCCAGTGCCGCCAGTGGGATACCGTCGGGTGCGGTCACATAAATCGCGGTCAGTGCGTCCATCACCGCCGTCGGGACGCTTCCGCTGTAAGCCACTTCTCCGGCGGGTACATTGCCGATAGCGTTCTTTTTCTCGCGGGTCACGATCAGGGCATTGTACTGCGTCGGCAAAGTGCGCTGTGCAATATCACTGTAAGGAGAGAGAACCCCGTCGCCGAGCGCGTTGAGCGTCAGTTGACCCAGTTTCAGTGTGCGATCATTAACCGTATTTTTGAGCCATGCCACATACGTTTCATCGCCACTCGGCGCAGCTAAGTTCTGGACTTGCAGTGTGACCGTGTCGCCGGTTGAGCTTTTCGTACTGTAGTTCAAACTGCCGAAACTCGGCGCTTGTGTCACGACGGCGGCCACCTGTGTCGGCGTCAACGGCACCGCCGTATTTTCTCCGGCTTCAATCGTTGCTTGTGGAACAGGTGTTGTCGGACGGTTGCTGATGACCAGTACCACCACCACCATCAGCACCGCGATGATCGCAAACCCGCCCAGCAGTACCAGTGGGTTCGTGCCTTGTTGGATAATCATCGTCGGCTGCGGAGGCGACGCGGGCGGTGGCGTCAAGAACGCGGTCGGTGTCGGGCCGTTTGGAATATCCAGCGTCTGGTTTGGTGATACCACTGGCCTGTTATTACCGACCGGAATCTGAGTGAGCAGTTCTTCGCCCTTGGTCGCGCGGGCGAAATCCTCAGCGAATTCCGTCACCGTTGCATAACGGTCTTCTGGCCGTTTTGCCAGCGCCCGTTGGATGACGTTCTCCATCTCGGGCGTTAAATCTTTATTCACGTTGCGTGGGTTCGGCACCGGCTCGGTGATGTGCTTGATGACCACCTGCATCGGTGTGTCTGCCGTATAAGGCGGCTCGCCTGTCAGCATCTCGTAAACCACCACGCCCAGCGAATACAAATCGGCCCTCGGCGTGATGTTCGCCAGTCCGCTGCCTTGTTCCGGAGCCATATACGATGGTGTACCCACCAGACCACCCGTTTGGGTCAGCGCCGGATTCGTATTATCACTGCTGTCACCCGCGACGATCTTAGCGATACCGAAATCCGCCAGCAGCACGTTGCCGTCGTTATCCAGCAGCACATTGTCCGGCTTAATATCGCGGTGGACAACACCCTGTCGGTGCGCATAATCCAGCGCCCCTGCGATCTGTCTCAAAATCCGTTCAATTTCCGGTAAAGGGATTTTGCCCTTATCCATCAGTGTCGCCAGTGAACCGCCCGAAACATAGGCCATCACCAGATAGATAATGTCGTCTTCAACCCCATAATCATACAGCGGTAGGATATGCGGATGTTGCATGCGGGCAATGGTTCTGGCTTCCAGCTTAAAACGATCAATGAATTGCTGGTCTAAGCCCGGATGCGGCGGCAGGACTTTGACAGCCACAGTGCGATCAATATCGTCACGGTAGCCCTTGTAGACGGTCGCCATACCGCCTTGACCAAGCAGCTCCGTGATTTGATACATGCCTAATTTGCGTCCAACCAGTGAGGTTGCCACAACCTATACCCCCGCCCAATTTCTGATGATGAAAAACGACATTACTCTAGTCTGTTATAACGAATTTTGCCCACACTTCAGATTACTTTACTCACCGTATTATAAGGTGAAGACTCAAGCAGGGCGAATAAGGAATTCTTGACAACCCACGAGCCCGGACTGGTTTAATGCATTCTGTCTTTTACCCGATGATATACTGAAATTACGTTGCGCCTTACAAAATTAGGGGATTATTCATGGAAGTCAAACAAGTCTTGAAGGTGAACCACAAGCAACCGTCACGCCTTCGACTCGGGCTGTTTTTGTCCGTGCTCACCATCGCCGCCATTCTCTGTGTGATCTATGTCGTCATCCCCTTTTTCGAGACCGGCGGTGGCAATGCGGATACCCGTTCCATCCCCGGTGATGCTTCACACTTTGATCCGGTAGCATCCTTTCCGTCCGTTCTGGATTACGCCGGAGCAGGCAGTGAATTAGTTTCCCTGAGCGCCTACTATGTCCGTTCAGACGGCACGATGGAACTAACCGCCACCTATTCCCCTGCGCCTTATGTCACTTATGACTTTGTCCGCGAATTGGATAAAGCCCCTGATAATGCGCTGCCGATTGGGGCAGGTGGTGCCAACACCGCGCCTTGGTATCAGCCGATTGAGATTCACGTCTATAAACCCGGTCAGTGGCGGCAGGTTGAAAGTAGCAGTTCATCCTATACCTATGTCAACAAAGGCATGGAACGTTCCGTCAACGATGCCCGCAACGGCCTCAGCTCGCCAATTGTCGTGGCACCAGCTTGTCCCTTTGCCAAACTCTGGGAAATCGCCCTCAAACATGATGCGCCCGCCGAAGCCGTAGCCATCATCACCTACGACGCCGATGGCTACACCTTTTCAATCTCTGGCTTATCTATCTACCTCACATTCGATGCAAACTGCCAACTCAAAGAGTAATTTCTAAAACCGCTTAACATAAAATTGTGCTCTAGGGCGTGGTCTTTGACCCGCCCACTTTCTCTCCACTGCTAGATTCTCATAACTCTGTTTGTTAAATTCTATATTCCATTTCTTAACCCGCTCTTATTGATTTTAACATTCACTTAACATACACTCTCTTATACAGGTGTGATGGGCTTGGAATGCAAATACCACGATCTTTTTCCTCCGCCCTCGTAGGACATAACCAATCACCGCTGCCTAAGGAGTTCGGATGTGAATCAATGGATCGCGATCTTGCCGCTGCTGTTCTTAATCGCTGCTCAAGACATCTTAACCGGCGTCTTTGGCGCACCCAGCATCGTTGCCACCATGATCGCTTCTCGCGCTATGACTCCTCAACGTGCCTTACTGCTCTCCACCTTCGCGCAGCTCATCGGCCCCCTACTCTTCGGCGTAGCGGTTGCGTCAGCCATCGGTCACGGCGTAGTCGATTCAACCGGAATAACCACACGCATGTTAGGCGCGGCTCTTAGCTCCACAGTCTTCTGGATGGTCTTTGCGTGGTACATGGGCATTCCGTCTAGCTCAACCCATGCCTTAGTCGGTGGTCTCATCGGCGCCGTCTTAACCGGACTTGGCCCATCTGCCATTCATGCCGAAGGGCTGGTCAAGATGCTCCTCAGCCTCACGCTCACCGCACCGCTCGGTATTATCGGGGGATTTCTTGTGGCGCGTATCTGTTATTGGTTAGCGCGTCGTTCCACCCCCAAAGTCAATCACGCCTTTAATCGTGGACAAATTATCACCGCTGTCTTTCTGGGTTTTGCAATCGGCAGTAACAACGCCCAGAACGCGATGGGCATTACCACCTTATGTTTGTTGGTGGCCGGTTTTATCACCAAATTTGAAGTGCCCACGTGGGTGGTCATCGCTAGCGCGGTTTGTCTTGCTGTAGGCAACTTGGTCGGTGGCATGCGCCTTATGAAAAGCATGGGAGCGCAGTTCTTTCAGGTGCGCCCGCTGCATGGCTTTAGCGCCGAGCTTTCGTCCACCTTGATCATCCTCACCACCGCTCTGATCGGTGGCAATGTCAGCACCACCCATGTCACCAACATGTCCATCATCGGGGCAGGTGCAGCCGAACGCATTTCAATGGTACGCTGGGGCTTTGTCCAGCGCGTCATCATGACGTGGTTCTTCACCATTCCCATTACGGGTCTCATCGCGGCTATCGTCTATCTCATCCTTAACCTTCTGCCACATTGACCCTCGCCGTCTCAAATTGTGTCTTCGCGCGATTTATTCGTAACTAGGTTTAAATCGACAAACCATCACAAACGGTTTTTAAACACTTTATCAACCTGCTTAACAATTGATCTCCCTTAAAATGGTTAGCGCCAACCTCGCCAAATAGTTACAAAATGTTCTTCCAAAATGTAACCCGTTCCTTGTCCTATTCCATTAAAATAAACATCAGGACGTTCAGTTGGGATTTGCCAGCGGCAAATCCTGCCGACCGTAAACCTTTTCCTCGGCAAACCCTTTTCTCTGCTCCCCTCTGCCATGCAATGGAGAGGGGGTGGGGGTGAGGATTTCCCGCGCACCTTAACAACTGGAATCGTTGTGAATGTCACAAAAACCACCAATTCACAACTGCAATATTTACGACCAAAAAAGTCCTTTAGGGCAACATTTGCCACGCTGCCAATGTCAATGCCGCCGCCATCGCCGCCACATTTTTCTGTCCGCCACCGCCGTCGAACTCTTCACTAAGGGGCATGCAAATTCTTCAGAATCCCGTGGGGTTTTGAACAGGCTGAATTTTGGGACTCTCGCGCATTTTAACAACGCATTGGCTTTTGCCTCTCAATTGGAAATCCCTTGGCACAAAATCCACTTTTGCCATTGCTGAATTTGCTGCTTTTGCCGCATTGCTCCCTCAAGCGTTATGCAAAATCTGCAAAATTGGCAAAACAGGGATGCTGTTGACCAGTGACTGACGACTATTGACTAAAGACTGAGCCAGTGGGTGAGGCTACTAAACCCCACCCATCATCAGCCTAGACCTGCTCATTCACCCAAACGCGGGTTCCTTCTTTGAACGAAGGCGCGGGGAAAGTCACCAGATCAATCCGCCACGGTGTCAGCTTCAGCAAAGCGAAGTTCTCGTGCTCCGGATCAATGAAATCGTGTGCGGGATCATAACCCAGTGGCTCCGGTGCATACTTAAAAAGCGCCCAAACCCGCCGCTTTTCGTCAAAATCGGTCATCCATTCAGCTTTACAATCCGCGTAGACCGGCTGCATCACGTTCGTGATATACGCCAGTGAAATATACGGATTAGCCGCCAGATGTTTCGATTTATAAGAGTCGCGGTGCGTACAAATCCACCCCGTTGAGCCTTCCCAGAGGGGATGCAAAATCCGCGAACGAGGCCGCTGGTGTTCATCAATGGTCGCCACGTTGCACCACACCATCGTGTGTACGCGCTGGATAAAGTCCGCTTCGATCTCGCTAAAATTGGTTACTCTCAAGGTGTATCGCTTTCCGGTTATTCAACCGTCTATGTGTATTCAGGACTGGAGAATCAAAAACCGCCAAGGGCATTCCCTTAGCGGCTTGGAGTCAGCGATACACAATGTCAACACAGCATGTCAAATGCTCGCAGGTTGAACAGCAATGTGCGAATCGCCAATCACCAAGATAGGAAAATTGCCCGTCTTAGATGCTGTTAGCGAGTCGCTCTGTTCATTCTTTATCCTTTGACTTGACTGACATCTCACAGGAGTTTTCACCGCTGTGATGGTTACAGTCTAAAAATAATAATAGGCAATGTCAAGATTCTTATCTGCCCGACTGGCTCATCCATACCCCCTTTGAACAGATTATTCTTTGAACAGTTCATTATTTCGGTTGCTTGGATGCTGCTTACGACTTGTATACCATGATCGATTTTCGCAGTTTTTATAGGGACACAGCTTGCTATGTCCGACATACAATTCCCGACGAATTGATCATTTCAGAAATCACATGAAACCCTTTAACTACGATCAAGACTTCTCACAAATCGACTTCCGCGCCCATCCCGAGCGCTATCAGGTCGGCAAAGGCGAACAGGGCGTACTCATGGTTGAACCCTATAAATCCGAAATCCTGCCGCATTGGCGCTTCAAAACGCCAGATATTGCCCGCGAATCCTCCGAGAAAATTTATCAAATGTTTTTGGATTACAAGACACAGGGCGATTTTGTTGGAATGGATATGGCGCGCAAGTTCTTACAGATGGGCTATACCCGTTCTCGTCGTTATGCCAACCACAAAAGTGGGCTCAAATATGATGAGGATCATGAAGTGCTGCCCCGCGAAGAAGACTCGATCAAAGCTGAATCTGCTCGTATCTTCTACGCCAAATATCAACAAGCCAAATTCGATCCCGAATACATAAAGCTGAAGAAAGCCCATCAAGCTCGTTACGAACGGGAATAGATAAGGTTTGCGGTAGGGGCGCAGTCTTTGACCCGCCCGCTATAGAATTACCTAGACTCATTAAAGGTTTTCGTAGAGAAAGTCTCAGACTATTCCCGATGCACTTACCCTGTATGCTCAGGACTCGCCTGCCGAGAGTATTCCGCCGGGGATACGCCTACAATCGTTTTGAAATCTTTGATGAAGTGCGCCAGATCAAAATAGCCTAGTCGAATAGCCAGATCCGTACAATCTGTTACCTGTTCTTTGATCAATTGGTCAGCCGCATCTTGCAGCCGGTAGCGTTGAATGACCCATTTGGGACTAATTCCCACGTATTGGCTAAACAGCCGCTGCAAACTGCGCTTGCTGAGATTGACTTGGCTCACCAGTTCATCAACCCGTGTGATACTCCGATCTGCGATAACCATATCAATAATCTTGTTCACAAGTTTCCCCATAGGATCGTGTTCTGGTAGTCGTTCGCAAAGGAATCCTTCTAATAAACGGAGTGCCTCTTCATCATCGTCAACCGTCAGAATGCTTTGCTCAAGCCGCTCAGCTTCATCGCCGAATAACTCAACTAGTGGCGTTGTCTTGTTGGTAAACTGCGAGAGCGGCACTTGCACGAAAGGATAAAACCCACCCGGTTTGAATTTCGCTGCGACCACGCGGCCTTTCCCCACTAGTTCACGAGAGAACTTGCCGGTGACCACACCAAACAGGCCGGATTGACTTTTTTCAATCGCTAAATTGACAGATGGATAAGGCAGAACGTCTTGAACGTACGGCGCTTGCCCCCTCAAATCCCAATGGATAATCCAGTACCACTCGACGAATGGTGCGAGGTCTGATGCGGGCAGGTAGCGAGTAAGTGTGAATTTCTTCTCAGCAGTATGCGGATTGAGGATACCTTTGGCTTCAACATGTTTCGGCGAAACCAATCTATAACCTCCTAATCCCATAAATAAAAGGACGACCAATTTGATCGTCCTCAGTCTCACAGTAGTTTGTGAGAATTTTCTACGGCAGTGTCACCGGCGCAGGGATACGGTAACTGCCTTGCACCTTACCGGTATTGTCTTTAAGTGTCACCACATCACCGGCTTGGAAACCGGGTTGTGTGCGGTTCCAGAACAGCGCGATCGCCGTATCTTGCCCTACGCGGCTGTAAATGGAGACCAACCCGTTAGAGAACAGGATGCGCTCGGCAAAGGTGTAAACGTTCCCGCTTGATGTTTCAATCGTCCAGCCCTTAAGGTTGACGTTATTCCCATTGTTGCGAATAGTAATGCCTTCTGACGTAATTTGTCCCACGCCAACGACTTCCGCAATCTCGACCTTAGCGTTGGTAGCGGTCGGGGGCAGTGTCAGTGTCGGGCGCAGCGTCGGTGTGGACGTTGGTCCTTGCGTCGGTTCAGCGGTGACCTCAGCCGTGACTTCCTGTGTAGCTTCAGTAGTAGCATCTTGGATCGTGGATTCTTCAAGCGTTGGCACGGGCGTTGTTACGGGACCGGACAACGGACAGCCCTCCAGAGGCACAATCAGGGTGTCTCCAATTTGAAGTAGGGATGCCGTATCGTCATTCAGTCCGTTGACTTCCATCAACTTGAATGGATCCGCGCCGTACTGCTCGGCCACACCAAAAGGTGTATCGCCTTCAACCAAGGTGTGCAAAATACATTTGTCAGGCAAAAGGGTTGCAGCTGCGCCTTGTGATTGAGCCGCGTTCGGGTCTATAGCAACTGCGTTCGCATCAATTGTGCCCACAGTTTGTGCAGCAGCACTATCGGACGTTGCCAGAATCCCCGTTGGTAAAATGACCGTACCGGGTTGTGGAGTGGCGGTCACAATTTTGATTGCTGGGCCAGCGTTAGGATCGGTTGTGGCTGTCACCAAGATGGGCACCGTAATAACCAGTTGGCTGGTGGTTGGCGCTGGAGCATTGTTACTCAATAAGCGGGTAACAGCAAAGATAACTGCTGCGGTAATCAGCACATTGAGCACAATAAAAGTAATAAGCGAACGTCGCCGCATGATGAGCCTCGTCTTTGAACCTTCGCCCCCACGATCTTTCCCTAAAAGTTCGGGAAAGATGCATTTCGAAGGTATAAGTATTGTTGAATGGTTTACCCCGTTACAGGATATTAACACAGTGGGCTTATCACGGCAATTGAGGGGTTAGGATACGGTTAGAAAACGTCAGGTAATAGTCTGCTAGATATGGAACTCACCATACCTGTATTTAGAGTTTATGAGGCTCCTAATCCTAATTTGGAACGTTTTCTTCGTAACCGAATATGCCATCCAATAACTACCAGCGGAACCAATATACAGGGGAGAAAATTTCCACTAATGAGTGCCAGCGCTACGGATAAGAGATTGACAGGTACGAGCAGCCATGCTGGAGCAGTTCCCATCACAGTCATTTGCGTGTAGAGCAAACCCAAGGGACTAACCAATAACGCACAGGCTTTGCCGATCTCTTTTGATGATTGCAGTTGTCCCGCGACAAAGATAGTGAATGCAATAATGGTCAGAATAGCCAAAATAACAAATAGGGTACTTCCATATGGAGGGTTTAATGACTGTCCGGTCAATCGAAGAACGCTGAAGATACCTGTAGACACACTCGCGGAATAAACGAAATTTGCGTCCCCACTGCGCCCGACAAGCCATGTGTGTATCCAGTCCGGACGCCATAGTAACGGTAACCCCCAAAGCGTGCCTGTACAAACCAGCCACTTTAAGAGAGTAGGGCGGTCGTGTTTGAGCCAGTCAACCAGATGCCAAGGCAGCAGTATTACACCCGTTTGTGGTTTCATAGTGAGCAGTGCCCCAAGAATTGCACCTCTCCAACCGGGTTTAATATTTCGTTCCATTGTCCAAAACATGAGTTCGACTTGCCCTGAACTGATCTCATGCAAAACAGGAAAGTAAAAAATCCACTTCCAAAAATCCTTTCGGAAAGCGTAGATCAATAGCCCAATGTTTATTACACCCCACACGATGAACATCAGCGGCATAGCTTGTTCGCCGGGTAAAGCCATTAGTGCCCAAAAATAGGTGAATGGAAATGGATACCGGTAGAGGGGATTACTATAGGGATCAACCCCACGCAGCAAAAGCAATCCGGCAAAGTAATTAATTGAGAAATCGTAGGCATTCATGAACCCACTCCCAAGGTGAAGACTTGGTGGAATGTTGTCCTAATAAAATGAGGTCAGTTACAATATCTTTTTCATTGTACGTGGGTATCGAGCTGTGGAGGCATTAACATTATGACCTATATGATTGATGGGCATAACCTGATAGGTAAACTGCCGGATATTTCCCTCGATGACCCGAATGACGAAGCACTCTTAGTTCAAAAGCTGAATGGCTTTGCTGCCCGCACTGGCAAGACCTGCTTAGTGGTGTTTGATCATGGACTCCCCGGTGGAAGTTCGCGTATGTCTACCCGTAATGTGCAGGTGGTATTTGCCTCTGGCCGTTCCAGTGCGGATCGTGTAATGGTCGAGCGCATCTATAAAATACAAGATATCAAGGGCTGGGTGATTGTCACATCTGATAATGATGTTATGGCGAGGGCACGCAGGCGGGGCATGGAAACGCTCCACTCAGAAGAATTCGCGCTGCTGCTTGAAGCTCCCCCACCCAAAGTAGAAGATGTTGGCGAAGCGACTGATGTCAACCTCTCATCGGCAGAGGTCGATGAATGGCTTAACCTGTTTGGCGACGGCTCTTCCCCTAATGACAAGAAGAAAAAGAAGTAAAGATCGAAACTTCCAGCCAGTGATATGCGTTGTTTTTCGCTCGTTTTCGAGCGAATTATCTATTTAGGTATAAAAACTTCTAAGCACGGATGGACATCATAAAAAGTCAGTGGTAATATACACTGTATTCGGGGCGTGGCGCAGTCTGGTAGCGCGCTTGTTTTGGGTACAAGAGGCCATGGGTTCGAATCCCGTCGCCCCGACTTAACAACCAGCATTTATGCTATAATGCTTTGGTATGCGGGTATGGTGTAGTGGTAACATACGACCCTTCCAAGGTCTTGTCACCGGTTCGAATCCGGTTACCCGCTCTTAAGGGCGCATAGCTCAACGGCAGAGCTGTCGGCTCATAACTGATAGGTTCTAGGTTCGAATCCTAGTGCGCCCACAGCCTGCAATAACCTTGAAATGAGAACCGACTGCGAGTCGGTTTTTTGTTGTATGGCGATGGACGAGTTCTATTTTGGCTAACGTGGTTATAGCTGATAAGGGCTTAAAAGGTCAAAATAGGGTTTAATCTTCACGAAAGTATAGGTTTAAAATGAGTGAATTGAGCGCCGAGGTACTGACGCAGCCTCAACGCGAAAAAATATACCGCCGTAATTTCCTCTTTTTCTTAACCGATGGTATTTTGTTCAGTGTTGCCATGAGTATCATCGGGCCAACGACCCTCATTCCAGATTTCATCCGTCATCTGACCAACTCTGAAATCATAATCGGGCTTTCGTCAAGCTTATTTGATGTAGGCTTTACGCTCCCACAGTTATTGATCGCCCGCTACATTGTCCGCTCGGCGCGCAAAAAATGGTGGTTTGTCGGCCCCAATATTCCCGTGCGTTTCGCAATTTTAATTTTTGCGATTGTCACAGTACTCCTTGGCAAAGATCGCCCAGTGATAATCCTGATTGCATTTCTAATCGGCTATGGAATTGCTGCTTTTGGTGACGGTTTAGTGGGTGTTCCTTGGGCAGATTTGATCGGAACCAGTCTGGATAATAAGTGGCGTGCCCGTATGTTCGGGCTTATGTCTGGCTCTGCCGGACTCATTATGCTCGGGGTAGCGCCTTTGCTCGGTATTATCCTAAGCGAGACGGGGCCGGGTTTCCCCAATAATTATGCGACACTCTTTGGCTTGGCAGGTGCCTTATTCGCCATTTCGATTTTGCCCGGCCTATTTATACGTGAACTACCCGGTGGTAAAGCAGTCGAAAAAATCCCTTCACTGGGTGAATTCTTGCCGGGACTTGGACGTGTTCTGCGTACGGACAAACCATTCAGAGCGATCATTATTACGCGCTTGTTAACCAATTTGTTTTCGATGGCGGGACCGTTTTATATTGGATTTGCGACCGTGCAGTTAGGGTTATCAAGCACCGTCGCGGTTCCCACCCTGCTTGCGATGCAAACGGTTGGAAACATTAGCGGTTCAGTGGTTTACTCGTGGCTCGGTGCGCGGAATAACCTGTTATACATCCGGCTGGCGCTAACAGGTGCGATATTGCTCCCGTTGAGCGCTTTGTTAGCGTCAGTTGTTGGGCCATGGCCGTTATACATCGGCTTTTTCATATCCGGGTTGGCGCTGAGCAATCTCGGCTTTAGCTACCAGAATTGGGTGATTACTTATGCGACACCCGATGAACGTCCAACGTATGCCGGATTATTCAATACCATATCCGCCGTGTTTTCGTTAATAGCACCTCTTATTGCCGGAACGCTTGCCCAGACCTTAGGCTATGAGGCGCTATTCATCGTAGCGATTCTGATGGTGTTATGTGCGCTGTATGTCGCGATGCGTTACTTAACCAATCCCCATCCTACGGCTGCGCCGAGTCCAACTGCCGCTAACTAAGCAATAGCTGTTGTAGAAGCGAACAGGGCAGAAACTTAGGTGAGTTTTTGCCAGTTCACTTTGATAGTGACTGTGTCGCGCGTGAATTCATAAGGAATTTGCACCACAACATATAAGGCATTGATCGCCGTCATCTGAATATTGTTCGACTTCGGGTATACCTGTTCATCTCGGGTAGTAGAGCCAAGCTTCCGCGCTTTGCCCACAGGATTGCCCATTTCATAGACGGCACCTAAAGCTGCTGTACCGGATGTCAGTTCAAAGTTGACTTGTGTTAGCTCTCCCGCTTGGGCATCAAGTGGTATGACCCGAAGCGGTTGGCGATAGGAAATCGTTACAGCCGCACTTTCATTTTTACTCAGCGTGGGCAGCATGGCATTGGCTGTATTCAAGGTATAGCTTTGGACTGACTTGATGACGACGCGGAATGTGTTTCCAACCAAATAAAAGAGGCGCAAATCTTCAATTCCCCTTGCGCCGTTATCGCTAACCGCTCCATCAATGTAATTCGGGAGGACAGTTTCTTTATTGATTACCGGAAAATTCTTGTAACTGAACGGCAGGTAAGCAGCCCACAAAAAGTTATCATCAACCCCATTGTCTTCGGCCTCAATCGTAAATGGAACAGTGTTATCAGAGTCGAGAGTGTAGACTTGAAAAGGTTGGGCATCAGTCGGCGTGAAGCTGGCAGTCTGATCCAACGTGATTGCTTGAGGCGTTATAGTGTAAGCTGTGATTTGATAGGTGGATGCGCCGTCCAGAACTCGCGTTAAAGTTATCGTAGCGTGTTGGTCTTGTTTGCCCAAAGTCGAGATCAAAATGTAGCTGTAAGATGTCCGATCACCTCCGCTGCCCCCTTCATACTGACAATGGTTATCATCTGGTTGCGCGGTACCTATCCAGAAGCATGAACCGTGGAAGACCAGCTTATTGGCACGGTATTCCACCACCACGTCCTGATCAACCGGTACATCGAAAGCGTAAATGACTTTTTCGCTTTTGCCGCGCAGTTGCCCTGAGACAGTCTTGTTGAACGGTAAGGGGCGATTGGGAACAGTGGTGTTTGACTGAGCAAGAGCCGGAATAGTTTCTGACAGGGCGAACCAAATTATCAGCAGTAGGATGATGAAGCGAAGCTGACGCGGTAAGGTTTTCATAAATCCGATTTTCCTGAGGTGATCGCAGATGAGTTGTGCTCAGTGTACAGTTGTATGATACACAATCCCTCCATCTTTTGGTGGGGATGCTGTCGGGAATTGTTCCGAAAGTGATCGCTTATGGTAAGAGGTCAATACTTATATGGATGCTTTTGAGAGCAGTATCAATACCCATGATGAACGATACATCGAGAACAGCCAACATAACCGCGTTTTGATTGATGAACTGCGCCAGCGAATGGCGTTTGTGCGGCACGGTGGAGGGGAACAGTATCAGCAGCGTCAGCGGGAGCAGGGCAAACTGTTCGTGCGGGAACGGATTGATAAGCTGCTTGATGAGGGATCACCTTTTCTCGAACTAGCACCGTTAGCGGCATGGGACTTGTACGATGGGGATGCGCCGAGCGCGGGGATCGTGACTGGTATCGGGCGAGTGAGCGGCGTTGAATGCTTGATTGTAGCCAACGACGCGACGGTTAAAGGTGGGACGTATTATCCAATGACGGTTAAGAAGCACCTGCGGGCGCAGCAGGTGGCTTTGGAAAATAACTTGCCGTGTATTTACTTGGTGGACAGCGGAGGGGCTTTTCTGCCGATGCAGGATGAAGTGTTTCCGGATGTGGATGACTTTGGGCGGATTTTCTATAACCAAGCCGTGATGAGCGCGGCTAAGATCCCTCAAATCGCCTGCGTGATGGGTAGCTGTACGGCAGGCGGGGCTTATGTTCCAGCGATGTCTGATGAGACGGTGATTGTTAAAGGTACAGGAACGATTTTTCTCGGTGGACCTCCGTTGGTGAAAGCCGCGACCGGAGAAGATGTGACGGCTGAAGAGTTGGGCGGGGCGTCTGTGCATACCCATCAATCGGGTGTGGCTGATCACTTTGCGGAGGATGATGAGCATGCGCTGGAAATCGTGCGGGACATCGTGGCGACGCTCAACCGGCGCAAGAAGGTCGATTTGGAGGTTACGCCACCGGAAGAGCCACTCTATGATCCGCAAGAACTTTACGGGATTTTACCGACCAGCTTCCGTGAAAGTTATGATGTGCGGGAAGTGATCGCGCGGTTGGTGGACGGGAGCAAGCTGCGGGAATTCAAGGCCAATTACGGGACAACTCTGGTGACCGGATTTGCGCGGATTGAAGGCTATCCGGTCGGGATTATCGCGAACAACGGGGTTCTGTTCAGCGAGAGCGCGTTAAAGGGTGCACACTTTATTGAGTTGTGCAGCGCCCGAAATATCCCGCTGCTGTTCCTCCAAAACATTACTGGATTTATGGTGGGCAAGGAATACGAGCAACGGGGCATCGCAAAGGATGGCGCGAAGATGGTGCATGCGGTTGCGAACGCCCGTGTATCCAAGCTGACCGTGATCATCGGAGGGAGCTTTGGAGCCGGTAATTATGGGATGTGTGGGCGAGCCTATGCGCCGCGCTTTCTGTGGATGTGGCCGAACGCCCGCATCAGCGTGATGGGCGGAGAGCAGGCCGCGAACGTGCTGCTGACGGTCAAGCGGGATCAACTTAAGCGACAGGGTAAGCCGGACATGACGCCGGATGAGCAGGCTGCTTTCAAACAACCGATCCTTGAACGATATGAAGCTGAGGGTAACCCCTATTACTCGACAGCGCGACTGTGGGACGATGGCATCCTTGATCCGGCTGAGACACGGCGCGTCCTAGGATTGGCATTGAGCGCATGTCTGAACCAACCAAGTGAAGAGACACGATTTGGCGTGTTCAGGATGTAGGCAAGTCGATAGTCGGTAGTCGGTAGTCTTTAGGATTTCCTAATTCGCTTCTGGTTATTTAGGAGCGCACACGGGCGCTCCCTTACGAGAAGACGTTTTAAGTTGCCAGCGATACTCCCATGGGCTGAACCTCAAACAGATTAGCGACAAGATCATAAGAATGCTTGCGGGTGTCGTGATCATGAACCATGGTCAGCACCATGAGTTCGTCGGCGTGAGTGCGCTCGATGAGCGGCATGAGGCGTTCGGTGATGGTTGCCGGGCTGCCGACAAAATGACGCTCCTTGAGGGACTTCATCTGCATTTGTTCCACGGGTGTTAAAGGTGCAGCTTTGACCTCGGCAGGGCTGGCGAGTGGGCCGGAACGTCCGGCTTGAATACGTAAGAAGGCATGTTGAACCGAGAGGGACAGCTCATCGGCTTCTTCATCAGTATCGGCACAGATGATGGATACCGCGAGAATGGCATGCGGCTTGGGGAAGGCTGCGGACGGCTGAAAATTGTCGCGGTAGATATTCATGGCGGGAACAGCCGCGCTGCCGTTGATGTGATGGGCGAAGGCGAAACCCAAGCCGAGTTCAGCCGAAAGTTGGGAACTAAAGCCGCTGGAACCGAGCAGCCAGATTGGCGGGAGCGGAACATCGATGGGATAGGCACGAATGGCACGGAAGGGATGGTTTGCGGGAAAGGTGCCATTGGCGAAGTTCAGCAGATCACCCAACTCTTGCGGGAAGTTGTCGGCATTCAGGTTGTCCTCGGAGCGCCGGAGGGCGAGGGCGGTCATCATGTCGGTGCCGGGGGCGCGTCCGATGCCGAGGTCGATGCGTTCGGGATAGAGGGCTTCCAACAAACGGAAGGACTCGGCTACTTTGAGCGGGGCGTGGTTGGGCAGCATGACACCACCAGAGCCAACGCGGATGTGATGGGTTTCGCGGGCGATCTGACCGATCATAATATCGGGTGTGGTGCTGGCTATGCCGCCGGAATTGTGGTGTTCTGCCAACCAATAGCGGGTAAAACCACGCGCATCGGCAAAGCGTGCGAGGTCAATTGAATTACGGAGGGCTTGAGAACTATTTGAACCGGAAACAACCGGGGATACGTCAAGAATAGATGCCGGAATTGTCATAAATGAAGCCTCGTTGGATGAACTTTTATGGGTAATGTTCAGACGAATAAAGAACGTGAAGTATTACTCTATGGTAGGGATTGACTCCTATTTAGCCGAGAAATCCACCTCGTTAAACTGTATACATCCGAAGAAATAATGAAGAGTTGTTAAATTCGTAAATTTTTCACAAAAATCAATGCTATTCCGGATGGGGCTGGTTATACTAAAACTAGTTCTAATTATTTCAACGTTTGTGGAGATTATTATGCAGCCCAATATCCTGATTGTTGACGACACGATTGAATATGGAGAATTGGTGCAAGCTTCCTTGATACGGTCTGGACTTCAAGCGGATTATGTTTATAACGGGCAAATGGCCCTTGAATACCTGAATGAACGGATGCCCGATGTGATGCTGCTGGACATTGGCATGCCGGGTATGAACGGTTGGGCGGTTTTGGATGAGATTAAGGTTCGTTATCCTCAGGCGACTTTCCCGGTAATTGTGCTGACGGCGTTTAATGATCCGGCGAACAAACTGGTCGGGAAGTTCCAACAGCGTGTTTTCCGTTACTGCACGAAGCCGACTGACCTGCGGACGCTGGCGAGCACAGTGATTGAAGCGACGCAGCAGGTGGCGGCAGTCCATTAAGGGACGATCCGCTAAATTGGGTAGAACTCGAGAAGGGGTGCAATGGCACTCCTTTTTGTTTTAATAGTCGCCAGCTATCAGTCGCCTGTCTCCAGTCAAATACAAAGTAGAACGTGGTTTTGTGTCGGCGATGGCGTCGTTGTCGGCGACGACAAATGCGGGTTTTATGTCGGAAATGTCCTCACCAGTCGTCAGTGTCGGTATTGTCATTAGCGTTGGTGTTTTGCTAATTTTGCCGATTTTGCATGACGGTTGAGGGAGCAATGCGGCAAAAGCTGCAAATTCAGCAAATTTCAAGCGTTTCGTTCTTGCAAATGGTGGTGGTGGCGATGAACATTTGGCGGCGGCGATGGCGGCGGCATTGACCGTTTTAGTACCGGGTGCAACGATTCCAGTTGTTAATATGCGTGGGAAATCCTCACCCCCAGCCCCTCTCTATTTCATGGCAGATGGGAGCTAATGCGAGGGTCTGCAGTAGGCAGGGTTTGCCGTCGGCAAACCCCTACAAGATATCCTGATGTTTATTTTAAGGGAAGATGAACAGGTACGGGTTACATTTTGGAAGAACATTTTGTAACTGTTTCGCAGGGTTGGCGCTAACCGATTTTAGGGAGCGTGATGCTGGTGAAGGTTGAGGGACAGTCGGTAATGGGTTTGGCAGGTTTGTAAAGACTAACAGAGATGCATAACAAATTTTCAAACAGGTATGTTGAATCGGTGCTTGAGGAAATTGAGCAATTTTATAAGCAACCATCCTGTGACTGGAAATGAGCACAACATTGAAGGTATCAATCGAAGACCAATCGACCACATTGCCACTAAACCCTGACTAGCATACTCAGGCCAAAAAGGCGGACTAAAGGTGCAAATGATTTCGAAGATGATCCATGTCACAGCGAGCCAAAAGACGAACGGTATTAAGAAATAAGTGGCGAAGTAGAAGATGATGCAACCTAACGTACGAAATATTTTGTTCACAGTTTGTCCCTTAAATGTGTCAAGTATATTTTGATACACAAACGTATATTCATTTGCTTAACGCAAGAGATTTTGAAACTGAAAAGGCGTAATATTCTGTAATTGGTTTTGATTGAGAAAAATAGTACAATCGCCTTACACTATCTAAGAGGAACTTTTACAGGGAGGATGAGATGAAGCAGTGGGAAACTGGCGTGGACATTGCCATCCGTAAGGCGATGGAGGCAGGTGAGTTTGACAACCTTCCCGGCCAAGGGCAGCCGCTTGATCTCAGTGTTGATCCCAATGTTCCAGCGGATATGCAGCTTGCCTACAAGATCATGAAGCAGAACGGGATTGCTCCCGACTGGATTGTGCAGAGCAAGACGCTCACTGCCAAGCTCGATTCATGGCAGACACGATTGAAGGCCGCCCACAAAAATTATCGAACCACGAATAATGCCGGCGCATGGTTTACGGCGAAAGATAAGCTGACCGAGGATGCCGAGAAGCTGAACAAAGAGATTGTGGCGTTTAATCTGAAACTTCCGGCAGGCTTCGAGCATCGTCCATTGTTGAATATCCAGCGGGCGATTGAGAAGTTGTCGAGTTAACCCCCTCACCCCAACCCCTCTCCATCGCTTGCGGGGGAGAGGGGCTTAATACGTGTGCCATAAGCCGTTGATGAACTTATGAAGTTCAATTGAGTATTCTATACCCATAGATGAATCAATAAAGGCGAGGTTATGGGCCTCGCCTTGTCATTTGCAGATTGAATTGTTTTAGGCCTTGGTTTCGTCAACGGCCTTGGTTTCGTCAACCACTTTGTCTTTCTTGTTGCCGTCTTCCAATCCCTTACGGAAATTGGCTACAGCGCTGCCCAACTCGCCGCCGATACGACCGACGCGGCCAACACCGAACAGTAGAATGACGATCACCAAAATAATAATGAGTTCTGTAGGACCTAAGCTCACAATAGTGCTCCTCTCAATGCCAACTGGTGACCATTATAACACCGTTGTAGGGCGATGGGGGTAGCCCTGATAAGTTATTTCTCATTATTGCGATTCTGTCGCGTATGAGTGACGTTAGCATTTGGGGTTGCTAGTTGCCCCACACGAACGGAAATGCTAGACTCTAGATCGGAGGCAAATCAACGTGCCAAAACAAGCACTTTACCTTAAATTCCGTCCCATGTCCTTCGATGACATGGTTGGTCAAGAACATATCACCCGTACACTGCGGAACTCGCTGAAGACAGGGCGCATTCGCCACGCATATCTGTTCAGCGGGCCACGTGGTACGGGGAAAACGACTTCGGCCCGCCTGCTGGCGAAAGCGATTAACTGTCAAAATCCCGATCCGGATCGGCGTCCCTGTAATGAATGCGCGGCATGTATCGCCGTAAATGAAGGACGGTATCTGGATTTGATCGAGATCGATGCCGCGACGCATACGGGCGTGGACGACGTGCGCGACTTGCGAGACAAGATCGCATTCGCACCGGGCGAGGGCAAATACAAAGTCTATATCATCGACGAAGTTCACCGCTTTACAGGGAATGCGTTTGATGCGCTGCTGAAGACGCTGGAAGAACCGCCGGAACATGCCATTTTCATTTTGGCGACGACGGAGATCGATAAAGTTCCGCAGACGATCAAGAGCCGCTGCCTGCCGTTCGAGTTCCGGTTGTATTCGGTGACGGAAGTGGCTGACCGGCTGCAAGAAATCGCCGAGAACGAAGGCTTACACATCAACCGCGATGCACTGGAATTGGTGGCGCGGCAGGGAACGGGCAGTATGCGCGACAGCATCAGCCTTCTCGACCAGATTGTGTCTGACCCTGAAGAACTGATTACCGTCGACATTGTCGAACGGATTCTGGGCACGGCGAGTCTGGGCGCAGTCAAGGATCTGGTGGCGGCACTGATTGACCAAGACGCGGCGCGCGGACTGCACGTGATTGCCCATGCGGTGGATTCTGGTTCCGATCCACGTCAATTTGGTGAGCAGGTGGTTGAACATCTGCGGTCGGTGCTGCTGACGCAAACGGCCAGCGCTGATCTGGTTGAAGCGTCATCCGAAGACCGCGTGTTATATGAAGAACAGGCGGTGCAGATCGGACGCGGACGGCTGCTGGCGGCGATCAAAGCTTTTAACGACGCAGTGAATAATTATCGCGGCGGATGGCAGCCGCAACTGGCGTTGGAATTGGCGCTGCTGGAAAGTCTGAAACAGCAGGAAGCGACCGTCGATATGGCGGCGACATATGCGCAGCCAGCGTTTGTGCCGCCTGCCCAATCGGCTCAACAGGCGGCAGCTCCACCTCCGGCAGCAGCGATGCCACCCGGCGCGCCTCCGGTGGTCGAACCGGCAGTGATCCGCGAGAAGTGGAACATCGCGCTCAAGGCACTGTACCGCTACAGCAAGAATGGGCCGGACTTGATGCAGTATTTCCGCGTGGTGCGGGTTGATGGCAATACATTGTATCTGGGCACGGATAATACGCTTTATTATGAAAAGCTCCAGTATCCGGAAAAGATACAGGTGTTGGAGCGGGTCTTTTATGAGGTGCACCGTGTACGGCTGCATGTGCGGCTGACGATGATCAGCGCGAACGACGCACAAGATGCGCCAATGGAGACGCAGGGGTTTGATCCGAATGATCCGCTGCTTTCGGAAGGGGCACAACTGGGCGCGAAAATCACGCCGGTTGATCGACCGAAGCGTAAGAGCGAACCGAAAGCAGACGGATAGCATACAATTGGGGTGAGGTCTGAAAATACCCCCACTCCAACCCTTCCCCGCAAGCGAGGGAGGGAGAATACTCAAGTAATTATCTTTCGACAATTTTGGATGGGAATGAGGAGTACACGATGGCTAAAGGTGGAAAGCGCGGCGGTTTTGGTGGCGGAATGCCCGGTGGCATGCAGGGCGGTATGGGCGGCATGATGAAGCAGATTCAGAAGATGCAAGAAGACATGGTTGCTGCCCAAGAAGCGCTCGAAAAAGAAACCGTTGAAGTCTCGGTCGGTGGTGGGGCGGTCAAGATTGTGATCAGCGGTCACCAGCGGGTACAGTCGATCACCATTAATAAGGATATGATTGACACCAGCGATGAAGAATGGCTGGGCGATTTGCAAGAGCTGGTCATGCTGGCTGTGAACCAAGCGATTGAGCAGAGCCAAGAAATGTCTGCCCGCCGTATGGAAGGGATTACGGGCGGCTTGGGTGATAACCCGCTGTTGAGTGGTTTGCTGGGCGGGTAATTACCCCCTCACCCAATCCTCTCCCCCGAAACTCAAGGGAGAGGGCTTAAAATACGACCTGTGAGTGGAGGCTCAAGGTTCAGCAGACAACTGATGACTGTACACTGAAGGAAGGGCGGAGATAATCTGCCCTTTTTTATCAGTCATAATTGCAGGTTATGCTGCCTGAGCAAAGTGTTCATCAGTGAAAATCCACTTTAAGGGACTCAATGCCCTTCGTTTCTATGCCGCCGTTTCAGTCGTTGTTCAACATATTATGTATAGTCCACATGACTGGTTTGGTGTGCCGACACTACCAGACATTGTTGGGCGCTTCTTTATTAATGGGACAGAAGCGGTTCATCTCTTCTTTGTACTCAGTGGTTTCCTGATTACGTACTTGATGCTGGTGGAACGCGAACGCGCGGGTACGGTATCGGTTCGTAAATTTTATGTGCGGCGCGTCCTCAGAATTTGGCCGCTGTATTTTACGATCATCTTGATTGTTGGTTTACTGGTTCCGCTGATCGTACCGAATTTTAAGAACCCCTTGTCGAACAGTACGCTGGCGATCCTGCTGGTTTTGTTTCAGGGGAACATCGCCTTTATCCTCTATTATCCTTACCCGCCGGTTGAACATTTATGGACGATTGCTATCGAGGAACAGTTCTATCTGTTCATCCCTCATATCGGCAAACGGGCGTCCAGCTTAGCCAAAGTGTTTATCACAATCATTGTGTTCTGGTGGGGCATGATGCTCTTCACGCAGTGGTTTATGCCTGACAATTTTTTCACTATATTGATTCATTCACTGCGTTATGACACGATTGCCATCGGCGGGTTATTTGCCTGCGCCTATTACTACAAGCATCCGGTTTTGAAGTGGATTTACCATCCGATTGCGGGTGCCGCTTCGGTGGTACTGGTGGCGTTGATGGCCGTCTTTATGGACAATAACCCGGACGTGGTCTATACGTCGTTTACCTGTTTTGTGTTTGGTGTCCTGCTTCTGAACGTTTCGACCAACGAACGCTTTTTCCTGAAGCTCGATCATCCATGGTTGGAACTCGGGGGAAATCTTTCCTACAGCATCTACATGTATCATCCGATCCTGCTGCTGATTTTTTACAGCTTCTTCTATACACGGCTGGACTCTACTGTCTACCAAATTGCGGTCTATCCGACTATAATTATCAGCACATTCATTCTATCGTGGCTGTCGTATCGTTTCTTTGAAACACCCTTCCTCCGACTGAAAGATACATTTAAGGTTGCACGATGACCAAAGCGATTCCTGAACCTGTCACCAAATTGATTGACGCGTTTTCCCGGCTGCCGGGTATTGGACCGAAGTCAGCTTCGCGTTTGACATATTATCTGCTGCGCTCGCCGGATGACGTCACGCTTAAATTGGCGGACGCGCTGACAAACCTCAAGAGCCAGATTAAGTTTTGTTCGGTTTGCTACAACATCACGATTGATGATCCTTGCCCGATTTGCAGCGACGCGCGACGCGATCAACATGTGATCGCTGTTGTGGAAGAGCCGCTGGATGTGATGGCACTGGAACGTACCGGTGCTTATGACGGTGTGTATCATGTGCTACATGGCGCGATTTCACCTGTGAATGGGATTGGGCCAGACGATTTGAAAATCCGTGAGCTGGTTAAGCGGGTGGAGAAGGGCGAGGCGGTTGAAGTAGTGGTGGCGACCAATCCGGGGCAGGAGGGTGATGCGACAGCCTTCTATATTCAGAAGGAATTGAAACCGCGCGGGGTGAAAGTCACGCGGTTGGCGCGCGGTCTGCCGGTGGGCGGCGATATCGAATATGTGGATTCGGTCACGTTGAGCAGGGCATTACAGGGAAGAAATGAGCTGTAAGTGGGCTTTTTCGCACCAATTTCCGGATTTGGTGGTAAATTTCACAAGTCGCCCTTGACGGGGCCTCTCGGCTGACATAAACTACCGCCCGTTCACAAGAACGACCAAATTTAACAAGGTAAGCCGGACAGTCCGGGAATGCAAACCGGACTGTTTTTGTCCCTAAACGCGAATTATGAAAAACTGGTTTGAAATCAGTTTGAAAATAGTGTTGACAGACTAAAAACGGCGTGATATAGTCAATCTCCCGTTAACAAACGCAATTTAACAGTTGTGACTAAGCAATTTGGGAAGCTAAATTGTCTAGTGTGGAGCGTCAAGTTTCGGTGATACAGGGTTGTGCAAAATATCCCAAGTATCCCAAACGAGTTTTGTAGGAAATTACAAATACGCCTTGACGAACACGAAAACGGGAAGTAGACTTAACACAACCTTAACGCACAGCAATGTGCGCGGACGCAACTTAACAACGGAAGAGTGAGATGGAAGAGACGCGATGGATAGACATCGCGGAAAACAAAAGAAACTATCAGCCAAGTAACAGATCAAGGCAGTAAGCCTTGTCAGTTTCGAGAGTAAAATCAAACGGAG